>JAIXSZ010000020.1 GCA_027484425.1 Sphingobacteriales bacterium
CTGCCACCCCAAATATTGTTTTCTACCTTGCCACCTAAATACAAATTACCTTTGTGGTCTGATGCACATACATTAATATTATCGTAAAAGCCTATTCCGTGTAGTTGCTCAAATTCCTGTACATACCCAGCACTATCCACAATAGTAAAGAATGCATTTTGACCTTCTCCTGCATAAGATACGAGCGTATCTGTACCGCAAGCTACTCTATTCACAAAAACTCCACCAGCAGCAATCTTATTGTTTGGTAATAGGGTTAACCCTAAAAATCCATTGGCCCCTGATGTGCCATTATATTTTCTGACCCATTTTTTATTACCAGAAGTATCTAACTTCATAAGTGTTCCTACTTTAGCAGAACCAGACGTTACCATATCATTCCACACAGTATCTCCTCTGTAAACGAAAACACGACTTGAATTAATCGAAATGTATAAATTACCCCACGCATCAGCTGCAACACCTCTTAATGCACATCCTCCAGAATAAAGAGGATTAATTATTGAATCTAACCAAATATTATTCCTCATTGTATCAAAAGCAGCCAAGAATATAAATTGTGGCAGTGTCCAAAACGATGGACTTCTTGAACCATACGCATATAGTTTATTGCTGCTTTTGTCGATATCTAAACCTTCAATAGCCAAGGTACTATCCAGTTCTAATCTTTTCACGCTCAATAAATTCCCGGAAACATCATACGTATTGTCATAAAATCCTTTTCTGTCAGTAGTAAAAGTAGGTGTAAGCATGACACCATAATTAGCATAAACAACAAAATGGGGTCTTTGACTGCCATCTAAAACTAAGAAGTTGCTCCATCCGCCTGTGCCTGACCATGTAGAATACGCATCTGCTCCTACAAACCGCAGCCAATTAAGATTGCCAGAAGTGTCGTATTGAACGAGTACATCTCTATTAAATGTGTACGCTGATATTGTAGTATCATGCCTTATTCGTAGAGGATTTGTACTACTATGTGTGCCGTCAAAGCCTATATAAATATGCCCCATACTATCTGCTACAACACCATTAGGAAAGTTACCAGTTCCAGTTATCAATTTTGCAAAACGCATCTGACCATTGCAATTGTGGCTGGTGAACAATAAACTTTGAGAGCTACCTATTCCCCCAGGCCAATAAAATGTGTCGGCAGTAACAGGATTTATGCCTACTTTACTCAGTGCATATACGTTCCCATTAGGGTCTGTACACATATACGATACAGTTTCTTGATTTGACGATGTTGTAAAAGTTTGGGTTGTACCACCACCTTTTACCCAGTTGTAGCTTTGTGCAGATACATTATAATAACTACTGAGCAGTAGCAATAAAGACAATAGCAGACGTAGCATATAGGGTGGTTTTATTTATAAAAGTAAGGAAATATCTGTATATAAAAAACGGTAGGTCTTATATACTTCATCTACCCTCACCCCTGATACCCACATTTCACCAGTTCCGCCTCCATAGCCTCATACACCTGTTGTTTCAGCGCAGGCAGGTCGGCCATAGTTAGGCCAGTTACGGGTATGGCTGGTAGGTAAATAGCCCTGTTTCTTCCCGGCCACATCTTCCACCAGCCGCTATAGTGCCACCGCTTCACCGTGTCCGGAAAAACCATCGGCAGTATAGGTGTTTGGCTAGTTATAGCCAGCCTGAAGGCACCATCATAAAACGATTTCAGGGGCGCACCCGTTTCATTGAAAGTCCCCTCCGGAAAAATCAGTATATCACTTTCCCTTTTCAGCACCCGCCACATCAGTTTCATGCTTTTGGCGCGGCTTTCGGTGCTGCTGCGGTCCACCATTATAGCTATCTGCCTGTACAGAAAACCCAGCAATGGCACCTTACTAAACTCTTTTTTGCCCAGTGCCCTAAAGTAACCTGGCAGTGCCGGAAACAAGATCACCGTGTCCAGATAAGAAATATGATTGGCCACTATCACATGCCTGCCACTCTGGGGGCGTTGGCCTAGCACCTTCACAGGCATACCCGTTATCAGAAGCCAGCATTGCGCCCACACCCGCACTATACGGTATATGGCCCTCCGATACACAATATCGTTGCCAGCCGCTAGCAGCATAAAAAGAGGAAAACAAATCAGTAAACCCGCCAAAAAAGTAGAGGCAGCATACACAGCATACAATGGCTGCAGCAGTTTTTTTACCACCATCCTTTATTGAGCCATGTGTGGAATCAAAGGTCTGCCCACTACCTGCTTGCCTGGCCAAGGTATCATAGCCATAAATATACCCAGCGCTATAAACGAGCACCAAAACAGTTTTTTGAACTTGCGGTCATCGTCAAGGTTCTTTTTGGTTACGGCATAGCCCACATGCACCAGCACTATAGCCAGCACCATAGAGGTGCTATGCTCCACCGCCCAAAAGCGGCTTGCAGCATCTTTCATCACCCCCGGAGTGCTCAGCATACCAGTAGCTACTACTCTCGTAAAGTACAGGTATCCGCCTATAAGCAATTGTAAATCACAAAATATCAGCAATGCCAATGCCATTTGCTTGTTCACAGGTTTGAACTTCGATTTGCCCATCATTCCTATAAGGCTCTGTGCTACTACTATTACTGCAAACAGCAGTAAAAAATAGCGCAGATAACTATGAAGATAAACGAAGTTTTGCGTCAATGATTGCATGTTGATACACTTTTATGATGCTAAGTTAATGCCTTATTCCCGAAAAATAGGATTGTAAAATAGGATTAACAATTACCCTTATCCATTTGTTAATACTACCAGTTCATTCTTTGGCGCAGGCCCATTATATGAGCAGTATGGTGTCGGCCATGCCACGCATACAGCGCTACCATTTCCCATAGCGGAAACGATCGCCCCTTCTCTGGGTGGTAATACGTACGTGTCCAGTCGG
This sequence comes from Sphingobacteriales bacterium, assembly GCA_027484425.1. GTDB lineage: Bacteria > Bacteroidota > Bacteroidia > Chitinophagales > Chitinophagaceae > Nemorincola. The sequence continues at coordinate 2,889 of JAIXSZ010000020.1, forward strand.
CTGGGTTCATTTGCTCTAGCACAGCCACCATACGGCGGTGCAGTGCATGCAGCAGTGTCACAGATACATTCACCGGCACAGATGCCACATCGGCCTGCACAGCCCATGCATTTTCGTCATAGGGCTTCACCGTGGGGTTGTCTTCTGTCAGCGCCAGCTTCAGCCTTATGTAGGCATTCATATGGCTGTCAGCCACATGGTGCACTACTTGTTGTATCGTCCAGCCACCTGGTCTATAGGGCACTTCAAACTGGGCTGCGTCTAGGTTCTCTATACACACATCCATCCACGATGGCAGCGCCCTTATATACGCTATCCATTCTTCCATCAGTGCGGTAGTATAGTGTTCTGGTCGCTCATACCTGCCTATTGGGTATTGCAGTTCTTCCAGTGTTGGTTCCATTCGTTTACAGATTTATCAGTTTTTCCTTGGGCTTACTGTATGCTTTTTTATAAAATTCCACCTCACCGTCTGTTGGTTTGTAGCACTTCTTGTTGCGCGAGTATCGGTTGCGGTGGCTGAAGTATTCATCAGTTATATCACCACCATTAGTACACACTATTACTACGTCAGGCTCTGCGTATCGGGTCTTTTCGGTATACAGTGTTTGGTAGTCGTCCATACAGTAGTTGTCATAGCCAGCATTCACTATTTCTATGTTCTCAAACTGTCGCTGCAGCAGATAAGCTATTGTATAGTCATCATCTAGGTAGGGGTTCAGCACCCTCGAGTCCCCCAGCAGCACCACTCGCTGCCTAGTCTTCGGGAATCTCAATTCTTCGTCGCTTCGCAATCCTTGTTTGTTGATAGACACCCTCCATGTTTTGCGGCGGGTGGGTGTGCCCTCTTCATCCTTATTCTCAGCAGTCTCCTTTACACAGTCACCCAGTGTTGCGGGTCGTTGCTTGTCCTGAAAAGTCAATCCACTCTTATAATCTATGTGCTTTTTTATCACCTCTGCCATACACTGTGCCGCATAGGCAGCTCCCGCTCTTGACCAGTCGCCCACCACAGGGTCGCGCCGTCCATCATTCACCGCCGACCACTCTGCTATTGCAGGTGTTATGTCGCTTATATCTATTTTTAGGTTGGTGCATATCTGTTGTATATACGGTATGCCATACATATTGGCCACAGTGTAAAACTTACCTACCTCTGGCGTCATTACCAGCACCACCAGTTTCACATTATCGCTATCAGTAGCTGCTTTCAGGTTGGCTAGGTGTTGGGTATACCTGCGGCACAGGTCGCTATACAGTATGTTGCCCGGCATTTCCTCTAGCAGTTCATCACCCGGCACCTTGGGGTATTCCTCCACCATAGTTTTGCGGCCTATGGCATTGGTCATTTCATTTATGTTTTGTTTGGTACTGGCATTGTTGCCACAGCCACCCAGCACTAGGGCGCATAGAGGCAGAAGCAACATAATTGATGTCAGTTTTGTCATGGGGCAACTTGTTAGACTGTATCTGCAATCTCACCCTAAAAATAAGTCTAAAAAAAATAGCCCCATCATATATGGGGCTATTTTAATGGTTATTTGCAGGTTATTTATTTCTTAGCTGGTGCAGCAGGCTTCTTCGGTGGTGCCGCCGATTGTTTTTCCAGTTCTTCTATCATTTTTACCTTGCTACTGTTGGGCTCTATGGTCAGTATTTTCTCTTTATACAGTTTCAGGTTCTCTTTCTCTTTTTTGTTGAAGCTTACATACATCAGATATTCATAAGCCACTTTCAGGTCATTCTTTTTCTCGTAGTTCGGACCTACTTTTTCTAGCCATTTTTCAAAATGAGGTGTAGCCAGTCCTGTAGTAGCTTCAGAGTCTATCGCCGCAGCTACACGTGCCTGCCAGTAGTAGGCCGATGGCTGCGAAGCACCATGTTTCGCCTCAAATTCGTTTGCAGCTGTCATAGCATTACCCCAGTCTTTGCAGTAGTAATACATAATCACGCGCCACACATAGTCTGCTGCTTGTGCGTCAGGGTTGGCATGTACCAGATTGCTATACCACTCCGCCGATTTGCAATATTCTTTTTTGCTCTTAAATGCCTCTGCTACATCTCTGTACACATCAGTTTTGTTGCGAGCAGTATCGCCACTTATACCTTTTGAGTAGTAAAATCCTGCCGAATCCAACATGTCCATTTTCATAAACAGTTTACCGTATTCTATATACGCACCAGGCAGTATTTTCTTAGCATCCTGCATCCCAAAGTACTTACGCAGATTGTTCAGCGCCTGCACAGAGTCACCACAGTTTATCTGCGAAAAACCCAGTATACCTGTAAGTTCAGTTGCTTTGTTAGCATCAATTTGGCTATTCAGCAGTTTTTCAGCTTGTTTAGCAGCATCGCAGTAGCTCTGAGCCTGATACAGCGCACGTGCATACTCCAGTTGGTCTTCTACTGTGTTGTCCGAGTGCGACAGGTATTCCTCCAGATTAGTCAGCGCTACTTTATACTTACCAGAGCGGGTGTAGGCATTAGCCAGCGCCTTGTACGGTAGTGGGTTAGCGTTGTCAGCTTCTTTAGCGCGTGCATAGTTGTCTAGTGCGCTTTGGTAGTTGCGGGCTTCATACCACAGGTCACCTATCCTCGAGAAACCCAGTGAGTTGGTTTTGTCCTTTTCAGTCACCATCTCATAGTTGTTCATTGCTTCACCTCCACCGCCTGGTATTTTGCGCATTGCATCACCCAGACCTATGTGTGTTTCGGTGTTGTCACCGCTTGCGTTTTTCACCAGCACATCCTTATACCATGCCACAGCTTGGTTATAGTCGCCACCCTCGCTGTAGGTTATCGCATCAGCAGCATATTTCTGTGGCATCCATTCTTTTTTCTTTGCTTTTGCAGCCAGTTCCTTAGCTATTCTGTTACCATTAGCTACGTCTTTGTTCGCAAATGCTACACGCGCAGTACCAGCTATGTTAGCAAGGTCAGCCGGATACTTTGCAAATGTGGCACTCGCCTGTGCTATATTGCCCATTTCCAGATACACTAGTCCTAAATAATAGTTGGCAAGCGGATCTTTTTCAGCCAGTGGTGCCAGCGCGCTCTGTGCTGATTTATACTTCTGATAATTATACAACTTTATACCGTTCTTCACAGCCGCATCCTGTGCCATAGCATTGCAGCCAAAGGCAGCAAACGCAAACATCATCATTACTTTTTTCATGTTGTAACTCATGGAACTTTATTGTTTGATTAAAATAGTTAATTAGTATTGATCTGTGCATCCCTTATGATCATCTCTGATCGTGTAGGAAACAGGTGCTGATGAAAAAATATCAATTGCCCCCGCTGCTGCCCTAAGAAATTTGCAAATCCCGTGCCAAGACCCGGATAACTCTCACTGTTGATGTAGTACAGGTTTCGCGTCAGCGGATAGCTTTTTAGAGCTATATACGCCTGATAGGGCTGCAAAAACTCCCCTGTTTTCTCATTTTTTATAGCAGCAACTTTAACATTTTTTATGAACGCACCCGTATTATTAGGGTCGCTGGAGTCACTCACATATCCCAGCCCCACAAATCCTATTGCCATCGGGTTCTTAGCCACATAGTCCACCACCTCATAGTTGCCCTTTGCCGCAAACACATTTTTGCCTAGTGCCTCACCCTTTAGCACAGAGTCTAGTATATACCTCACCGTACTCGATGCTTGGTCGTCAAACACAACAGTGTACTGTTTTTTGTAGGCTCCCGTCAGTATGCCCTTCAGCGTAGCCATATCCAGCAGCGTATCCCCCGACTCATTATTCAACACCACAGCTATTGCATCTCTTGCCAGTCCTAGTTCTGTAGGGAAAATCTTGCGCTGTTTGCACAATTCTTTCTCCTTCTCACTCAGCTCACGGGTCACCAGTATTATTCTCGCTTTCCCATCAAAGTAATCCTTAAAACACTCAGCCTCTGGTTTGTAATGTATATGCACCTTAGCATCCGGAAAGCTACTGTCAAACACCCTGCTCTGTAGCTCCATCACAGGTTTGTAAGTCTCATCTACGCTTATGTCTATCTCTCCTTTGCCCAGCGTGTCGGGTGGTGCTGGTCTATCATCACACGATGACAAAAAGAGCAACAAACATATTATTAAAAACCTTCCACTATTGTACATAAAGAACGCAATTTTACTCAATAAATTTTAAGAATACAGGTTGTTATATCTACTGTAACAATAATTTAACAGCTATTCGTAAGTCTGAATTTCTCTTCATTTCTTACCGAGTAGCAGCATGTAGCAGTGCCTTCGCTAGTTAGTACCCATTACCACTGCACACACTTACTCAGCCCCACTGCTATTGTTGTTCCTTATGTCGCTAATGCCTCTATACACCCTGAATCCGCCATATAGTATCATCACCCCACCCAGCACATAGGCCGCAGTAGGTGGCAACGCTATCGTACCAAACACGCGCATACCCAGCACCAGCACACCCAGCACCACATACACCACTCCCATGCCCACATTTAGCCCCGTGCGCAACTTATTAATATTGCCCGACGAGGCAGCTCTTTCATTACTACTCATATAAATAACAGTTTTATCTGGTTCTCACCACAAAGGTAGCAGTCTATTACTACAAGCTATAGAACCACAATTACTATCATTCCATAAAGTTTTGTTGTCATTATTGCATTTTTACACACCCATTAACAATAGATGCGCACATTATTTCCTTGCTTCACCTTCATCCACCCCAAAATTGACTCGTTCATATTCATTATTTCTACTTACATTTGTGCTCATTTTTTAATGTATACCCAGCCCCATTAACAAATATTCCTGATGAGATTTTTACACCTTACCCTTGCACTCCTTCTTTCGGTCACCATCACTCATGCTCAGTACTCCAAATGGGATCGTGTCTGGAATTACAAAACCTACCGAACAGCTTTTACCTTCAGCAATCCGCTGGGGGGTGCTGTCAAGGCAGGTGGTGGTGTAGAGCATAGGTTGGGCAACTTCTCCTACATGGCATCGTATTATATTTACAACGGTGCATACCCCGGCGCCATGTCCGATCTCGACCTTCGTATTTACCAAAACCGACATTACGAACATTCCATACGCAGGAAGTGGTCCTATCAGAATTTTTACTACCTCCGTGGCTTCTATGGGATAGCCGCCTTCGATGGTGACCGCATGTTGTTATTCGACTACCCCAAAAACATCACCTGGGATTATCTCCTCTATTATGGTGGTGCCGCAGGTATCGGCCGCAGGTATTCTCGTGGTGCATTTTTCATCACCGTCAAGGCTGGTCTTAGAGGCACACTCGTCGACGAAATGGAAGAACAAGCCAAACCTCTGTACCGCTTATTTTATTTCACAGGTCCCGGCTCCGTATTCGAGCTCAACTTCCAAACCGGATTACAGATATAGGTTTAGGGTCTCCGATCGTTGTGCTCTTTTCCTCTATGTGCTATACTAGATAGGTAAACTACAATTTCTCACACCCCCACTCTCGCCTTAGCGGGTCACCGTTGCTATAAGCACGATGACCCGCCAAGTAAAAAATGCTAAATCCTACCTACTTTTTATTTTCCACCGCTTTCTTTAGCAGTTCCAGACCTTTTCTATTCGTTTTTTCCATTCCTGCTTTTGCGCCAAACAGCCACATAAAAAACGCATCACCCATCCCCGACTCTAGCTTGAACTCCTGTTTCACCTCCACACCATTCGCCGTTTCCGCAAAGTAATATTCAAAAGTTGGGTGGGCTACAAACGGCTTCTGTATATCGCACTTCATACCCACGTAGCTCATAGGGATTACTTTCACTATTTCCTGATAGCCTAGGTCATCACCCTTGTTGCCATCCCAGTGATATTGCGCACCTACTGCTCCATCCATACCCCGTACTTCATATTTCTGTGCAGGGTCCTCCGCCAAAAATGGCGACCACTTCGGGAAGTTCTTCAGGTAGCGCACCATATCATATACTTCTTCTTTCGACCCCTTTACTGTCACCGAGTTCACTAAGTATATCGTCTTTAGTCCGCTTGCTTTATACAACCCATATCCCACAAACCCCACCAATCCTGCTGCTATTACTAATGCTATTGTTATCAATGTCTTTTTCATTTCTATAGATGTTTTATTGAATGGTTTACATGGGTTGAATTGCTCTTACCTCCACCGTTCCTCCCATCAATAAAATAGGACAGTTCTTTGCCATTTCCACAGCCTCATCCATACTACCTGCGCTCACTATCATGTTGCCACCCAGTGTCTGGTTGTCAGCCACATGTATGCCCTCTACCACAGTTTTGTCGGCACGTATTTGTTTTCCCTCATAGCCTAGCTGATGGGTGCTCACTAGTTTTTCTTGCATAGCTATCTGGCCTATAAAGGCACCCCAATGCTGGTGCATCTCGTTCATCTCAGCTTCTGTTGGCTGATAGTTGTTGTTCGGTTCGTATCTGAACACAAGCATAAATTCATTTGTCTGTACCATTGTTTTTTGTTTTGATTGTTTATAATGATACAAATGTAGAGTGCCGTGTCGGGCCCATTCTTGCCATAGGACAAGAAATCAGTTACGCCGAAAATTCTTTTAATTTTTTGAAAATTGACCAGTGCAGGAATAGAATGGTAGGGGGTGCAAAAGCCGGAATAATACAGTAAGGGAATATCCCCAATACATCCACCCCCATAGCGCCAGTATCTATCGATATTTTGGTCAAAACATTGGCAGCAATAGCCGTAAACAATATATCGATCGTCCCAAAAATGTTCCACACATAAGTCAGCGTCCGTGCATAGCTTTTTTTCTGCACTATAGCCCTGGCCACATACACACTACTTATAGCAGTCAGTATATCGCCCACGCCAGCTATAAATGCAAATGGCTTAGGCAGTGCATGATATAGGCCTAGCAATACGAAGAACACTCCTATCAACCTAAACAAGTGTAGCCGCACCAGCGTTTCCACAGCCGTCTTTTCCACTATCGTTTTGTAGATTTTGGTATTCACCACAAAAAAGAATAGCAAAAACGCATACGGAAACGTGGTGCACAGTACCACCCTGGGCGGAAACGAAGTGGCTTCATACCAGCCATTCATAGCACCGTAAGTGGTGTAAGCCAAGTACCCCACAAAGAACGCTACCACACTCCCAAATAACCATTTGTGTTGCAGCTCCTTTGCTATGTTCCGCACATACATACCTATCATTACAAACGGAAGAGGTATAGTCACCAAAAATGCCGTAGCTACCCATTGCGGCGCTATGTAGTGTATAAAATGGTTCATTTGTTTTCAGCTATTTCTTTTCTTATTCTGCTCAGCGATGTATCTGTTATGCCCAGATAGGTAGCTATTTGTTTTAGCGGCACATTCTGCATAATGTCTGGTTTCGATTTCAGCAGATGAAGATACCTGTCTTTTGCAGGGTCGGCAATGATAGACACAGAGTGATTCTTCAGCTCAAAATAGTTATTTATCAGTCGCGACCGCCCCACCTCTCTGAAAGCCTCAATACTGAACAATTTCATAAAATTTGCAAACGTAATTTTCCATGCCACGCACGCCGTTATAGCCTGAAATTGTTCACGGCATTTAGTTTTAAAAAAGTAAGAATGCCAGTCTATAACAATATCTGTACTGCTAAAAAACTTAGTAGTAATGTCCTTCCCCTCTAGGTCTATGATATAAGACCTAGCAAAGCCACTCTCTATAAAGTAGTAGTAACCCGCCGTCGTCCCCTCTTCTATGAAATAATCATTTTTGCCCAGCTCCACACGCCTATACTGGCTCAGTATAGTGTTCAGGTCGTCCTCCTTAAAGTTCTCTACATTAAATATCCGCTTCAAAAAATGTTGCTCTTCCATCATTGTCCTTTTCTTTTGGATTTTGGTCACACACTATTACTCTTAGTACTTTTCAGGCATAGGGCTACCAGCTTTCGCACTACTGGCATCGCCGCTTGCGTCGCATCTCTTCTACGTTCAGGGCTAGGAGGAGCTTTCGCTCACTAACCCAATCCCTCCAAAACATACCCTCAGGCCACGAGCCGATAACACCGGAACTCCCCGCCTTTTTTAGGAGGGGATGCTGTAAAAAAGCGTAGCCTTTTTTGCAGCTGGGGTGGTAAAGGCTGCGCTCATTCACAGTATCCCACTCACCACTACAGCCCATTCACTTTTTTGCCCTTAGGGTACCTTACTGTGTAGCTAAAATTTATGACCTTAGCCACATTCTCTACAGCACTCATGGTCCACTTTACATATCCTGTGGTTTCTTCATATTCGCCATCTAGCAGGTCACGGTCTTCGACCACTATATCTTTGTCATTGCTTATCGGCAACTGATCCATCAGTATTATGTTTATAGGCTGTTTGCGGGTATTGCGCACCGTTATAGAGTAGCCCTCTGTTTCTTTCACGTTCGATCCTATATATTTTACACTTCTCAGTTTCATATCACGTTCACGTTTCACTATTATCTTTTTGTCGCGCCCCAGCGATATCGCCATCGTATCTTTTACGTTGCGCATATCCAGATATCCCTGCCCTACATAAGTACCCTCATAAAACACATTTGTCTGCCCGGGCAATAGGTCTAAGTTTTCCCAGTTGGTGATAAGTGCTTGCAAAAAAGCATCTTTATCTTTTCTAGGCGCTGCATAATACCTATAGGTTGCAGGTACCAGGTGTTTCTTTATAGCCACCATTTGTTCTTTGCTGTCACTGGTTATAGTATAGGGCAGGTCTATCTCAAACGTGGTATTCACTCCGGTATTATCTACCGATGTATGTTTATCCATCGATGAGTTTTGTCTATCTCCCTCACTTGAAATTTTTATGTCTTCAGCTGTTATTACTGTTTTTCCTACCTCTATACCTCTTCCTCGCTGCATCTGGTACAATCCAGATGTTACCCCTAATCTGTCAGAAAAATCTGAAGATTGCAAATCCTTGATTACTTCTGGAGTCTTGAACGATAAATACCAAGGCAACAATGACGGTGCCTCAGCACCCTCCACAGGGTTACCTGTAGACAGCACTAGGCGTACATTATTCCAGTCCACACCACTGTTCTGAAACACATTTGCTTTGTAATACAGCTTTATTGGGCTAGTTATGTCATCCGCCATTATATCGTACGATGGTGTCCAGCCCGCTGCCGGTACCAGATAACTGATTGTTATATCAGAGGTTACGGCTTCTTTCGAGTAGAACTTTACCAGCAACTGCCCACCCGGCTGGTAGCCTTTTGCCTGCTCCTCCTCTAGTTGCAGTTCCAGCTTCGCTATCCGTTCATCTATTGCCACCTTCATCACCTCTAGTTTATTCTTTGCCGTCAGGTAGCTGCCCATCTTACTGCTTACTAGCTCCAGCATCTTCGCCAGTTCTGTTACAGTAAGCCCCGTATTGTAGCCGCTCACCTTACGGTTGTCTTGCAGCACGGCTATTTGCTCTGTCAGCACAGCTATGTTTACGGCTACATCTGCCTTATTTTTCTTCTCAGTTTGTATGCTGTCTTTCAGTATTTTAGCAATGGGCGAATATATTTCTTCCTCCAGATAGTTGTTCTGAAACACTGCCGACTGCACCACCGCACCATTACTGGCACGTATCACCAGGCTCGAGCTACTCACATTTCCTGCCACATTCGTCAGCATTATTTCGTTTTCGCCTTTGTCTAGTGCTATACTGGCTCGGCTGGTTAGTTCAGCACCCTTCAGAAACACCGTAGCCGTTTCTATGTTCAGTCGTTGCTTTTTCTGCACCTTGGCATAGCCAGTTATAGTTACTAGCAGTATCATGCTCAGCACAGAGATGGATTTCAGTAGCATATTTTTCTGTTTTAGGTAAGTAATAAGTGCGCCATTTGCGCTATTAGGTAAATGTACCAAAATATGCTTTGTTCCTTATGTAATCAATTTGCAACCTTTTATCACTAAGTTCATCCGCCTACTGATAACTTACATTTTTCATTGACACATAAAATTTCCTTCCTAAAACCGTTAACTTTGTTGACATGAATTCAGCAGAAAAAGAGAAAATCCTAAAAGACATCGAAAAGGGAATCAAGGAGTTTGATTGGATGCAATCTGGCAAGTTGAAATCTCCAAATTTCAATATTGTTTTGCAAGAACTGAGAACCGAAATAAATAAAGGATGGGACCCACCTGCCAGCAAGCGAAACGTTCAAGATATTATAGATTCAAAAGCTAATAATTAGCCATTAGGTAGAGTCATTTCATCTTAGTCAGCTAATCTACAATTTCCTTAAGAGAACTGCAAATACCCACAAGTGTAAATATGGCAAATTGTTTTTGGTCACTTTTAATGTTTTTATTTCTTATTGGATGTAGAAGTAGCAATAAATTTGTATCCTTCAACACCTATGTTACTTATACCCAAGGCAAAGAGCAGAAAGTGAGATACACAGCAAGAATACCTAAAGGCTTCACAGCTTTTAAAATAGAAGCAGGTGGTGAATATGGCACTGACAAAGCATTTCGTTATCGGGATTCATCCATTATATACATCTCAGATTATCAGCTTTGCGATTTGAACTATGAAAATGTTCAAAAAGCTGGATTGTGGTCGAAGAGATTTACTTATACTAAAATATCTGTGAAATCAATTTGCGACACATTAACGTTAGAAGGAATTGACGGCAATGGTTTGTATTGGAAAGAAGTTTTTAGAGGTAAAATTTGTATTGGCTATAGCAAAGTTAACGAAAGCAATAAAAACTCTTTTGATAAAGCAATAGAGTCTTTTAAATGTCGACACAGGTTGTGGTGAAAAAATAAAGTAAGTCCATTGGAGGTTTGCATAATTTCACAAGCAGATAATCACTATGAGCAGAAATGAATGGACTACAGAAAAATTAATCTCCCGCCTTCTCACTAATAAGTCTGAGAAAACTTACTGGAATAACATTAGAGTTTTACGTAGTAGACCCACCATAGAAGTCTTAAACAGTTCTATAGAATTAACGCACCGTAGTGACGCAAAAGCCAGAAGAATCGGCATTGATGTTTTGGCTCAATTAGGTACCCCACCAAGGCCATTTTATGACCAAAGCAATAAATGTTTTTTTGAACTCTTGAATATAGAGAACGACCCAAAAGTATTAATGTCTTTATTTTATGCCATTGGTCATAACAACGAAAAACTAAGTAATATACAAATAGAAAAGCTTTGCGAATTTTTTGACTCCCCAAACGAACTAGTTATTGAAGGATTAGTTCATGCATTATTAGGTGTAGACAAACCAAAAGCAATTGATGCGCTGATTAAACTTTCTACGCACAAATTATCTCATATCAGAGACTGGGCAACTTTCGGTTTAGGGTCTCTTGTAGAAAGAGAAAATAAAAAAATAAGAGTTGCATTGTGCAACAGGGTAAACGACAAACATAAAGACACAAAAGCTGAAGCTATCCTTGGTCTTGCCTTACGCAATGATTCTGGCATTGTAGACATTATACATCGAGAAGTGCTCACCGAAGAGTATGATACTATGTTGTTAGAAGCCATTATTGCAATTAATGGCATTGATCTTTTACCAGTTTTAGAGCATCATTTAGCCAAAGTGCGAAACAATCAAGAAATTAATCCTACTTGGCTTAGTGGCCTCAAAAACTGTATATTGGAATTGCGTAAGAAAGCAACTAGTGAATAGTTGTAATCTTGTCACTCTGCCGGGTAGAATCCTTTTTACTGGTGGCTTTTTTGTTCGATAATTCCCACTTTGCTTCATTAGCATTATGTTTGTATTTAATGTCATTATGATAAGTCCTATTTTTACATACATTAAGGCTGTTTAACCAAACCGGATATGGAAACAAGAATATTCTATTATTCTAAAGGCAGTAGCACGTTCTATTTTACTGCAATTGTCTTAGTAGCAGGATTGTCACTTTGGGCTCTTCTCTCTGATGACGTAACAATCGGCAAAAGGATATTTGCAGGGATTTTGCTACCAGGGTCCCTTTACATGGCTTATAGGAATTTCAAAAACTCTATCAAACCAGCATATAAGAAAAAACCTGCGCTGATAATGGATGAAAAAGGTGTCTATATTGATGATATGCAGATAACAATATCATGGGATAACATTAGCAGCGTAAAGATGGATCGAGTTGGGAGACAAGGAGATTGGATATTCTTGTACATAATAAATAAGCACGCCATTAGCTACCAATTAAACAGAGATTTCAGTAGCGACTACATTAATATTATTCCTTTTGATTATGCTGATGGTTGGGCTATTTTCGATGCACTTAAAGCATTCTGTGGTAAATACAGGCCTAGTGAAGTACTATTCAGCGGATACAAACCCGAAACTTGGCCATCTGAGGGTTGAACTTTTTGTGTTTATAATCTTATGTCCCCGTTCTTCCAGTTCCGCCGTTGTCGGTGTTCCTCACCAACAACGCTCGAGCAGGACAGATAACACTCAGATAAGACTAGTATCCATTGTCCGATAGCTGCCTCAAGTTGTTCCGAAGGGTCAACTGGAACTGCAAATAAAAATCGTTCTCCCGAACGCATTCATTTGCCTGTAGCTAAATGAGTGCACCTTTCTCACTGGATTTTGTTTGTAGCCTAGCATTGTGTATTGGCTACCTTTTGCCCGCTATTTCCCCCAAAAACAGTTTGTAATTATTTCTCTCACCGGCTTCCAGTCTAGACACTGTGCCTTTGCTAACTAGTACCTCACACAATGAAGTCAGCTCGTAAATTCCAAACCCATCCTATCACTACTTCATCGTTACTTACTCACAGCTAATCTTTCAGCAAAAGCAGTAAATTCCTCACTTGCCCTATCTTTGTTTATGTTGTGTATTGACGTTAAGTACCCCATAAATGTATGTAGCACACTGCCATCCATTTGAGGTAAATCTACTTTTACTCTATTATCCAAGATTAATGCTGAGACAGTAGTCAAATTAAGCCATGTATTGAAGATTTTATTTCTGCCATTTTGTTTATTATCCACATAGTCACAATGATATAATAGAACTACCCCCGAGCCACGCTCTTCTACAAAATCAATCACTATTTTAGCTATTGTTACTCCTATCAAAGGATCTTTGTCCCAGTTTTTAGACTTGAGAACCCTATTAAACCCAAAACCATAGCCTTGTGTAAACAATCCTGGATACTCAGATAGGTATTTAACATACTGGTATGGGTCGAAGTAAACCGAGTACAATGAACCGTTATGAGTAAGAAAAGAATAAGAAATGATGTCTTCGTTATCTTCTTCCTGTATGTATGAATAAAAATCTTCCAATTAACCTTTATGTTTAGTTAATCGTTTCAAAGCCTTTTCTTCCAACATTTTTTTTATTTCAGCTTTTCTTTTTGCTATGTCTTCAAAGAAAGAAATAGCCTCTTTATTGCTTGGCGATATAACTATCTTTTTTAGCATTTCGAATGATTTTAATTTCTATTTATACAGCAAAATTACTCCTTTTTATCATAATATTTGAATCCCGCTCGGAGTATTATAACAAGTTTGTAATAAAGCTTGGCGTAAGTTTTCTCTACCTCACACACTTTGCCGTTGGTTGTATCGTTGTTCCAGTTGTTCCGCAGGGTCAACTGAAACTACCAATAAAAATCGTTCACCCGTACGCCTTCAATTTCTTGCAGCTTAATAATTTCTTCCATCAGTCATTCCCACTCTATCCTTGCTTAACGCTCAGGCCTGATTACTGCAAGTGTCGATTACGAAAACCCTATCCACATAGGTTTTTTCCACCTAGCACCAATAAAGAATTCAGCGAAAATGGCTGATTAGGCTGCTTATTCTTTTAGAATTTTGAATACATAAGTTTGGTTACTGGTATAAATGCGGCAAATGTGGATGCCGTTGGGTAAATCCTTTATCGGTACATGTGGCGTACGCCCGTTAAGCGTATAGGTGCCAATTACCTGTCCGCCAAGGCTTATAATATCAAGCCTGGTATCTATAAATGCATAGTTGGCGGCAATAGTGATTTCGCTAGAGGCAGGGTTGGGATAAACAAGTAGTTCTTTCAGATCATTATTCACATTCGTTACTGACGTATGATGGTCTACAGGCGGCAGCGTATCAGGCACACAACCCGGAAGGTTATACCTATATGCCCCAACAAAAAATACCTGACTTATACCATCTGTTACCACAACACTGTCGAAACCAAGTTTTATTGAACAAACGCTGGCATCAGAAACCACATACACGCTTCCTTTATTATCGACAGCTACAGAAGAACCATCGTCGCCACCAGTATTGATAAATACGGTATCTATTAGATTGCCCGCTGTATCAAAATGAGCGAGGTACATTGGGTTTGAGGGCGATCCGATAGAATGCCCACCCTGACCGCACATCCAAATATCATCACAATCATCTACCTCTAACTGGCAAAGTGAAAATATAGTGTTATCTTCAATGGTCTTTGCCCATCGTACACGGCCTGATGTATCGTATTTCGCAACAAACATTCTGCGCCTTCCAAATGAATAAGGTAAAGTAATTGTGTCAAGCGTAAGGTTGTTCACATAATTGCCTCCGATGTACAAATTTCCTTCTGGGTCAGCAGAACAACTGACTGCTCTTGTAGCAAAAGTATCCGCTACTATTCCTTGTGCCCATAGTGGATTCCCGTCCTTGTCTGTTTTGGCTATAAAAAAGTATGTTTCAACACCCGAAGTTGGGTTGTAAATTGTAGATGCACCAAATGAAAATGAATCTGACGTGTATCCACCCATCATATATATCATGCTGTCATCAGTCAATGCCAACTCGTAAATTTCATCATAAGTTCCATTACCCCCATAGCCCTTCGCCCAATGGTAGTTAAGTTCTGCGTCAGACTTGGCTACGAAAACATCTCCGCCGCCTAATGGAGTCGGAAGGGCAGAACTGCCCAACACCACGCCAGTACCATAAAGACCACCAATATACATCATTCCACTACTGTTTATCTTGATGCTGCGTGGAAATGCGCCAAAAGGGAATTTTTTTACCCAAGCTACAACGCCTGCAGATGAAACCTTTGCACAAAAGTAAAAATTAGTGGAAGGGGATGTAACCAAAAAGCCCCCAAAATCAAAACTACCGCTTGAACATTCCCCTAACAAATAAACATTTCCACGATTGTCAGCTTCTAAGTCTAAAATTGAGGTGCGACCATCTAGCATAGGACGAACCCACTTGTAGTTTCCCAAACTATCAGTACAAACAATAACACTTTTGAATCCAATACCAGATGCATCTTCTACTGTATCGGTACCAAAAATTGCTATCAATGGGCTTACAGGTGTGGTTGCGTTCTGCCATAACCATGTCGAAGCATATACATTTCCAAAGGTATCAGCTTCCACAACGCCACCTTCAGTACTTGCTCCTGGGCAATTACCGACTGATGCAAACCTCCAACCTTGTGCGAATGAATTACTTACAAATAGAATTAAAATTACGAATGTAATAAAAGGACTTTTCATAAAAGGTATATTTTACTGTTAAAAATGGGTGTACTTATCAAAGTTACCTTCATTGACGTGGTGTATAGGCAAACCGTTAGTATAAATAGAAAAATTTTCGCAGGCTATCGTACCAAACTCGATCGTTGTTCCATTTGTTCCGCAGGGTCAACCAGAACTACCAATAAAAATCGTTCTCCCGAACGCCTTCACTTTCTACCAGCTTAATCATTTCCGGCGCTTTGGGTGCTCCTCAACATCGAATAGCACTTGACAGTATAATAGTAGGAACAAACATATCCTTCACTTACCAAAATTCCACATCTCAAAATGTGGATATCTTATTCTCTGCTACTACCCATAATGGCTGACATTGGCGCACTTTTTGCGGCAGCAGTAGAGCGTAGTCTATTTATCCATTACCCTATTAAACCCACAATCATTATGTCAGCATGTTACATCCCCAATTCGCTACAACAAACATTACCCCCTATACCATCGTGCCCAACCTCACCACATAAAACCAACCTGCAAACACCCACTATCAGCAAAAATGAATAGCATTGATAATCAACTACTTACACCCAAAAACACATGAAATGACCGGAAACAAACCGGAAAAACCAGAAATGAACAATAAACCAAATATGACAACAAAACCACAGCATCCTGCGACCCGCATCCTGTAAATCCTAAAATTCTGTAAATCCTGATTCAGACAAAAACACCATCATACCGGAAAAAATGAATAGTATTGATAATCAACGAGTTACACCAAAAAACACATGAAATGACCGGAAACAAACCGGAAAAACTAGAAATGAACAATAAACCAAATATGACGACAAAACGACAGCACCTACACATATTTAGCAAATCGGCAGCAGGAACACCGCAACAAACTGTCAACTTATTTCGGGACTATTCAAACGGCCCACATCCTGTAAATCTTAAAATCCTGTAAATCCTGATTCAGACAAAAACCCACCGGAAAATGCATGCACACCGGAAAAGTGAATAGCATTGATAATCAACTACTTACACCCCAAAACCCATGAAAACACCGGCAAATAACCGGCAAAACTGGAAATGAACAATAAACTAAATATGAAAGCAAAACCACAGCATCCTGCGACCCGCATCCTGTAAATCCTAAAATCCTGTAAATCCTGATTCAGACTAAAACACAATACAAACCGGAAAAATGAATAGTATTGATAATCAACAACTTAAGTACCAAAACACATGAAAACACCGGAAACAAACCAGAAAAACCTATCAGTAGCCATAGCTATTTAGCGACGGCTACAGAAATGAACAATAAACCAAATATGACGACAAAACGACAGCACCTACACATATTTAGCAAATCGGCAGCAGGAACACCGCAACAAACTATCAACTTATTTCGGGACTATTCAAACGGCCCACATCCTGTAAATCCTGATTCAGACAAAACCCACCACAAAATGCATGCACACCGGAAAAATGAATAGCATTGATAATCAACAACTTAAGTGCCAAAACACATGAAAACACCGGAAACAAACCGGAAATACATATTTGCTTCCCCGCTTATTGTTATGTCACTCTCGAGTGCAGATAATTGCAGCAATATATCAACAGCAGCAAAAACTCAGGCTTATTCATCTCTGGGTAGTTGTCGTCCGTTTCTATTTGGTAGTGAAAGCTGAACTCAGCTATTTTAAAATGTTGATGCACCATAGCCGTTTCATGCTCATGTTCATTAATCACCCCAAAGTGATAATTGAAAAAACCCACACGCTTAAAGGCATACGAGCTGCCATTTTCCAGCTCTATTATTATTTGACCTTTCCAGTTAAATCTTAATGATGCCTCTTTACGTTCACCATCAAAAACCGAAACACTGGTATGAAACGCACCCTGAGGATTCAACTGATAGATTTTGCCTTCTGGCAATTGTATTTCTGCCTTTATCGAAAACCAGGAAGTATAATCCAGTTTGCCCAGCGATGTGCCGCTTTCATCCTGCAATTCAAAAAAACTATTCCTCGTCCCTTTAGCCGAAAACTTCATAGTACACCATTTTTTACAAACTCTAATATATAACCTTCACCCCAATTAATACAATATGACTGATAAGATATTTTGCCAATTCATAATTCTACCGCACCTATTTTCCGCTCAGCATACACTATTATCTATCTGTAATGTCTTTACATAGAGTATTATAAGCAAAATTTGAAAGAATATAATAAAAAAATGGGGGTAATATGGTAATAACTATATAAAATCTCAATTTTTCCCATAAATTTGCCGACCTTGACAAAAATACTTAGTACAAAACACAATACAAACCTACAATGGCTGTAATACAAACAATCAGAAACAAGTACGGGAAAATAGCGGGCGGGGTTATCGCAGTTGCGCTGGTTGGGTTCATCATTTCAGATGCTACAAGTGGCTCTATTGCTAATTTCTTCAGCGATAGAGACCCTAACGTTATGAACATAAATGGCACTGAAATAGAGCCAAAAGAATACGCTGAAAGATCCAAAGAATACGAAATACTGTATAGCATGTACAATCAGGGACGCAACATCGATGATGTGTCTCGTGCTCAGATGAACGAGCAATTGATACAAATGATGGTATACGAAGCTATTGTAAATGAAGAGTGCGATAAGCTAGGTATTGCAGTAAGCGACGAAGAAAAGAAAGAACTGATTTATGGTATGAACGCCGACCCTATGGTTAGGCAGTTTCAGATAGAAGGCAACCAAATCTTCAACGATCCTCAGTCTCAAAACTTTGATCCAGGAAGAGTAAAAGGTTTCGAAAAAGAAATCGCAGAAAGAGGCGATCGTATCGACCCTTCTGGCAAAATCAGAGACCAGTGGGCTGCTGTAGTAGCTTATGTACAGCGCTCAGCTCGTGTACGCAAGTACAACACCCTGTTCTCTGGCGCTGCTTACATGCCCAAAGCACAAATGAAACGTATGATGATGGAGCAAAACACTCAAGCTTCTATCCGCTACGTTAAAGTGCCTTTCACATCTGTTTCAGACAATGATGTAAAAGTTACTGACGAAGATATCAAAGCTTACATGCAACAGCATGAAGCACTTTACAGAAATGATAATGCTACACGCGGCATCGAGTATGTGAGCTTCGAAATCGTACCTTCTTCTTCAGACACTGCCAGAATACTCAACTTCTTTACTGAAATCAAAGATGAGTTTGTAACCACTAAGGATAACGAAAGCTTCGTAAACAGCAAAAGTGACTTGGTTAACTCTTACACTCAAACTTTCTTCAATAAACGTACCCTTACCTCTCGTTATGCCGACACTATAATGTCTATGCCTGTAGGCGAGGTGTTTGGTCCATACTACGAAAACGGTGGATACAATATGGTGAAAGTCACAGACAGAAAAACCCTGCCAGATTCAGTAAAACTGCGCCATATCTTGGTAAAAACCAAAGACCAAGGCAACGATGTTCGTTCTGACGAAGCAGCAAATGCTAAAATCGATAGCGCAATAGCAGCTCTCAAAGCGGGTGGCAAATTCGATTCATTGGTTAATGTATATACCGAAGATGAAGGAAGCAAACAAAAAGGCGGAGAATACACCTTTACCCTAATGGACAAAGCTGGTATCTCAAAAGAGTTTGGCGACTTTGCATTCGAAGGTAAAGCTGGCGAAAGCAAGAAAGTAAAAGTATCTAACGACAACTATGCCGGGTATCACTACATAGAGATACTAGAGCAAAAAGGAATAGCACCTAGCGTGCAAATAGCACTCGTAGCCAAAACATTGATACCAAGCGATAGTACCAACAATGCCCTTTATGGTAAAGCCAACGAATTTGCCGGCAAAAACAACACAGCCGAAGCATTCGACGCTACTGCCAAAAAAGAAAACCTTGATAAGCGTGTAGGCGACAATGTGAAGATCAACAGCTTTGCAATAGATGGTCTGGGTGCAGCGCGCGAAGTGGTAAAATGGATGTACAAAAAAGACATAAAAGTAGGTACAGTATCAGAAGTTTTCCAGATAGGCAACGAGCGCTATGTGGTTGCTAAACTATCTGGCATCAACGAAAAAGGCCTGAAAAAATTGACTCCTACCGACAGACCAATGCTAGAGCAAAAAGTAAAAGAGGAGAAAAAAGCAGAATTGATTGCTAAGCGTTACGGAGGCAAGGCGCTAGAAGCTATAGCCGCCGAAACGCAACAGATGGTACAGCAGAGCGACTCTGTGAGCCTTGCAGGCACTTACATCCCTAATTTGGGCTACGAGCCACGTGTAGTAGGTTACACCTTCAACAAGTCATTCCAGCCTAATACTGTATCTCCAGGCATCAAGGGTCAAGGTGGTGTGTACTTCATTACAGTGCTTAACAGAGTCAGCAATCCATTGCCTCCAGATGGTGGTATGATGGATCAAATCATTGCTCAGCAACGTTTTCAGCAAGAAAAACAAATGAGGAACCTCATAGACCAAGGTATACAGCAGTCGCTTATCAAAAAAGCGAATGTAGAATACTTCCCCACTAATTTCTAAAAAATATAATATATTAAATCGTCTAAAAAGGGTTGTCATTCTGGCAGCCCTTTTTTATTTGCATAGGGCAATAGATATATATACGTGTTGCAATTCTGAAAAATTAGTATCTTCGATTCTAACTATTTTTATATGGTTCAGCAATTTACAGAAGGCGTAAGTATAATGGTTGAAACATTCTATCAGCCACTACAGTCCAACCCTATAAGGTCAGAGCATCTTTTTGCCTATCGCATCACTATCGAAAACCTAACAGTTTATCCGGTGAAGTTGTTGAGCCGCCATTGGCATATACTAGATAGCAATGGTACTCACAGAGAGGTAGAAGGAGAAGGTGTAGTAGGTCAGCAGCCCATCATACAGCCCGGCGACAGCTACCAATACACATCAGGGGTCAACCTTATGAGCGACATTGGTAAAATGTATGGCACCTACCTAATGGAGAATCTTTTCAATAAAAAGAAACTGACCATAGCCATACCAGAGTTCAAGCTGGTAACACCTGCCAAGCTCAACTAAATTGAAGTAATCTTATCTTTTTCTAGGCTGTAAACTGCTCCAGCTCCTTGCTGCGCAGTAAGTACTTGCCCAGCACATCAAACTCTATGTTTACCTTTGTGCCTTCCTCTATGGTATGAAAGTTGGTATGAGTGTAAGTGTACGGGATAATGGTAACTGTACATTCATCCCTACCCGTATTGAATACTGTTAGGCTCACTCCATTGATACATATAGAGCCTTTCTCTATCACCAGTGCCCCAAACTGGCCTGGAAACCTAAACCTGAAAAGCCAGCTACCATCCAGTGTCTGTTTTTCTATACAAGTAGCAGTAGCATCTACATGACCTTGCACCAAGTGGCCATCAAGCCTATCGCCCAGCCTCAATGACCGTTCTATATTTAGCTTATCTCCAGTTTTCCAGTTACCTAGCGTGGTTTTGGCTAATGTCTCAGCAACAGCCGTCACGTTATAGCTGCTACCCTCTATGGCGGTTACGGTGAGGCATACGCCATTGTGAGCCACACTTTGGTCTACCTTCAGCTCATCAGTAAGTGGACCATCGATAGTGTAGTGAACGTTAGTACCCTCCTGTCTTATCTCTTTTACTACCGCTAACGCTTCTATAATTCCAGTAAACATTATTATGCTATTTTTTTATGGCTCGTCCTCTGCGCACTGTTGCTCCAGTATCTGTTCTTATGTACAGGTCTACATACATCAAAGAGCTATCTACCTTGTCTCTCGCAAAATAGCCCACTACAGTATCTTTTTGGCTACAGAAGTACTGACCAGGATAAAGTGTTGTAGAATCGCCCACTGTAGTGTCTACCGTGGCTGTGTAGGTAGCGCCTGCTGTAAGTATTAGTTTTTCGCCAGATGGGCACAAGCCATCTATGCTTATTTTAGTTTGGGATATCTTGGTAATGTAAATGGTAAACGAGTCGGCGGAAAGATACAAGTCTGTAGCCGCCTGATAAGAGGTGTCTTTGAATGAATAAGTGCCCGCAAAGAGATCGGATGGATAGAAGCAAACTGTATTATCTGGTTTGCCAGGAAAACCCCAATTATAGTTTACAGCGCTGGGGTCGTTACAGTAAGGGTTGTTCAATCTTGGGTCATCTATGGGTGCAGGATCTTGCCATTTTTTACATGACACTACTACGCCTGTTGTCAGACACAATAGTAGCAATATGGATAATAGATTTCGCATTATTTTTGTTGTTAGTGCCTACAACCAGATAGCTATAGCACCTACATAACGGTGGTTTAGCAAAAATATTTAAAATAGCCGGTAAAACGGGCAAATATTATGAAGCTAAGTAACAACGCAACGTAAGATGCTGAAATAAATAACTGAAGAAATAGGTATAAGGACTATACTACACAGCAAAGCTGTCACCACAACCACAACTGCGACTGGCATTAGGATTACTGAAGTGAAACCCTTTACCATTCAGCCCGTCAGAGAAATCGAGGGTCGTATCGCAGAGGTATAAAAAGCTTTTGAGGTCAGTAACAACTTTTACCCCTTGGTCTTCAAATTCTTGGTCTTTAGGCTGCTTTTCATTGTCAAAGTCGAGCTTGTAAGACAAGCCTGAGCAGCCACCGCCTACTACGCTCACACGAAGAAAATAGTCTTCACTAAGGTCTGCATCGCGCCTCAGTTGATCTACTTTTTCTTTCGCCTTGTCGCTTACATAAATCATTGTAATGTTGTTGGATTTTTTGTTTTTAGGTAATTTTTTTCATTACTAAAGACAACATCACATGCCCTATGGACCAGTGATGTTGTCTATTAATGTGTTGAAATATTAGTGTGCTTTTTTCTCACTCACCATTTCAGGCAATCCGTTTTTTACACGGTAGTCGTTGATAGCTGCTTTGATAGCATCTTCGGCAAGCACTGAGCAGTGAATTTTTACTGGAGGCAAGTTCAGTTCTTCAACGATATCCATATTGTCTATAAGTAATGCCTCATCAATCGATTTACCTTTAAGCCATTCTGTAGCTAAAGATGAAGAAGCAATAGCAGAGCCGCAACCAAAGGTTTTGAATTTGGCATCACTTATCATGCCACTAACCTCATCAACTTCTATTTGCAGGCGCATTACGTCGCCACACTCTGGTGCACCCACCAAACCTGTACCCACGTTAGTTTTAGCTTTATCAAGCGTTCCTACATTTTTAGGGTTGGAATAATGATCTATTAATTTTTCTGAGTATGCCATTGTTTTGTGTTTTTTGTTTGTTGCACATTTAGTTTGTTGTGCAGGTGATTTGTACTATAGTATGAATTTTCTAATGTTGTTTTACTATATTACTTAGTGGTGCGCCCACTCTATAGAGTTCAGATCTATACCTTCTTTGTGCATTTCCCAAAGCGGACTCATTTCGCGGAGTTTCAGCACTGTGTTTTTAATAGCATCTATTGTAAAGTCGATTTGTTCATCAGTGGTGTATCTACCTAGACCGAAGCGGAGAGAGCTATGTGCTAAGTCGTCGCCAAGGCCTAATGCTTTGAGCACATAAGAAGGCTCAAGTGATGCAGAAGTACATGCTGAACCGCTAGATAGGGCTATATTTTTATTGAAACCCATCATCAGACCTTCACCCTCTACGTACTTGAAAGAAATATTGGTGGTGTGTGGTAGTCTGTGTGCACGATTTCCGTTCACGTAGGCTTCTTCCAGTTCCATCAACGAGTTTTCTAGTCTGTCGCGCATTGTGCTCAGTCTTTTTGCTTCGCTTTCCATTTCGTGCATGCATATTTCGCAAGCCTTACCCAGACCTACAATGCCTGGTACGTTGAGTGTGCCACTGCGCATGCCACGCTCATGACCACCACCATCCATCTGAGAGGTTACTTTTACACGTGGGTTTTTGCGACGCACATAGAGTACGCCTACACCCTTGGGTCCGTACATTTTGTGGCCGCTAAACGACATTAGGTCTATGCCATCTGCCAACACATCTACTGGTATTTTACCTACAGCCTGTGTGCCATCAGTAAAGAAAAGCACGCCGTGCTTGCGGGCAATGCTGCTTATTTCACGAATTGGCTGTACAACACCAATCTCATTGTTGCCGTACATGATGGCAATAAGGATGGTTTTGTCTGTGATTGCAGCCTCTAGCTGAGCTAGGTCTATAAGACCATCTGGCTGCACCTCTAAGTAAGTTACCTGACCGCCTTGCTTTTCTATGTGTTTGCACGCATCCAGCACAGCTTTGTGCTCAGTGGTGCAAGTAATGATGTGATTGCCTTTAGAAGCATACATTTCAAATACACCTTTCAGTGCAAGATTGTTGGCTTCAGTAGCCCCTGATGTAAAGATGATTTCTTTTGAGTCAGCATTTATTAATTTTGCCACTTGCTCGCGAGCATAATCTACAGCTTCTTCAGCCACCCATCCGAATGAGTGGTTGCGGCTAGCTGCATTACCGAATTTTTCAACAAAATAGGGTAACATTGCTTCCAAAACCCTTGGATCCATTGGGGTTGTGGCATTATTATCAAGATATATTGGGAGTTCTAGTTTCATACTATATTTATAAACAGATTTTAAACAAAATTACGTCAATTTGATAACTTTGAACTCCCGCACAGGATTGGATTTCCTATATTGCTATTTGTAAAAACTATAAGAGTTATGTTGAAAATAGAACATTTGGGCATTGCGGTAAAGAGCCTGGAGCATGCGGTGCCACTGTATGAACAACTACTAAATACCCCCTGCTACAAACAAGAGGTTGTGGAAACGGAAGGTGTGAGTACAGCCTTTTTTAGGACTGGCGACGAAAAAATAGAACTGTTGGAGGCTACCAATGAAAATAGCCCAATAGCGAAGTTTATAGCCAAAAAAGGTGAGGGTATTCATCATGTAGCATTTGAGGTAGAAAACATAGAAGCTGAGATGAAGCGTCTTGCGGCATTAGGTTTTGAATTGCTCAACGATGTACCTAAAAATGGTGCCGACAACAAACTGGTATGTTTTCTTCACCCAAGGTCTACAAATGGCGTTTTGGTAGAACTGTGCCAAGAAAAGAAAAATTGATGTAGCCACATTTATTTTTATTAGTACGGTAGTTGTTAGACCCAAATTATATAATTTGCAGCTACCAAAAACTAAGTCACTAACAATCAATAAAATTAGTATGAAAAAAATTTGTTTATCATTAGCAGCAGTCTTTGTTCTGACTTTGAGTGCAAATGCACAGAAAAACAAAATAAAAATTGAAACAGAATATGGCAATATAGTATTGATGCTCTATGACAATACTCCGCTCAACACCAATAACATGGTGAAAATGGCAAAAGAGCATTTTTATGATAGTACACTTTTTCATCGTTGCATTCCACAGTTTATGATACAAGGTGGAGACCCCGAGTCTAAGCAGGCAAAACCTGGACAGGCGTTGGGCAGTGGAGGATTAGGCACTACAATACCTGCCGAAATAAATGATGTAGCTTACCATAAAAGAGGCGCAGTGGGTGTGGCAAGAGATCAGACTCCTGACAAATCTGGTTCGGCATGCCAGTTTTATCTGGTAACAGGCAAAACATTTACTGATGCTGAGCTGGATAATATGAGCAAACGGTCTGGTCGTAACTACACCCCACAACAGCGCGAAACCTACAAAACTGTAGGCGGCACACCACACCTTGACGGTAACTACACTGTGTTTGGAGAAGTAACAGAAGGGATGGACGTAGTGGAGAAAATATCTGCTGAACCACGAGATGCTAATGACCGCCCTAATAAAGACATACGCATGATAAAGGTGCGTGTGATATCGAAAGAGAAATTCATTGACAAAATCAAGGGTATCTTCAAGAAAAAAGATAAAAAATAACCACAATAACGGTAATTACAAGCTAGTAGTATCTGAGTCAGATTTTCTGAATTCAGGTACTATTTTTTTTAGGTCATTTACCAGCATTTGGGTGAACAACTCTGATCCGTGTTTGTTGAGGTGCTGGCTATTGTAATAATAGGTCCTGCTAGAGTCTAGATAAGTATTTCGGTAGTCTAAGTAGGGCACATCATACTTCTTGGCTAGCTCGTGCAGCTTATCTAGTATGATTTGATGATTTATGATATACCTATTGGCCTCGTAATAAAAGGGCGGGTACACAAGTATTATTTGTATGTTGTTTTCCTTGCACATGCTAAGGTATTCCTCCATGGTGGCTAGAGCTTTTGGTTCAATTTTGCAATCAAAGCCCTTTTGAATAGTTTTTGCCATTTCGCTGAAAGAGCTGTCCCAGTAGCGGTCTTGCCCCATGTAACCTTTGTATTTGCCTGATATACTGCCCTTACCAAAGTAGCTTTGCAATCCTTCTTTTATTATGGGCAGTTGGTTATTGTATTTATAAAGTGGGAAATACCTTTCTACTAGAGAAACATTGGGGTAAAGACCTTTATACAACCTCCAAATGGCGGAATCTGAGAGATAAGGCAAAAACTGTTGATAATTGGGTAGATGCCTGGAAGCGAAAAAAGTAGTGACATAACCTACCTCTTGCAGTATGTATTTGGGCTTTTTGTTGTATCTGAGGTACACTTTTAGTCGTTCGTACTGAATATCTGGAGGCGTAGCATCCATACCAAGATTGTAAGAGTTGATACCTAAAGATGAGTCTATGATGTAGGGTGAAAATTGCACCCATGCACGAGAAGAGCCATTAATCAGCATGTCGGCGTTTATCTTTCCATCAAATAGATCATTCCACTCCGCAAAAAAGAAGTGACGTGATTTGTGCAGACCAGCATCGGTGACATAAGCAAGCGGCAAGAGCACAGCCATAGGCACTATGCAAAACAACAACAGCTTGTATATGAATCTTTTCATCTTGTCTAAAACTGGAAGTAAATAAATTCTCTGCTGGAAAAAACTCCGAAATACATAATTATCATTACTACTGTGTAGTATATGCTCCAGCGAACGACCATTGGTTTGCTATCGATGAGTTGGCTGATGCTGTGCTTTCGCTGCAAGTAATGTACGGCTTCCATACTTACTATAGCCAAACAACACAACATCATTTTATAGGTTTCTATGGCTATTCCGGAAGAAAAAGCCCCTTTACTGGTCATAATTTTCATTTCGTTGACCACACCTGGTAGTCGGCCAATCATGTAAATGGCGTTCTGACTATTATCTGCCCTGAAAAACACCCATGCTACCAGTACCAGCCCAAAAGTGATGACACGCTGTAGGTTGTCATTGAGCCATTTTATTTTTTCAAGCCCTATAGCTTGTCTGATTTTTAGCCTTGCAGCATCTGTGATATTACCAAACACCTGATAAAAGCCGTGTAACCCTCCCCATATAATAAACTTCCAGTCGGCACCATGCCAGAGGCCGCTAACCAGAAAAACCACTAAAAGATTAATTTGTTTGCGAACCATCGGGACTCGGTTTCCACCAAGGGGAATGTATAAATAGTCTTTGAACCAAGTAGATAATGATATATGCCAACGCCTCCAGAATTCTGATATTCGGGTAGCACTGTACGGGCGGTCAAAATTTCGCATGAGCTTAAACCCCATTATTCTGGCTGAACCAATAGCAATATCTGAATAGCCTGAAAAATCGCAATATATCTGGAACGTAAAGAAGATACACCCAATTAGTATTGCCATCGACGATTGTTGGTATGGATTGTCGAATACAATATCTGACACTTGAGCTAACCTATCGGCAATGACAGCTTTCTTAAACATGCCCCAGAGCATCAGCCGCAAGCCGCTAACAGCAGCATTATACTCGAACTTATGCTCCTCGTGAAACTGATGTAACATGTTTTGTGGACGCTCTATGGGGCCCGCCACAAGCTGTGGGTAAAACATTACATACAGCGAGTAAATGCCAAAGTTTCTTTCGGCCTTTTGGTGGCCCCTGTATACCTCTATGGTGTAGCTCATAGCCTGAAACGTATGAAAAGACAGGCCAATAGGCAGTAGAATATTGAGATAAGGTATCTGATTTTTATAACCGAAATAAGCGGCTACATCGGAAATATTATCATTAATGAAGTTGAAGTATTTGAACACGGCCAGCACACCAATATTAGCCACAAGGCTCATAATGAGGTAGTTCTTTTTTTTCTGTTTGTCAGGCTCGTTTTCAAGCAGAATACCTGCGTAATAATCTATAACTATGGTAAACCCTAGTATGAGAATGTAGACTGGCTTGAAGAACATGTAGAAAAAACATGAAGCCACCAGCAGCAAAAACCATCTGAACCTGTGCGGAAGTATAAAATACAGCCCGGTAACAAGTATGAAAAAAATTACAAACTCTATGGAGTTGAATAACATAGTTGGTTATTGCCTTGCTTGATATAGTTATCCTGCATCAAATGATGGGCGAAGGTAATAATTAGCTGGCGAAAATGCTACTGAGCTAATGAGTGCATAGGTAATAGCAGTAATGAAATTTGGGTTATTTTCGGTGCATAGGGTTACTTTTGTAAAGCAAATGATAACATCTACTAAGCTTTCCGTAAATATTAATAAGATTGCTACTCTGCGTAACAGTAGAGGCGGCAACAATCCTGATCTGCTGAAGGTGGCTGCCGATTGCGAGCGTTTTGGTGCAGAAGGCATCACAGTGCATCCTAGGCCTGATGAGCGACATATACGATATGACGATGTGAGAGCGCTATCGGGAATGCTCACTACAGAGTTTAACATAGAGGGCAACCCAAAGGAGGACAAATTTGTGCAACTGGTGCTAGATGTGAAACCTGCACAGGTGACATTAGTACCAGACAACCCAGGGCAACTAACATCAAACCATGGATGGGATACAATAAAAGAGCAAAACTACTTACGTAGTATAGTGGCTACATTTAAAGAGGCAGGCATACGGGTATCGATATTTACAGACCCAGACACGGAGATAATAGCAGCAGCCGCTACCACAGGCACTGACCGAATAGAGCTATACACTGAAAACTATGCCCGAATGTATACCACCCATCCACAGGCAGCTATAGCACCCTATGTTGCAGCAGCAACAACAGCCATGCAGCATGGGCTAGGCATAAATGCTGGGCATGATTTGGACAGGGACAATCTTGGGTACTTTGCAAGTAACATAAATGGCTTGCTTGAAGTATCTATAGGTCATGCACTCATATCAGATGCGCTCTACTACGGATTGGAAAACACGATACAAATTTATAAAAGAGCTTTAGTTACCCATAACTAGTACTAAATACACAACCAAACTATGCGCGTTTTCACTTCTCTGTACATTCTGATATTGGTTTATATCATAGCAGCATTAGTGTTTTGGGAAATAAACTTACAAAAGCAGAGTGGTCGTATATATGCGCAAGAGGTGATAACGCTTAGGAATCAGGTAGATAGTGCCCGATTGCCGAACATATACAAGCATGAAATGGACATGCTGAACCAGAAACTGAAATCGAGAACGATGCAGTATGTGGGAGAGGGGGCTACGTTTCTGATAGTAATACTGATAGGAGCGGCGGTAGTATATGGGTCGTTTACACGCAGGATGATGGTATCTAAGCAGCAAAACAACTTTATGCTGGCAGTGACGCACGAGTTGAAATCGCCAGTGGCTGCTATAAAGCTAAACCTACAAACACTAGAAAAACACCAACTGAATGAAGAAAAACGGAAGATGCTTATAGACCGATGCATTAGTGAGTCGAACAGGCTTAATGATTTGTGTAACAATATGCTGTTTACATCGCAGATTGAGGGCCGACAGTACAAACCAGCTATGGAGACATTTAGCCTGTCTGCGTTGGCGGAGGAAATGGTAGCAGAGATAGCAATGCGGTACTCGAGGAGGTTTCAGGAGGAGATAGCTGCGGGATGCAAGGTGGTAGGAGATGGACCAATGCTGCGCATAGCCATCAGCAATCTGCTGGAGAATGCCATAAAATATACGCCAGCATCACAACCTATAACCATAACCCTTGCACACCAACCCCCAATGGTGATATTGAGCATAGCAGATGAAGGGCCTGGTATACCCGACAGTGAGAAAAGAAGGATATTTGAGAAGTTTTACCGAATAGGCAACGAGGATACCCGCAAAACTAAGGGTACCGGACTGGGACTGTACCTGAGTAATAAAATAGTGGAACAACACAAAGGGCGCATCACTGTTACAGACAACACACCCTCTGGTTCTGTGTTTCACATTCAGCTACCACTAGCGTAATGCTAGTGACGTATAAGCCTCACTATCATTATTACCACAGCTATAAGAAACATAAACAGAGAAATTCTGTTCATGCCATGCATAAACTTGATATTCATGTTTCTAGGTTCGCTATCATCACGTTTGCGCAGGTAGAAGTATGTGAGTACCTGCTGCCAAATTCCTTGTTTCATCAATCACCTAATTTTTTAATGAAGTTACGAAAATAATCCCTCAAAGCTACTATATTTGCAGGCACAGTGAGCAGGGGAATTAGCTCATTTGGTAGAGCGCTTGCATGGCATGCAAGAGGTGACCGGTTCGAATCCGGTATTCTCCACAAAAATTGGGATCGCTCGTCAGGGCGATTTTTTTGTTAACTGAGCGCTTGCTTTCCCGAAAGCATTCGGGAAAGAGGTGACCGGTTTGAATATGGTATTCTCCACAAAAATTGAGATAGCTCGTCAGGGCGATTTTTTTGTTAACTGAGCGCTTGCTGTCCCGAAAGTATTCGGGAAAGAGGTGACCGGTTTGAATATGGTATTCTCCACAAAAATTGAGATAGCTCGTCAGGGCGATTTTTTTGTTAACTGTGCGCTTGCTGTCCCGAAAGCATTCGGGAAAGAGGTAACCGGTTTGAATCCGGTATTTTCCACAAATAACATCTCGACACTAAGAAGTGCTACAATACCTCATTCCCTTAGTTACCAAGATGGCACAAGAGTACGCAACCATAGATGAAAATACTATTGCAATGTTTGGCACAATAGTTGCTTTTGCATTATCTTAACAATTGACCTATGAAAAAACGTTCTGGCCGTTTATTGGTAATACTGGCCACTACACTGCTGGCTATAGGGTGTAAGAAATCTAGCAGTCCTGCACCTAACCCGACTAGACCACCTGCGCCCACAAAAACACCAGCCCCTAAAGATCTGCCTACCAAACTACTGGAGGGTGGCTATTTGTGGCACAGAAATGCTGTAAC
The DNA here is from genome assembly GCA_027484425.1 of Sphingobacteriales bacterium. Lineage (GTDB taxonomy): Bacteria > Bacteroidota > Bacteroidia > Chitinophagales > Chitinophagaceae > Nemorincola. Next base: position 33,561 of record JAIXSZ010000020.1, read on the forward strand.
CACTGGTGTAGATGGCAAGGACTCGAGCTATACCGAAACTACAGCAGACCGTATAGGTGTGATAAATGATACTGAAATACAAATGTGGAGTCAAATAGACTATAAATCTAGTATACAAAACAATTTTGAATATGTTAGTAGTAACGACTCGGAAGTAGTGTATGTGCAGAAAAAAGCAACATTGACCTACAAGAAAAAACGCAATCTGCTGGTTTGGGGGAGGGGTAGCTCACCTTACTATGGGGTGCCGGGCGCAACCAAAATATGGGGTGAAATAAATAAAAAACGTTTGGACTCTGAAAGGCACTGGCACTACAAATATGAACACATGATGCTCCATTATAAAAGAGAAAATACGGATACGCTGGCTAATGCTGTAGTGCTATTTAAATTACTACTTGACGACAAATTGAATTTGAGTGGTGCAGACTCGACTGGGTCGATATACGAAGATTATATTTATAATCCTGGACCTAATGATTTGAATTTAACAACCAGACTAGAGTATAGGATAAGGGACAATAAAATTGATTACTTCAACTATAACTATTACATGAGTGGGGGTTATGTAGTTGACATAAGGAAATACACTACTCTATAACTTGTTGGGCAGTGAACAACATGCAGGTATGGAGCGCGCAAAAACCATAACAGACAAGCAGGAGAAAATGCGCATTCCCTATGGGGATATACAAAATGTCAAAATGATGTATAGTAAATGCTATCAGGGAGCGTGTATGTAGCTATTTGTCGCAAAAGTGGTAATAATTTGCGACACAAAAGGTCGAGTGAGGTCTGAAAATCATTCTAGAACATCACCTTATAGATTCCAGTCTAATGAGTTGATTTAGCCAGTGCAGGTTGTGACAGATTAGAGACAACATATAATAGACACTGATTTGGCACCAAGGAAAGCGCCTCCCTGCCGGAAACGTACAAGTGTGCAAACGACGCTGATAGTAGTGCGGTGGCTTGTAGCCAAAAGACAGAAAGTGAACTACTGTAATGGGTAAGTTTTCCATATTTATTTACGCTTATCTTTGCGCTGGCTGCAGTCAGCTGCCCTCTGTTGCAGAGGAGTGGTGAAACAGAATATACTTATGTCGGAATTATATATATACAACTCTTATACGCGCCAGAAAGAGCGTTTTGAACCTATGACACCTGGCTATGCTGGGCTGTACGTATGTGGGCCTACGGTGTCGGGCGAGTCGCATTTGGGTCATGCACGACCCTACGTAACGTTTGACGTGGTGCAGCGTTATCTGCGCCACTTGGGTATGAAGGTGCGCTATGTGCGCAACATAACAGATGCTGGCCACTTTGAAGAAGAAGGAAGAGAAGCAATAGATAAGGTGGGTGAAAAAGCGAAGCTGGAGAAAATGGAACCAATGGAGATGGTACATAAGTACACTTCTATGTTTCATAAAGGTATGCGCTTGTTTAACTGCGAGGAACCTGCTATCGAACCCACCGCTACGGGGCACATAGTGGAGCAGATAGACATGATAAAGGTGATAATGGACAAGGGGTTTGCGTATGAAGTAAATGGATCGGTATACTTTGATGTGAGTAAGTATGCTGCGGAATACCCATATGGTAAACTATCGGGCAGAGTGCTAGAAGACCAACTGGAAACTACCCGCGAGCTGGACGGACAAGAAGAGAAGCGCAACAAAGCCGACTTTGCACTGTGGAAGAAAGCACCACCGCAACATATAATGCGATGGAATAGCCCTTGGGGTGAGGGTTTTCCGGGATGGCACATAGAGTGCTCTGCGATGAGTAGTAAGTATCTGGGTGAGACCTTTGATATACATGGTGGTGGCATGGACCTCCAGTTTCCGCACCACGAGAGCGAAATCGCCCAAAGCCATATAGCACATGGCTGTATGCCTGTGCGCTACTGGATGCACAACAACATGATAACCATCAATGGAAAGAAGATGGGAAAGAGCTATAACAATGTGATAAAACTATCGGAATTGTTTAGCGGTAATCATCCGTTGCTGGAGCAGCCCTACCACCCGATGGTGGTGCGGTTTTATATATTGCAAACACATTATCGCAGTACGCTAGACTTCGGCAATGAAGCATTGCAAGCCAGCGAACGCGCACTGCGCCGACTGTGGGAGGCATATGAAGTGCTGCAAAAACTGACACTCAATAATAATGGTGCTGCTGCAGATGCGGCACTAGATGCACAGGTGCGCAACTGGTGCGGCGAGTGTGCCGACTTTATGAATGATGACCTGAATACCGCAAAAGTAATAGCCAACCTGTTTGAGCTGGCACCGGTGATAAATGGCATAAAAGGTGGACAAATAGCTACTAATGCTCTAAGCGGTGAAACAATGCAACTGCTGCAAACCACCTGGAAAACCTACATGGAGGATATTCTAGGCCTTCAAGCACTGCAAGTACAACAGACTGATAAACTGGATAAGGTCCTGACATTACTAATAGAAATAAGGAAAGACGCTAAGAAGCGCAAAGACTTTGCCACAAGCGACCAGATACGCAATCGCCTGGCAGAAGCAGGGGTGGTGCTGAAGGATGAGAAAAACGGAGATGTGAGTTACACGATAGAATAGCTGTAAATATCAATTATAAACGACTGTATGCAAGGGCTGCCGCTAACATGGCAGCCCTTTCTGTGTGTGGCAGTGTATGTGATGAACGAGGATGTGAACTACGTGAAACAACGTAGAAAAATACTGTAAATGGTGTAGGGACAGGCGGGATGTGAGGGGTAGTTTTGCTGTGTAATAAGAACAGATATACTATGTGCCTGAAACGCTACCCAATAATGGCAGCTCCACTGCTGGCAGGCATAGCCAATAAAGCACTGGCGCAATAGCATAGTGGTAGAACAACTAATGATACTGAGGTAATTACTTATCACTATCAAACCCGAAAGATGGCTACCTGGAAAATGGTGGCCATCTTTAGTAATAACGGTTATGGGTTTATGTGTCTAGTAGTTTGTTTTTGAAGGCAAAACTAATGAGCTCAGCGGTGTTTCGTAGCCCCAATTTTTGTAGTATGTTGTTACGGTGCGTATCGGCAGTGCGGGGGCTGATGCTCATTTTTTCCCCTATCTGGGCACTGCCCAGCCCATCGGCAAGGAGGGCTATGATTTCTATTTCTCTTCGGCTGAGAAGATTTACGCGATTGTCGGTCTGCGGTTGTGTTGCTAGCAAGTGGGTAGTAAGATCTGAAGAGAAATACTTGCCCCCATCGCAGACCCGTTTTATTGCGGTTTTAAATTCTTCTTTATCGCTGGATTTTATGAGGTATCCTTCTGCCCCATCTTGCATTACCTGACTTACCATGTACTTTTCGTAGTGCATAGATAGTATGATGACCCGCACCTGGGGGTGTCTTTTTTTTAGTTCTTTAAGTGCCTCTAGGCCGTTCATTACCGGCATGTTAATGTCTAGCAATACGAGGTTGGGCTGGTGGCTATTCATGAGTTGCAGCAGCTCGCGTCCGTTGCCCGCGGTAGCTATGAGCTCGGTATCTTCTATTTCGTTGATTATGTGTACCAAGCCCTCGGCAAAGAGCTTGTGGTCATCGGCTATGATAATTTTTAATTTCATGAGGCAAGGGGGATTTTAATAACAGTTCTCAATCCTGACTCTGTACTTTTTTCCATGGTCAGTTCTCCATTCACTTGTTGTACCCGGGTACGAATATTGAGTAGTCCCATACCGGCACGTTTGGTGGCATCGCTTATACCTTTTCCGTCGTCTTCTACTACCAGCACCAGGTTATTTCGTAGGTTGTACAGTTGCATATTTACGTTGGTGGCACCGCTGTGTTTTAACGCATTGGACAAGAGCTCCTGCGCCACACGGTATAGGGTTAGTTTCAGTTGTTCATTGTTGGGCACAATAGCCCCTAGGTCTTCGAAAACGGCAGCAATGGAGGTGTGTGCAAAGGTATGCCTCACGAGCTCAGACAGCGCAGGGGCGAGCCCATACTGCTGTAGAGTGACGGGCAACATTTGGTAAGATATATTGCGTACTTCTGTGGTTACATTGTCGAGCATGGTGAGTGCGGTAGTAATGATGCCAGTGGGCTGCTGCAAACCTATGCGCACAGCACCCAATTGCTGGCAAACACTATCGTGCAGCTCGCGTGCTATACGTTCGCGTTCGTACTCCTGTGCTTGTATAACGGCAGCTATACCTTCTTTCTGTTGTGCTTCTTTTTCTTGTGCCAAGCGAAGTTTCTGGCGCACCTTCATGCGGCTGATGGTGATGTAGAACACCACTCCTACACCTATTATGGCTATAGCTAATAGCGCTATGAGGTAGCGACTCTTAGCTATGGAAGCCTCGTTGGCATTGATGGTCAGTTGGCGTATTTCGTTTTGCTGTTGCAGTGCTTTTATTTGTTTCTCTTTTATTTCATTTTTATACTTGGCCTCCATAGCTGCTATAGCATCTGCTGTGTTTTTGTTGTACATAGAGTCTTTGAGCACTAATGCATCAACCAAATTTTCGGCAGCTAGTGCGCCATTGCCGGTTAGTGCGTAAGCCTCTGCCAGTACCTTGTGTGCCTTGCTGCGGTAGTCGAAACTTTGCAGTTCTGTGCTGAGTTTGAGGCTCTGGAGTGCATAGGGTATGGCCTCTTTATGTCTGCCCAGCTCATTGAGCAGGCTGGCTATGGCACAAGTGTTGATGGCCAGAGGGTCGGGTTCGTCTTTGTCTTTGAGTAGGTTGTACGCCTTGGTCATGTACAGCAAAGAGAGTGCATATTGTTTGTGTTCCTGATAATAGGTACCCAGATTGCCGTATACAAACCCGAGGTTGTATTCATCTTTTGCGGCTTCGGATATTTTGATGGCGGTGGTGTAATAAATGAATGCTATAGAATCCTGACCGTCGTCGTCGTAGGCAATAGCCAGTGAGTTGTACCATCTTGCTAGTTTTTCTTCGGGCTCGTGCATTAGCTTTTTGACCCTGATGCACTCGGTAATATTTTCTATAGCTTTTTTGTTTTGTTTTAGGTTGTTATAAATCAAGCCTATGTTGCCCAGTGAAGAAGCGACGGCGGCGGTATCGTTCATCTGTTGTCTGTAACTCATCGCTTTAAGGTGGCTGCTGAGTGCATCCTCCATCCTACCCATTTTGGTGTAAATAAGTGCCTTATTATTGTGAATGTTGGCAACCCCTTTTTTAAACCCGCACCTAATAGATATAGCCATTGCACTATCGTAGCACTGAAAAGCACTATCGAACTTGCCGAGGTCGTCGTAGATGGTACCGAAAGAGGCGTAACAAATAGATATCCTTTTAGGGTTGTTGATAGATCGGGCTACTTTGAGGAGCGTATCGTTGAGTCTAAGGGCGTGTTGTGGGTCATCGTATTTTAGGGTTCTTATGCGGGCTATTTGCTGGTCTATATAAGCGGTATCATGCTGCTGTGCTACGGCATATGATACAAAACAAGTAATTGACAGCAGCAATAAAGTGCATTGTAAAAAGAAACTGCGTAAAGTATGTGTGCTCATAGATGATAAATGTGGTGCGAAAAAACGCTCTGTGTCACTAAAATAAAGAAAATAATGCAAGGAGTAACGAATAGACAAAACCAATCATATTATTATTGGCCACATAACAGACATGCTCAACACCAGAAACAAAAAAGCTCGAAAATTATCTTTACAAAAATTTTTTTGCTAGTAAATTGTTGTTTTTTTGTTCATATTGTTTTTAACCGATAACTTTAGCGTGCAAAATATCCCTTTTGCAAAACTTTAAAATTAATTAAAACCAAAAAAATGAAAAAAAGTTTACTATCAGTCGCTGCCTTTCTGGCTTTGGGTTTGACCAGTAATGCACAGTGGACAGAAAATTTCGAGACAACTACTGGCACATCACTGCCTACTGGCTGGTCACAGACAGTAGCAACTGGTGCAGTAATCAGTGACTCTGTGGGGTGGAATTCAGGTACCAATACAACTTTGGGTACTGCTGATTTTCCAATGTTTCCGCATACAAGATATGTGGCAGTAAATGATGATAGAAGAGCAGGAGCAAACAACACCAGCTCATTTCTGATTTCTCCAACATTTAGCTTGGCAGCTGGTAACTGGTGGTTGAAATTTGATTGTTCTTATTTGGGTAGAACTTATAGTGGAGCTACAGAGTCAGCTAAAGTAGAAATATCTACAGATGGTGGTACAACATGGACTGTGGTATCTACACTTACTGGTAATGCAAGCTTGTGGTGGGAGATGCGTCACATAAACCTTTCTGCTTATGCTGGTATGTCTAACCTTAAATTAGGTTTCAGATATAATGATGGCGGTGGATGGTTGTATGGCTGGGGAATAGATGATGTTGAGGTTTTCTCGCCAGCATCTAACGACATAGCTCTTTTGGCTATTGCGCCAGCTACTGGTACTCCTAATTCTTATGGTTTAGGTGGTGCGAACATATCTGTACTAGGTCAAGTGTTTAATAATGGTGGTACTACTATCACTTCATTCAACGCTAAGTATATATTCAACGGTGGTGCTGTAGTAACTAACGCAGTAACTGGTGTGAGCATAGCTCCGTTCACTACTGGTACATTCACTGCAACTACTCCTGTTACTCTTCCTGCAGCGGTTGGTCCTTACCAATTGCAGGTATGGGCTGAGCTGGCTGGCGATGCTAACTCTGCAAACGACACTGCAGACCTAGATACACTTAACACTGTAGGATTTATGCCTACAAAAGTACTTGCAGTTGAAGAAGGAACTGGTACATGGTGCCAGTGGTGTCCACGTGGTATCGTGTTTATGGATTCTCTGCATACTTTGTATGGTAACGGTGTGAGCTTAGTGGCGGTACACAACAACGACCCTATGGAAGTAACTGCATATGATGCATGGATGGGTACACAAATTGGTGGTTATCCTTCTGCTGTTGTAGATCGTCGTTATGAAGTAGACCCAGGAAACTTGTTGACTGCATACACACAATACAGCGATGATTTCGCTTTCGCATCAGTTACTGCAGTTCCAACACTTACTGGTACTAGCCTTTCTGTAGCTGTAACTGTAAAACCAGCTCTCAACCTGAACGGTGCAAAATTAGCTTTGGTAATGACTGAAGATGACCTGAAAGGAACTGCTAGCGGATGGAACCAAGCAAACGCTTATAGCGGATCAACTACCAACATCCTTACAGGTGGTGGTGTCAACTACAATGCACTTCCTAACCCAATACCTGCAGCACAAATGAACTACGACTTCGTTGCTCGTTCTATAGACCCATCTGCTACTGGCGGTGCTGGTTTGTTGCCTGCTAGTATGGTGTACAACACAGATTACACTTATACATTCAACAAAACACTAGATGCTGCTTGGGTTGCAAACAAATTACATGGTGTTGTGTTGTTGTTGGACGGTACTACAGGTGCAGTACTTAACAGTGCAAACTTTGCTGCTGTAGTAGGTGTATCTGACATCAATGCAGGTGTAGAAAACTTTGTTGTGGCTCCAAACCCAGCTTCTACTCAGGCTAATGTGATCTTTGATCTTCAGAACAGCGGTAATGTATCAATATCTGTTTATGACATGGTGGGCAGAGCAGTATATACTGTTCCTTCTTCTTTCATGAACGCAGGTACTAGCCGTATATCATTGCCTTTGGATAATTTCTCGACTGGTCTTTACAATGTAAAAGTTCAAACTGAGAATGGTACAATCACTGGCAAATTCAACGTGGTAAAATAATCACATCGACTACTAGTTTTTTCGCAACGGCTGCTTCTAATAAAGAAGCAGCCGTTGCGTTTTTTATTTAGTCTTGTGTGGTAAACCACTTCACTCACAATTACGAATGTGTATAACTGCTGGCAAAAATGTGAGTAACTATTGCCCGCAAAAACAGGCGAAAGAACGAAATGAACAGTGTTTTATTGCAGAAACCGGCTAAAATCTTATAAAATCCTTAAAATGAGGGCGGATATTTTTGTAATGACATAAATTTTCAATAATTTGCAGGGATAAATTGAATGGTTATGAAAAAGTTTATTACACTACTATCACTTGCTGGTGCGTTACTAACCGCAGGTTCTACTTATGCTCAATCTATCGATGTTCAGCATGATACAGTTACTGTTTCAGGTGCTGGATTTTATGATGCATATAATTACATTATCAACACTACTACATCGCCTATAACAATTGAGTGGAAAGTTATATCAACCAACTTTCCTAGTGACTGGATAGGTAACACTGGTATATGTGACAATAAAACTTGTATATCTGGAGGTGGTTTGTGGCCTACCACTACCTATGAAACAGACCCCTATGCTGGTTCTATAACCAACGGTATGTTCAAAATGCAGATAGATTTGGCTACTGCCTCTGGCACTACAACTACAGGCACACATTACATGCGCGTACGCCTCAACAATAAATTTGCGCCAAGTGATACTGCAATCCAAACTTACATAGTAACGAAAACCACAACTTCTGTAAAAGTTGTGAAATCTACAGGAGATATAACTATGTATCCTAACCCCGCAACTAGTGCCTTAAACGTAGTGTTTGATGCTAATGCGGATATTAAGAACATAGCGGTTTACAACATCATAGGCAAACAAGTAAATATGTTCAGAGTAAGTGGTGCTACTAGTGCTAGCCTGAACGTAGAGAACCTTTCAGATGGTATCTACTTCGTAAGATTGATGAACTCAAACGGCGAAGTTGTGGCTACACGCAAGTTTACAAAACAGTAGTTTTTTAACTCACTATATGGTTAGGGCAGTCTTTGCAGACTGCCCTTTTTTGTGCGTAAAAATAGCCAGGCGTTACTATTTATCTTATGGCTTTTGCCAGCCACTAACTAGCTTTAGAAACAGACTATCATAATAATCAAACATTGCAGGATTAAAAGGCCTATGGGCAATAAAAACCACGAACGAATAACTATCATTGCTGGCCAGCAAGTACATATTTGTCTGCCTCCCTGCTTTTTGGGGTTTTGTTGCTCTTTGTTCGGAACATTCCACCTTACTGCTTTGTGTGGCAGCCCTTCGGCCATGACTAACGCCAAGGAAAAGTCAGTTGCGCCCCCATCGCACAGCAAAGATGTTGGAGTAATGATACTAGCTGGATAAACAGCGGCATGCGGACTGTAACAGGTAAAACTAATAATGGGGAATGGAACTTGATACTGGCGAAGGTAGAAGGCATAAAAAAGAGGCAACCTTAATTCTGGTTGCCTCTTTTAAAAAAAGGTTACATGATAATGTTCAGTTTATGAGTTCTGGTCTACACTATCCTTTTTTGCGTCTATGTCAAATTTCTTGCCACTCATTTTTTCCAGAAGCATAATGCCCATCATATTTTCGAGGTTGCTGCTGCCTTGCCCGCCACCGCCTGAGATGAGCATGTCTGGAATGAGCTTCATATTGCTCGCAGCAATTTTTTCTACCACCTGTATTTGGCCGAAGACATCCTTGCCCATTGCATCGGTCTGTAGCTTATACGACTCGGCAGTAGATTTACCTTTTGCCAATATTACCTCAGCTTCAGCAAGACCCACTTTAGATGTAGCCTCGGCTTGTGCCACAGCGGTTACACGAGTAGCTTCGGCCTCAGCAGTAGCTTTTAGTCTGGTAGCTTTAGATGCACCCTCGGCTGTAAGCTCTACTGCCTTGGCGGCACCTATAGCCCGCTCTACATCGCTATTGGCTATGTTTTTAGATATTTCTACACCACGCTCAGAGTCAACTACTTTTGGCTGCATATCTGCCTGAGCCTTCATGTTGGCCAGAAGTTTTCGTTGTTCTTCAGCTTCTGTTTGTGTTTTGTAGGTTATTTTCTCCTGCTCTGCTATTTGCTTATCAGACACGATCTTGGTGAGCTCAGTAGGCAGCACGACATCAGCAATAAGGGTGTCTTTAGAGTCAATAAAGTGTTCTTTGAGCACCTCTACAATGTGTGTTTTGGCGGTAGCCTGTAGTTCTTTACGCTGCGTGTAAAGATCCAGCGCCTTAATGTATTGAGCAGCATTGCGGAAGTGCGATGAAATAGCGGGCTCTAACACCTGAGATATAAGGCTTTGTACAGAGCCTTGATTGGCAATAACCTTGGGTGCATTTTCCATAGGAATGTGAATGATAACATTGACATCCATATTTACACTAAAAGCATCTGCGGTACGAAGGGTGATTGTTTTGAGGTTAGAGTCGAGGTCGTGCGCGTTAGATCTGCTATCAGCCCAGCTCAGTGTTATCTGGTTGGTAGGTACCATATCTACTTTGTAGGTTTTGGTATTTACAGGGTGCTTACCCGGACCAAGCGGCTCCTTCCATATACCCTTGAACCCATTCTCTACAATTTTGGCATTTACTTTAGCGTCCGTGGTATCTTCGCCACGCTCGCCTACATAGCTGGTAACTACTCCACACTTACCTATTTCCACCACTGTCATTTGAACTTTTTCGATAGATGCAAACCATGGATTGATGGCGTAGTTACCCGAACGCAGCACGGGTATCTGTAAACCCTTTTGCCCGTTGGCCGCTAAGAAAGCCGCAGGATCTTGAAAGTTATTGTGCTTGTCTAGTGGCACCTCGTCAGCAGCTATTTTGGATGGGTCCATTATCGGGCGACCTTCATTTACAGTGACAATACCTATTTCATCAGCATTAATGCTGGTCCAGAATTGGTTGGTATCTACCCTAAATAATGAAGTATTGATGCGGTATTTACCGGGCATTAGCACTTCTAGCTGACGGCCCTTTTCGCCACCATTATTTATAAACGATTCGCCATCAAGAAAGTTGAGGTGACCATCAATTTTTTTTCCAAGCAGCCTACCTTCTGGTATACCGGCGCCATCCATAGCTGTAACTAGCCCAATGTAACCACCGGCAACATCTACGATTCTGTCTACCGACACCTTGAACAACATGGTATTGATACGGTAGTTACCAGGACCTAATACGCGAATCTGTGGACCCTTCTGACCCTTGTTGGCCAGAAACTTTTCGGCATTCTGGTAATCATCGCAATCAACTGGTGTGGCGAAGATACGACCTCTTTCGCAGGGCTCGCCAGCTATAGACTCTACATTACCCACCTGATCTTCGCCTATAATGATGACACTCACTATCTCTACCTGAAACAAGTAAGGATTGATACGGTGTTCACCATCTGGCAAAATGGCTACCTGTGGTCCTTTTTGTCCGCCATTGGCTAGGAACGCCTCACCATCTTGGTACATATTGCACTCTACTGGTCGTGCAAAAAGCTGTCCAGAATCGAGAGGCTCACCAGTAATAGCCGTTACGAGGCCTACCTCACCCTTTTTGATATTGATGAACTTGTACTTGCGTGTTTTGTAAATGAAAGGGATAAGGAATCTGAGACCCGGACCCAATATACGCGCCTGCACACCCACCTCATTACTGCGGGCAACGGTTCGGTTTTCGGGCATGGTGGCTCCAAACCAGCGTCGTTCTAAAACTACAATTTCATCTCCTTTGGCATTTACTATAGACTGGTAAAGTAAAATGAGGACTAGCACTGCCAGAATAATGCCTGAGGGGTTGGCTAATAACTGCTCTAACATAAGGTGGGTATCCGACAGGGAATGTAAACTTTCGGAGAGGACAAAATTACAGATATTTTCATATTCCTAATTATAAATCGGTGAATTGACATAGGTTTAAAGAGGTACCCTATGTAGTACCAAGAACACCTACCTACGGTATATTGTTACAAAAAATAAAACAAAGACTATAGTAACACTCGCTGTAAGAATGTAAACTGAAATCAATTGGGGTATGCGCGTTGTAAAGAAGCAAAAGAAATAAATAGACTAGTAGCTGCTTAATAAAAGTACGTATAGCACGTTATACATAAAATTGCGCCTCTTAGATTTCTTTTTTAAGAATAAAACTCTTATTTTTCAAAATATTAACTAAGCTCTTCTGTATTTTATGATAATAGGTGTATTGAAAGAACAAGCCCCGGAAACACGTGTTTCCCTGGTGCCCGAAGTAGTAACTGCACTGGCAAAACTGAAAGTAAGTATCTGGATAGAAGATGGTGCAGGAGTAGCCGCTTTCTTTAGCAATGACGCATACATAGCGGCAGGTGCAGAAATAAAAACAGCAGCAGAAATAAATACACAAGCAGATATGGTACTGACCATACAGCCTACCAATGCTGGCAATGCCAAAGATGGTGCGGTGCTGGTGGGTATATACCAACCATTATTCAACCATGTACAGATGCAACAATGGGCAGACAAAGGATATACTGTGTTCAGCATGGACACTATACCCCGAACTACACGAGCCCAATCGATGGATGTACTAAGCTCACAAGCCAACATAGCTGGCTACAAGGCCGTGCTGCTGGCAGCTTTTAGCTATTGCCGTTACTTCCCCATGTTTATGACTGCTGCAGGCAGTATACCCCCTGCTAAGGTGCTGATACTAGGTGCTGGTGTGGCAGGGCTACAGGCAATAGCTACCGCTAAGCGACTAGGAGCTGTGGTAGAGGTGTTTGACACACGCCCCGCGGTGAAGGAAGAAGTTATGAGCCTAGGAGCAAAATTTGTGGAAGTGGAAGGTGCGGCAGATGCATCGAAAGCTGGAGGATATGCAGTGGAACAAAGTGAAGATTTTCAGCGGAAGCAACGTGAAAAGATTCACGAACACGCTAAAAAATCGGACATCATTATAACAACAGCCCAGATACCTGGTCGTAAAGCACCTATACTTATCACAAAGGCGATGATAGAAGACATGCGCCAAGGATCTGTAATCATAGACATTGCTTCTGTGACAGGTGGAAATACCGAATTGACACAAGACAACCAAACAGTGATGCACAATGGCGTGGCCATAATAGGTAACTCGGCACTAGCTGCTACTGCATCTTCAGATGCTAGCAAGGTGTATAGCAAAAACGTTCTCAACTTCACCAAACTTATACTGAACGCCGAGGGCGGTATCAACCTCAATTTTGAAGAAGATATAGTGAAAGGAACAGCAATAACATACGGAGGAAAGATTGTAAACGAACGTGTGCTGGCATTGAGATAGTGGTTGCAATACCAAGTAGTATGCCCTCACTTGAATTAAGAGTAAAAAACAATACTTAACAATAAACAATTCAATAGAATGGAATCAATAATCAGTTTGTTTACCGACCCTGCCACTTACAGGCTTATGACCATAGTGATACTATCTATATTCTTAGGAATAGAGGTAATATCGCGTGTGCCATCTGTGTTGCATACACCCCTGATGAGTGGTGCGAATGCCATACATGGTGTGGTAATAATAGGGGCTATAATAGTAATGGGGCAGGCTCATACAGACGACTACCTAGCACTTGTGCTGGGCTTTCTGGCGGTGATACTAGGTACGCTGAATGTGGTAGGTGGATTTGTGGTGACCGACCGCATGCTAGAAATGTTTGGGAAGAAAAAGAAGAAATAAAAATCCCAATGGGGAAATTCCAAGGGGGAAATTCCAAATACCAAAGGGAAATTCCAAGGGGAAACAGAACAGCATAATGGTTAATTAGAGAGAAATGAATGAGCTTGAATTGAGGTGTTTAAAGTTTGCAACTACTATCAGAGATTTTTGCAGATTATTAAAACATGATACTATAAACCTAGTTTACATAAAACAAGTAGTAAGATCCTCATCATCAATAGGTGCTAATTATATCGAAGCAAATGAAAATTTAGGAAGACAAGATTTATTAATGCATTTGAAGATATCGAGGAAGGAAGCAAAAGAGACACAATATTGGTTGGATCTAATAATCACAGAAGATGAAATAACACGTATTGGCTTGAAAAAAGAAGCAGAGGAAATAAGACGGATAATGTCCGCTATAATAAATAAGATACAAGGGCAATAAATACATTAAGAAACTTGAAATTGACTTTATTTACGACGGAAGATGCACATAAGTAGTTGGCATTGGTGTTTAGTAATTCAATTTGGAACTTTGGATTTGGAATTTTGGATTTTTTTGGAGTTTAATTACATCGTATGGAAAACATGATATTACAGTTGATTTATTTGATAGGCTCTATTACTTTCATCATGGGTCTGAAAATGCTATCGCACCCTGATACTGCCAGAAAAGGAAATCTGCTGGCAGCAGGGGGAATGACATTGGCTATACTTGGCACAATATTTCTGTATAGAGACGGAAATGGAGAAGGGCTACACAACTATGCATGGATATTTGCCGCATTGATAATAGGAACCGTAGTAGGAACTGCGGTATCTAAAAAAGTGCAGATGACTGCTATGCCAGAGATGGTGAGCCTATTTAATGGTATGGGTGGTGCATGTGCCATGCTGATATCGATAATAGAATACAGACACATAATGGCTAACATAGCCACCCATACCCCTGGCACGGGTACTATGATAGTAGTGGTGCTGGGTATGCTGATAGGTACCGTGTCGTTTGCAGGCAGTATCATAGCCTGGGGTAAGCTAAATGGCAGTATAAAAGACCGTACTATACCAGGAGGACAGGGTATCAACTTTATATTGTTTGCCGGTATGATAGCACTAGTTGTAATGGTGGCAAGTGGAAAGTTCACAGATATGCCGGCATTGTTTTATGGTATACTGGTGCTTTCTGCCCTGTATGGCATTTTGTTTGTGATGCCTATAGGAGGTGCAGATATGCCGGTGGTGATATCATTGCTGAACTCGTTTACGGGTGTGGCAGCAGCATTTGGTGGTTTTTTGTATGACAACCCAGTAATGCTAACGGGTGGAATACTAGTAGGATCTGCAGGTACTATCCTTACCATTTTGATGTGTAAAGCAATGAACCGCTCTTTGAAGAATGTATTGATAGGTTCGTTTGGTGGTGCTAAAACTGGCGGTGGTGCTGCAGGTAGCAAAGAGCAGGGGAACTACAAAGAAATATCGCTGAATGACACTGCAGTATTGATGGCCTACGCACAAAAAGTAATGATTATACCTGGCTATGGACTAGCCGTTGCACAAGCACAACACACCTGCCATGAACTAGAGAAAGTGCTGAATGAAAAAGGCGTAGAAGTGCTATATGGTATACACCCAGTAGCCGGGAGGATGCCTGGTCATATGAATGTGCTGCTTGCTGAGGCCGATGTGCCTTACGAAAAACTATTGGAAATGGAGGATGCAAATGACCAAATGGGCGGTACTAATGTAGTGCTGATACTGGGCGCTAACGATGTGGTAAACCCTGCAGCAAAAGAAGACCCTACTAGCCCCATATACGGCATGCCGATACTAGAGGTGGAAAAAGCTGAGCATGTGATAGTAAACAAACGTAGTATGAAACCAGGCTATGCTGGCATTGAGAACGAATTGTTCTTCCGTCCAAAATCTTCAATGTTGTTTGGAGATGCGAAAAAAGTACTGCAATCGCTGGTTACAGAACTGAAACAAATGTAACTGCGCGCAAAATGTAGCTATCAACCCATAGCTGAATGCGCTGCAAGAGAGAATATGCAGATGACTAGTAACAAATTTCAAAACTTTAACTAAATTTATGCCATGGTAAGTAAGAAAAACGGCCTGGTAATAACAGTATTGGGGATATTATCATTATTCGTATCGGTTATATATATATCCTCATGTACCAGAACTCCTGGAGAGTTTCCCTATTCATGTAGTGGAGTAGTGTGTCAAAATGGTGGCAGATGCGATAGCGGCAAATGTGTATGTCCTGTAGGATTTGAGGGCACTAACTGCGCCACTGGTACCGTAGATAAGTTTATAGGGTACTGGAAGGTGACGCAAATAGTGCTAGGTAGCGACTCATTGAGTCTTGTGAATACGCAAACCAATTACACTTTGCGTATGATGCCAACTGCCACAAACACTACTTTCTTCTTGTATAACTTTAATAATAACCCTGCCTATAGTAGTTTGATTTGCCGCCTAGACAGTAATAATAAAGCTGACTTTGGTATAGATACTACCTCTGCCACGAATATGATTTACGATCAATTTAGGATCAGAAATGGTTATGGTTTTATGTACACCAATGATTCTATAAGCATGAAAGTGTTTGTGCGTAGGCTAAACAGCACCGTAAACTGGCAGAACGACACCTTAGCTTTGGGTTTGAAGCGTCTGTAATGTTCAAACAGTACTCCTAAACAACAAGAAAGCAAAATAGAGTAAGGTTGTGCAAGAGAAATAAGGATGAAAACTATCTGAAAAATCTCAAAAAAATATTTGCAAAACACAATTTTACGTTTTACTTTTGCAATCCCTTTACGTGATAAGCGAACAGCATACTTCATAAAAAGAGGAAATAGTTCTTTTAAAAGCCACTTTAGCTCAGATGGTAGAGCAACTGATTTGTAATCAGTAGGTCGCTGGTTCGATTCCGGCAAGTGGCTCTGGTAAGATTTAAACTTTAAAAGTGATTAAGCAGACAAATGGTTAATCACTTTTTTAAGTTTTGACTGAATGGGCACATTCCACAAGCGGCCAACGTGAGCAGACTGTAAATCTGCCGTCTTTCGACTTCGGAGGTTCGAATCCTTCTGTGCCCACATCAACAATGTGAAAGGTTGTAAATTTGAAAATAAGCCCTAGGCTATACGCTCTTTTTATAAGTTTTCACATTTTTTCAAGCGGGAGTAGCTCAGTTGGTAGAGCGACAGCCTTCCAAGCTGTAGGTCGCGGGTTCGAGCCTCGTCTCCCGCTCGCTTTTCAAGTTCTTTTATTTTTTTTGGCTAGTACTATTAGTATATATTGATATTACTAGCCCAGTATGTCAACAGTCATTTTTGGCACATCTATCATGTTCACATAATAGAAAGTCAAGAATGTAATTTAGCAATACGGCAAACGTACTATTATTATGTTTTGCTAGTATTGGGCTATAATTTGAAATGATAGCAGTTTTATTAAAGCTGTTGTAGCTCAGCGGTAGAGCACTTCCTTGGTAAGGAAGAGGTCGGCAGTTCAATCCTGCTCAACAGCTCATTCTTTTCTAAGGTTTCGACCGTTATCCTATGTTAGTGTGATGTACACGGTAAACAGAAAAGAAAATTCTCACCTGAATGAATATTAGCTAAAAGTATAAGTACAGAAATAGGATAAATAGTGGTATTCATTAGCAGTTAGTACCGTAATATATGCTTTTTGGATTTCTCTTCAAAAAAAAATTTATTTGGAGACGAAAATAAGTTTATATTTGCACACTTTTTAGAATTAAGCAAAACCAATAATTTCAAAACAATAAAAAATGGCAAAAGAAACCTTTAAGAGGGAGAAACCTCACGTAAACATTGGTACCATCGGCCACGTTGACCACGGTAAAACTACACTGACCGCTGCTATCACTACCATTCTGTCTTCTAAAGGATTGGCAGAAAAGAGAGGATACGATGAAATCGATGCAGCTCCAGAAGAAAAAGAGCGTGGTATCACGATCAATACGGCTCACGTAGAATATGCTACTGCCAACCGTCACTATGCACACGTTGACTGTCCAGGTCACGCTGACTATGTAAAAAACATGATTACTGGTGCTGCTCAAATGGACGGTGCTATCCTTGTAGTTGCGGCTACAGATGGTCCTATGCCACAAACAAGAGAGCACATCCTTCTTGCTCGTCAGGTGGGTGTTCCACGTATGGTTATCTTCATGAACAAAGTAGACCTAGTTGATGATGCTGAAATACTGGAGCTTGTAGAAATGGAAATTCGCGAATTGCTTTCTAAGAATGGTTATGATGGTGATAACACACCTATCATACAGGGTTCTGCTACAGGTGCACTTGCTGGCGACGCTAAGTGGGTTAAAGCTGTAGAAGATTTGATGGAAGCTGTAGATTCTTATATACCATTGCCTCCACGTCCTATCGATCAGCCATTCCTTATGTCTGTAGAAGATGTATTCACTATCACTGGTCGTGGTACTGTTGCTACAGGTCGTATCGAGCGTGGTGTGATTAAAGTAGGTGAAAACGTTGAAATCGTAGGTTTCAATGAATCTCCACTTACTTCTACTTGTACTGGTGTTGAGATGTTCAAAAAACTGTTGGATCGTGGTGAGGCTGGTGACAACGCCGGTTTGCTGCTCCGCGGTATTGAGAAAAAAGATATCCGTCGTGGTATGGTTATCTGCGCTCCTAAAACTATTACTCCGCACACAGACTTCAAAGGTGAAGTTTATGTGTTGAGCAAAGAAGAAGGTGGCCGTCACACTCCGTTCTTCAACAAATATCGTCCTCAGTTCTATTTCCGTACTACTGACGTAACAGGCGAGTGCATGTTGCCAGAAGGTGTGGAAATGGTAATGCCAGGTGATAACGTAAATCTTTCTGTAGTTCTAATCGCTCCTATAGCGATGGATAAAGGTCTGAAATTCGCGATACGTGAAGGTGGCCGTACAGTAGGTGCTGGTCAGGTAACTGAAATCATCAAATAATTACTTGCAGCATTGCTGCAGTATTACTACTTAATACAAAATAGCCGCTCCTTTCAGAAGGAGCGGCTATTTTTTTGTAGATAAATTATGGAATAATCATTGAAAATGAGGGATTGGAATACTTGTGAAATACAATAATAATATTGTCGTCAGTATTTGGTGAACAAGTCAAACCTTACATTTTGCTCTTGTTGTGACATCTGTAAAACTAAACCCAGTTTATCTGCAATGCTAACACATAAAAAAAGACCTAATCCCAACCCGTTGTGGGTTTCGTCTTTGTGGAACTTTGTAAAGGGTTGTGCATGCGTGAGATTGAAAGAAAGGCTAGATGCAATGGCGTTAGAGACAGAAAAATGAAAACCACTTTCGATAGCAGAGAGTGTTACCTTGGGCGACGAAGTAGCAGAGCTATTGAACTTCAAAGCATTATCTATCAACTCTGTAAAAAGCACACCAAGCAGCTCATTATCTACAACATTTAAAGGAGCGTCGGCACCACTCGTTGCAATATCTAATTTGTTTTGAAACAGGCCGTTTTGAAACCAAGAAATTACTTCTTTTAAAATACTTTTTGCAGATCTTGAATGACAAGACGTCTCATCACTCGTGGTCTGGTGGGTGGTGATGAGAGAGAAAAGCACCATGTTACGAGCATTACGATACATTCTGAAGCTAGACGAATATATAGCTTGCACTGTGGAAGAGAAAGCTGCTGCACTAAAATTAGATTCCGCATTACCTAACATTATAGAGGCATTGAGAATACCATTGATAGGTGTAAAAAATTCCTGCTTAAAGCTAGCATTGAGTATGGTCATCCATTTTTTGTTAAGTTCCTCCTGCTTGAGTTTAGTGTGTGAAACGTTCACACTTATTCTGGCATTTATAGTATTAATCAGCTCTTTTGCAGAAAACGGCTTTGTCATGTAGTCGTCAGCGCCCATATTCATACCAATTCTGATATCTTTTTCGTCGGCATAGGCGGTGAGGAAAATGAAAGGGATTTTGTATAATAAATTGTCGGCTTTTACTTCTTTGAGAATATCATAACCGTTGATATCGGGCAAATTTATATCACACAATATGAGGTCAATGGAATCAACGTTTTTCCGGAGCAAATCCAGACCATTTCTGCCATTTGAGGCTGTTAATGTATCTAGGCCACTTGCTTCCAAGATAATTACGAGTGACTCAAGCAAACTAACCTCATCTTCTATCAATAATATTTTACTCATCTGTCAATTTGCTGGCAAAGAAATTTTGAAAATAGAACCTTCATTTTGAACGCTAGAGAATGAGATGCGACCATTATGTTTCTTCACTACATAATCTACTACCATCAACCCTAAACCAGACCCCTGAATGACACCCGCATTTGATGCCCTGAAAAAGGACGAAAAAAGTTTTTTCTGATCATCTTCAGGTATTCCTATACCGAAATCTGTTACCTCAAAAATAAGAGTATTATCTATCTTTTGGAGACTAATATGAGGGGGATTCCTCCCTGCTGAGTATTTGAATGCATTATTTATAAGATTGACAATAGCGTGCCTCATGAGCTTTTTGTCGATGGTTGCAAAACAGTTGTTTTCGCACATACAATGCACTGTTAGTGCTCTGCCGTCGGTATGTGGATTGTAGAAGTCGTTTTTAATATCCTCTACAAACTTTAGTACATCTATATTGTCTGGCGCATATTCCATTTTACCGGCCTCTATACGGCTTATCATCATCAGCTCATTCAGTATCTCGGTCATGAGTCGCACCTCTTTCATTATTCTACCCATCATCACTTCTGGTTTCAGTTTGCTATTGATACCCAGACTGCCAGAATGAAACATCTCTAGAATTTCTGTATTGGCCTGAATAATAGCTAGTGGTGTGCGCAGTTCATGCGATGTGATGCGGATAAATTGTGACTTAGAGTTATTGAGTTCTTTTTCCTTAGCAATAATCTCGGTAAGATATTCTTCTTTCTTTACTACTTCGGTAATGTCTGATATCCTACCCACATAAGGAGCACCAGTGTTGATAACAGATGATGTTATGGTAAAATCGAGATAGATATCTTTACCGCTGGTAGTAGTGGTGTGTAATACACACGACTGTGGTAAACCAGTAATGTCGAGATTTTCTACGCTTAAAATATATTTTCGCTGCTCAGCCTGTGGTAATATACTTAAGAAATTAACGTCAGTACTGTTAATGTCTAACTCCAGAATGCGCGCAAAGGAGTTATTAAAAAAGCTAATGCTACCATCAGCTAACCCAGTGAAAATGCCATCTTTTACAAGATTTAGCAATTTTAGTACTCTTGCTTCTTGAATTTCAGCCTTTTGTTTATTTTCTACTTGCTCGGTAATGTCTATGCCATATCCTATTACAAACTTTACTTCATTGTTTGCATCAAGACTCGGATACATTATTCTGAGTATGTGTGCAAAGGTGCCATCGGCTTTGGAAATCTGGTCTATTATACTTGAAGGTTGTTTATGCTGCAGCGTTTCGTTAAATATATGGCTTCTTTCATCAGCTAATTTGTAGTCCAAACCTTTGTAATCACAATATTCATAGTCGTTTTTACCAATCATCCAGGCCCTCATATCTGGATTATTTACTGCGTTTTTATTTATGAACTGATATCTATGATCCAATGAAAAAATGACTATATCTGCGGGTACTTCATTAAGTATTTCGTGGTAATATTCTCGTTGTTCGGCTATTTTTTTCTCTATAAATATTTGCTCTGTTACATCCATTCCAAACCCCACTACATACTCTGGATTGCCATCATTATCGAGAAATGGATACAGGAAACGTAGCATAAACTTTTCTGATCCATCTGGCAATATATGTTTATCTATGTTACTCAGCGCTTTTTTGGTGCTTACAGCTTCTCTAAACATACTATCTCGTTGCACAGCACGACTATTATCTATTCCCTTACGGGCACAATAGTCATACATATCTTTGCCTATCAGCCACTCTCTCATTTCGTCATTTCTTACAGCGTTCTTATTGATAAATTCGAACTTCTGCTGAAGATTAAACATCATGACATCTGCCGGTAGCTCATTGAGAATACGGTGAAAGTATTCTCTTTGTTCTGTGATTTTTTTCTCATGATTAAACCATTCTGTCACGTCCTCATAAATCCACAAAAAGCCTGATTCTTTGCTATCTACAACTACTGGGATGAATTGTTGTTTTAGTATTTTACCATCTGCCATCTCCACCTGTTTAGAGGCTACAAGGCTTCTGTTGGCCACAATATCATTTATTCTCGAAAGTTCTTCTTCTGGATCGCGGAACAAATGTTTGACATACTGGAGTGCTTCAGCAGAATTGGCACCTACTAAAGAAAAATCAGTAGATGGCGCTTCTATTATACGATATAGCGCTTTGTTTACGAAAATAATGTTGCGGTTTATATCTTCGAAAAGTACCGCAGCATTAAAGTTATTGATAAGGGCCGAAAGGCGTGCTTCAGAATTTTTTAGCTCTTGTTCTAGTTTTTTAGGTTGGGTTACATCATTGTACTTCCATAGATGACCAGCATAAAGGTCATCTATAATAATGGGTATATAGTCGCGCTCCAGAATGCGCCCATCTTGCAAGCAGAGTAAGTCTCCGGTTACCATTATTTGCTCCTGTAGAAGTTCGTTTACCCTACTCACAAAACCATCTGGATTATCAAATAGTACTTTACTGTGTTCGGCCATACCGGAGCAGTCTAATCCTAACATTTGCTCTGTGGACAAGGGCACAGAAAACATATCACAAAATCGTTGATTGACTAATACTATTTCTCTGTTTTCGTTTTCGAGTAGTACAGCGGAGTTCAAACTCTCAAGTATGGTACTTAATCTGGTAGCCATTTTCTTAAACTCCAGATCTTTCAGTTTATCGTCATTGATATCAGTAAGTGTACCGAACAATATGTGTGGTTTTCCTTCGGGTGTCCAATTAAGTACTTTACCTCTTGTTTTGAAGTACTTATGACAGTTGTTATTGCAATGCAGTTGTTGCTCTAGTGAAAAAGAGGGTTGTTCTGTATTTATCCCAGGAATAACATTCAGCATGAGATGGTTGTAATCATCAACACACATGGCACTTTTGAGTTGTTCGGCACCAAAGGTATCTGAGCCATTGTATCCCAATAACTCTTTAAACTTATGAGATACCTGAAATTCATCACTTTGCAAATTGTATGACCATACGCCATCTCCTGCACCTTCCAGCGCAAACTTCCATAACTCTTGGCTTTCGCGTAAGGCGTGTTCGTTGGTCTTCAATTCAGTTACATCTTCAAAGAAATAGTACCTACCCTTTACTTCATTTTTCTTATCAAGTATAGGCTGAACTGTAGTTCTAAACCAGAATGTGGTATCGTGCTTATTATATCCTATATTATCGAAAGTGAAAGGTTTTTTCTTTTTTACCATTTCGTCTACATAACTGGATGGAATATGTGTTGACTGCTTGCCATATATCACATCTCTGGGTCTTAGCCCTACAACATCTTCCAGCTTACAGCCTATAGACCTTTCAAAATCTCGGCTCACCCATTCTATTGCGCCCTTAGCATCAGTAATAGCTACGCCGCTTATGGTTTCAGAGTATTTTAGTTTTGCACCTGAAAATAGTGCAGGGCTGCCTTCGCTGTTGGAACCGCCAAACTGGGCTGCTATTTCAAACAATTCTTCGTTGGTGTTTTTAACAACTATTTTTTGAGCAGTTTCCTTACCTAGCTTTACATTGGGTGCACCCAAAAACAGTACTTCATCTGAAGCGGAAAGGTATTCGAGTTCTCCTTGAATCATCATAGGATAATCGCCGGGCTTGACAAATGAAGCCAACAATTGGTAACTCTTGCCGCCAAGATCACCAAAATTAAATATTGAGAAATCGGGAGTTTGAACTGAAAAGAAATCTGTTATTTTACATCCAGATTGTATTCCAAACATTCTGCATATACTATCGCCAGCAGATTGCACCACCAATTCCCTGTTTACAAGTATGTAAAAAGGAAACAAACGCCCAATCTGATCTACATTAAACACTATACTACTGCCGGCCATAGTTTTTGTTTTATCTTCATTGGGCAGATTGAGCGATCAACTACCTTAGCTTCAGTTAGTAAATGACAACAAAATATCACTGAAGCGTTCCATATAAAAAGGTTTTTCGAAATATTCCTTCACTGCCGTTGTATCAATATTATTGTTATTAGTTGTCTTCACAAAATCATTTCTACTATAACAGGAGGTGATGAATATTTTCAATCTACTTTTAAGGTCTGTTTTATTTATTTCGTTTAAGAATGTATATCCATCCATTACCGGCATGTTCAAGTCTAAAGACACTAAAACTATATCTTCATTATTTTGAATAATTTCCAGAGCTTGTTCTCCATTTTCTGCTTCATAGATTTCGAAACCATTGCTTTCCATTGTTCTTCTTAACATAAGTCTTGAAATAAAATCATCATCAACTATTAGCAATCGTTTGTTCATTTAATCTTAGTTTGTATGGTTTTTTGATACAGATTGGTTCATTTGTTGAATGAAGTAAGAAATGTCCACATTAGTTGAATGCTTTTAGAAGATTAATATTTGTTGAATTTCGAGATCAGCCACTTTAGTTTATAAAAGCGTCTTGTTGACTTTCTAAACATAGTAAGCTGAAAAATCATAATAACTTACCCAATTCCCAACTATAAAAATCAACAGCACCCTTTTTTTTGCCAGTTTTATTTGCGTACCAGACTGATTGTTATCTTATACCGTAAACCATCTATATATCAACCGGTTAAAAACGAATACATATAGGTGTATGTTTTGCTACAATTAGTTCTCGTTATGAAAAATCTACTTTTTGCAAAGTGAATAATATAGCGTGTCTACCCTAATTGAGAAATTTACTGATTAATTCTGCTTTCGACTTTACATCCATTTTTATGTAAATACTCTTGAGATGGAAATTGATGGTATGAAAAGAAACATTCATTTCATTAGCCATTTCCTTATACGTGTACCCTTTTTTAGCCAGCTCTAAAACTCTTTTTTCGCGTGACGTAAGTTCTTTGTCAGATCTTACAGCTTTGGCTGCATCCTGTACATTGAGTTGTCCCATTAGTTTTGTGAGTGTTTCTGGGTCTAGAAAACTACCAGTACGCTCTACGTTGGCTATTGCATCATATAATTGTGTGGTACTGAATGGCTTATAAATATAACCATTAGCCCCATTTTGTATAGCCTTTAGTATTAGTCCTTCATCATAGTCGCCGGTGATGACTATTATATTTACGCCATTGAACAAAAATTTGATTTCGTCTATAATATTCAACCCCATAGTATCGTCGAGATGAATATCTAAAAGCACAAAATCGGGCCTGCCGCACTGATGAGCAATTTCTCTAAGGTCCTTGAAACTACCCTCTGAAAAAGCAATAGTATGTTGCTTATTTATAGATATAAAATCTTCCAGCGTTTCGCGTAAGCCAATGTCGTTTTCTAAAATTCCAATAGAATACATGTCATGTATATTTGAATGCGAATTTACACTTATTTATACGCTACAACACTACTATTGTTAGTAGTTTACCTGCTTATTTTAGGTGTATAAATTGATGGGTGTTTCGGCAATAAGCGCATGATACACAATACTAGTAAAAGGCATATGTCTCGCTGTCAACGTAAGTATTACAACAATATCTTGTTTTCAATCATTGACATTTGTTGGTGGGTTACCTCCGCTATAAACTGCTCATACCCACTGCGCCAACCTTTCCACTGGTCATCGGTACCAAGCGAAAAGTTGTGAAAAACTGTGATGAGAGTGCTGCCAGTTTGCTGTAATATTCTGGTCATTGCATGAAGCCGTTCTAAAGCTGCCGCTGGAGTAAGCTTGGCCTCGAAGTGAGCTGTAGTATCCATAAAGCAAAAAGGAAATATACGCAACTGCGTCACAACATCATTCTCCAAATCGTACCACAAAAATGAGCTGCCTGTGCCTGCCCTAAAGCCTAGATGAGTGCCATAACCCATAGAGTAATCTTGAGTGATATGGTTATATAATAGTTGATGATAGGTTTCGGGTAGAATAGCACGTATGTAATGCTGCCGAGATAGGGACGTGCGCTTACCAGCCACCTGCTCCAGCAACATTTTTTCTTGACGAAGGGTATCACCCTTGTTGGCAAAGTAAGATGGGTGTATACCAATGTTACCATCTGTACATAAGTTCTTTATCACCCTTACCATAGCTGGGTGCTGAGGGTGAATGTTTTTATCGAAAGTCGAAGTGCGCCTTGCTGATAATACAAAGTATATTGGTGACAAACCATACTGCTTGTGTAGCTGGCGCATCCACCTGAAAGAGTCATAGGGGTCTTTTTCTTTCTTTTGTAGGACCTTGGCTCTGTGGCTTAGCTGGCGGACATCTGCCCGTAACAATGCTCTTATCAATGCACCCACTATACGTCTTGCACCTTTGTGGAGGTGGGCATATGCCATGTCTATGTCGTAAGTGGGCAGAAAAACAAAAGCACCTGCTTGTAGTACGCTCTTGTAGTGATCTTGCAAAGTATTGCGTAATGCGTGAACCCACTCGTCTACAATGGGGCGCTGCAGCCATCCTTGCTGATACAAAATACTATTAGTGGCAGGATAACGACCATGCTTGTCTGGCATGTATACTTCGTACTCCTCATAGCGGGTAAGTAGAAAAAAGATAGCCGAAAACATATCGAACGGTAGTGAGTAACCATCTGTACCGCAGTCATAAAGTGTGGGTATACCTTGCCAATCGCCTATGGCTGGCTGCTGTGATGTAATACCGTTGACACCTAGTAAGCCCTCAGAGGGTATACTCACGGCGTCGGGCATGGCTATACCATATGCCACAACGTGTGTAGCTGCTTGTGCTTCGGCTAGGGTATGCACAATGGTATAGTTGAGGTGCAGCCTTTCTTTAAACAGCCACTCGGCTACATAACGCAACCGAGTACTGATAAATGGGCTGTAAACAACTATACTATTCATATCTGCTACTTGTTTACGGTTTTTTTTCTTTCCACAATTTGTTGAACGATTTCTCGGCAAATGCTAATTGCGAGCGGTGCTTCACCCAACTATCTTTAAATAGATAGTTGACCGCCTTGCCCTTGGTTGCTGGTCCTACAATATTCAGCAGCCCTCTGCTGAGCATAGCTCGCTCCCAGCCGGCCCAAGCCGCATGTTCTCCAAAACTATTCAGGTTTTCGTCTACCGCTATTTTGCGGTTTTCCAGTAGCATTTCGTGTATGTTTATCTTCAATGGGCACACTTCTGTGCAGTTGCCACATAAGCTCGACGCATAACTGAGATGTTTGTACTCATTCATACCCTTAAGGTGCGGTGTTATCACAGCACCTATAGGGCCACTGTAAGTAGCACCGTAAGCGTGACCTCCTATGTTTTTGTACACGGGGCATGCATTGAGGCAAGAGCCACAACGAATACAATACATACTTTCTCTCACTTCTTTGCGCATCAGGTTGGTACGACCATTGTCGAGCAGTATTACATACATTTCTCTGGGGCCATCCGTTTCGCCAGTGCGGCGTGGACCGGTAAATATGCTGTTGTATACTGTGACCTGCTGCCCAGTACCAAACGTAGCCAGCAGCGGCCAAAACAGGTGCAGGTCATTGACTGAGGGAATGAGTTTTTCTATACCCACTATGGCTATGTGTACATCTGGAAACGAGGTAGACAACCTGCCATTACCTTCGTTTTCGGTAACACATACACCGCCTATATCTGCCAGCAGAAAGTTGCCCCCAGTTACCCCCACCTGTGCCGATACATACTTGGCTCGCAGCTTGTGGCGGGCTATCATCGTTATCTCAGACGGGCTGAGGTGTGGCTCTGTGCCTAGCTTTTCGTGAAACAGTTTTGCTACATCCTCCTTGCTCTTGTGCATGGCGGGCGTTACAATGTGGTAAGGGGCTTCGCCATCTAGCTGCTGTATGTATTCGCCCAGGTCGGTCTCTACCGATTCTATGCCATGTTCACCCAGAAACTCGTTGAGGTGTATTTCCTCAGTCACCATCGATTTGGCTTTCACCACCTGCTTGGTGTTGTGCTCGCGACATATCTCCAGCACCGCTTGCTGTGCCTCTTCTACATTTTCTGCCCATATCACCTTGCCTCCACGGGCAGTAAAGTTTTTCTCAAACTGCTCCAGATAAGTATCCAGATGCTCTATGGTTTTCCATTTTATGTTTTTGGCTTTTTGGCGCGCTAGTTCCAGATTGGCATACTGGTGTTTGCCCTTTACCACACTGTCGTTGTACTTCTGAATATTGAAGGCTACCTTGCGCTTGTGCTCCAGGTCGCTGGCCTTCACTTCGCTCTTGGCAAGAAATATATTGTGCTGATCGGCCATTGCTTGATGTTATACTTTATGCACAAAGTTACGAAGCCATACCCGCATTTGCAGGTTATTAAGCTCCCAACGAATGTACACAATGTATGAAAAAAATAGAAAATGAATGTTGCTAGTTGTGGCAGGCCTTATCAGCCATATATCTCTATATGAATGTCTTTTTTGTCGTAGCCCATTCTGAGTATGCGCTCGCGGGCTTCGTCTACCATATCGCGCCAGCCACATAGCATAAACGATGCTGGCTGTCGCTGGCTGCATAGCTGCTCGTAGATGTCGTGTACATAACCAGTGCTACCCTGCCACTGCTCGCGCGATAGGGTGGGCAGGTAGCGGAAGCCGGGTATACGGGTTTCCAGTTGGCGCATTTCGTCATAGTACAGCAGGTCGCTCTGGGTGCGTGTACCAAACACCATATTTACCTTATACCCCTCTAGCTTGTGGTGTGCTATGTAGTGCAGCATGCTGCGAAAGGGAGCTATGCCTGTGCCTGTACAGATAAAAAAGTGTTCTTTTTCTTTTTCCTCAGGCAATATAAAAATGCCCTGAGGCCCACGTAGCGTTAGTGTGCTGCCTTCTTTTATGTTTTCGAATATGTACTTGGAGCCGCCAGTGCCGCCCTCTAGGTGTACAATAGCTAGTTCTATCTCATTGCTACCATCGGGTGCAGAGGCTATGCTGTAGCTGCGCCACCGTTTGTTGCGCTGCTCGTGTATGGGTAGGTCCAGTGTCACAAACTGACCGGGCTTAAACATAAACGATTCGGTTTCGGGTAGTGTCACCCACAGGCGGCGCGTATTGTGCGTTGCCTGCTCTATCCGGGTCACTATTCCTTTTTGCCAGTTGGGTAACATATCTATTGATAAAGGTACACATTTTTGCCCTGTAGGTGTATAGATGGTGGTGATAGGGGGATATGTGGGGGCGAAACCGAGTAGTATAATTCGTTACAAATTATGCTGAGTTGCAAAAGCTACAGATAATCAAGTGTATATCTTATGCCGCTATCTAATGATAGTAAATGACTATCTTTAAAGCTAAATTTTGATATTTTGTATTTTTCTGAGTTTGGTTTCGATGATGACCTGATGGATGGCATAGATGCCATGGGCTACGAAACAGCCACCCCTGTGCAAGAGCAAGTAATACCCCACATAATAGCCGGCAGAGACATAATAGCCGCTGCCCAAACGGGTACTGGCAAAACAGCTGCTTTCCTGCTACCTGTGCTACACAAGCTGCTATCGCAACAGCACGACGAGCACTCTATAAACGCACTGATAGTAGTACCTACCCGCGAGCTGGCTGTGCAAATAGCCCAGACACTGGAGGGTATAACGTACTACACCTCTATCAGCTTTATATCGGTATACGGTGGCACGGGTGGTGCTCTGTTTGCTGCCGAGCGTAAGGCACTGGAAAAAGGAGCTGATATAGTGATATGCACTCCGGGGCGCATGATATCGCACCTGAATATGGGCTATGTGAAACTAGATGGCCTGCGCTACCTGATACTAGACGAGGCAGATAGAATGCTGGATATGGGTTTTTATGAAGACATCATAAAAATAATATCGTACCTGCCCGCACAGCGGCAAAACCTGCTGTTTTCGGCCACTATGCCACCGGCTATGCGCAAGCTAGCCAATACCATACTGAAGAACCCCGCAGAAATAAACATAGCCATATCTAAGCCGCCAGAGCAGATAGCTCAAGGGGCTTTTCTGGTGTATGAGCCACAAAAAATACCGCTAGTAAAGTTTGTGCTGGAACAAGCTGAATTTGGTAGTGTACTCATCTTCTGCTCTAGCAAGCTGAGTGTAAAAAAGCTGTATGAAGAGCTGCGCAAGGCTAAGTTTTCGGTGGGCAATATACAGTCTGACCTAGAACAAGACCAGCGCGAGCAGGTATTGCTAGACTTCAGAAGCCGCAAGCTGAAAATAATAGTAGCTACAGACATACTGAGCCGAGGCATAGACATTGAAGACATAGACCTGGTAATAAACTACGATGTGCCACACGATGGCGAAGACTACGTGCACCGAATAGGGCGCACAGCTCGTGCGGCTACCAAGGGTACTGCCTATACATTCGTGACAGACAAAGAGTTGTACAAGTTTCAGAAGATAGAAAAGCTGATAGGCACTGATGTGCCCCGTCAGGTAGTGCCAGAGCAGTTTGGCCCGGCCCCTGCCGAAACCATAGCTTCGAAGTCAAAATCGAAAAGCAGTAACAAAAAACGCAAGTTCAAACGCGGCGGGCCTGGAAAGGGAACGCAAGGCGGAGGTGCATAGCGTAGTTACTTTATGTTCTTAAACCTTGCAGCTATTTCTTTTTTGTAGCTATCGCCCACCGGCAGTGTCACCTCCTGCACCAATATAGTTTGTGCAGTTATTTTTTGCACAAACTGTACATTGGCTATATATGATTTATGTAGCCGCACAAAATTTTTGGGTTTCAGGTCTGTTTCCAGGTCCGATATTTTGTGGTTTACAATCAGTGTTTTACCACTACCAGTCAGGTGCAGTTTGCTGTAGTTGCCCGCTGCCTCTATGTAATAAATATTGTTCAAAAACACTTTTTCTGTAGTAACCCCAGTTTTGAAAAATGTAAATTCATTGTTTTCTTTTTCATTGTCATCTTGTAGGGGGCGCACATCGGTTACTGCACGGTTTACAGCCAGCAGAAAACGCTCTGTAGATATAGGTTTGAGCAGATAATCTGTTACACCTATGTTGAACCCCTCAACTGCATATTCTGTGTAGGCTGTGGTAATAATGATTTTGTGCGCTTGCTGCAACGACCTTATGAACTGTAAGCCATTGACTCCGGGCATTTTGATGTCGCAAAATATAATGTCTACAGCAGTATTATGTAGCAATGCCATTGCCTCGCCAGCATTTCGGCAGCTACCCACCAGTTTCAGATTGGGTAGCAGGGCTATATACTCTTGCAGTACCTGTCTGGCTAGTGGTTCGTCGTCCGCTATCAAACAATTATATATTTTCATAGTTGCAGCTTTAGGGTAGCACCGTACACATTGTTTTGGTGATTGATGTTCAAGTCATACTTTTTGCCATACAGTAGGTCTAGTCTTTTTATGATGTTTTTAAGCCCAGTACCTGTGGCGGTATTGTGAGCCAGTATCGTAAAGTTATTAGTAACTGTAAACAATAGCCGACCATCCGTTACAGACAGGTGTATATGAATGTTCACTTGTCCGGTGTTTTGCTCTACGCCATGCTTGAAGGCGTTTTCTACAAATGGTAAAAGCAATAATGGGGGCAGCCTGTATTGGTTATATTCATTGGGAGCAATGTCCATTTCGCATACAGCATCATCATTGAGCCGCAACCGCTCCATTGCTGTATAGCTGCTCAAAAAATGGATCTCTTCTGCCAGTGTCACATACTCCCGCTGCGATACTTCCATCATATATCGCATGAGGTCAGATAACTGTAAAATAACCTTTTCTACCTTGCCCGATTGCGACCTTGCCAGCGAATAAAGACTATTGAGGGTATTAAACAGAAAATGTGGATTGACCTGAGATTTGAGAAACAGTATTTCTTGTTTAGCTTTTGCCAGCTCTAGCTGCTGTACTTTCCGCACAACGTACAAATAGTCTGTAAACACTGTTATGCCCGATGCGAGAAATAACAACAGCACACTGAACGGTAAATTAAAGAAAAACCATTGCCAAAAAGGATTGTTGAACGGCATGATAAGATTGCTAACTGGACCCAATATTAACTGCTGTATACAGGCAGTAAGTACTATAAGTCCGAAACCCAACAAAGATTTTCCTTTCAGAAAATAAACCGGTGTGATATACTTAGCTGCCACAAAATAGGCTCCTCCATAAGTGCAGTAGAATAAAATACCAACTAATGTCAGCTTTACTGCCCCAAATGCATATAATGCAGGCTCTGCAAAAAAATAAATAGTGAGTAATACCCAAAACAGGATATGAATCCAGTAATGCCGCTCGGTGATGTACCCCAATTTGATTTTGCCCATACATTGTTTCCTCCACTACTCTATCACCAAATTTAGGTACATACCTCTATTTACCAATGCGTCGCCAGCAAGCAATTGATGAAACTGCAAAAACAAAGGATAAAAAACACAAACAAAAGCTGTTCGTCCTGTCTATACCCTTTTCAACATTTAAATTTTTTTGTAACCATTTTTGCACAGAGTTTTGTACAAACTATTGTAACATGATGATGCAGAAAGCGTGGTATATAGCGATGGTTATTATAAGTTCATTGTTTTCAATTAACGTAAGTGGTCAAATAACCGGCATCAAAATAGCGGGTGATACCTGCACCAGCCTTACACTATCGTTACAGGCAGAAGGCACCAGCAGCTCACCCTATTTTTTCTGGAACTTTGGCGACCCTGCCAGCGGCACTAACGATACCATTACCATTACGGGGCTGAGTGCATCGCCCTATCCTACACATACCTTCAGCGGCCCAGGGGTGTATACGGTTTGTGTGTCGCTGCAAGAGCCCGGCTTCCCTATTACTACTATCTGCCGCACCATTTCTATTGGTTTGTGTTGCAATGGTATTATTAGTACATCAGACACCTGTGTAGAAAACAGCATACCCTTTTCGGTAGTGAGTAGTGCCTCCATTACCGGTATCAACTGGAACTTCGGCGACCCAGCCAGTGGCGCTGCCAATACATCTGTGTCACTTTCTCCCAGCCACTTGTTCTCGTCGGCGGGCAGCTACACTGTTACGGCTGTTGTTGCTGCTACTTGCGGCAGCTTTACTATCAATTACCCTATATCAGTAGTAGCTTGCCAAACGGTATCGCCTTGCAGTGCTACTATACGTGCTAGAGATACCTGCCTGCAAAACGGCACAAGATTTGAATTGGCAACAGCAGCTATTGTAAACGCCATCAATTGGAACTTTGGTGACCCTGCCAGTGGTGCCAGCAACACAGCAACTGGTGCTACCCCTACTCACCTGTTCTCTGCCAGCGGCACCTATACCGTTACTGCAGTAATAGCCGCGGATTGCGGTGATATAGTGGCTACAACAACAGTCAATGTAATTAACTGCATCATCAATAATCCGTGTACTGCCAATATCAACATTGCGGACACTTGTTTGGAGTTAGGTTCTTCTTTCTCACTCAGCTCTCTTTATCCTGTCATCGCCGTCAACTGGAATTTTGGGGATGTAGCGTCTTCTGGTAACAATACGTCCAACCTACAGAATCCTACACATATATTTAGCAACTCAGGTGCATTTATTATTCGTGCAACTGCTAATCTCAGTTGTGGAACTATATCCATTTCACGTACAGTTGTTATCAGAAAGTGTGATAGCGTGTCGGTAAGTTGTACCATTACCGTTCCCAACGCCTTTACACCAAATGGTGATGGTCTTAACGATGGACTAAAACCAGTTATACCCTGCGCGCTTGCCCAATATGAGTTTTGGGTATTCAATAGGTGGGGAGAGGTAGTGTATAATACTCGAAATGTAACCGACAGATGGGACGGTACATTCAGAGGCTACCAGTGCAATACTGGTGTGTTCTTTTATCAAGTGAAATACAAATTTGACAATGCTTCTGAAAAGGTATTAGGAGGCAATTTTACTTTGATTCGGTAATACCAACTAAAATAAACACTAAAAAGCCGCAGCCCAAGAGGGGTACGGCTTCTTTATTATTGTATTGTAGGTAAGTAGTATTATGCTAGTTTTTCTACCTGCATATAGTTCAGTTCTACCGGTGTAGCCCTGCCAAATATTTTTACTACTACTTTCAGTTTTTTCTTCTCGTTGTTGATTTCCTCTACAGTACCATTGAAATCGTTGAATGGACCATCAATGATCTTCACTGTTTCGCCTATGATGTATGGATCTGCGTAGCCAATACCCTGCTCGCTCACCTCATCCATCTTACCAAACATTTTATTCACCTCTGCTTTGCGCAAAGCCGTAGGATGGTCTTTGCCCAAAAAATGAATAACTCCTGTTACATTTTTTACAGTATGTATGATGTCGTCGGTAAGTTTGCCATCATTAGCTTCCAGCAGTATATATCCTGGAAACAAAGTTTTTTCGCGGAGTACTTTTTTGCCGTTCAGCACTTTAAATACCTTTTCTACAGGGCACAATATCTGCACCACAGAGTTGGTCCAGTTGTTGATTTTCACTTCCTTGTCCAGGTATTCTTTTACTTTTCTTTCCTTTCCGCTCACCACACGTATCACATACCACTTGGTATCTGGCGCTGGTGCCACATCAGGAATTATTACTACTTCTTCGCTCATAGCATCCATTTGATTAGCCGCCTATAGTTTTGTAAATGAATGTAAGCGCATTTTCAGACACAAAGTCCATACCGAAGATAACAACAGTAACCAGCGACAGTGCTACCAGCACTATGATAGTAGTTTGTTGTAGTTCTTCCCAAGATGGCCAGGTCACCTTGTGCAACAACTCGTCATAAGCTTCTTGCACATAATTGCCTAATTTGCTCATATTTCTCTTTTAGTGACCAAACAACAAAGGTGCAAATAGCAGACGCTATTTACAACCCTCAATCGGTTAGCCGATTAAACATTAAGGGCACGGGCACGCGGATTCGAACCACGATCAAAGGTTTTGGAGACCTCTATTCTACCATTGAACTATGCCCGTATAAATCAAAAAGTCAAAAGATAAACTTTTGACTTTTTTTGAACACAGTGCAAATGTAGGAAATGTTTTTGGTTTTTTGAAATCAATTTAAAGTTTCTAGCCCAAGCTTAGTACTTGTCACCTGGATACTATTTGTCTTTACGCTTCTTATAACGATGAACTATTGCCGCATACGCATAAATACTAAGTATGGGTACTGCCACTACCACAAACGATAGCCCAAACCTGATTCCCAATTTCTGTAGTGGCACATCCCTAATGTCGACGCCCTTATTGTGGTAGGCAAGCCATGTATTGCTAGCTGCCATCACCAAAGCTGCTAGTGCTATGGTAAGTCTGAGTTTGACTACAGATTTTTCTTTGGGATGCTCCATATCAGCGTACTTACTCAAAAATAGCGATTGATGCCCTAGAATGCATATTTACTGCTAATTTTGGGGTATGAAGGTAAGAGTAAGATTTGCACCCAGCCCTACCGGCGGCTTGCACCTGGGTGGTGTACGCACTGTATTGTTCAATTATCTGTTCGCTCGCGCCCATGATGGCGATTTTGTGCTAAGAATAGAAGACACCGACCAAACGCGTTTTGTACCCGGCGCTGAGCAATACATAATGGATTGTTTGGCTTGGTGCGGACTAGAGCCTGATGAAAGTCCAGTAAAAGGTGGTCCTTTTGTGCCCTACCGCCAAAGTGAGCGCAAAAGTATGTACAGGCAATATGCTTTGCAGCTAGTAGCGTCCGGCAATGCTTACTATGCGTTCGATACGCCTGAAGAGCTGGAAAAAATGAGGCATGAACATCGTAAAGACGAGCACTCTGCTGCACAGTATGATAGCAATACCCGCCTACTGATGCGCAACTCGTTGACACTGAGCCCCGCCGAAACCGAGGCACTAATAGCTGCCGGCACACCCCACGTAATAAGGATAAAAGTACCAGAGCACACCACCATACACATCAGCGACATGATAAGGGGCGATATAGCCTTCGATAGTTCGCTGGTGGATGATAAAGTACTGTTGAAGGCAGATGGTATGCCCACATACCACCTAGCTGTGGTGGTAGACGATTACTTGATGCAGATATCGCATGCTTTTCGTGGCGAGGAGTGGTTGCCAAGCGCACCGGTGCATGTACTGCTGTGGGAGTATCTGGGCTGGAAAGCACACATGCCACAATGGGCGCACCTGCCGCTGATACTGAAGCCAGATGGAAACGGCAAACTAAGCAAGCGTGATGGCGACAGGCTGGGCTTCCCAGTGTTTGCCATGAACTGGCTAGACCCCAAAACAAATGAAATAACAAAGGGATTTAAGGAGATGGGCTTCCTGCCTCAGGCGTTTGTAAACATGCTGGCTATGCTAGGTTGGAATGATGGCACAGGACAAGAGCTGTTTTCGCTCGATGAGCTGGTAGGCTGTTTCTCAATAGAGCGGGTACATAAAGGCGGTGCTAAGTTCGACTTTGAGAAAGCTAAATGGTTCAACCATCAGTACATACAACACACGGACAATGAAACACTTGCCTCTCTTGCACTTCCATTTATAGAGGCTAACGGTGTTAATCCTACCCTAGAGCAGGTTGCAACAGTAGCGGCCCTGATCAAAGACCGTTGCACACTGCTCAGCGACTTCTGGGCACAAGGCCATTTCTTTTTTGCAACACCTGAGCTGGTAGAGAAAGCTGCAATAGCCGATAAGTGGAATGAACAGAAACAACAGTTTTTCAGTAGCTGGGCAACCGTACTCAATGCTCTGCCAACATGGAATGCTGCCGACCTCGAAACCTCATTTAACGACCATGTGCAGCTACATGGCATCAAAAAGGGAGAAGTAATGCTGCCATTCCGCATTATGCTGGTAGGTGCAAAGTATGGCCCAGGAGTCTTTGCGATAGCAGAAGTGATAGGTAAAGATGAAACAATAAGCCGAATGAATGAAACAATGTCGGCAATAGGGTAGGTAATTGACTTTACCTCGGCTACATTATATAAACGAACCCGCTACTCAGCATAATGCTGGGTAACGGGTTTATCGTTTTGATATAGTAAAAAAACGCTTCCCGTATCTCGTTTTTTCTTGCCAATAATCCTAAGGTCGATATTGCCTACTTTTAGCTCAATGGTCACTAAACCAACGGTACAAAGAAGTCTTTCTAACTGACTAAAGCCAATTAGTTATATCTCGGTACTAATATCTACGCTAGCACATCTCTGAAAGACTCTATCCTGTCAAACATACCCTTAGCAAACGGACACAGTGGTATCACTGTTATCTTTTGTTTGCGTGCGTATGCTACTAATGCTTGGAGCAATTGTTTGCCCAGCCCCTTACCTTCATATGCCTCAGCTACCTCTGTGTGGTCAATGATTATTTTGTTGGCAGCAGGGTAGTTGTAGTGCATGGTTGCTATCTCTGCACCATCGTGCATTATGTAAAACCTACCCTTTATTTCATTGTTTTGTTGCAGTACATCCATACGTTACTATATTGCTGGTGAGTAGTTATTTGGCTACCGCTATCATCACCTTTTTGTTTTTAATTTTTTCATTTTTCACCAGTTGCAGTGCTTGTCCTACTTTCGACTTCCTTACTGCCACAAACGAGAAAAAGTCTTTTACATCTATCAGCCCTATATCTTCTTTTTTCAGCATGCCCTTTTGTGCCAAAAAACCCACTATATCTACCTTGTTTACCTTGTCTTTTTTGCCGGCAGCTATAAACAGTGTAGACCATTGTGGTGGTGCGGGTAGCTTCTGGTCTGCTTCAGGTACTATTTCCTCTACCTCTCCGGTTATATACTCTGGTAGCTGCTCCTCTGGCGATAGTATCAGTATAGCAGTACCTGTAGCATCCATCCTAGCGGTTCTACCATTGCGGTGAGTGTAGCTATCTGGTGTCAGTGGCAGGTGGTAGTGTATTATGTAACGGATGTTGGGTATGTCAAGACCCCGGGCAGCAAGGTCAGTAGTCACCAGAAAATCTACTGTGCCATTTCTGAATTTGCAGAGAGCCGTATCACGCTCTTGCTGCTCCATACCACCATGATAAAAAGTATTCACTATGCCACTCTTTGCCATCAGAGCGCTTGTTCTTTCCACTGCCTCACGGTGATTGCAAAATATGATAGTAGGTCGATTGCCTATGTAGCAAAGTAGCTCAAACAATGTGTCTGTTTTGTCCTTTCCCGGCGACAGTATTTTTTTTACTTCCAGTCTGTCTTCTTCGGTAGTTTCCTCGGGCAGATAATCAAGCGTTGTTACCTCTTTCATACCAAGAAAACCCAATACTTCCACGGCTTCAGTAGCAGATGTCAATACTCTTTTGTTCAGTGCAGGTAATGAGCCCACCACAAACGACATCTCTTCCTCAAACCCCAACTCCAGCGTTTTATCATATTCATCCAACACCAATGTAGTAATAGCTCCAACTGTTATGTTGCCTCGGCGAATGTGGTCTGATAGCCTACCAGGAGTACCCACTATTACAGCGGGCGGTTGTTGCAGGTTGTTTTCTTCGGTTTGCCTCAAGTGGCCACCATAGCAGGCTGTTATTTTCAGCCCAGTACCCATCGACTTGAATACTTCTTCTATTTGCTGTGCTAGCTCTCTAGATGGCACTATGATAAGTGCCTGCGTAAGTTTGTTGCCCGCATCTAACAGTTGCACCAATGGCAACAGATACGCCAGCGTTTTGCCCGATCCTGTAGCCGATAGCAATACAGTATCACCCTCCTTGCCGATAGCCGCCATAGCAGCTACCTGCATTTCATTCATTTCTTTTATTTTCAGATTGGTGAGTAGCGTGTCTACTGGATATTTTTGAACTTGCATAACTGCAAAGGTAGGTTTTATTATACGGGTATGTTTTACCTATGCATTTACCCTACAACCTGTAACTGTCAAAAAATATCTATCTACACTTCTACTTATGCCCTTAATCCTTCAAGAAACCAAACTTGCCAGCGTTGTAGTCTTCTACTGCTTGGCGTATCTCAGCTTCTGTATTCATCACAAACGGACCATAACTCACATACGGCTCATTGAGTGGCTGTCCGCTCAGTACCAGTATGGTAGCCTTTTTTGATGATGTTATCCGTATCTCTCCCCCCTCATTTTTCAACTGTAGATAGTGGTTCTCTGGCACGGGATACTTATTCACTGTTATAGATCCATCTACTACCAGTATGCCAGAGTTGTAGTGTGCAGGTAGGGTGAAGGTGAAGTCTGCATTGGCATTCAGGTGCATATCGTACATATTCACTGGCGAAAAAGTACTGGCGATTCCCTTCACACCTTCATACTCACCAGCTACCACATACACTGTGCCCGAGTTGCCAGGTAGGGTTACTTTGGGCTTAGACGAGTGTAATATACTTTGGTATTTGGCAGGGGTCATTTTGTGTGCTTTCGGCAGGTTTATCCATAGTTGCAACATCTCAAATGCGCCACCTTTCTTAGTGTAGGTTTGCTCGTGGTATTCTTTGTGAAGCACACCACCTCCAGCGGTCATCCATTGCACATCGCCTGGCCCTATGATGCCATGATTACCCTTGCTGTCGTGGTGCTCTACTGCTCCTTTGTATGCAAAAGTGATGGTTTCTATACCTCTGTGCGGATGCACTCCCACACCTCTGGATATTTCGGATGGAGGATAACTAACCTCTGCGTTGAAATCTAACAAAAAAAACGGGCTCATGCGCTCTTCAAATCCTCGTCCATTCGGAAAATAGTTCATCACTTTAAATCCATTTCCCACCATATGTGTGTTGGTAGGGGGTAGCACAGCTTCTACTCCTCTGTAGGGCGATGCAGCTATCTTCTCAGCTGCCCTTAGTGGGCTGGTTATGGCATTGTGTAGGTAAGTTAGCGCAGTAGCAAGTATCCCTTTTTTGATAAATTCTTTCCTTTCCATACCAATTATGTTTTGTGATATTCAAAATTATCAAAAAAACATGTACCAACATCTATTTGCCACCCTATACCACAATAGTCTTTAATTATGCCATAGCTTATTCACTCAGTGTCAACTGCAGGGTCGCCGGGGCATAGATTTGTTCTGTGCGTGTACTATAATCGTCAAATGTTACCCCATACCTTATTTCCCTTACCCTATATCCATCAGTGCGGCATTGAGTGTCCGCTGATACTCGTATCATACTACCAAAACTATCGTTGGCACACCAGCCATGAAGTGCCTTGTGCAGTGCCCATTCTAGGTCGTAGTAGTTTATGGCCATTTCTTTGTATTCGTTGGGGGTGTTATGCGCAGTAGGGCTTATCGGAGCAAAACCCAGCTTTAGCAACACCTCGCCATTGGCTGTCTGTACCCCTTCGCCTAGGTTGCTGAAGGAGAACTTATCAATGTCGATAAGCACACACGGAAATGTAACTGGCGGTCTTCCCTTTACTGCCAACTGGCCGGTGTCTTGTGCCACATAACTAATGCTGGTTACGGTACTCTTTATATGCACTTGCAGTGCTAAAAACAATTGTGCAAATGGTGAATTCATCGTTTCTATTTTCGAGGGTTTAGTTGATGGTTGTTGTTACACTTGTGGAATACCATAGGTATCATACCAGTAACTATCTGGTATGTTTACTATACCCGCTAGATCTTTATCTATTGCCATTCGTTTGTGCAAGTATTCAATGTCTGTATCTTTTGCAAATACAAACCTTCCTCCCGCCACCTCATATCCATACGACTGTAGTATGCGCATAAAAGCTGGTGTATTGAGCATAGCAGTAGTGTAGGCTATGTCTGCCTTAGTTATTTCATACTGCTGTTCCTGATGTATTTTGCTTTGTGCATAGCCCGCACTACGGCTGCTGTTGGTGGTTTCTGTGTTGCCCAGCACAGTTACAGATATTTCTTCGTTCAGCGCCTTTATAAACGATAACTGCAATCCACCATCACTATTGGCTTGTTTGCCATCTTTTATTTCGAAGTCTGCCTGTCGGGGTATCATCATAGACAGCGAGCTACCACTATCTTCCAACACCTTTCTTAGTTCTTCCTTAGTTTGCTCGTCGTACGAGTCATATTTTATCACACGCACTGGCTGCCCAAATAGTTCTATAAATTGAGCCCAATCGGCCAATCCACTTCTTTTATACAGGCAGTATGGTGCACACCGCAGCAACAGGCCCATATCGCCTGGAGTCTCCATTACCCACACATTGGGCAGGTCTGCATAGTTTATACCTTCCATGCCGTTTTGTTCGTAGGCTATCACTCTACTTTCTGGTTTTATATGCTTTCTTGGTATGGTATTGCATATCAACTCCGTACCCGGCAAAAACTCCAATCCCGACAAACCCCACAGTAAGGTTTCCAGTATAGTTTTTATTACCTCTCTGAATGCCATTGAAGCTATCAGGCCGTCTAGCTTGTGTACCTTTTGTCCAGCTTTTTCAAAGTATATTTCTTTATTCAGCACAGCATTTATTTTCTTAGCTACCACACCCGTCAGGTGTCCATCCAGTAGTATGTCTTCATACAAGTCATACAGCCTTGTTCTGTTAGGGTGGTGCATTGACTCTGCTGCGCTTAGTGCATTGCGCCAAGTGTTTATATCCTTCCTATTTCGGTCAATTGACCTTACGTTCAATTCATTCAATATTATCTTCTCCATATGTTACGATTAATTTACCTTTATTTAAAGCTGATTCCCTTATACTTCCAAATAGAATATTATTATCTTTACGCACCCCTTGTTTCTATTGATATCAATTTTACCCATTGCAATTATTATAACAATGAGACGAATACTAACAGAGTTTTACAGCCTTGTTTACAAGACTACAGGCAATAAGTTGTTGGCTTATGGTATTGGGTTAATAGTCTTGGCTCTGTTTAACTGCATTATAGTAAAAGGCCTGGCAATGCTCATACAAGACTGGGTAGGCTTTGCTGGTATGATCCTTATCTTGTTCAGGTTTCCTATTTACTTTATTACTTTCTTGTTATCGCTCGGTGTAGCCTTTTGGTTTACACCAAACATCCAAACGCTAACTCGCGATGCAAAAAAGAATAACAAATACCTCACTATAATACTCTACAGTCTTTTTGCCATTGTTCTTTTTGCCTACATGCAATTGGGAGAAGTTTTATTTTCCTGATATCCTCCTTAATTTGAAGTGCTAACTACTAACTAGTAATGGTTGCTTCTTTTAGGGTTACTATTCCAGTTTATAGCGTTGCTTTCCGGCAGTGATGTATTGGTCTCCGCCTCCTTGTATGGCCATCCATCTGGTTGCAAAGCGCCTGTTTTTATGCTTTTCAGCACCTCTACTGCGTCTGTGTAAGCTACTCTACTGGTGCTGTGCTCTACTCCTGTATTGTTGAGGCGCACTAAGTGCCAGCAAGCCACGTCTTTTACTATACTTTTCAGGTACTCATCTTGTACCACAGGTGGAGTTGCTGGTGTACCAAATAGTTGAGTAAGGTTGTAGCGGCTTAGGTACATCTTACATTCTTGTTCGGCGGTAGCAATCGCTATTTCTGCTATCGCAATATCACCTCTTGTTATCTCTGTTATTACTTCTGCATACAGCTTAGTTTCTAGCTCTGCAACGGTTATTATAGGCATGTTCTAAGGGTTTAAATTGGTTTATTTAGTCACTTTAGGCACTGACATCCCAGCACTACATCCCTATCAAGGGCAGTAGTGTCAATAGCTCTTCAATAGTAGTAGCGGTGCGGCTATTTACTATTCATCCTCATCTTTGGGTTCTTTCTTTTTTCCTCTTGTAGGCTTGTCTTCTTCATTCTCCTCTTCATCTTCATCATCTTCGTCACTTTTCTTGTTTCTCGCCGTTGGCTTTTTTACATTTTGTTTGCTGCCGGGCTCTGTTGCCTCTTCTTTATCTATTTCCAGTGTTTCGCCAGTGGGCTTTACTTGTACTATTTTTTTTGCTGCTCGGTCGTAGGTTACCTCATATACATTAGCACTGTTGTCCCCCAGTGTCAGCATTATATAGCCCACCAGTTTTTTAGCATCATTGTTGTCGTTTAGCGAGTCTACTACTGCATATATCTTAGGTATTCCCTTTCCTGCTTTTCTTATTTCCTGCAGTCTACTTCTTTGCTCAGCGTATTCGGGTAGTGTCAATATCTGTCTTCTTAGCAGGTTGTAGTCTACCCTGTCATTATTTTTTGCTTTCTTCTCATCCTGTGCTTCTTTTAGTTCTTCCCTTCTTTCATTCCTGTCTTGCTGCGCAGCTACATCGCTACCCAAACTAACAATTATCACCAGTGCAAAAAGTATATTTTTCATGTCTTCCTGTTTTTCGTCTATCGCAAATGTCCTTAATTTTTATCGCACTCTACTACACACTTCTTTCATTATTCACGCATTGTCAGTATCGTTTGTTGTTATGGGGTTTAGCACCTAGTGTTATCCCATGCCCACCGTTATTAGCTGTCTTTTCTATTATTATCCATACAGCTCCCTCTACCGCATCTGGTCCGTCATCATGCGCATTGCCCGCCTGCGAAAAAGCTCTGAACTGTTCTACCAATCGCTGCATGTGTGGGTTGTGTTGTTCCTGCTCATTAAGATACAATTCGCCATTTCTGTTCATCGGTTCCAGCAGGCTTTCTACCCTCATAAACTTGTCGGGTTTTTTGCGGGTATCGCCTATTATGGGTATCGTTCTCCCTCTTCGTTTACCCGCATCACTCACTTCTTTCACCAGCACATCTTGCATAAACACCTGCTCCATATAGTAATAACAGCTACGATTGCCTACGATACTCATTATGTCGTAGTGCCAGTCAATCATTTCGGCAGTCGTGGCTCTGTCTAGGTAGCATTTTATTACATGGTATTCACTTCGCCATTTACCCACCAGCACAGTTGCTTTATAGTCAGCGGTTGTTTTGTAGGATGGGTCTGTATAACATACTAGTATGCTGTATTCATTGATAGGCAGTACTGATTTGTAGGCCATTTGTCGAAACACCGCCCCCTCAGTCAATGGGTTGTTGTAGTATTCTTTTTGCTGCGCTGCATAGCTTTTCTGGCTTAGTACTCTGTCAATATCTGATTCGCTATTCTTCTCAGGCCACGTAGATCTTCCTTGCTCGTTGCGAATGTTCACAATATCTACATAGTCTGCGATATCTGCCGCCTTTTGTATGCAAGACGACAGAGCTATACGGTTGCCGCAAAAAATAATGGTGGTAGCCACCGACACAGATCTGGTACCAACAGCAGCTTCCTCGATCCAACGCCATTTTTTGGCTACAATATCGCTGTTCAAGCAGTCGCTATCTGTGTCTACATCGTCAAACAATATGATGTCCGG
Source organism: Sphingobacteriales bacterium (assembly GCA_027484425.1). Lineage (GTDB taxonomy): Bacteria > Bacteroidota > Bacteroidia > Chitinophagales > Chitinophagaceae > Nemorincola. Next base: position 77,429 of record JAIXSZ010000020.1, read on the forward strand.
CCTAGCCTCCTCATTTCTCGTCCCTCTTGGACTTTGACCGACCCCTACCGCCCTGAACGATACCGCTCCCCTAGTCACAAACTCTGTTGCACTCCACACACCATCACCCACCTGCTGGCCATAATCTTGTATCAGTCTCTGGTTATACTCCATATTTGCTTTGTAGGGCATCAGCAGTCGTGTTGCATTGTCCAGACTGTTGCTTATCATCAGCACACATCTCTTTTTTATTCGTTGCGCTTCTGTCATTGAGCCATCGGCATGCACCACCATACGGTCATCGTCATTTCTATGCCCCACCAGTGTCAGGTAAAACACCTCCATCATCGTACGGGTACTTTTGGCCAGCTCCCTGCTCCACATCCGCACCTCGCACCATTCTTTGTTGTTCAGTATTCGATTTGTGGAGTTTAGCTGAAATGCAGCTGCCCTTGCATATGCAAACCTCGGAAAGTAATACCCAAACCATTGCTCAGGTTCAGCCTCCAGCTTAGCTTTTCTAGCTATTAGTGCCGCATCTGTTTCCTTTCTATCGGTTAGCGTTCCCGATTTTATCATCTTTACAAACTCTTCCCATCTGGCTATCAATTTTTTATCGGTCATATTCCTTCTTCTTATACTTAGGGGTATTGCTTTTTCGTCATCTTGTCTATACTACAATTCCTTTTGCTCCTTTATGTATGCTTCCATCTCTATTGTTACAGTTTTCGATAGCTGTTCATCCTTTTTGTACAGCCACGTCAAAAATGCCTCCGCTAAATGTATCAATCCTGTTAGGTCGTGCTCCGTGTCTATGTTTTTTATCATTGCACTATACTTCATCATCAGCTCCACATCCTTAGGGGTAGGTTCTTCGGTTGCATTCAGTCTGCTCGTCACTGAGTTCAATGCTTTGTACAGGTATTTAAGCTGTTTCTTTTTAGATATATTCAGCGATTCTCTGAACATATTCCACTCTCCGCTTTGTATCCAGTTTTCTATTGTCCCCTCTGGCTGCTTCACTCGTTGCGACACATCTTTTACATTCATGTCGCATTGCAAGTACAATACTCTTGCTATACCTTCTACATGCGATTCATCAAATCTTACGTCCATAGCACAAAGGTGATACGGCGCCTTCTTTCTAACAATTTTGGGTTTTGTTACATACACATAGCTGTTTATGATAGTACTAAAAACGTACTATCATAAATCTTTTTTCTGTGGATAACCTATGTTTGTTGCTTGCTTTATAGCCGCTTATACGTTAGCACAAAGTGTACTATTTATGGTTTGGCTTTTTATGGTCCCGCTGTGCACTTACTCAGGCACACATTATTACATAAGTCAATGCGTAGATGGTTTGTTTTTCCATTCTATCCTGTTCATCCCAGCCTTGGCTTGTTGGTCTATTGAGTTCTGAAAATCATGTTCAGGCATGTTTATGCATCTGCTATACATGGCTACAGCTTCTTTGTCCATTTGCAGCGCTTCGTATATTTTTCCTGTATGCAGCGCTGCCCTAGCCGCAAACTGCTCCTGCCGGCCGGCACCTTCAGTCATTGCCTTATTGTAGGCTACCAATGCATCTTTATAAAGTTTGGTGCCCATTGGCAAATGTGCCATCTCTTCATATACCCTACCCAATCTAAAGTAGTACTCTGCCTTATCGGCTACATTTTTCAGTTGTAGGGCGCTGGTCTGTTGCAGCAGAGCCAATGCCTGCTCATAATACCCGCCATCTATCAGCATTCTGGCCCGCAGCAGTGTTTTGTGTGGCCACACAGCACTAGTTGCAAAACGTTGCGCCTGTCTATCTGCATCTATTCTTGTGCTGCCAGCACCTAATATTTGTAATCTGCAATACTTTGCTTTGTTTTCATTATCGTTTACATACCACAATAGTGCCATCTTCTGCCATACGTCTTTCACATACAGTTCGCTCCGGTTATGCTTTAGGTATCTGTTAAGGTAATATATAGCATTTGTATCCGCTTTTGCCATCATTGCTATTCCCTGCTGATAATCAAAAACCGGATACATTGTGTGTTGTTCATTGGTAGCAGCCAACTTTAATGTAGCCAGTGCTGCTGTTGCCTGTCTGTGGTCAAGAGCTATGTTTACTTTCACATACGCTTTTAGCAAGTTGTTTTGTACATCCCAGTCGCTACTATTCAGCATCTTCCATACCGGTTCAGTCTCTGCCATTAGGTAAAAACGGGTATATACATAATAAAGTAGTGTTTCAGCATAGAGTGGGTCGGCTTCAGTATGTGTTTGTACAAATGCCGCCAACTTTTCAGTGCCATTCCGCACACTACCCTTTATCCCAAATACCGCGGCAAGCCATTTGTAGCTGCCCGGTAACGAGCCCACTACAGCCTCTTGCAACCCCGTTACCGTATGGTTGTACTCGAAATCCGGAAACAAACGTTGGTTTTCTTTTAACAGTCCAAACGACTTTCTGAAATTAAACACTGCTTTATACTGTTCTCCAAACTTCACATTTACAATTGCTCTATGCATATAAGCTCCCGCCACACAAAACCTATACCATGGCACTGACTCATCACCACTTAATAGAGCTACTAATCTTTTGTCCATTCCTGCCCTCCTCCGTTCATATTCTCTGATATCCGTGTTCAGCAACAACACTAAGCAGTCTTCATAGTCTGCTATATAAGTTGCCATCAGGTTTTGAGGGTTGTTATTCTGCTCTTGCAATATAGATAACCTACCCGCAGCCATACGCAATGCCATAAAATGATTGTATGCTTGCGCACAATTGTCGGTATACTGGTACGTAGCACCCGCCCAAATGCTGCTAAAGCTCAGCAAAAACACCAATACGGATAATAAAATACGATACAGCATAAAATGTAAAGATACAGGCACTAAATAGTAGTAGCTAAAGTTAATAGAACGAAAAAAAGTTAACAATTACAAAGTATGGTATTTCTAAGGAATACATTGTTATTAGACATTTTTGACTTAGTTTTGCGCCATACATTCATTTTAACGTAAAAAAACCAATATGAAATCATTTAAACAAATCGCATTAAGCGCATTCCTGACAATCAGCGCATTTGGCGCAGTAGTGTACACTTCTTGCAACAAAGACGAGTGTAAAGATGTAGTTTGCCAGAACGGCGGTACTTGTAGCGAAGGTAAATGTACTTGCCCTACCGGTTACGATGGCACAAATTGCGAAACAAAATCAAGAGATAAATTCGTTGGTGTTTATACTGGTAATGAAATATGCACTGTAGGTACTGACAACTACACTATGACTTTGAGCTCTAATTCAGATGCTATCAAATTGACTATGACTAACCTGTATAATGACAACATCACTGCTACTTGCAGCATGGTTGCTACTGATTCTTTCTCTTTCAGTGGTTCTCAGGGTGGTGCAACGTTCAACGGTACTGGTAGACTAGTAACTAACACGCTTACTGTTCGTTATACACTTACCAACGGTTCAACTTCTAACTCTTGCGTATTTACAGGTACTAAATAATATTTAGTTTTCTACTTTATAAAAAAGCCGATGCAAACAACATGCATCGGCTTTTTCATTTTCGTTACAAAATTATTTTTTGATACTTACCAAAAAGAGAAAGCTCCGATAAATAATATCAGAGCTTTCTCTTTTATGCTTTGCTTAATGTCTTACTTGATTTTGGGCTTACCATTTCCAATCGTAGAACCATCCGCTGGTTTTGATTGATTTTGATCGGTAATTTTTGGTTTGCCGTTACCAACTGTTGGTGGTGGCGGTGGTGGTGGCGGAGCTGGTGATGCTGGTGATGCTTTTGGTGTTTTAGTGGTTTTTTTGCCACCAGCTGATTTTTTAGCAGCAGCCTCTGCAGCAGCAGCAGCCGAATCAGCAGCAGCTTTTTCTGCTTCCATTGCTTTCAGAGTAGAGTCGTTTTTACGAGCCATTTCTGCTTCGCGCTCTGCAACCTGTGCATTTACTGCAGAATCTATCTGAGCCTGTGACTGACCTGCATCTTCTGTTTTAGTCTCACCGCCGCAAGATGCCAGCAAAAAAGCCGCACTCGCCATAAGAAGAAATTGTTTTTTCATTGCTATGTATTTAAGTTTGGTGCAAAAATATCGTTATTATTTAGAACTAAAAAACAATGTTGCAATAAGTTTTTATAAGTTCACATAGGGCGTTTAGTACATGTACACTATTGCATAAAACACCATTACTATGTAATGCGAATTACTACTCTTGCGGTTATACTGCTACTGGTGCTTTTATGGCAGGGTGACTGATGTAGTTTTCTAGCACAAAATCTTCATACCTAAACTCAAACAAATCCTTCACCTCAGTATTTATCTTCATTACTGGCAGAGGGTAGGGTGTTCTGGTTAGCTGCAACTTAGCTTGCTCTATGTGGTTATTATAAAGATGCACATCTCCAAATGTATGTATAAACTCGCCCGGCTGCAATCCACATACCTGCGCCATCATCATCGTCAATAGGGCATAAGAGGCTATATTAAATGGCACTCCCAAAAAAACATCGCCGCTTCTCTGATACAATTGGCAAGACAACTTACCGTCTATCACATAAAACTGAAACAATGCATGACACGGACTCAGCTTCATAGCTGGTAGGTCTGCCACATTCCAGGCATTTACTATCATTCTTCTGCTATCCGGATTGGTTTTTATCTGGTGTAGTACATCCTTTATCTGGTCATAGGTTTTGCCGTCAACTCCTGTCCAGCTTCTCCATTGATGGCCATACACAGGCCCCAGATTGCCATTTTCATCAGCCCACTCGTCCCATATACGCACTCCATGTTCTTTCAGGTACCCAATGTTGGTATCGCCCTTCAAAAACCACAACAACTCATGTATTATAGACTTCAGATGCAGTTTCTTAGTTGTTACCATCGGAAATCCTTCTCCAAGGTCAAAACGCATCTGATACCCAAAACAACTGATTGTGCCCGTTCCAGTACGGTCAGTTTTCTGAGCCCCTTTCTCCAGTATGTGTTTCAGTAAGTCTAAATAAACCTGCATAAAGTAGTAGTAATAACTGCAAAAGTAGCCTAACCAACGTTGCTGCTACTTATCTCACTATGTGCACTAGCTATCGTGATTTGTATTTGCCTGCGTTTTGCCTCTATTAATCGAAATACTGTATCTGTATGTCCGATGGATAGTAAGGTACTGTTGAGTATGGATTACCGGGTACAGTTACCAGCGAGTCATTCAGTTTATAAGTTACAGTATTCGTGCAATAGTGTGTCTTAGACGTAGCACTTTCGTGTGATATGTTGGACAGGTAATATTTCCTGTTCGATGGTTTCAGTGTTATCTGCCAGTCATAGTCATAGGTTTCTTCACCCTTCATAGGTATCTCCATACTCTTATCTGTCACACCCACTTTTACCAACTTTATAGCCGGAAAAGTCTCTGACAACTGCCCAAAGTCACTGCCTTTTCTGAACTTATTTACTACAGCAGAGGTGTCTGGCACCTTCAGGCTAGATAAGGGACTGAAGAATAAAACCTTCCGTATAACAGGCGTTTCGCAGTTGATAGTCTTTTTGCAAGAATAAAAACTGAGAGTAGCTCCTAGTAGCACGGCAAGACTGATGACACGTTTCATAAGTTACAACTTATTTAAATAATGGTACAATATAAGGGCAATTTCAATTATAAGCAAATCGGGTATGCAATTTACCCACTTTTCACTTCACTTCATTACTGCTTGCCTCCCTTTTTTACGGTGTATTCTGCACCTGTCATTACTGCTCATTATTTAGCTTCTTGGCATTTGCCGCCGCACACGGTATCTTTGCTGCACATTATTACATAAAAACAATTTACAATTCAATGGATCGCAAAATACAATCTGCGCTTATCTCGGTATTTTACAAAGACGGTTTGGAACCCATAGTACGCAAGCTACATGAGCAGGGCGTTACCATTTACTCCACTGGTGGCACACAGTCGTTCATAGAGCAGTTAGGCATTCCCTGCACTGCTGTAGAAAGTGTTACTGGTTACCCATCTATTTTGGGTGGCAGAGTAAAAACACTACACCCACGCGTATTTGGTGGTATACTTGCCCGTCGCGATTTACCAGAAGATATCAGCCAAACGCAGGAATATGGCATTCCATTGCTCGACCTTGTGATTGTAGACCTGTATCCGTTTGAAGAAACACTGAAACAAACCACCGACGAAAAAACCATCATCGAGAAAATAGACATTGGTGGCGTGTCGCTTATACGTGCCGCTGGCAAAAACTATAAGGACGTAGTTATTGTTGCGTCTCGCAATCAGTACGCAAACCTGCTCCAGTTACTAGACAAAGACAATGGGAACACTACACTAGCCGACCGACGTTCGTTCGCAGCAGCGGCTTTTGCCGAATGTGCGCACTATGATGTGGCTATTTCTGATTACTTCAACAGTGGCGCCGACGCTATAGGTTTTCAGTTATCGCATGGCAACAAACAGCACCTGCGCTATGGTGAAAATCCTCATCAGCAAGCTGCCTTCTATGGCAATCTCGATGAACTCTTCACCAAGCTCAATGGCAAAGAACTGTCTTACAATAACCTGGTAGATGTAGATGCTGCTTGTCAAATAATATCAGAATTTAGCGAGCCTACATTTGCGGTCATCAAGCACACCAATGTTTGTGGCATAGCCACACGCAGCAATGTATCTGCCGCCTGGGATGCCGCTCTCGCCGGCGACCCAGAAAGTGCATTTGGAGGGGTGCTCATCACCAACCAAACCATCAATGCATCAGTAGCCGGAAAAATAAGTGAGTTGTTCTTCGAAATCCTCATTGCTCCTGGTTACGACGAGGATGCACTGACCATACTCAAAACCAAGAAAAACCGTATTCTACTTCAGCAAAAACAATCTTTTTTTCCAACACGCGAGTATAAGCGCATACTGAATGGCGTACTAGTTCAGGCAGCAGACAACACCAACTTTACTGAGTGGACTGAAGCTGGTGCTCGTAACTGCACAGAGACTGAGCACACTGATTTGTTGTTTGCCAATATCGTTTGCAAACACCTGAAATCAAATGCAATAGCGATAGTAAAAGACCGCCAGCTGATAGGCAAGGGTTGCGGACAAACTAGCCGCATAGATGCCCTGCGTCATGCGCTAGACAAGGCTAAACAATCGGGCTTTGCTACTCAGGGTTCAGTACTTGCTTCTGATGCCTTTTTCCCGTTCGACGATTGTGTGCGTATGGCTCACGATGCTGGTATTAATGCTGTAATACAGCCCGGCGGCTCAGTGCGCGATGCAGATAGCATCACCTACTGCAAGGCCAACAATATGGCTATGGTAATGACCCAGCTCAGGCACTTCAAGCACTAACAGTTCAAAGCATAAAATACGAACAGCCCCGGAATACGATATCCCGGGGCTGTTTATTTATGTTCAATAATCTATGCCTTCATTCTGTCATTAGCTGTGATGCACCACAGCAGTTCCTTCACAAACACTGCTGTGCGTTTATCCATAGCTGCTTTGTCTGCCGGCACGCCATGTTCGTCTATCTGTTTGCTGATATTGGGCACTGGAAGCATGGCAGGCACAGTCCATGCCTTCATCTTCCAAAGGGTAAACTGCAATGATGTTATGACCTGTGTACCCCCAAAAGCTCCATCTGAAACCGTAGCGATAGCTACAGGCTTTCGGTGCCACTCATCATACATCAGGTCTACTACATTTTTCAGGCTGGCAGGGTAGCCACCATTGTACTCTGGTGTCACTATTATCACACCATCAGCCGCTTTTATCTTTTCAGCAAAGGCAACCGTCTCAGGTAGTGGAGACGCTTGCAGCCTCAAGCGCTCATCAAACACTGGAAAGTTATACGCCTTTAGGTCTAGTATCTCAACACTACCCGCTGCCTGATCTTCTATGTATTGTTTCAGATAAGTAGCTACTCGCTGGCTGTACCTTCCGGTACGCACACTGGCGGCTATTATGGTTATATGTGGCATTGCTGTTAGATTGAGGTTGTTCTCTAGTGAAGTTATGCTATATCCATCCGTTATTGTGCAATACTTTAGCTATCTGCACGGCATTGGTGGCAGCTCCTTTTCTCAGGTTGTCAGCTACTATCCAGCAGTTTAAGGTGTTAGGTTGGGTATGGTCTCTACGTATCCTGCCCACAAACACTTCATCCTTACCCTCTGCATCTATGGGCATAGGGTAGCCATTCATAGCAGGGTTATCTACCACCACTACCCCCGACTGGTTAGACAGTAGCTCTTTCACATCGCTTTCTTCAAAGTCTCGTATCATTTCCATATTCACGCTCTCGCTATGCCCGCCCACTACTGGCACTCTTACTGTTGTAGCCGATACCTTTATGCTTTCATCCCCCATTATTTTGCAGGTTTCCTGCGCCATTTTCATTTCTTCCTTAGTATAGCCATTCTCCAGAAACACATCTATATGTGGCAACACATTAAGGTCTATAATGTGCGGATACACTTTATGCTCCTTACTACCCGCCCGCTGATTCATTAGTTCTGCCACAGCATTCTGCCCAGTGCCACTCACGCTTTGGTAAGTGCTTACTACCACACGTTTTATGCCATATTTTTTGTGCAGTGGCATCAGCACCATTACCATTTGTATGGTAGAGCAGTTAGGGTTGGCTATTATATAGTCGTTTTCGGTAAGTACATGGCCATTTACCTCAGGTACCACTAGTTTTATATCTTCCTTCATTCTCCATGCCGATGAATTATCCACCACCCTGCAACCCACTGCCGCAAACTGTGGTGCCAGCTCCAGCGATGTACTACCACCCGCCGAAAACAACGCCAGCGCAGGGCGCATAGCTATAGCAGTAGCCGCCGACACTACTGGATATTCCTTGCCCTTATACACCACCACCTTGCCCACCGACTTGTCAGAAGCCACAGGTATCAGTTCTGTAACAGGGAAATTCCTTTCTTCCAGTATTTTTATAATGGTGCTACCCACCAGACCAGTGGCACCTACTACAGCTACTTTCATAAACTTTGTTTTGTGCTACAAAGGTAGTGTAGGTATGTGTTTGGTGGTAGGTTTTTGTATTTTGCTGTTGCCTATCTCTAGCTTTCCTTTGTCGTGACAGACCCTCACTGCACCTTCTCCACCACACTAGTCGCTGCTACCAGCACCACATCTTGTAGTTGTCTGCGCTTCACCACCAGTGTTGTTTTCATTTCAGCCCACAGCTTTGTTTGTTTGGCCACCTTAGGGTGTTTATCTAGCTCTATGAAGTGGGCATCTATCCACTGCACACAGGGCGATATCACCTGTGTCGTAAAGTACTTCACTGCTGCTTGCTGGCGCTCCAGCAACAAGGTTGTGTTTCGGCTCAGTATTAGTTCGCGCATTTGTGCACCAAAGGTCTCTGCATGAGCATTGGCTTTTTCCAGTGTGCGCAGCAGCCTGTCTTGCAGCTCCAGGTTTTCAGTTTTTGGCCCTGTTTTTCTTTTCATTAATTCGGGCAACATTTGTTTGGTTTGGGTCACCAACTCGTCTAGCGCAAATGTTTTTTGCATTCTCGCCGCTTTTGCTTTCAGCGCGCTCTCTTCTAGTACTGCTTCTAGTTCATCTTCTTCGCTTTCGTACTCTGAGAATTCTGTCACCCTTCTATCCACCATTACATTGCTTTGCATGAGCTTGCTACGCAGCACTATGCCCTCCAGCGATGTGCACCTGCTTAGCGCCACATACACCTGCCCCGGCGCAAACGACCTATTTAGGTCTACTACTGCTTTCTCTAACGTCAGTCCCTGACTTTTATGCACCGTCACAGCCCATGCCAGCCGCAGCGGAAACTGGCTAAAGCTTCCCGTTTCCTCTTCTTCTACATTATTGGTGTGTCTGTTCAGTGTATACTTCACATTTCGCCATGCATCCATTGGCACTTCTACCTTGTCCTCTCGATCAGCGAAACTCACCCATATACCTCCAGCATTTATATCTGCTATGGTGCCTATTTTCCCATTATAGAATCTTCGGGGCTGTTGCAAGTCATTTTTTATGAACATTACCTGTGCGCCACGTTTCAGTTGCAGCACCCGCTCACCGGGTATGCTTTTTTCGTTTACTTCACCCGTTATTATAGCTTCAAATTGATGCAGCACACCATCTATTTGTGCCAATTCGCGCTGGTTTATTTCGTCGGCTATGTGGTTGTGGGTACACAGTATAATATAGCCAGCCTCTTTAGGTGGCTCTGGGTTATACCTTTCATTGAGTAGACTGATGTCGGCAGTAGTTACATCACCATTTCTTACCCTATTGAGTATGTCTATAAATGCCTGATCTTTCTGTCGGTAAATCTTTTTCAGCTCTATATATACAGGTGGGTGGTGCATTAAAACCTGCGAGTGAAAAAAGTAAGGTCCTTTATAGAAGCTACCCAGTATCTCCCACTCTTCCTCACGCACCACAGGTGGCAACTGAAATGGGTCGCCTATGAGCACCACCTGCAAGCCACCAAATGGCTGATACGGATTGCGACGCACATGGCGCAACACCAGATCTACTGCATCTAGCACATCAGCACGCACCATGCTCACCTCATCTATAATCAGCAATTCTAGCCTGCGTATCAGATTTATTTTGGGTTCTTTCAGCCGAAGGTTGGCTATCAGAGAGTGCTTATCCTGCGTACCATCTGCCTTCTTCCCAAATCCACCCCCATTGCCCGGCACAAAGGGCCCCAGCGGCAGTTGCAAAAAAGAGTGAATGGTCTCTCCACCTGCATTCATAGCCGCTACACCTGTAGGTGCTACTACTGCTATTTGCTTGCCGCAATGCTCCCGTATATACTTCAGAAAAGTAGTCTTGCCCGTACCTGCCCTACCTGTCAGGAACAGGTTTTCATCTGTCTCTGTCACAAAAGCCACCGCCTTCTGAAAAAAGACATTATCGGTATCTACTACAAAAGTATTGGTTTGAGACATAAGCTAATGACGGGTAACAACGCTACCGGGTGTCAAATATACGACTGATGCGTGTAGGTGACGTTTATTCCATTACGTCTGTTGGTTTCATCACTCTTTTCCAGTACTTCATCACATATTGTTGCAGATATAGTCTTATTGCAGTTTTTTTGATAAAAAAGTAATCATGCTCCGCTACCTAAGCCAGCTACCCACCGCCGTCAGGCACTTCTTTTTCTGGACGTTTACCATAGCTGTCCTATACGTATCGGCTATAATAGTCGCAAAGCCAAGCCCTATTCATTATGAAGCGATTTTATCTGAAGGATTTCTTACGAATGAACTTGTTGAAATTGCATCTGCTGTGCTATTGGGTATGATACATTACCGCTTGCTCGTATTGCCCTACCTTGTTAAACACAAATATGTACAATATGCCCTTACGATGATACCATTTTTAATGGTTGCTGTATTATCTATCTTATTGCCCGAATTTATCTACAACTCTTCTTTCTTATCCTTTAAGAACATATCTTATTTGCTACAGCATATTTTCATTTCCATGGTAATATTTTATTTGCCTTTTGCGGCATTATATGCCTGTATAGAAAACATAAAAAGGTCAATAATCTTAAACAGAGATATAGAGTACAACAAGCGAAAAACTGCTGCACTGTTGCTGAAAAGCAAATTAGATACACACTTTCTCTTCAATGCACTGAACACAATCTATGCCATAGCACTACAAGAGCAGGCAAACAAAACACTGACCCTCATTGATACCCTTTCTGAACAGCTACGGACAAAACTCAGCAGTGCTGACGGCAACAAAATCACAGCTCCTACCCACAACCATTACAAAGATCACACTATCCTTGACGGCATTAAAAACACCACTTTAAGGCACTTTTTCATTATTACATTATCACTTACAGCCTTTATGCTATTGCCACCGCTGTTATCGGCAAGTAAGTGGTCTCAGCAAGATTATATTCGCTATTTGTTTTACATTCCACTTACCATTTGTATGCTTACTACAATGGTTGTTGGTCACTATCTCTGTTTATACAAGCCCAATTTTATGGTGGGTAAGTATTGGCGTTATTTATGCTACTTGTTTCCATTTCTACTTTTAATGATTGGGGTAGACGTTGTATTAGATACTGTCTTTCTTATGTGGATAGAGTCATTCACGTTCAAAGAAGATTTCTACAAAATTATTCAAATTGCCACGACACGTATGGTTATTGCTGGGTCGGTGATGGCAGCAATATATGCGGTATACAGCCACTACCATTTCCTTCAACAGTCCATTAGATATTACAATACTCAGAGCAGAGAAAATGAATTAAAAATGCTTGCAGAAAGAGTAGATGCAAAAGAAATTGTAACTAGCCTTGCATCATTAACTAATGGTGCATACTCAGATAATGCGCACCAAACAGCTCAGGCTATCAACGAACTCTCTGCATTATTCAGTTACACCAACGCACAGGCAGATCAATATTTCGTCAATGTTTCTGATGAATTTGTGTTCTTACAACAGTATGTAGATTTTCAACGTAGGCGCATTTCAGAGAGCGAAAACTTGAAAATAATAGTGCAAATTCAGTACAATAATTTGCACGGTAGCATTGCCCCCATGTTGCTACTTCCGTTTATAGAAAATGCCTTCAAGCATGGTATTAGTTATGAGCATAAGTCCGAAATAAACGTAAATATTACTGTAGTTGCGCACAGTCTTACTTGCCATATCACCAATACCTTTCATAACCGAAACACAACACAAGATGCTACAGGCATAGGGCTGAGCAACACAGTAAAAAGACTACAATTGCAGTATGAAGGAAAACACAAACTGATACAGCGTTGTGAAAACAACCATTACGAAGTACTTTTAACTATTGTACTCAATTGATATGATAAAAGCCATAGCCATAGACGACGAACCCATGGCACTGCAAGTGCTGCAGCACCATGCGGCAAGGATGAACAATATCAGAATCGAGCAAACTTTCACCAATGCAAGCGAGGGATTGCGATATACCCACCAACACAAGCCCGATTTGGTGTTTTTAGATATAAAAATGCCCGACCATAATGGATTGGATATAGCCATTGCACTACCTGCTGCTACGCATGTTATATTTACTACTGCCTATTCACAATATGCTGTTCAGGGGTTCGATATCAATGCTACCGATTACCTGTTAAAGCCTATCTCTTATCACCGTTTTGTAAAGGCTTGCGCCAAAGTAGAAGAGCGATTATCTACCCCTGCAATCTCTGCCACAATAACAGTACGTGAAAACGGTACTTGGATAAGAATCCCCCTCTCACACTTGCTTTTCATTCAGGCTAAAGGCAACTATCTGCATCTTGTCACCACAACCTCCACTCACCTTATCCGCAATACCTTGCAAGAATTTGCATCCCACTTACCACACACATTTTTAAGGATTAATAAGAGCTACATTGTCAACACTGCTGCTGTAGATGTAGTAGAAAACAATCATGTTATTGTTTCTGGCCATAAAGTACCCGTAAGCGCACAGCTACGATCTGCCTTACTCACGTCTCTTCACAAATAGCTCACACCCCCCTCCAGTTGTCCTTTTGTTATTACTGTCCCTTAGCTACACACACTACACTATTTTTTTTACCTTGCCATAATATTTTGAATTTCTGCACATACGCAACTTTTCAATCTAAACACACTTGCTTATGTTACATACTGATAATCAACACAATTGGAGTTTCTCTACCGTAGGCGGTGTGAAGCGGGTAAACATCGATAAGGCTGAAGACCTCATTCATTTGGCAGAGCTAGACCCCAAACTGTGGACTGCCCTGAGCTGCCCTGCAGCCAATATGGAAATTGACAAAAAAACCCTCGACCTCATAGATACTGATGGCGACGGACAAATACGAGTACCCGAAATACTGGCTGCCGTAAAGTGGGTAATATCCGTTCTCAAAGACCCTGCCGACCTCCTAAAAGAATCAGCTGTCTTTCCTCTAAGCGCCATAAATGACAATACAGAGCTTGGCAAAACCCTGCTGGAATCGGCAAAAGTGGTATTGAAAAATACAGGCAAGGAATCGGCTTCCTCTCTTACTGTGGAAGAAACCTCCGATACTACCAAAATATTTGCTGGTTCGGGCTTCAATGGCGATGGTATCATCACCGAAGATTCTACTAACAATGCAGATCTGTTACTGCTTATGGCTGAAATCATTTCGCATACAGGGGCGGCCACAGACAGGGGCGGCAAACAAGGTATCAACCTAGATCACATCAATACTTTCTTCGACCATTGCGAAAAATACGCTGCCTGGATAGCGCAATGCAATGCTGACAAGGCCAACATACTGCCCCTTGCCGATAATACCCAAGCTGCCTACAGCAACTACTGCGCCATCAAGGCTAAGGTCGATGATTACTTCATCAGGTGCAGATTGGCAGCCTTCGACAAACAATCTACCGAAGTCCTCAACCTCCAGGTGGCTCGCGTAGAATCTATAACAGCCAAAAACCTGGCTGATTGTGCCGATGAAATTGGTGCCTACCCCTTGGCCCGAATAGAGGCTGGCAAACCACTACCGGTTACTACTGGTATCAACCCTACTTGGGAGGCAGCTATAGCCACTTTTCGCCAGCTTACAGTAAGCATCATTTATGGTGCCGATAAAGCTACTATTACCGAAAGCGAATGGACTGCTATAGGCAATACCTTTGCGCCTTTTGCAGCATGGCAAGCTGCCAAACAAGGGGTTCTAGTAGAGTCACTGGGTATAGACAGGATACAAGCTATAATAGGTGGCCAACAAAAAGATAAACTACTAGCCCTTATAGACCAAGACAATGCACTGACACAAGATGCCAACAACATTATACAGGTAGATAAACTGGTGCGCTACCACCGCGACCTGTACACACTGCTCAAAAACTTCGTTACCTTCTTCGACTTTTACTCGCCCGACTACAAGGCTATGTTCCAGGCGGGTACATTATACATAGACCAACGTAGCCTAGACCTTTGCATTAAGGTCACAGATATGGGCCGGCACAACTCCCTGGCATCTTTCAGCGGTATGTACCTCATGTATTGCGATTGTGTGTCACGCACCTCAAAGGAAAAAATGTCTATCGTGGCTGCCCTTACCAATGGCGACATAGATAATCTGATGGTGGGTAGAAATGCCTTATTCTACGACCGTCAAGGTGTAGACTGGGATGCTACCATCACCAAAATTATAGACAACCCCATAAGCATTCGTCAGGCATTCTTCTCTCCCTACCGCAAAGTGTCTGTTTTCGTTGAAAAACAAATCAACAAAATGGCCGCTTCTGAAGATGAGAAGATGACTGCTGGTCTTAATAAGGGAGTAGAAGATATGCCCGCCAAAGTAGACGAAACTGCTGCTAAAAAAGAACCACCAAAGCCATTTGACGTAGGCAAGTTTGTGGGGATCTTCGCAGCCATAGGTCTTGCACTAGGTGCCATAGGTACTGCACTTACCTCTGTAGTATCGGGCTTTATGAAGCTGGAATGGTGGAAGATGCCCTTGGCTATAGCAGGTTTGCTGCTACTCATCTCTGGCCCATCTATGGTTATTGCCTACCTCAAGCTCCGCAAACGCAACCTCGCGCCCATACTCGATGCCAATGGCTGGGCAGTCAATGCCAATATCATCATCAACATACATTTTGGCAATACACTTACCGAACTTGCCGAGCTACCCCGTGGTGCCAAAATCAACTTCAACGACCCCTTCAAAAAGAAAAACAATTCGCTCCTGCCCACTATCCTGTTTTTGTCTATACTGGCTGGTGCTGCATTGTTTCTGTTGTTTAAGTATGGTGTACTGCACCTGAAGTAGTAGGTGCATTTTAAGTCAATAGTTATACTATTTAGCAGAGGCTGACCATATCATGGCAGCCTTTGCTGCATTAGTCTGTACATACGTATTGCCACATTAGTTGCGCTATGTGGTTATGTATGCTTTTATGAATTGGGGGTACAGATATCTGCAAGTATTCCCCTCCACCTGTTCACAGCAGGCGGGGGGATTACAGCAGGCTGCGCTACACAAATAGTGATAGTAATGTGCGCAGTAGGTTGGGTTTTACGGGGGCTGGTTTACCGTAGCGTTTTCGTTTTGGGGTATTTACGTGTATGATAAAGGTCAGCAGCAGCTGCCTTTTGTCTTGCCTTCTGCTGGCTCTTGTGCTTCCTTCAGCATAGTGCACTTGCAGTGGCTTAGTGTCGGTCTGGAGCAGGTGCTCTGTGTAGTCCTGTATCATCTCGTTTGTGTTTTTGTTGTTATCAGTATATAGTATCGGGCTTATGCCGCTATTCTAGGTTCTATATAAAACAGTTCATCCTGCACCACCTGCACTCCTATTTCCAGCAGCAATGGTGCTACTTTTTCATTGTGCCTATCTGCCAGTAGCATATCTTTTGCTGGCTCTTCTATAGTACGCACATACGCTGGCAGTTTCTCTTTCAGTGCAGCCAGTACAGTGTTCCAGTCGCTACCCTTTGTCGTTTTCAGCCGTGGTGTACCCATGCGCATCCCTGCTATGCCAAACACTGTACCTATTCTCCTTTTCTTGGCAAACAGTTCTTTTTTGTGCCGCACACAGTATGCCTGTGCCTCATCAAAAGCCACCTGCTTTATCATTGCCACACACTGCAGCTCAGCAGCGTATTTTTCGGCTATTTCATTCACTTCAGCATCCATCATTTTGTTTATCTCTCGCTCTCTCACCTCTGCCGCTGCATATCTGTTCATCGCCTGCTCAAATGTTTCTTTGCTTACCTCGGTCAGTGGTTTGGTTATTCTTTTAGCCTTCATAGTGTTGGGTTTGTAGTTATCGGGGTTTTTATTTTATGTAGCTAGATTATGCCGCCAGGCTGCTCATCTTTTTCAGCAGATTATCTACTATCAGCACCGCGTACTTGTCGTGTTGTATATCCAGCATATTCCATAGCTGGTAAAAGGCTACCGCCTCTGGTCCGTTAAGTATCAGTGTGTAGGTATCCTGGTTGCGTTCCAGCATTAGTGTTAAGTTGCGGTGTAACTCTTGCAGGTATTCGTGCAGCAGTTGGCGGTGGTCTGTATCTGGGCTAAATTCATCCAACATTTCTCCACATATCTCCTGCAGGGCTTCCATGCGCTGACTGCTTATGCGCAGTCTTATGCTTCTCTTTTTAGCCATGTGTTTACAGATTTTAAAACGGTGGTGTATTTTTTCAAAAACTGTGCATCACCCACATACAGCAAATTGTGCGCCCGAGATATAGCATTAATTACAGAGCTATGGTCTTGCCCACCAAAGTAGGCTGCTATCTGGCACAGTGTCAGTGCCGGGAAATACTGCCTCAGCAGCAATCCGCCCAGAAAACGCAGCTCCACTATGTTGCGCACTCTTGTTTTCATTTTGTAGCATTCCGGGCTCATATCCAGTGCCAGTGCTATTACATGCAGCATTCTCTGCGGGGTCATGTTTACTTGCTCTGTGGGGTACTGCACTACTGTTACCCCCATACCCATGCCTTCTGTAGTCCGTATACTGTGTACCGGCAATTGGTGTGTCATTCCTGTTTGTGATGTTGTGCTGAAATACATATAGTTCTATTTTTTTGTTTCACTTATTGTTACTTCACCCTTGCTTATGCAGCTATTCGTTGCTCCATGCATTGCTGTATCAGGTAGGTAGCCGTGTGCAGGCAGTTATCGCAGTTGCTGCTTATGTGTGCTATGGTTTCTTCATCATACACACCATTTGCCCTGCACACTGCAGCCACATCGCTCGGAGCCAAATATGATAGTGTCACAAAGCGCCTGCCTATGGTTTGGTATATCTCTTCATAGCCCAGCCTGCCCGTACGCACACCTTCTATTATGCGTGGGCGCAGCTCTTCATTGCCCATTAGCATTATACCAGCTTTACCCATTAAATTATTGGCTAGCATCACCACCATGTGCAGTACTCTGTCTTTCAGCAGGTGTGCATCATCTATTATCAGTAGTGGCTCATCTTTTTGCAGCATCAGTTCTGTCAGGTTGCGCAGCATCTCGGGTGCAGTACCATTCGCTTCGCCGCCGGCAGACGCCAGCATTTCGGTTACAAACGTTTTTCTATTCTGCGCTGCACTTCCTGTCACGTATACTACATTGTCATTACTCCTACTATATATCTCTGCCGCATAGGTTTTACCCATTCCGCCAGCCATAGATATGCCATAGTTCATCGCATATCGTTGTGCATCGCCCATCAGTATGCGCAGCAGCAGGCTGGCACTGGTATCTGCGGCTTTCCAGTCTGCCACATACATGCCCACTTGGTGAGCTATGTGCTGCCACTGTCTGTCGTTTATGCCGTTGCGGTTGTTGTTTATTATTTGCATTATCTGTATCGCCGATACCCCTTTCATACTTTGCGCCGCCTCTGTTACGGTGTTGTAGTTGCCCACATAGCGCACTATTGCTTTTCTTATCAGGTTTTTCTGTTCTTGTTTCATATGCTGTTCAGTTTTAGGATTTATATTTTATCGTTTTCCGGGGGTATCGCTTTGTAGTAGCTATGTGGCAGTTTTTATTTCTGTTTTTTACCGCCGTTGTTTGCTACAGTTTTTTTGGCATTAATGTGTATTGTTTTGTAGTTTTGGTATCAATTCCATGTTTTCCGACACAAAGATATTCCAATATTTTTGACAACTCCAAATTTTTTGGAAATATTTTCTTAATTTTGTGCCATGTCATTAGCAAACAACCTTAAATACCTAAGAAAGAAAGCTGCCAAAACACAAGATGGGCTTAGCTCTGATGTGAATATTGGCAGAACTACCATTGCCAATTACGAGGCTGGTATCAGCGAACCCAATGTGGAGACCCTACGCACCTTTGCCAAGTATTTTGGCGTGACGCTCGACGATCTTTTGTCAAAAAATCTGGAACAGCAGCAACAATATGCCCAGCAAAACGACGAAAAAGACCTCATGCTGCGTGCTGCCTTCCCACAGCAGGGTGCCCCTGGCTACAGTGCCATTCCACGCATCATTACTGTAGATAGTGGCGGCAACGACAACATCATATATGTGCCTGTAAAGGCTCGTGCTGGGTATTTGCTAGGTTATGGCGATGCCGAGTTTATGGAAACACTACCCACCTTTCGCCTACCGGGTCTTAGCAATGCCACCTATCGCATGTTTGAGGTAGAAGGCCCATCAATGGCACCCAATGTGCTGCATGGCGACCGCATCATAGGCGAATGGATAGACTCGCTCGATAAAATCCGCGACAACAGGGTGTATGTAGTGGTACACAAAGGTGGCGTGGCTGTGAAACGTGTAGTGAACCGCCTGAAAGAAAGAGGTAAACTCTACCTGAAGTCTGACACCATAGCACACAGGCACGAGTTTCCTACACTGGAGATAGACCCCGAAGACATAAAAGAAGTATGGTATGGCAGAATGAAAATAAGCAGCGACTTTAGCGAACCTGCCGAAGTCTACCACCGCCTTGCCGACCTGGAAATGGACGTAATGGAAATGAAAAGAATGATGAACGACAACGACAAATAACGGTAGCTACGGGCAGTACACTTCGTTAGGTACTGCCTATGCTTACTGATTGTTTGGGTTTAGTCGCTTCGCAAATGAAAACAAACTAATGATGTTTCAGAATTAGATTCACATGAGCCACCTCAAAGAATTTTTCAACAAACGGGTATTGATCAACTGTCTGGTTTTTGCAGTACCCATGAGTCTGCTGTTTACGTGGCGCTACACTCATCTGCGTCATATAGCAGCATTCAGCAGTGCTTACTTCACTGCTTTTGGCATTTTTCTTACTATAGTTTATCTGCTATTGCTGGTGGTGTTCTTCACCCTCTACTGGCTCAGCAAGCGGCAGCAACACCCCGACGAATAATCAGCCTGCTGCATTGCGAGGCCCTGTGAATCTTATACCTAGTCCCGGTCTGCCACTTAGCGCCACATTACCATTGTTATAGGTCAGTCCATCTGCGAGGTCGTCGGCAAGTAGCAATGGTCCATCTACATCAGCCTCGTCTAGCAGGGGCAGCATGTGTGCCACTGCCGCCGCACCCACCGTACTTTCGTTCATGGAGCCCATCATCACCCGTAGTCCCAGTTTGCGAGCCTCTTGTATCATGCGCATAGCAGGCGTAATGCCGCCACACTTAGCCAGTTTTATGTTCACCCCATCATAGCTGCCTACACATTTTTTTACCTCATCTTCTGTGCGGCAGCTTTCATCGGCATAGAGGGGCAGCACCGCCTCAGCCTTTAGCTCCTTCATTTCCTCGTACGCATCTCTGTGTAGTGGCTGCTCCACCAGTACCACACCCAGTTTTGCCAGTTCTGGCAATAGTCTTTTAGCATCATCCAGTGTCCAGCCCTCATTAGCATCTACCCTGAATGGTGCTGTGGTGTGCTGTCTCAGCAATCGCAGGGTGTCTATATCATCTACACTGCCACATTTTATCTTGTACACAGGCCAAGGCCTTGCCAGTAGTTTTGCCACCATTTTTTCGGGGGTATCCATGCCTATAGTGAAGTCTGTAACCGGTACATTATCCCACTTTATCCCCAGTAGCTGATGCAGGGGCATACGCCGCATTTGAGCAAACAGATCCCAGCCAGCTATATCCAGCGCACTTATCAGAAAATGCTGACCCGGTATCAGGTGGTGCAGAAAATGCCAGAAACGTTGAGGATCGGTAAGTGCATATCGTTCTATATCGCCACGCTTTGCAGCCAGAGTAGCCATCATACCTTCTATAGTCACATTGTAATACCCTATTGCCGTAGCCTCTCCGCAGCCCCTCTGCGGCCCCAGCCCCAACATAGTAATGAGCGTAGGCTGATGGGTTTTGGTACCCTTGGCTATCGTAAAAGCATCGGTAAATGGCAGGTCGAACGAATAATACTTGAGTTGCAACATGGGTCTAAAATTACCCAACAATTGCTATTTATCTCTTTGAAAAAAAGTATGGCATTATAGTGTAGGCTTACCCTGTTTTACTCCTTCACCACCTTCCCCGCATATTGCCCATTTACCTTCAATAGGTAGGTACCCGTGGGCAGATGGGCTATGACAAGTTTTATCTCACCTTTTTGGGCTTTGTACACACTGCTGTGTACGGCACAACCCGTCACATCCAGCAATTGCAGCTCATTTATGGCTACTCCTTCTGTTTTTACAGTTACACACTCATGGGCAGGATTGGGGAAAATACTTGCTTTTATATACGCCGTAGACTGCTCTTTTATGGAGGTGGTATTGTAGTTGATGCGCCTAATAGAGTAGTTCCTTATGTCGGTGAAATAAATATTGCCCCATTTATCAACAATAGAAGAAGCTGGGTTATTAAATTTTGCTAGTGTGGCTATTGTTCCATCAGGGCTATATCCTCTTTCGCCAGTACCTGCAATTGTTGTTATGATTCCAAAACTATCTACCAATCGAATCACGTCAGCATTTGCATCAACAATAATGACATTGCCTAACAAATCTAAACTAACAGTGCTAGGCGCATTTAACTCTGCATCAGTTGCCAGCCCTCCATCACCACTATTCCCTACATTTCCATTGCCAGCAAAAGTGGTAATAATACCTGTATTAAGATCTACTTTTCTGACTCTGCGAGTGGGATAGTCTCCAATATACAAGTAGTTCTTGTTAGTGTCTATAACGATAAACTCAGGTAATCTAAGTTGTGCATTCGTTGCAGGTCCCCCATCGCCACTAAAGCCGTTAACTCCATTTCCTGCCACTTTAGAAATTATGCCTGAGGTACTTATTTTGCGAACACAACTACAACCAAAATCAGAAAAATACAAATTTCCTTCTTTATCAAAACACATACATGCCGGAGATCTTAAATTTGCATTTACAGCAAGTCCGCCATCGCCCGAACATCCATTAACTCCATTGCCAGCTATTGTGTATATGTTACCTAAAGTATCTACTTTACGAATAACACGATTCAACAAGTCAGTAATAAATATCTCCCCTATACTGTTTGAAATAACACTGTAGGGGTGATTGATTTTTGCAAGGTATGCCTTGCCACCGTCTCCAGTGTATCCTGATGTGCCTGTCCCTATAATAGTAGAGATTCTTCTATCTGAAGAACTAATTTTTCTGACTGTGTTTTTTTGAATTTCACATAATAAAATATTGCTGTTTTTGTCAAATGCAATAACATGAGGAAAGTCTAATAATGCATCCTTTGCTAATACACCGTCTGGAGAGTAACCTTTAGTGCCATTACCAGCAATGGTTACAATTTCTTGTGCTCCAGCATTGATGGAAAGTAGGGTAAACAACAGACAATAACACCATTGTAGGTAGGGTTTCATAATAGCGTATTTTATATTGGTATTATAAAATTAAGGGTAATGGGTGGGATTTAGCTATTTTATTGTACCAGATTACTCCTTCACCACCTTACCCGCATATTGCCCATTTATCTTCAATAGGTAGATACCTGATGGCAGATGGGTGATGAGAAGTTTTATCTCTCCTTTGTGGGCTTTGTAAACACTGCTGTGTAGGGCACAGCCCGTCACATCTAGCAATTGCAGCTCATTTATGGCTACTCCTTCTGCTTTCACAGTTACATACTCATGGGCAGGATTAGGGAAAATACTAGCCTTTAAGGGCGATACTAGCTGCTCTTTTACTGAGGTGGTATTGTAGTTGATGCGACGTATACGGTGATTGAATACATCGCAAAAATAAATGTTATCCCATTTGTCAGACACTGTGTAATTTGGTCTGTTGAATTTAGCAGTTGTTGCTGCTGTACCATCTGGACTATATCCTACCTCCCCAATACCGGCAATCGTAGATATTATACTTGAAGTGTCAATTTTCCTGATAACATGAGCAAGGTTATCACATATTATTATATTTCCATGGGAGTCTATCGAAACACTATTTGGAGAAGTTAAGGCGGCGTTTGTGGCTAATCCACCATCACCGTTGTATCCAGAAAAGCCATTTCCAGCTGCAGTAGTGATGATACCAGAATTTAAGTCTACTTTTCTAACTCTTGAATTAACATGATCAGGGATATACATTGAATTAGTATTTTTATTAATACCAATGAAGCCTGGATAAACCATTTTTGCATATGTTGCAGGACCACCATCTCCACTAAATCCAGATGATTCTTTTATTCCTGCAATAGTGGTAATAACTCCTGAATTGTCAATTTTTCTAACACAGTTGCATGCTACATCAGAGAAATATAAATTATTATGTTTGTCAAATACTAATCCATATGGGGCTCTTAACTTGGCTAATATTGCTAGTCCTCCATCGCCTGTGCAACCTAGAATACCGGTGCCTGCAACAGTAGTTATGATCCCGGCATTGTCAATCTTCCGAATCACACTATTGTCTATATCAGCAAAATACAAATTACCATTGTTGTCCAAAGTGATTCCCATTGGACCATCGATCTGAGCGAGTTTTGCATTTCCTCCATCCCCTGAATATCCCTGAACTCCAGTTCCAGCAATGGTGGTTACTCTTTTGTTGATACTAACTTTCCTTATTCTATTATTTCCAGCGTCTGAAAAATACATATTTCCCAGTGTATCAAATGTAAAGCAAAGAGCATTATTCAAACTAGCGTCAGTAGCTGGCCCACCATCACCGCTAAAGCCGCTTACACCATTACCCGCAATGGTTACTATTTCTTGTGCTCCAGCATTGATGGAAAGTAGGGTAAACAACAGACAATAGCACCATTGTAGGTAGGGTTTCATAACAGAGTAAATTATATCAGTAATATAAAATTAAGGATAAAATTGCGGCTCTTGTTATCTTTCTTTCAATGATCGGTACCAATACTCCTATTATGCGTACCCCTTACCCTAAAAAAACCTCCTATCCCACCCCTTACCGTTTTTTCTGTTGATGTCGCAGCCCAGCATTACCTCATGGGTACCGCTGTTGTAGCTACCGGTTTGGCTTAGGTAAACATCGTACGAGTAACCAATGTGTAGGTTGGGGGTAATGTCTAATTTGGCTATACCTATAAGCATGTGGTCGGTGCCAGGTATCAGTATTCTTTTGCCGGCACGGTATCCTGCACCTAGGTACAGCCGGTCGTAGAAAACAAATATGCCGTTTACCTCGCGCACAATGGGTGCTGCATTAACATACTTTACTAGTATGCAAGGCATAAAAGATATCGTTTCGTTGATGGGCAATACATAACCCGCCATCAGGTTGTATTGTCTGAAAAACTTTGCTTTGTCGGCTCCTGACTCATACTCCATCCCAAATTTTGACTGCATAAGATGGTTGACGCTAAAACCCGCATACAATCGGGTTTTGTACAGGTACACTCCAGCGCTGGCATCGCCCACCCAGCTAGTAGCAGCATTACCAGTAAAGGCTGGGTCGGCAGGATGCTCTACATTGATAGACGACCACCCCACACTTATGTTATTGACCATACCGGTTATACCAAAGGACACCTTAGTACGCTCGTTTACCGGCAGGTGATAGGCATAGGTAGCATTGATACCCGTATTGTGCAAGGGCCCTGCCTGATCGTTATATATCTGCAATCCCAGCCCTACCCTAGTGCCTGGTATAGCACTATGTAGCGTCAACGACTGTGTGGTAGGCGCACCATCCATACCTATCCACTGGCTACGGTGTACCAGCACACCAGATAGTAATGCACGAGTGCCTGCATAAGCAGGATTGACATACAACGGATTGAAGAAGTACATAGAAAATCCGGCATCTTGCTGCGCCTGCGCACCCATACATAGCATTACTGCTATCAGTGTGGCCACCTTTCTTTTGATATTATTCATCTTCATTGTTGCTATCTATTGCCTGTTTGTGATATAGGTTAATTGACTGTAGTGATTAATACTCCCTGAGGGTTACAGCACACGCATAATAACCAGCGATGCCGATACGGGCTGTGACCCGCCCGCCGTAGGTGTAATGGTGAGCGCTGGTGAATTGCCCACTGGGCTCACTAACCGCAACACACTATTTACGGTAGTAGTAGTTATCAGTCTGCTACCCGATATCTGACTGGTACCAGTAGCCCTACCCGTTACGGTAGCCGCCAACTCAGTGCCGTTTATTTCTAGTACCAGTTGCCCTGCCTCATGTACACTAACCTGCCAGCTTATCATGTAGGTACCTACTGCGGGCAGCACAAACTGTGTAGTGCTACTACGAGTAATGATACCATTGGAGGGGCCATTTTGCGGAAAAGCAACAGCCGCACCACCCGCCACTGTAGCAGGATTATCGGACGGCATAAGCGCATAAAAATCGGCAAACGCCACCACCGCATTAGTACCAGCAGTACCCGCTGGTCCTGTAGGGCCTGTGGCACCAGTATCGCCTACAGCACCCGCATCTCCCGTCAACCCAGTTGGTCCTATAGGTCCCGTAGCACCTGTAAGACCAGCAGCTCCAGTTGCACCATCTGCCCCATTAGTACCGTTCGTTCCAGCAGCACCAGTTAAGCCAGTTGCGCCGGTAAGACCAGTTGCGCCGTCCGCTCCATTAGTACCATTTGTGCCAGCAGCACCAGTTAACCCAGTTGCACCCGTTGCACCATCTACTCCGTTAGTACCATTCGTTCCAGCAGCACCAGTCAACCCAGTTGCACCTGTAAGTCCCGTAGCACCAGTTGCTCCATCTACTCCATTAGTACCGTTCGTTCCAGCAGCACCAGTTAAGCCGGTAGCACCAGTTGCGCCATCTACTCCATTTGTACCGTTTGTTCCAGCAGCTCCAGTTAAGCCAGTTGCACCTGTAAGACCAGTTGCCCCCATTGCGCCATCTACTCCATTAGTACCATTTGTTCCAGCAGCACCAGTTAAGCCTGTAGCTCCCGTTGCACCATCTGCTCCGTTAGTACCATTCGTTCCAGCAGCTCCAGTCAATCCAGTTGCACCAGTAAGACCCGTAGCACCAGTTGCTCCATCCGCTCCGTTAGTACCATTCGTTCCAGCAGCACCGGTTAATCCAGTCGCACCTGTTGCTCCATCTGCTCCGTTAATACCATTTGTTCCAGAAGCACCAGTCAAGCCATTTGCACCAGTTGCGCCATCTACTCCGTTAGTACCATTTGTGCCAGCGGCTCCAGTTAAGCCAGTTGCTCCGGTAAGACCGGTAGCACCGGTTGCACCATCCGCTCCATTAGTACCATTTGTTCCAGCAGCACCAGTTAACCCAGTCGCACCTGTAAGACCCGTAGCACCTGTTGCGCCATCCACTCCGTTAGTTCCAGCAGCACCAGTCAACCCAGTTGCTCCAGTAAGGCCTGTAGCACCCGTAGCACCATCTGCACCGTTAGTACCGTTTGTGCCAGCAGCACCTGTCAAGCCAGTGGCACCCGTTGCGCCATCCACCCCATTAGTACCATTTGTTCCAGCAGCACCAGTTAAGCCAGTTGCGCCGGTAAGTCCTGTAGCTCCTGTTGCACCATCAGCTCCATTAGTACCGTTTGTTCCAGCAGCACCAGTCAAGCCAGTTGCACCAGTAAGACCAGTCGCACCAGTTGCGCCATCTACTCCGTTAGTACCATTTGTGCCAGCGGCACCAGTCAATCCAGTGGCTCCAGTAAGACCAATCGCTCCCGTTGCGCCATCCACCCCATTGGTGCCATTTGTTCCAGCAGCACCAGTTGCTCCATTTGTTCCAGCAGCACCAGTAAGACCAGTTGCTCCGGTCAACCCAGTTGCACCTGTAAGGCCCACGGGCCCTTGTATTCCTTGCACTCCCTGTTCGCCCTTAGCACTAGGGCTATAGAGCGCATAAGGTACACTCAGGAGCTCAGAGCTGCCCATAGATACAAACCCTTCCCCAAAGTCTATCTCTACCTCCATATACTTACTACCCATTCCCCAATCTATCTCTTTGAATGCACCTATAGTTACCTTTCCAGTACCTATCGACATATTCATCAACCCAAAAGCATTGGTCGTTACACCTTGCACTTCCTGATACACCACCGTTCCATTGTGTGCCATATCATGCACACTCGCCCTCACCTTCAGGTTGGTACTTACGTAGGGTACCCCCTTAGCATCTCTTGCTATTGCCTGATACCTAAATGCCTGTGGTGGCTGCGCATGCACCAGTAGCACACACAACATTGTAATCACTGTTAATACTAACTTTTTCATTCTTTGCTATTTACCTTTTTATGAAAACCCAACCTCTTTTTTCAATGTTATTGTACTGTAGTATGTAGTAATAAGTACCATCTGGCAGCGCATCACCATTCATATTCTTCCCCTCAAACACCACTTCCTCATTATTGTAATTACTGGCTGCCCACACCTCATTTCCCCATCGGTTCAGTATCACTACTTTGTTCTGTTTATACTGGTCCAGTATGGGCACATGCCAGTTGTCGTTGATGCCATCACCATTCGGCGAGAACCCATTAAACGAATCGAAAGAAATCTCGGGGTCATCTTTTTTCACATATCCCGGCTGATGAAAACCTTGAGTCAGGTACCTGTTTTCGGTTGCGTAAGTCTCACTTATCACCTCACCTATTGTCCATGCTACAGATACCGTTGGCGACCAATAGTAGTCGCCCTGTGAGCTTACCACACTTTGTGCATGGGGTTGTGCAGTACAGTAGCTACTTACCAAATATGCTATTATCAGCAGAAAAAGATTTTTCATAATTGCTCCTTTATTACAGACTCAGTGTGTGCGTTTACTGTATGTTACACAGTATTTGAGGCACACTAAGCAGTAATGCAAAGGTCTGTTTCCCCTTGCCTGAAGCGTTATATAACCCAGTCTTTAACTTGTAAATTTCACAGGTGTGTGACTTGAGTACCTATGTTAATATTTCATTTTATTGAAGATCCTTCATTGTATTGGGGTATAAAATGGGTCATACAAGCACACTCTTGCTGGTTACCACTTACTACATCTATTGTGTAGCGTTATTGATGATATACAGCGTATCTATGCCTCTTTTGTTGTAGATGCTACATTGTTTTTGATGTCTAGTATCAGTATCACCAGCATTGGTAACAGTGCAGACAATACCCAGTTTTCTTTATCCGGTATTTTGTTCACCATATCTGCCCATAATTGCCAGTTCCATCGCCATTGGTCTCCACACCAGATACCGTTTTTGTCGTTTATACGGGTGAGCCCTACATTGTAGTACACCAGAAGCATGATTATTATGGTAAGTACGGTACTATATACTATGCCTTTAGCTCTTATTTTTTCTATAAAAACAGCCATGGGAAACGCCAGTAAAGGGAAGTACTCTATGTAACACCTATGCCCATATGCCGCCCCAAAGTTCCACGCCCACCAGCTTGCAAAAAGGTAAGTAGCCAACCCAAAAGTAACGGTAATGCCTACTGCTTGAGTTCGCCTGTCTTTGGGGAACATAACCATGCCTACTACAAACAATAATAGGACTGGCGCGTATATAAAAAGACCATTTTGTGTGTCTGCCAATACTGCTAATATTTTAGGGCTTTTCCAATACTCAAACCCTTCGCCGTCATACGAGTAATATACCCATTTTCCAGTCATCTCTCTCCAGTATAACAACTGTGGCACAATGGCCAAGAACGCACTGGCCGCCCATACTACCACATCGCCCCTTCGGCTCCAAAACAGGTAGATTCTTTGTTGTAGCTCGCTGACGGTTGTTATATTGTACAATAGCAAGAATAAGGCTACGATACAGTTTGTGGGCCTTATAAGTACCAGCCAGCCCATCAGCAACCCACCCACTATGGCTATTTTTCGGTTAGGTATTTGGTAGTATTTGGTGGTGAGTTGCAGTAGCCACACTACTATAGTGAAGCTATAAATGTGCGACATTCCCATGTACTTTGTGATGTAGTAAAAATAATTAGTGCCTAACAACAACACCAACATAGCAAGCCATGCTACAACATTGCTGAAGTAAAGCCCCAATAACCGCAGCAAACCATACATACCCAGCAGCCCCCAAACTATGCCACAAAGCATTAGTCCGTAATAGTACGGATTGCTGAAACCTGAAGAATCTGCACCTGTAAGAGTAGCATAGACATGAGCCCCTAAAAAGAACGGCAGATAACAAAAAGCTACGCCACAGGTGTACTTCATCATTACTTCGCCTTTTTCGTTTTTGCGATTGTTCATGCTGCGCTCAGGCACATGGTGCAGGTCTTTGTGTATGATGAGTGCTGGAAGGTACATGTAGTAGCCCTCTGTGTCTGACCATATTACCCCCTGCATGTTGTCGCTATTCCGAAAAACGCACACATACATGAGGCAAGAAAATATAAGCGTCAGCAAAATTTTATCCCGCATTTTGTAAAAAAGGGTTGAGCTACTCCGCATGTTTTCATAGGGTTTCTATTGCAATGTAATGTTTTCGTTGTTGTTTAGGATTAAGTTCGAATACTGTGCAAAAAAACACTAAAAGCCTATTTGGTGGAATTTTATTATGCTTAGTTACTCAATTTGGCAAATATTGTACCCAGTTTTTGTTTTCAAAATGATATTCACATTTGTGGATAACTTACTTCAAGTCGCAGTGTATTGTTTATCTACTTTTGCATAAAAGAGGTTTATTAACAACCTAATAAACAAACAATATTAACATGGTAAATCAGATTAAGCTAATAGAGTCCGAAATTGCCAGCTTGGAGTATTCAATAGAACTAAAAAAGAATAAGATTAAGAAATTAAAACAAGATTTGTTTCAATTACAAGGCAGGAAAGGCATATCGTGGACAGAAAAATCATATGCTTGTCTCAAAGACAAGAATGAAATGATGTCAGCAGACGAGATACTTAGTCATATTGCAGATTATAGATTGCAAAATATTGAAACAGCGACAAAAAGAAGAGGATATGTAACAGCTCTTTCTGTTGCATTAAATAAGCTTACAAAATCTGGGAAAATAAAAAGTGAAAAACATGAAGGAGTAAGGGGTTTGTATTATGGTCTAAGTGAATGGTGGAATTCTGAAGATCAGTTATTGGCATTTTACAGATACTCGTTAAATTACAAAATACAGCAAATAAAAGATGCTAAATACAGATAAATGATTGTATCAATTTGATTATTTGCTAGAACACATAACACAAACACTGTAAAGAAAATATGAATAGAGATATACCTAGAAAAAGATTGGAAAAATCAGCAAACGCAGTTCCTGCTATTGAAGACCCATTAGAATTCAAGAAAAACAAAAGTTCTGATAATGCTAGAAATATTAAATCCGTAAATGAAATTATCAAAGTTGAATTGTGGTTTGACAAACATTATTTAGAAAGATCAACACACGGAGATAGTGATGGCAAAAGACACGGTATTGATACTATTATTGTTGAAAATTTGGTGTTGAATTCAATAAAACACCTTCTATTCTATAGTGCTTGTGTTAATGGTTTTATGTTTTTAAACCACAGAACAAATAATGTACAAAGGAATATAAGAATTGTTTGTCAAGAACAAACTGAAGATGGGCTTTTAAATGTAGCTATTGAAGTACACTATAATTCCTTGCAGAGCTACGAAGTAACTGTAAAAACTGCTATGTGCGTTGACAATTTTAAGTTACACGACAATCAATATGCAATAGAAATATTCAACTCAGAAACTTCGTCACTTAAACGCATGACAAACAAGCGAATATGTGAGGTTTGCTCGATATAAGTTGTTTTGTTGGGAAATATACATACCTTTGTGCCAAGATAGGGTTAATATCTGGACAGTCATACTTTGTATGACAGGGTATAAATCTGGACAATCTTTTTAAAGGATAGCTTCATAGCTATCCTTTTTTATGTTACCCAACTACCTCTTTTATCAGCATTTCTAACTCGCTTATTATCATGGCTGTGGCGCCCCATATTATGGTGCCATCATCTAGCCGGTAGGCTTTTACCTTGCGAATGAGCTGGGGTACTGCGGGCGAGGATACGTCGGTTACTATCTTGCGGTCGTCGTGAAGGAGGATGCTGAGTGGTGGCTCTATGATGTAAGACACCTCTTGCTGGCTGAGCGTAAAGGAGGGCCGCTGGGGCAGGAAGCCCACATACGGAAAAACATTAAAATTGCTGACTGGTATGTATAACGACGATAGCGCACCCAGCACATCTACTGCATCTGGCTCCACGCCTACTTCTTCTTGTGCCTCGCGCAGGGCTGTGTGTTGCAGAGATGGGTCTTCGGGTTCGTATCTGCCACCGGGGAAGCTCACTTGTCCGCTGTGGGCGGTGCGGTCTTCTTTGCGCTTCATGAGCAGTACTTTCAGGTCGTCTTGCTCGGGGTAGAGTAGGCACAGCACAGCACTGAGGCGGGCATCGGGAGGCACTACGAGGGGCATGGCTACCACCCGGCCCATCATGCGCTCTTGTGCTGCCAACCCTGGCAGTGGCTGTTTTAGCCGCTGCCTCAGTTTTTCTATATGTGTGGCCTGTATTATCACGCTATCTACTTGTCGTACTTAGGGTCTTTAATAATGTAAAAAACTGCCATTTGGGTAGCAGTTTTTACGTTTTTCTTATCTGGTAGATGCGCCCGTTCTGAACTCAGACTGTGCCTGAGTGGGGGTGGGCTTTGGTACATCTTTTATATAAAACTCTTTGGCTTTTCTGAGTATGTTGGCAAATACGAGTTGCTGTATCATTACAGTGTCTTTATAGTCGTTCATCACTGCATAAAGCCTGTCTGAGTCATACTCTCCGGGGTGGTCGTCTATGTCTGACTGTTTTTGGTTTTTACTTCTTTTGTTTACAGCCATCCAGTATATATCTACATGCTGTCTTTTGCCTTTTTTTGTCACCACTTCTATAGACGAATGTTTTGGGGCTGTCTTTATGGTAGTGTCGTTATCTTCTAGTCCGTTAAGGTATCCTTCGCAGTTTACTTTGCCAAAGAACCTAAAGTACATTTCGGCTCTTTTATCGTTGAGCGGCTGTCCGGCTGGTATCTGGCTGGGGGCTACTGTGAGCGCTACTACACCTTCGGCATTGCGTGCTGCGGTGAATGAATTTTCGGGTTTATCGGCATACTGGATCTGTACGGATTGTATTTCATCTGCCGGAAAGTTAAACACCGTACGGTCGCGCCAGTCGCGGAGCTTGGTAGCATAGCGGGGTGTTAGGTAGCCTACAAAACCCGGCGACTCTACCACATAAGGTGTACTAGCACCCTCCATGAGCATGTTGGTGCCCGTATTGTTGACAGCGGTTCCTCCTACATAAAACACCTTCATTTTTTTGCCTGCACGGTCGTATAGTTCCACCTTTATGCCGTGTGTAGACATTGTTTTTACAGCATTGTCGTACGCATTTTTGGTAACGGGGTATAGGGGTGTTTGTTTAACGAGTGTATTGAGTAACAGATCGAGTGTGCTGTGTAGTGCCTTGTATTGTTTGTTGACCATCCAGCAGCTATCTGTGCGCTCTACGAGTATACTTTCGCCATCGGCTGCTACCAGAAATATGCGCCCTATATTGCCCGTGTCTTTGACGGTAAAACCTGCCTCTTTGGGGTCGAATGGTGTTTCGTCTTTGCCACCGGGCAGCATGTAGTAAATGCCGGCTCCCAGCAGTGCTAAAATGGCTATGTACAATAAGGTTTTGCGCATACTATGATAAGGTTTTCTTTGTTTCAGGTTTCACTTCGTAGCGGCGCTTGCGGTAGAACAAATATACCGTAGCGAAGATTAGCACCAGTGCAATGGGTAATGCCACATTGAGGACCTGCCATGTGGTTTTTTCTTCTTTTATGCGCCCTTTATCCAGCAGGCGGAGTTTTACATCCTTGCTACGTGCCTCTAGAATGTTGCTGCGGTCTGTGAGGTACTCGAGACAGTTGAGCAGGAAGATTTTATTGGCAAAAAACTCGCCTGTAAACTGGTAATAACCCATGGGTAGTATACCATCTTTGGTAGAATAACCATTGCTAAACGCCTCACCTACTGAGGTAATAATCATGCTATTGTTGCTATCGCAACTGCGCTTGAAGGGGTGATGGAGGGAGTCCAGTAGGCGGAGATACTCTGGTGCCAACCGGTTGTTGTAGACCGATTGAAACTTGCCCTCTAGTAACACTGCCACAGGTAGGTAGGGCTTTGTAAACATCTCGTGCTTGAGTGGGTAACTCATCATACTGAGGCTGACCCTAACAGGAGAGCGTGAGCTACGGCTGTACTTAGACGACTGTAGCAGTACTGTCTTTTTAATGCCGTCGCTTTTGATGGTGTCGATGGTATTGGTGAAGCCGCCCATTAACAACGCCATATTTTTGACAATAGGATGGTCAGCTATGGGATTGAGACGGGGGAAGTATACCCAGTCGTGCAGCTGTGGTTTGCCGTCATTGAGTATGCGGGGCAGCGGGTTGCACTGCATGTCCTCTATCAAGTCATTATTTACCCTAACACCAAATTTGTAGAGCATTTCGTCGAGCTCGGTATTGTACTCGGTGGTGAGGAACATGGCACTGTTGACGAGGCTATCGAGCGAGGCATTGAGGTTGTTGACAACCCACAACACATGACCACCACGCATAATGTACTGGTCAATTTTTAGTTTGTCTGGGCCGCTATATAGGGCTGTGGGCTGATTGATGATAACGGCATCGTAAGCGAGTGATATTTCTATGTTTTGGGTGAGGTCGAGGGTATCGAGGTCGTAGATAGCTGGTAGCGTAGACAGCATATCGTAGGTTTTGACGCCTAGTGGCTGACCGTGACCAGTAAGGTATGCTATGCTGGGCTTGGTGGGTTTATTGAGCTGGTTGATGGCATTGGCTATTTTGTACTCGAGCATGGCCTCGGCATAGCTGAGTTGTTCTTCTGAGTTTCGGCCGGGGGGTGCATCGAGCAGGTAAATGGGCATTTCTCTGCCATTGTACTGCACTAGGATATAGGGGAAAAAGGGCTTCATTGAGTATTCGTCGTCGCCCTCGGTTTTGAGTGCTTGCACATCGATACCCTTGACATGAAGATTGTGTACTATGAGTTTTTTCTCTTTTTCGGCTTTGCCTTCGAGCGGGTCTGTGAAGCGATATATGATTTTATTGCCGCCTATTTCTTTGAATGACCGGAGCCTTTCGCGTATGGCCTCTTGCATGCGCTGCAGGCCTGCTGGAAATTTGCCTTTAAGGTATACGTCTATGACTGCTACCTCCTGCATATTGCGGAGGAGATCTTTGGTGGGTTGTGTGAGCGTAAAACGCTGTTCTCTGGTGAGGTCTAAGCCTGTATGAAAGTAAGATGCGAGCACATTTACACATACTACAATAGCCACCATGATTATGATACGAATCTTGGCTTGTTGCTGTTGTTTGTTATGGGTGGGGGGTGTAGCCATGTTGTGTATAAGTCTATGCTATACCACCGGTACCACGTGTGCGCGATGAAAGCGAGAAACGTGTAAGTGATATGAATAATGCGATTACTGAAACAAAATATACCACATCGCGCGTGTCTATGAGGCCACGGCTAATAGAATTGTAGTGAAACTCCATACCTACCATGCTGAGGTAATAGTCTATACCCTCAGCAAACTTGGGTAGCTTGCTGAGCTGCTCGAAACCGGTGTAGAGGACATAACAAGCTAAGAGCGATATGAGGAAACCTACTACCTGATTTGCGGTGAGGGAGGAGCAAAACACGCCTACTGCACCAAAGGTAGCTGCGAGGAAAAATAGCCCAATGTATGACCCTATAATGGCTCCTGTGTCGATATTAATGTCGGTATAGGAGAGATTGTGGATGGTGTAGACATAGACTATGGTGGGTAAGAGGGCGAAGGCTATAAGTGCCAATGTGGCAAAGTACTTGCCCAAAATGATGTCGAGATCAGAGACGGGCTTGGTGGAGAGCCACTCGATGGTGCCTGTGCGGAACTCGTCGGCAAAGGAGCGCATGGTGACTGCAGGTACGAGTAGGAGTAGTAGCCAGGGTGCGATTTCGAAGAAGCGCTCCATGGAGGCATAGCCGTACTCGAGGATGCTGTAGTTGGGGATGATCCATAAAAAGAGGCTGCATGCTACCAGAAAGACCAGCAATGCTACATAGCCTACTATGGAACTAAAGAAAGAGTTTATTTCTTTTATAAATATACTACGCATTGTGTGTACCCCATTTCGGGGCTGGCAAATATAATAAAACCGCTGCGCTTTATGAGTTTTAAAGCAATTGTAAAAGTTAAAATTTAGAAATATGGGAGGGTGGGTGGGATTTCCTGTTTTTCCGGTTTGTTGCCGGTGGTTTCATGGGTTTTGATGGATAAGTGGTTGATTATCAATGCTATTCACTTTTGCAGGTATTCATGCATTTTCCGGTGAGGTTTGTTTGTCTGAACCACTGATTTATCTGATTCTTTTGATGCTGTTGTTTTGGGTTGCTGTCCTGGTTTGTTGTCATATTGGGTTTATTGTTAATTTCCGGTTTGTTTCCGGTTGTTTCATGGGTTTTTTGATGTAACTCGTTGATAATCAATACTATTCATTTTTGCAGGTATGCAAGCATTTTCCAGTGGGGTTTGTTTGTCTGAACCACTGATTTATCTGATTCTTTTGATGCTGTTGTTTCGGGTTGCTGTCCTGTTTTGCTGTCATATTGGGTTTATTGTTAATTTCCGGTTTGTTTCCGGTGTTTTCATGGGTTTTTTGATGTAAGTGGTTGATTATCAATGAGGTTCACTTTTGCAGGTATGCATGGTTTTTGTCGAACAAGAGGCTAATGATAACCTATAACCATTAAAATTTCATTAGCTGAATTGTGGTCGCCATCTTCATTAGCCAACAAAAGATAATGTCTTGCTTTGGCTATTGAACGCTTAACGACTTCGCCCTCCAAATAAATTTTCCCGATCATATAATTGGCTTCATTTGACTCGTAGCCTGATAAATAGTAGCCTTCTTTTAATATACCTTTAAAAAAACGGAGGGCTTTTAATTTATTCTTCTGAACACCTATACCGTAGTAATAACACATACCAAGTGAAAAGTCGGCACTAAGATTTGTATGCGCTTTTCTGTACAGAGAGAACGCCATTTTATATTTGTGCTTATTGCTATATTCTACACCCAGGTTATGTGCAGCACTTGATGATCCCATTTTTATAGCCTTTTTGTATAGTTTCATTGCTAATGTAAGGTCTTTGTCGCAATATTTTCCATTGCTAAGATGGTAGGCATAATATTCAATTGCTTCAGTATTGCCATTTTCGTAAGCACGTTTGACCCATTCAAACTCCAATTTTTCGTCGGGTTGTGAAGTAACTATCCCATTAATGATAATACCTGATCCATATTGAAATCCTACTTCTAACTGGGCGTCAGCATCACCCCTCTCTGCGGCAATCAGTAACGTTTGCCAATCATTGTGTGTAGTTAATTCTTCTTTCATATATATGATACGTTTACAAAAATCATGGGTAAAGCATTAAGTGAAAATAGCAAAATTGTGTAGTCCTGAAATAAGTTGGCAGTCTTAGTTGTTGTCCTGCTACCGATTTACAGGTATGGGTTGCTGTCCTGTTTTGCTGTCATATTGTTTTTATTGTTAATTTCCGGTTTGTTTCCGGTTATTTCATGGGGTTTGGGGTGTAAGTGGTTGATTTTCAATGGTATTCGTTTTTGCTGGTAGTGGTGTTTTCTGCTCGGTGTTGTTGTGACTGTGGGCTCCTACTTTTCTTTTTATTTCAAAAAGAAAAGGAAATTTTTTGTCAATCGCTCCGCTGACAAAAAAGTAGCTCTACGCTGTTATCCTTCGGCTTCTGGCGGCTGCCTGGTGCTGGTTTTCTGCCGGTGCAGTACTACTGTCTGGCTTTTAGTCAAGGGCTAGGGTTTGGGGTTCTTCTATTTTTCTGTTGTTCTTTCATCTTCGGCATCAAAAGGCACCATCAAGGGCTGGGCTTTCTTATATCTATCGGCGGGTGTTTTGTGGTTATATCTGTTCATATTGGGTTTGTTTTTCATTTCTGGTTTTGCCGGTTTGTTTCCGGTGGTTTCATGGGTTTTTTGATGTAACTCGTTGATAATCAATGAGGTTCATTTTTGCAGGTTTGGTGTGTTTGTTTGTCAGAATCAGGATTTAGTGGATTTTAAGATTTACAGGATGTGGGCTGTATAGGTGCTGTGGTTTTGTGGTTATATTAAGTTTACTCTTCATTTCTGGTTTTTCCGGTTTGTTTCCGGTTGTTTCATGGGTTTTTTGATGTAACTCGTTGATTATCAATACTATTCATTTTTGCAGGTATGCATGCATTTTCCGGTTGGGTGGTGTGGGTGAGTGGTGCACTTTTGGAGGTTCTGGGATGTATGATTGATGTGTGTGGTGGTGCTAAAAAATGATTCTGTGACATATTGATATTAGGGTTTTTAGGGGTAATGCGTAAATAGATTGCGCTATGTAGATGCCGCAAAAAGTGCGCCAACTGAGACCAAAACAGGTGTGGTATTGACAAAGATATCCACATTTTAATTTGAAGTGTATTGTGAGTGATGGTTGTA
>JAIXSZ010000034.1 GCA_027484425.1 Sphingobacteriales bacterium
GATGACGAACCACCAACTGTTCCAACAGAAACAGCAGGGTTTACAGTAATAGTACGTGTTGCAGATGCTATACCGCATGTATTGGTAACACGGTAAGAAATAGTAACAACACCAGCCGATAAACCACTAACCTCGCCTGAAGTGCTAACAGAAGCCAAAGCAGCATTGCTGCTCAACCATGTGCCACCAGTTACAGAAGGTGTAATAGTAGCGGTGCTACCCACACACACCACAGAAGCACCCGACAAACTGCCAGCTACTGGTGCTGGATTGACAGTGATATCTTTAGTAGATGTAGCTGTACCACAGCTGTTGGTAACTGAGAAGCTAATAGTAGTAGTACCTGCTGCGATACCAGTAACAACACGTGTGCCGTTATCGATTGTAGCAGCAGAAGGATTAGAGCTTGACCATGAACCTGCAGCAGAAATGAATGGCACTGTGATAGTGCTACCTTCGCAAACTGCTGAAGGACCACCTATTGCACCTGCATTCGGTAAAGGATTAACAGTAACTACTTGTGTAGCAAATGTAGTGCCGCAGAAGTTAGTCATACGATAACTAATAGTAGCATTACCTGCGCTTACAGCTGTAACAACACCAGAAGCATCAACAGTAGCTACAGCAGAATAACCGCTGCTCCATGTACCACCAGTAGTACTATTAGACAAAGTAGTAGTACCTCCTGCACACAATGAAGCTGTACCAGTTATTGTACCTGCACCTGCTATAGATAATACAGTAAGGTCTTTAGTAGCTACAGCAGTACCACAAGATGTTGTAACAGAATAACTGATAGTAACAGAACCAGCAGAAACACCAGTTACAACACCAGTGCTACTAACAGTGGCATTGTCGCTGCTGCTATTCCAAGTACCACCAGCAGCAGTAGCAGAAAGCGCTAAAGTAGTTCCAGTACATACGGTAGCCGGACCAGAAATAGTGCCAGCTACAGGCAATGGGTTAATGGTAACTGTTGCAGTAGTAAACTCAGTACCACAAACTGTAGTAGCAGTATAAGTTACAACTGCAGTACCTGCAGTAACACCTAAAACCGAACCCGCTAATGGAGAAATACTTGCGTTAGCATTGCTGATAGACCATGTACCTTCTGTAGCTGTGCTAGATAGAAGAGTGGTAGCATCAACGCAAACTGTGAGATCGCCTGTAATTTCACCAGCTTCAGGAAGTGGATTTACTACTATATTTTTTACAGCAGAAACTGTACCACAAGAATTAGTAAATGTATAACTGATAACAGCAGAACCAGCGGCAACACCAGTTACAACACCAGTGCTACTAACAGTAGCTACTGAAGTGTTATTGCTTGTCCATGAACCACCTGTAACTGTATTAGAAAGTGTAGTAGTACTACCAGCACAAACACTAGATGCACCAGAGATGTCTGATACAAAAGGTAGTGGGTTGATGGTAACTACTGCTGTAGCCACTTCAGTACCGCATACTGTGGTAGCTGTGTAAGATACAACTGCTGTACCTACAGTGACACCGAGAACAGAGCCAGCTAGAGGAGAAATAGAAGCATTAGAGTTGCTAATAGACCAAGTACCCTCTGTAGAAGAACTAGACAACAACGTTGTTGCATCAACACACACTGCTAAATCGCCAGAAATCTCACCAGCATTAGGAAGTGGGTTAACAACAACATTATGAGTTGCAACATCTGTACCACATGAATTATTATGTACATAGCTTATGATAGCTGAACCAACGGAGCCACCAGTAACAACACCAGAAGTGCTTACAGAAGCTACTGAAGCAGAAGAGCTAATCCATGAACCACCTGTTGCAGCGTTTGTAAGTGAAATAGTACTACCAGAACAAACACTAGATGCACCTGAGATAGACCCAGCATCTGGTAACGGATTCACAACAACATTACGGGTAGCGACATCGGTACCACATGAATTAGTATGTACATAGCTAATAACAGCAGAACCAGCAGAAACACCTGTAACAACACCAGAAGCACTCACTGAAGCTACTGAAGAGGAAGAGCTCACCCATGAACCGCCTGTTGCAGCATTTGAAAGAGAAATAGTACTAGCAACACAAACACTAGATGGACCTGAAATAGCACCAGCATTTGGAAGTGGATTAACAACAACGTTATGTGTAGCAATGTCAGTACCACATGAATTCGTGTGTACATAGCTGATAATAGCAGAACCAGCAGAAACACCTGTAACAACACCAGAAGCGCTCACAGAAGCTACAGAAGAAGAAGAGCTGATCCATGAGCCACCTGTTGCAGCATTTGAAAGCGAAATAGTACTCGCAACACAAACACTAGATGCACCAGAAATAGAACCAGCATCTGGTAATGGGTTAACAACCACATTTTTTGTAGCAATGGCTGTGCCACATGAATTAGTATGTACGTAGCTGATAACAGCAGAACCAGCAGAAACACCTGTAACAACACCAGAAGCGCTCACTGAAGCTACTGAAGAAGAAGAGCTCACCCATGAACCGCCTGATGCAGCGTTTGTAAGACTTATAGTGCTTCCAGAGCAAACACTAGATGGACCTGAAATAGAACCAGCATTAGGAAGTGGGTTTACCACTATGTTTCTTGTAGCAGCTACTGTACCACAAGAATTACTTGCGGTGTAACTGATGATTGCAGAACCAGCAGTACCGCCTGTAACAACACCAATAGTGCTTACTGAGGCAACTGAAGGAGAAGTACTTGACCAGGTACCACCACTTGCTGAGTTGGAAAGCATGATAGTACTGCCAGAACAAACACTAGATGAACCTAAAATAGAACCTGCATTTGGTAATGGATTTACGGTTACAATTACTGATGCAGCACAAGTAGATGAGCCATAGCTAATAACAGCTGTACCCGCATTAATACCTGTAACAACACCAGAAGTGCCAACAGTAGCAACAGAGGCGTTTGTACTCGTCCAGGAACCGCTACCAACAGAGGTAAGTGTAGTAGTACTACCCTGACATACTGTAAGCGGCCCTGATATTGATGGAGTACTAACAATAGTAACCTCAGGACCGTAGCTGATACCTACAGCATTGGTAGCATAAGACCTTACATAATAAGTAGTAGCTGCGGCAAGACCAGTAAGTGTAGATGTAAAAGTACCTGAACCTGCACCTTCATTAGTGAAAGAACTTGACACTGTAGGTAAGCCTGTGGTATTCCAACACACACCTTTTGCGGTAATAGGGGAACCACCATCGCTGGTAACATTACCACCGCATGTAGCAGTGGTACAGCTTGTAGATGTTATAGCAGAAGTAAGAACGATAGGCATACCTGGGGCAGAAGTACCACCAGCAGCGTTATCAATACACAAAATGGGATCAACAGCCTCATCACCTGAGTTAAAAGAAGCAAAACCCAATTTATAAGTACCTGCGGCACCAGCGGTGAAAGTAACTGGAAACCAGCCAGTACTGCCATAACTACCAGTTACGATTGCACCTGAACCATAAGCGTTAACTGAAACACTTAATATTTTAATATTTTGATAAGAAGGACCAACGAGAGTGGCTATTACACCATCATTATATGGATCATAGTCACGAGATACATAGTTCCAATAAGCTATAACAGTTTGCCCAGCAGCAAGTGTTATGCTTTGAGTCATTGTACCGAAATTGGTAGCTGGAGTAAAAATAGAAGAATTAAGAGCAACTAATGCACCTGCAGATAAACCTAGGTTTGTTTCAGCAGCTGCCTTGTACAAAGCGGGGCTAACCTCAATTCTTGCCATACCCGTACCTGAAGGAGTAATGGTCCAAGCCAACTCTGTAAAACCAGTGCTTACCGTTACTGCCGACGAAGCCGCCCATGGTGTTAATGACCCAGTTTCAAAGCCACCATTGGTGACTGTTTGGGCATAGGCAGTAGTGCCAATAGCTCCTGATAGGAGCATCAACAAACTAGCTAAAAATAATTTGGTAATTTTTTTCATATATATATTATTTGATTGTTGAGTTAGTAATAGTCCAATTGCCAGCATTATTGATGTAAGCAATTACTAAAGACTTGTTTAGTTTAGCACCGTTTAGGGTATAAAAATAATTACCGATCAGATTTACAGTAGCACCGCTCTGCTGTATACGTCTGATCATGAAATAATTGTCTACCGGACTTTTAGCAAATGTTTCATTTGAAATGAAATTAACTGTTTTACCCGCTTTTGTGATAGCAACTTCTGCTGGAAAAGCATAAGGGTAGTTAACAATGTTAATTTGATTCAAATTACCACTTGCGTCAACTGGATAAGCAGACTGCAGCGCTGGCAAATCGATACACTTTTTGATGATACTGCTCAGATCGGCAGCAGATAAGCCATTATTTGTTTGCGCCTTCGCTACTGTGAAGAAGGAAGCAAAAAACATGGTCAACTGAAAGATAAACCTGATTCTTTTTGTTAACATAAATTTTTGTTTTGTTATATTAATTGGATGAAAAAAGCTATTAAGTAATCGTTTAAAATAAAATCTACTCATGTAGTTTGGAAAAAAATACACTTTCGCAACAGACTGGGGTAAAGCACTTTGGATTAAAAGACCAGAGTATAAAGTAAAGAACCAATGATTGGTATGAGGCAATTGTATTTTTTGTGTCTAGTTTTATAGTCAAAATGTTGATGATAATTTGATTTGGCATCAGATTAGCTCAAATTTTGTCTTTTTCGTCATTTTAAAGTGAAAAAATAAATTCATCATCGATAAAAATTAAACAGAAAAACGTTTTTCTTGGTCAAGAACTTGAGAATAGTAGCAGAAATGTAGTTTTCATAAATAATGTTTTTTTGGTTCAGAGATAGATAGTTTCAATGAGTTGTTAAAACAACTATTGGTTAAACATTTTAAGTTCAACCGACAAAACTACTAATTATAGTAGCATTTACAAGGTTATAGGAACATTTTTTATAAATGTATACCATTAAGAACCCTACGATTATAGATACGATTATAAACTTGGCTAAGGCAAAGCAATAAAATGGCAAAGCCCGCCCTAAGCTACCTTTTAGCACACTAGAAAAATAACAAGCAATTGCCAATTCCATATGTGCAAATATTGCCTCAACAATTTACACAAACCGAAAATATCCATGACTGGGATAACTTAGTAGTAAACACCTATTAAAAGGCTCAGAGTAAGTAGTGAATGATGATCTAATTTGACAATCAACAAGATAATTCTATGAACCTGACTATGAAAGAGTGAATGCGTGTTTGTAGCAACGAACAACTAAATACTTTATTAACTAGCTTTTTTATTAAAAAAACAAGTTGAAAATTTGGAAAATAAACAGTGTTTAGTAAATTTGCACTGTAAATATTAGAAATGGGCATCAGTGAACGGAAGGAAAGAGAAAGGCAGGAAATGCGTACAAAAATAATTGACGCTGCCACTGCTATGTTCATGAATGAAGGGTATGAAAAAACATCCATAAGAAACATAGCTGAAAAAATAGAATACAGTCCTGCTACCTTATATCTATACTACAAAGACAAAGATGAGCTTTTGTATGAAGTGCAGAAACAAGCCTTTAGCAAACTTGAAGAGGCATTTGCCAGAGAGGTTAGTAGTACTGACCCGTTGGAAAGATTATCGCAGATATGCCATAGCTATGTGCATTTTGGTAAAGATAACCCAGAGATGTATGACTTGATGTTCATGATGCAGGCTCCTATGAATAGCATAAAAGAAAACGAACCATGGAAAAATAACAAAGATTCGTTTATAGTTCTGCTCGACTGCCTGACAGCATGTATGGAAAAAGACTTATTGAGGTTTGATGATGTGATGTTAGCTGCTTTTTCGGTTTGGGCAATGGGGCATGGACTAGTATCGCTGAATGTAAGTTGTCGCCTTCAGGCTATGAACATGACTGGTGCAAATGTGGATATATTGATCACGACTGCGA
Organism: Sphingobacteriales bacterium; assembly: GCA_027484425.1. GTDB lineage: Bacteria > Bacteroidota > Bacteroidia > Chitinophagales > Chitinophagaceae > Nemorincola. The sequence goes on from JAIXSZ010000034.1 coordinate 5,931, forward strand.
TAGACCACTATCTAAAACAAATAAGAAAGTAACAAAGACTTAATTATATTTTTTTGACCAACAACTAAACACTGTTAATAATGTCAACATCATTAAACAAAAGACCGTTATTAATAATCATTCTTACCTTATTATCTATAGGTAGGCTAGACGCACAAAATGTGCTAGATGGGTATGTACAGGAAGCTTTTAAAAGCAACCAGGGATTGCAAGTGCAAAACATACAACTGGAAAAGTCGCTGTATGCCTTGAAGGAAGCGCGTGCACTGTTTCTGCCCAATGTAAGTGTGATGGGATCTTATACGAAAGCTGCCGGCGGTCGAACAATTGATTTGCCAATTGGCGACTTGTTTAACCCTGTATATAGTACACTGAATCAGTTGACTAACTCAAATACCTTTCCACAGATACAGAATGCATCGGTTTTGCTGAATCCGGATAATTTTTATGATGCAAAAGTGCGAACCACATTACCGTTGATAAATGCCGAGATATATTACAATCAGAAGATAAAAAAAGAGCTGATAACACAACTACAAGCATCGGTGAATGTTTATAAACGCGAGCTGGTACAAAATATAAAAACAGCCTACTACCAATACTACCAAGCAGAACAGGCAATAGCTATATACAAAAGTGCTCTGAATCTGGTAAATGAGAATGTACGTGTAAACCAGAGTTTGGTGCGCAACGGTGTGCGCAACAATACATCGCTTACCCGATCGGAAGCAGAAAAGCAAAAGATAGAAGCAGCCATTATACAGGCCACCAATAACATGCGTAATGCAAGAGCCTATTTTAACTTCTTACTAAATAGGGAGCTGAATACGGATATTAAAATAGATACAACACTTTTCGGTAAAGAGCCTGTTGCAAGTAGTTTGGGTAATGTGCGCGAGGAACTGCTACAACTGAAAACAGGAATAACAGCCTACAACTTTGCGGAGCAAATGCAGCGGTCTTATATTATCCCAAAGCTCAACACCTTTATGGATCTAGGTTCGCAGGGATTTAACTTTAAACTGAATGACAAAACCCAATACTACCTGTGGGGTGTGAACCTACAATGGGACTTATTTGCTGGAGGGCAGTATAAGTACAAAACCCTTATGGCACATGCCGATAAAAAGTCAATGGAAGCACAGTATGCACAAACCGAGCGGGCCATTCAATTGCAAGTGGAACAAGCGATCAACAATCTTACTGCTGCAGTAGCGAACTATAAAAATGCCCAGAAGCAGGTGGAAATAGCCAGAAAATATTATGACGACCAGTTAAAGGTGTATAAAGAAGGACAGTTGCTGTACATAGAACTGGTAGACGCACTTAACCAATACACAGGAGCTCAACTGCAGTTATCTCTTAATCAATCTACCATGCTGAGTGCGGCAGTAATAGTGGAACGCACACAAGCAACCTACAATCTTAACTAAATAGAAAAAATAAATACAATGAAAGCAGTACACAACATACTACTTGCGTGCGTCACATTGATTGCCGCATCTTGCAGCGAAAAGCAAGAAGAAAAGAAAATACCGGATACTAGTGTAATACCAGTAAAAGTTATGAACCTAGCGCCTACTGGCAATAGTGCGAACATCTACACATCGGGACAGTTCACTACTAATGATGAAGCATTGCTATCCTTTAAAACAGGTGGAGTAATAGGTAGGATTTATGTAAAGGAGGGAGACGAAGTGAAAACAGGTCAACTCTTAGCCACACTCAACATGACTGAAATCAATGCACAACTTGAAGTAGCCCGTATAGCTTATGAAAAAGCCAACCGCGACTATCAAAGGGTAGAAAACCTATTTAAGGACAGCGTTGCCACACTAGAACAAAAGCAAAATGTGAAGACAGGGCTAGAGATTGCCAAACAGCAACTATCTGCCGCTGAATTCAACCGTGAATATTCGCAGATACGAGCACCCTATGGTGGATATGTATTGCACAAACTGGCAAGTGAGGGGCAAGTGGCTGGGCCAGGAATTCCGGTTTTTCAGGTAAACGGAGCAAAGTCTGGAACCTGGATGTTAAAAGTAGGTGTAAGCGATAAGGAATGGACTGCCATAAAAATTGGCGATAAGGCAACTGTAATGATTGCAGCCCTCAATAACAGAGAATTTGAGGGTGAGGTATGCCGTCGCTCAGAAGGTGCCGACCCAGTAACAGGCTCATTCAATGTGGATGTGAAGTTCAGTAAAGAAAAGCCAACTGTGGCGGCAGGAATGTTTGGTAAGGCAATCATCCACACTTCTATAATGAATCATACAGCTACAACATGGACCATTCCTTATGACGCATTACTAGATGGCGACGGCAATACGGGGTACGTATTTGTTACTAACGATGGCCAAAATGCTCAAAAAGTAAAAGTAGTAGTAGCGTTGATGGAGAAAGATAAAATAATTATAGCAGATGGATTGCAAAATGCTCATTCGCTGATAGTGAGTGGAAGTGCCTACCTCACCGATAGTAGTAAAATAAAAGTGATCAACTAAACTCGTTTAAGCATTTTGAAATGAAAATATCTAATTACGCGGTAAAGAATTACCAATTTACGATGGTCATTTTTGTGATGATCATAGCCTTGGGACTTACGACGATTCTAAATATGTCGAGAAGTGAAGACCCTGAAATGCATGCTCCGATTTTTCCAGTAGTAGTTGTTTATCCGGGTACGAGCCCTAAGGATATGGAAGAACTTGTAGTAAAGCCACTAGAGAAGGAAATTTATGGACTAGACAATATAAAGCGAGTGCGCAGTGATATAGGCGACGGGGTGGTGGTAATGCGAGTGGAATACAAATACAGCAGCAATGTGGAAGCTAAATATCAGGAACTAACCCGAGTAGTGAACAACAAACGCAGCCAGCTACCACAAGAAATATACAGCATTGAGGTTCAGAAGTTTCAACCTTCGGATGTAAATATAATTCAGATAGGTTTGGTATCGGAAAACGCCCCACGAGAAAAGTTGAAGTACTATGGTGAGAAACTGCAGGATGAACTGGAAAAGCTAACTGCACTAAAAAAGGTGGAGATACACGGATTGCCAGAACAACAGGTGCGCATAGAACTAGACATGGAGCAAATGGCACGCCGACATGTGCCTGTGAATGCAGTTTTGGGCAATCTGCAAAGCGAAATAGCAAACATACCCGGAGGAAGTGTGGACGCTGGTAATAAATCTTTCAATGTAAAAACTAGTGGTAACTATCAGGACATTGAAGAGATAAAAAATACAATTGTGATGTCGGGTAATGGGAGCAACATATTGCTGAAAGACGTTGCGAAGGTATACTATGGTTTTGAGGATGAAAATTACACAACACGCCTTAATGGCCATAGGTGCATATTTGTAGTGGCAGCTCAAAAAGAGGGTGAAAATATCACCAAAACTAAGGAGGCGTATAAAGTAGTGATTGAGCAATTCAAAAAAACGCTACCCTCTAATATAGACATAGTTCAGAATTTTGACCAGGCAGAAAATGTAAACAAACGTCTTACAGGGCTAGGTGAAGACTTTATTATTGCCATTCTGCTGGTAGCAATAACGCTGTTGCCATTAGGCTTTAGGCCAGCATTAATTGTTATGATATCCATACCACTTTCCTTATCGATTGGGGTAGTTTTACTAAATCTATTCGGATACAACCTGAATCAGCTAAGTATAGTAGGTCTGGTAGTAGCATTGGGGCTACTAGTTGATGACAGCATAGTAGTGGTAGAAAACATAGAAAGATGGATGCTGGAAGGGCACAGCCGTATGGAGGCCACACTGAAGGCCACTGGCCAGATAGGTAAAGCAGTATTGGGCTGCACGATAATGCTTATTATCGCATTTATGCCGCTTGTGTTTATGCCAGAAGGTGCCGGTGACTTTATCCGTGGATTGCCTTTAGCGGTTATTTTCTCCGTGCTGGCCTCCATGTTTGTATCGCTTACGATAATCCCATTTCTTTCTAGTAAACTACTGAAGAATCATACGGGACATCCGGATGGGAATATATTTATGCGTGCTTTGAAAAAGTTGATTCACGGAAGCTATTCGCGCCTACTGGACAGCGCACTGGCACACCCAGCCATAACAATAGTAGTTGCTGTTGTTCTATTTGGAGGTTCAACGGTGTTGTTTAACATTATTGGGTTCAGTTTGTTTCCAGCTTCAGAGAAACCGCAGTTCTTCATAAATATAACAACCCCACCGCAGTCGAATGTGAGGTACACTAATAGCATTACCAAAGAAATTGAAAAGGAACTAAAAAAGGAACCTTTGATAAAATACTTTGCTGCCAATGTAGGAAAAGGTAATCCGCGCATCTACTACAACGAAATTCAGGAGAATGAAAGGTCTGACTATAGCCAGATATTTGTTCAGCTAGATGAGCATACTGCACCTGACAAAAAACTGGAATTGATTGAAAAATTGCGAGGAAAGTGGACACCCTATCCAGGTGCGAAAATAGAAGTAAAAAACTTTGAACAGGGCCCACCAGTAGCAGCGCCTGTAGAAGTACGTCTGTTTGGAGATAACCTGGACACGTTAAGATCGCTAGCGGCTAGGGTTGAAAATATGTTGTTAAAAACGGAGGGAACGATTTATGTGAACAATCCGGTAAGCATCATGAAGACTGATATAAAAGTGGATATAGACAAGGATAAAGCTCAGATGTTAGGTGTACCAACAGTGAATATAGACAAGACAGTGAGGCTAGCAGTAGCGGGTATGAATCTGGGTAAGTACACTGACAAGAACGAAAATGAGTATAATGTGCTCCTTACCCGTACAAAAACTGAACGATCAACCCTGGATGTATTCAATAATTTGTTTGTGAATAATAATCAGGGTATTGCGATACCACTAGACCAGCTTGCTACACTCCATTTTGAGACATCACCCCTCAACATTAACCATATGGAGAAAAAGCGTGTGGTGTCGATTAAGGCTAATGTAAAAAAAGGCTTCCTAGTAGATAGGGTAATAACAGATGTGATAGGCAAGATGGATAAGATGAACTTACCCATTGGATATACCTATGAGATGGGTGGTGAAATAGAATCTCGTAAAGATTCTTTTGGCGGATTTACCACCATTATCATTGTAACAGTATTCATGTTCATAGCTATGTTGGTGCTTCTTTTCAGAACATTTAAAAGCTCCTTAATAGTGCTGTCAGTTATTCCACTGGGTATTGTTGGTGCGGCTATCGCTCTATGGCTTACAGGCAACTCATTATCATTTGTAGCCATCATTGGTCTGATAGCCCTTGCAGGTATAGAAGTAAAAAACACGATTTTGCTTGTAGACTTCACCAACCAGCTGCGTGAGCAAGGTAGAAACCTCGATGATGCCATACGTGAAGCTGGCGAGGTTCGGTTTTTACCTATAGTACTAACATCGCTCACAGCTATAGGTGGCTTGCTGCCCATAGCTATATCTACCAACCCATTAATTTCGCCCTTAGCCATAGTGCTCATTGGAGGTTTGGTAAGTTCGACACTACTATCTAGAATTGTAACACCCGTTATTTACAAGCTGATGCCTCCGGTAATTGGCGAATCGGATAGTGATTCGGATCATTAATTATGTTTTGAATAGTGGAGTATCGAAATCTTGCGAAAAGCTACTTCAACTAACGAATTTGAAATTGAAAGGACAAGTAGAGGCAAAACCACAAGGTGGCTGATTCTGGTGGAATCAGCCACTTTGTGGTTTTAGGCGGTTTTGTTTTGTTGAAAACAACAATAGAAAAAAGCTAGTTGATGACACCATTTAAGGAGTAAAACTATCAATGAGGAATGGGTACAAACCTGTGAACGCCGACTATTGTATGGAAAACTGCACCAGAAGAGCATGAAAAAAGCAACCATTTTCATGATTGCTTTTTTGTGGGTGTAGGCTCGACAGGGGAAATGTCGAACCAAATATGGGAGGATTTGATAAAAATTTACCGCGTAGCAACGAAACTTAACCTGTAAATCCAAACACCGACAAGATACGTCATAACGAGTCGAATAATTACTTTTGTTTACAAGATGACCGCAAAAGAGAAACAGTTAGAATTCATTAAAGAATACTTAAAGCCATTGCTTAAAAAGCATGACTATTGTATAAATGGACAAACCTGGTGGAAGGAAAAGGGAGATTTTTTTATTGTTGCTAATCTCCAAAATTATTCCTGGAACAGCAAAGAATCAGTCGATTTTTGCTTTAATATTGGAATTGCACTCGCGAAAACGCTTAATGATACACTAAAGAAACGACCTACTGTTCAGGACATGACCGTTTATCTAAGAGAAGGTGCGTATTTGCCGGCAGACAGAAAAACTCATCAGTTTCGCAATCATAACGGGTACTTTATTAATTCATCAACCGCAGTGAATGATTTCGCATTCGAGTTCAAAAAAGATTTTGAAGAAATTATTTTGCCTCAGCTCGAAGCACTGAAAACATTATCAGATTGCCTAAAATATTTTGAAGGTGTACCATTTTGGTCTGACCAGCTAAAAAAAGCAGTAGCAGAAAACGACTTATTGTAAGAAAGGGGATCAAGTTGAATAGTTGGGGGATGAAAAATATTAGGCATAGATATTAGCTACCCTGAATAGGAAGAAATTGATATCCCTTACCCCTCTTGACGTTGCTCTGAATGCTTTGA
>JAIXSZ010000082.1 GCA_027484425.1 Sphingobacteriales bacterium
CAGCCTTCAACCGGCGCACTCACTGTTACTATTTTAAGAACTTAACTTTATTACTTCGTTACCCTTTCGTTTCCTTTTCCTTACCCTCATTCCGTAAGGGAGTGCAAAGGTAGAAGATATTTTTCAAACCACCAAACTTATTTTAAGAAACTTTCTCAGAATCTCTCAGTCTGTATCCGGCTACCACAGGGCTTTTAAAGAACTTTTGCATCACCCAGTTTCTCGATTGGGAGTGCAAAAGTAGAAAAGCTTTCTCAAAGAACCAAACAAAAACTCAAAGTTTCTTTATAGTTATTTAACTACTTGATATGATAAACAAAGAACTTAAAATACCGCCTTCAATTTCGGTGGGCGGCAAAGATATGTTTCTAAACAACAGCGACAAAATGTTTAGCAGTATTTTTAATAAAAAGAACGCAAACAAAGCTATATAGGTATCAAAATACCAAGCACCTTACTGCAAAAGGTAGATGTTCGCTACATATAACGCAGTAGCTGACCCCGAGCCGATGTAAAAGGACAATGATAGAAAAGTAATGAATGGGGCAAATATGTTTTCAACGAACTTGAAAGCATACCAATCTATACGGGAAAATTGTAACCCACTCCCAGATCTGAAACATATTGCCTTATGGTAAAGTAAGAAAGAGATGCCTCGTCAAGAATTGGTGATACAACTATTATCACATCAAACGCTTCAGCATCATACACAGCTATTAATTCAACTGCATTTCGAGTGATTTGATAGCGTTTGAAAAAAGAACTGAATGACTCCGTGTCAAAAGGAACAACTAGAACGTCTTCTATTATATAGGTGCTACCATGCACAGAAAACTCAGTATCCTTTAGGTCTTCAAAATCTTCAACAATCTCTTCTGCCTGTGTTTTACTAAATGACATGATAAAATTTTCAAGTAATAGCTTTGGATGTAGACGGTGAACAAAACAATCTAAACAGCAAACGAGCTACCACAGCCACATGAACTACTAGCATTGGGGTTGTTAAACACAAAACCACGAGCGTTAAGACCGTCTGAATAATCAACTTCCATGCCCAGCAAATAAATACCATGAGCATCTTTCATCACCACTGGAATGCCGTCCATGTCATAAACTTGATCGTCGGCCTCTATGGCGTCAAAACCCAAAACATAACTTAAACCAGAGCAACCACCGCCTTTTACACCTATACGTAAATGCTGACCATCTATGAAATTTGCTTCTCCCATCAGTCTTTTGATTTCAGCTATTGCATTGTTTGTCAGTTTTATCGGTGCACTTACCATTGTTTCCATTAACTATCTATTTTCCACAAAAATACGACTAAGGGATAGTTTCACCAAACAACATGCGTGCGATATAAGCTATGACGCGATAGATGAGTTCTGTATCAGTTAAAACATATACGTTGAAAAGAAGGTAATAGACAACAAAAAAGTACTAAAAAGCAAAAATGAAATAATAAGAGCATTTCAAATCATTGTTCCCGAACATTTTTTACATTTGCACCCTCTATAAAAAACACACATCTGACTCAATGGAAAATATAATTAGCGAATTATCTGCGCAAATGAAAAAGGCAATAGCGCATTTGGAATCTGAACTGAGCAAAATAAGGGCCGGAAAAGCTACTGTACAAATAGTAGATGGTATTTTTGTAGATTATTACGGCAATCCAACCCCTATCAATCAAGTTGCTAACATCACAATTCCTGATGCTCGTACAATATCATTACAACCCTGGGAACGAAATATGATAGCCCCTATTGAGCGGGCAATCATTGCGTCTAACATAGGGCTAAATCCCCAAAATGACGGCAACTATATACGTCTGTTTCTGCCACCGCTGACCGAAGAACGCAGAAAAGAATTTGTAAAAAGAGCAAATGGAGAAGGTGAACAAGCTAAAATTGCCCTCCGCAACCTGAGAAGAGATGCTATAGAGCATGTAAAAAAACTACAAAAAGATGGATTGAGCGAGGATATTGCAAAAGAAGGCGAAAATAGAATTCAGGGTATCACAGACAAGCATATAACCCTAGTAGACCAACTGTGCAAAGACAAAGAAAAAGACATTATGACTGTATAACTACTGCATAGCTATTTATAAATCACTCAATAAATGTTGATGTGATTTTTTTCTTTAACTCATGCAGCCGTTTACTGCATGAGTTTTTTTTGAGCTATTAAATATTGTGTTTGCCTATGAGCAGTTTTAACGAACAAATACTACAACTGTATTCTGTACCTTTTTACACAGTTTTGATAGGAGCAGAGGTATTGCTTAGTAATTATAGAAAAACAAATTATTACAGCATAAAGGAAACACTCATGAACCTGTACCTCAACTTTATGAATGCTGGCATAGACATACTATTACGGTTTCTTATAGGATTATCTGTTCTCAATTACGCATTTCAATTTCACTTACAAATCCACTGGCATCCATTTTTATACTGGTTTGTACTGTTACTTGCAGAAGATTTTTTGTTTTGGTTAGAACATTATGTAGATCATAGTTGCAGATTATTTTGGGCTGTGCATGTCACCCATCATTCTTCTCCCGAGTATAATCTTTCTACAGGGTTTAGGTCGTCTGTCCTTATGCCAGTATACAAATACTTCTATTTTATTCCCTTGGTGCTTATCGGGTTTAAGCCAATAGATGTAATATTTATGTTCTCGCTTACCCAGATTTACGGTATACTTGTACACACACAGTACATTTATAAGTTCCCTGCAATTATAGAATACATATTTGTTACCCCCTCACATCACAGAGTACACCATGCCAGTAACATAGCCTACCTTGATAAGAATATGGGAATGGTGCTGATAATATGGGATAGGATATTTGGAACTTTTGCTGCCGAAGAACTTGATAATAAACCAAAATACGGTATTACAAAACCACTTGAATCTCCCCACCACCCTATTAAAATTATCACTCATGAGTGGCAAGAAATAGCCAAAGATTGGAAAAGAAATATATCCTTCCTCACGAAAATAAAATACCTGTTAATGCCTCCGGGCTGGAGCCATGATGGAAGCACCAAAACCAGCAAACAACTTCAAAATGAATTTGGAGATGCCTAATTTTTCTACTTTGCCCTCACAATGAAGACGTATTTTCTCTAATGGAAAACTATAAAAACTTACCAGTCAATTTTAATAAAGAATCCAATTTATCTGGGGAAACTGATATTTCATAGGTCCTATCTATCATTAACGACCCACCATTTACCTTTAGGTAGTCTGTTATGTGTCTTATGTTGACTATATAAGACTTGTGGCACCTGAAGAAATCAGCATTCTGAGACAGCATATTCTCGAAATTTTTCAGCCCTTTACTTACCATGACTGGTTTTCCAGTTTTCAACATTACTTTTGTATAAGCACCTTCCGCTTCAAAAAACAGTATTTCAGACGTCTCTACGAAAGATATAGAATTAAGTGTAGTTAATCCTATTTTCTGACTTCCATTACCAGTGAGATTATCCTTAAGTACTGTATAGTTTTGTTTTATTTTATTTTTTTCAAACACGGATATAGCATCTTTTAAATCATCAGCTTCTACAGGCTTGAGCAAGTAATAAATAGCAGACATCTTAAATGCATGTATCGCATATTCATTATATGCAGTAACAAATATTATTGAAAAACTCACCTCATCTTCATTAAAAAAATCAAGCAACTCTAGCCCACTATGACCGGGCATTTCTATATCCAGAAATACAATATCAGGTTTATGCTTTCTTATTGCCTTTACGCCAGATGGTAAATCCTTACACACCTCAGTAACAATTATTGATGGTGTGTACTCATTTATCATTTCTTTGAGCAAGGATCTAGCCATTTCTTCGTCATCTATAATTATAGCTTTATACATATTCAGAGTGGTATGCTTAGTGTTATGGTAGTACCGGTAGGTAAACCGTTTAAATTATTTTTGTCGGATGTTGTAACTATTATTTTCTGAGACTTTCCTTTATTCAGTAATTCTAATCGCTTTTCGTTAGCAGATGTGGAAAATGATTTAAATTTTTCAGATTTGATCTTGTTTAATTCTCCCGATTTTTTTCTGCCTACCCCGTTATCATCAACAGTGACCAAGAGCTGTTTACCAATTTGCTCAAATATAATGTTCAATATTTTTTCTCCTACTTTATGCAAAAGACCGTGCTTAATAGCATTCTCTACATAAGGCTGAATGATCATGGACGGAATCTCAATTGTATCTTTGTTCTCAATGCCTATATACTGAATGTGATAATCAAAATCTGAATCAAATCGCATTTTTTCCAACTCTAGATATAATTTCATTGTTTCTGTTTCTTCTGTTAATGAAACCGTCTCAGCCTCAGACATTTGTAAAATGATCCTTGTGAGTCTAGAAAACTTAGCCAAGTAACTACTTGCCTTAGCTTTGTCATTCATAAATATATATGCCTGAATGGTATTTAGTGCATTGTAAAAAAAATGTGGATTCATCTGCGCTCTAATAGAGGTAAGCTTAGATTTGCCCAAATCTTGTTCTAATTGCATCTTTTCTTTTTGCACCTCTAGTTTTCTAATCCTCAACCTAATTTGCCAGCGGTAGTAACCCAAAACCGAACCCGAAAGCAATAATAGACATCCTAAATAAAACCACCATTGTTGCCAAAATGCAGGTTTTATAGAGAAACTTATTTTCTTCACAATCCTATCTTCACCTAGGCGAAAAGTAATTGTGTATTCACCAGCAGATAAAGCAGGAAACTGTAATAAACGAGAATTATTAGGTACTACTTTCCATACGTCATTATTCAGTTTATAAAACAATGATTCGGCGTGTGCAACCCCAAAATCTAATACGGAAAAGCTGATTGAAATGTTGTTTTTATAAAATGGCAAAGAGGTTATTGACATCTCCTCTACAAGTTCATTATTCACAAAAACACCATCTAAATGTAAAATAGCTTTGTTACGTTTTATTGCGTTATCATTTAAATGGACAGATATTATCCCTGTATTTTTAACCATATACAGCATACTATCCGCCTTACAAATATCATTTACCCCTTCCAGCCCAATATCAAAATGCAGCTTTTGTAATAGTCCACTATTTAATGAAAGTGAATAAATACTAGTGTTGTTTACGAAATACAACTCATCACCAAATCTCTTCATCATGACTACATCATTAATTGGTAGTTCAAACCATTTATCAGCCTTCTTACCATTATCAGATAAACTTACCCTCCATACCTTTCCCATTGTGTTTAGAATATAGAGCATGTTTTCATAGGTATATAACTTAGAAACATACACACGCTCTCCATTATGTGTAAACTCTATCACTCTATCCTTACCCAATGATAGCAGTCCCCTGTTTGTGGCAGAAAAAATGCGCCCTGTACTAGCAGAATAGGCTACAGACCTAGCATTTGTGTAATTCAAAAACACAGCTGTTGAACTATTTATTTTATCAGCATTGGCGATAAAAAACGAATCCCATACAGATATAGTTTTTGAAGTATTATTTTTTAGAAATAACCCGCACGATCCGCTAGATGCAAAAGCATAATACTTATCATCTACATTTACTACATCTTTTATTGCCAGTCCTAAACTAAAAGCTTTTGACTGATTATGACTAGGCAAAAAAGTAACACCCGCAGAGGAATAAATTACGTTATCATCATCTGAATATAAATTATATATCGCACTTTCCCCATTTGTTTCATGAACAGGAAATGCTCCTTGCATGCCATGCCCAACTTTAAGTAATGTTCCATTCTTAGTGCCAATATAAAACCCATCCTTTCCTGTACTCATTCTGCTAGGCACATGCCCTTCAAAACTATAAATTGTATTCTTGATGTTAGGTACAATAAAAACCCCTTCGCCTATAGTTGTAAACCAATAATTATTTTGACGATCTATATATACTTGTGACACACTTTTCCCTTTAAAATACCTGAGGAGAATATCTCCTCCTTTGGGCTTATCGGACAAGGAAAAACTCCCTGATGAAGAATTGAGATACAAATTGCCAGCAACATGTGACATAGTTTGAATGAAACCAGGATGGTCTATTTTGTGCAAACCCACCAATCGCAAGTCTTTGTCGTAAACCTGTAGGTGTTCATCTGCACCAGACCGAGAAATCATAAACAATCTGTCATCCGAAACACAAAAATTCCAAATTATACCTGACTCTTTTGTTATATCAAGTTCTTTATAAGGAATAAATGTACTACTTAATTTTAATTGCTCATCTATCTTGTATATATGCTCTTCACAAACCAAATAAAAGGTTGATTTAAACCCTATGCTGTTGTTCAGTTTGTCCTCAGGTAATGTGATTATTTTCAATAATTGCAATGTCGAAATATCATAGACATCTACTCTGTTCTTACTGCATGCAAAAAGAAAACTATCGCATATACTGAAATGTTTATAAAAATAAGGAGCATGTGGTTTAAAATGTTTCATCTTGCCACTATCAACATAATACAGAAAACCATCAAAATTCTCATACCAGATCCTCCCAAATCTATCTTCTTTGATACAACTGCCAGATAAAGAAGATTGTTTATCTACCCTAAATGAAACAAAATCTACTCCATTATACCTACACAAACCAGCCTCTGTGGCAAACCACATAAACCCCTTCTTATCCTGATGTACATCGTACACAACATCAGATGGTAAACCATTTTGCCTGTTTACCGACAAATAATAGGGTTGCTGCGCACACAACATATTACCTGTTATGCACAGCAGTACTACCAATAGAAATCGAATAAATGCAATCATGTATATTAACCCGCTGCAAAGATAATTCTATACTGCACGAAGTCCCATCCATTTTACCAACACCCTGTTTTGACATATAAAACCCCGTTTTTAGCACATAAACCGTCTTAATAGCATGTTAACAAGCGTTTTTTAGTAATAAATACCCCATAATACCCACAAAATCACGTTTATGTTGGATTTCTGGCTATTCGTAAAGCCATAAGTCTGTTTCGTAAAACACACCAACAATACAGATGCGCATCACAACATCTTTGCACCGAACAATTAACACATCCAAAGATGAAAAAATCACCATCATTCTACAAGTAAGTATAGTCACTTTACTTCAAGATATCGAAACAGAAGTTTAGTAGTTAACGCTCATAGTGAGCATTTACCACAAAATTTTATGAAATATGAATAAACACTGCGCAACTTGCAAATGGTGTTTACATTATGAAAACTAATGACAATAATGGTTACTCGACTTCTTCTAAGCTTATTATCAACAGATAATAAATCCAGAAATTACCTATCACTTTGAAACACCTTTACTAGGTGATATCCCACCAAAGCAGTCTGCCTCAAAACAGACTGCTTTCTTTTTTATCCTCTCTTATCATCAAAATCAAATTATCCAAAAAAATTTCGTGTGCCTTAAACATGGTTTCGTAAAGCCAAAAACGTGTTTCGTAAAACAACGACATATAAATATCTGGCGGAGCACATTTTTGCAATAAATATCAGGATATGAAAAAGACCATTTTATTATTAGCTGTTTTTTGGGTTTCCATTTCGGTCAACGCGCAAACCTATTTTATTACTACAGTTGCAGGCACGGGGGTGGGTGGAGCTACAACTGATGGAGTACCTGCAACATCCACTCCTCTATCAACAATATACGATATTTGTTCAGACACTGTCGGTAATCTGTATTTGCTGCAAGCCGGTCTTAATGGTGTTCGTAAAATTGACACAAACGGAATAGTGAATCTCATCGCAGGGTCGGGCACGGCAGGGTACAGTGGTAATGGTGGATCTGCATTAAGCGCTCGGTTTTCTATTGTATATAACATAGTTGCAGATAAACGTGGTAATATATTTATATGTGAAAGCCTAACCCACACAATCAGAAAAATAGATGCATCAGGCAATGTTAATCATGTAGCAGGTGTATTGAATACATCTGGCTTCAGTGGAGATGGTGGCTCTGCCTCAACAGCTTTGCTAAATACACCTAGTAGCTTAGTTACTGACGATATAGGTAATCTTTATTTTCAGGATAGGCTTAATTACAGAATCAGAAAAATAGACACATTTGGCATCATTACCACAGTAGCTGGAAACGGTACCAATATTTACAGCAGCGATGGCCTACCAGCCACAGCTACAGGTATTGATCACAACTCTTCAATAGCTGTTGATAAAACAGGAAACTTATTTATTGCATGTCCTATGCAGATGAGAATTTTGAAGGTGAATAATTCAGGCATTTTTACTACTTATGCAGGAGATGGAGTTCCTCATAATCCTGTTGGGCCGTTTATTATGTCGGGCGACGATGGTCCGGCAACGAACGCAAGATTTAGTTTAATAAATGACATTGCCACAGACCATATGGGCAACTTATTTATTGTAGATGGTTCTTTAGTTCGTATGGTCAATACTTCAGGAATAATTACTAGAATCGGGGGTATGTATTCATCACCTGGTTATTCGTTTCCTGGATATTCCGGAGACAATGGATTTGCACGAAATGCACAGTTTAGTATGGCAAGGCGTGTTGAGGTAACCGATAGTGGTGTTGTGTACGTAGCTGACATTAACACCAATGTGATTCGTAAGATGCAATTTGTAAATTACCCACCTTCCTTTGTATCAGGGGCTTTTGTTTCATTGGCTACTTGTACCCAGGGTGCTACATTTGCTCTGGATACACTACTAGCAGTAAACGATGCAGATTCCTCCAATGTGTTAGCATGGACCCCTATTACCACACCAATCCATGGTACATTGACAGCCTCTATTACTGCAAGCACCAATTCGGGAATTGTTATTCCATCTGGGCTCAGTTATGTAGCCGATAGTTCTTACACTGGTGTAGATTCTTTTGTTATGGATGTTTTTGATGGCATAGAACATGATACTATTACTATACGTGTCACAGTCGTGTCTCCAACATCAGGAATCATGACTTCTGCACCTGTATGTATGGGAAGTACTGCATTTTTAATGCACACAGCACCAGGTGGTACATGGGTAAGTAGCGACACCACTGTTGCAAGTATAGGTGATACTAACGGTTTGCTAACTTCACAAAGCATTGGCACTACTACTATAACCTATAATGTTTACACTGGTTGCAGCACTGTGACTATTATAACCGTAAATCCTGCTGTAGCACCAATAACTGGAGATCTATCGTTATGTGAAGGTGAAAGTAGCCTTTTGTCCTCTACAACTTCTGGTGGTACTTGGAGTGTAGACATGCCTACAGTAGCCTCAATAGGAAGTGGTGGATTAGTTACAGGACCGATAGATACTACTTTCTCAATGCCTATAAGAGAGGCAACAATTACTTACACGACTACAACTGGTTGTGCTGCCACAGCTACAGTCACCATAAATGCTTTGCCCGTTATATCTGGAGCCACAAATGTTTGTTTGGGTACATCCATCATGCTTTCCACTACATCATATACAGGAGATTGGTATTCTTCAAATACCAGTGTAGCAACTGTAGATGCAACGGGAATGGTAACTGGTTTATCGGCAGGTACAAGTGTTATAACCTCTGCGGGATATGGTGGTTGTAATACAACACATATTGTTACAGTGAATGATAATCCTGTCATCAGTGGTGTTTCGGACGTATGTCAGGGTGCAAGTACGTTACTGTCTTCCAGCACTATTGGAGGAACTTGGCTTACCTATGAAACGATGTATGCCACAGTAGCTTCTTCAGGTTTAGTTACAGGTGTGTCTCCGGGATATGCAGGTATTTATTATACTGACACAAATGGATGTGTAGCCTTTTCTTATATGACAATTCATGAGAGTATAGGTGCTAATTATGGAACTGCCACGTTATGCAGCAATGCTACAACTTGGCTTGGTAATAGCACTAGTTATGGTGGTATTTGGACGTCAGGGAATAGTATTGTAGCTACTATAGACAGTTTTACAGGTGATGTGTCAGGTGTAAGTGCTGGTACGGCTATCATGACTTACACGGCAGCAAACTCTTGTACGGCAACTACAATAGTAACGGTACTACCGCTACCTGCTAGCATCACTGGCAATACTACTATTTGCACAACAAATACTTCTTTACTCAGTAGTGCTACAACGGGAGGCACATGGAACAGTAGCGATACGCTAATAGCATCCACACCGTCTACAAGCGGACTAATATATGGCGAATCTCTTGGTACTGCTACTATTACTTATACGCTACCTACCGGCTGTTACACCACTACCGAGGTTACAATAAATCCAACTGTTACCTCTGCCATTACAGGGATATTTAGTGTATGCGTGGGCGAATCTATAGCCCTCAGCATAGCACATACTGGTGGTACATGGAGCAGCAGCACACCTTCTATTGCTACTATCGATGCCGCTACTGGCGATGTTGTTGGCATCAATGCAGGAACTACTACTATTACCTATACATCGTCAGCTTCTTGCATCCAAACAGCAGTGGTAACAGTTAATCCGCTACCTGCTAGCATTACTGGCAATGCTGGTATTTGC
>JAIXSZ010000005.1 GCA_027484425.1 Sphingobacteriales bacterium
GCAGGTACATGGAGCAGCAGCAACACTACTAAAGCCACTGTAAACTTTAGTAGTGGTTTGGTTACAGGTATAAACACAGGTACAGCTAACATCACGTATACCAAAGCCGCAGGATGTATTAGTGTAACACAGGTAACTGTGACCATATGCGGTGCTCGTCCGGGCGCTACAGAAGATACTGATGGCAACAATGTATTCAGCGTATCTCCAAACCCAACTACCGGTGCTATCAATCTTACCACCAGCATACTGGGCAAGGTAGAAATCTATACAATAGACGGCAAACTTCTAGAAAAGTACGAAGCAAAAGCAGGTACTACAAGTATCTCATTACCTTCAGGAATCGCCAGTGGCGTCTACATGTTACGCTTTAATGGTGCAGGCGGTAGCAGCAAAATGGTGAGACTGGTATACCAGCAGTAGGCATACATTATTCTTCAAACGATAATTTGTTTATTGACTTAATGTGAAAGTATTAAAGGGGCTATCTCGATTTTGAGATAGCCCCCCTTTTATCGGGTTAAATGTAGGTTGGTTTGACATTTTTAAAATTAATGAGTCTAGCCCCTCATTGCCCCGAACGTAGAAGAGTGTGTGTTCAAAGTTTAATTATCAACCAAATTTTTTTCGAAATTCTGTGGATACTAACCATGTGGCGCAAGTGTTTTTTACTTGTGTGTAACTATCGACAAGTGTTTTCCACTTGCGTAAAATCCACATCCCAAAATGTGGATATCTTAATCCCTGCCACACCTGTTTTGTCATAAGTTGGCGCACTTTTTGCGGCATCAGTAGAGCGTAATCTATTTATCCATTACCCTATAAACCCCACTATCATTATGTCAGTATACAATTTCCCAAAGCATCACAGCAAACCTTGCCACAGCACCCCACACTCCCCAGTGTGTACCGCACCCCACCACAAAAACTACCGGAAAATGCCTACAAACCGGAAAAGTGAATAGTATTGATAATCAATGAGTTAACCCCAAAAACACATGAAAACACCGGAAACAAACCGGCAAAACTAGAAATAAACATTAAACCAAATATGACTACAGCACACCAGCATATCAACCCACTTCATGTGAATCAAAAGAATCAGATAAATCAGTGGTTCAGACAAACGCCCAACCGGCAATTGCATGCTTACCTTTTAGTAGCCATAGCTTTATGCGAAGGCTATCGGAAAAGTGAATAGTATTGATAATCAACGACTTAAGTGCCAAAACACATGAAAACACCGGCAAAAAACCGGCAAAACTTATCAGTAGCCATAGCTTTTTAGCGACGGCTACAGAAATAAACAATAAACCAAATATGACCACAGCGCACCAGCATATCAACCCAAATCATGTGAATCAAAAGAATCAGATAAATCAGTGGTTCAGACAAACAAACCCACCCGGCAAATGCCTACATACCGGAAAAATGAATAGTATTGATAATCAACAACTTAAGTGCCAAAACACATGAAAACACCGGCAAATAACCGGCAAAACTTATCAGTAGCCATAGCTTTTTAGCGACGGCTACAGAAATGAACATCAGATTTAATATCAAATCAAAAAATTGGCAAAACTGTTTACAAACACTACTTTAGTACCACACCATACAATACACGGTCATGAGCACAACAACCATTTTTATACTAATAGGCATAGGTCTTTTTGCTGGGCTACTCAGTAGTGTCATAGGTATAGGAGGCGGTATAGTAATAGTACCAGCATTGGTCTTTCTACTACTCATGAATCAGAAAATGGCACAAGGCACCTCGCTAGCATTATTACTACCCCCTGTAGGCATCTTTGCCGTCATTAATTATTACAAAGCCGGATATGTAGACCTTAAAGTAGCCGGAGTGCTCATTGTAGCATTTGTAGCTGGTAGTTTCTTAGGCAGCAAATTTGCACTAGGGCTACCCGAAAACATCATAAAAAAAGTATTTGGTGCATTCCTGATGTTGGTATCCGTCAAATATCTATTCTTTACCAAATAACCACTCGAATATTGCCCAAGTCCTCAAAATAAAATTACCTCATTACCACAATGCGCTTTAATTTCGCACAGTCACAATAACCTTACAAAAGGAACACAAAACAGATATGCGTACAAAAATAAAAGAGATACTAAACAGAGAAGATGCCGACTACAAAGTGAACGTAAAAGGATGGGTACGCTCATTCCGAAACAATCAGTTTATAGCCCTCAACGACGGCTCATGTCTGGGAAATATACAAGTAGTAATAGGGCTGGATACAGACGAAAAAATACTGAAAAGCATCACTAATGGCGCATCTATCAGTGTAGATGGTACCGTTATCGCATCGCAAGGCAAAGGACAGCGGGTAGAAGTAAAAGCAGACAGCATCACCATACTAGGTGAGTGCGATCCTGAGAAATTTCCACTGCAACTCAAAAACCGTCCTAGCTTAGAGTACCTAAGAGAAATAGCGCACTTACGCTTCCGCACCAATACTTTTGGGGCAATATTCAGAGTACGCCACACCCTCGCTTATGCCATACACAAGTTCTTCAACGACCGTGGATTTGTGTACATGCACACCCCCATCGTCACAGCATCCGACGCTGAGGGCGCTGGCGAAATGTTCAGAGTAACTACCCTACCCTTCGACAAAACACCCCGCAACGAAGATGGTACGGTCAACTTCAAAGAAGACTTCTTTGGCCGTAGCACCAACCTCACCGTAAGCGGTCAACTGGAAGCTGAGCTAGGTGCTATGGCTTTTAGCGAGGTCTACACCTTCGGACCTACATTCAGAGCAGAAAACTCTAATACAGCGCGCCATCTGGCAGAGTTTTGGATGATAGAACCAGAAGTAGCGTTCAATGACATATTTGACAATATGGACCTTGCCGAAGACTTCATCAGGTACATAATAGGATATGCACTAGAGCACAACAAAGAAGATCTTGACTTTTTGGCACAGCGACTAGCCGAAGAAGAGAAACAAAAACCTATGAATGAGCGCAGTGAACTGGGCCTCATAGAGAAGTTGGAGTTTGTGATGAACAACAAATTTGAGCGTATCACCTACACTCAGGCTATCGACATATTGCTAGATTCACCTGCTTACAAGAAAAAGAAGTTCCAGTACGAAATAAAATGGGGTGCAGACCTACAAAGCGAGCACGAAAGATACCTGGTAGAAAAACACTTTAAAAAACCTGTAATAGTAACCGCATACCCCAAAGACATTAAGTCTTTTTATATGCGTATGAACGACGACGGTAAAACAGTAGCTGCCATGGACATATTAGCCCCAGGCATAGGTGAGATAGTAGGTGGCTCTCAAAGAGAAGAAAGACTGGACAAACTAGAGCAGCGCATGCAAGAAATGCACATACCTACCGAAGAAATGTATTGGTATCTCGATACCCGCCGATTCGGCACAGTGCCACATGCTGGCTTTGGTTTGGGCTTTGAGCGCATAGTATTATTCGTCACAGGTATGACAAATATTCGCGACGTAATACCATTCCCACGCACCCCCAAAAATGCTGAATTCTAAACTACAACAAATATGAAGCTACAATAAGACAATCAATTGTAGCAGTTACTATAAAGTATAATGGCTGCGATATCGCAGCCATTATACTTTATAAACCAATAAGATAAAATCAAACTTAGTTCTTCATCAGATTGCCAGTATACACCTGACCACCATTGATGATACGGTAGAAGTAAACACCCGCTGGCAAATTAGCTGCATTTATTGTGTTTACAGCACCAGTCTGCAATAGCTGTGTTTGAGACATTCTACCGTCAGCAGAAAACAGCTGGAAGCTCACCTGCTCACCATTGCTTTCTTTCAGCGATATATACCACTCATTGCTTGTAGGATTAGGATATATCTCTATACCAGCTTCATCGTTAAAACTACCTACAGAAGCAAGCCCGTAAGGGTAAAAGGCACCACCACCGCTCTTAAGGTTAGTAGTCTTGAAATAAGCAAATTTAGCACCACTAGTAGCAGTAGTAAGTACCCAATTGGTAGCACTTGGGCTACTGCCAAATGTATATATCGAGAAATTAGCTGCGGTTGCAGAGGTAAAGTTATTAGCCGGATTCGGGTCAATAGGGCTGTTAACTCTGTATAGTCTGTAGCTAGATAAAGGAGCCGCAGTACCAGGTACACTACCATTAACATCAGTAGTATCAGCAGTAAGGAATGGGAACATCACATCTACAGGAGTAGTATAAGTGCCTGTACCAGAAGGTTTCACACTCCAATATCTGCGCATAGCATAGTTGTTATTGCCTGCGCCTACACCTGCAGTACCAGCGGGGAAAGAAATAGTATCTGCCCTACCGCTACCATAATTCACAATAGTACCTGCTTTCACAGAGAAAGCAGTATCATTTAGCGAACCTATATTATTGCCGTTTTTCTTAATCATCAACACCAGTGTGTCGTCAGTGTGAGCAGCAGTGTTGTTATCTTTCCAAAAATAAGTAATGCCGCTATTGGGGTCAGTACATTCTTTATTAGCAGTTATAGTTTTGTTAGCTATGGCTATAGGCGCATCTGGATTGTACATGTTGCCACAAGAAGTACCAGTACTAGCAATGTGATAACGAATAGTATCGCCAGGCTGAGGACCAAAACCATTAGTAAAATTGATACCCACACCAGACACCAAATGGCAATAACTCATAATAGTACCCTTGACAGTAGAAGACGGATTACCGGGGTCAGGACAGCTGCCTTCTATAGTTGCACAACCATCAATTGCAGTAGTGCGAGAAGGAGGATTCCAGCAGCATCTGTGTGTGTGCGGAGAACCTAAATTGTGTCCAATTTCGTGAGTAGATGCAGATACATCCCAACTGTATGTAGGGAATGAAGGTGTAGTCAGACTAGTTGTATTATCAATATTGCAAAAAGAATACGGACCTACCGTATCTGGTGCATAATAAGAACGACACAAAACACCTAACCAAGCTATACCACCCATATAACCATTTTTGGTGGTAAGCAACATAGCCAGGTCGCAACCATGCATTACATTCTGAGTTACCCAACCAAACTTAGTGAGCCAACGAGAAGAAACGTTTGGCAGTGTTTGGTAGGGATCAGTAGCAGAATTGACTTGTACATACTTTAGCATCAACGGTACTCCCTCATTTTTATAAAGTGTACTTTGGTTATTAAACAAAGACGTAATGTAGTTGGTACAGTTAGTAACGCTATTTCCTTTTCTCTGATACATTGCAAAGTCGGCAGTGTAAAACATACGAACCTCTTTACAATTATTGTAAACTTTGTTGTTCTGCGTGGTTGTAGTTTTAGCAGCAGTTACTGGTTGAAACTTATCTAGCTCATCAGTTGCACATTTTGGGTGCTGATCGCCTAGAGTGAGGTCAGCATCGTTATATAACAAATAGTGTTTGTTGTAATCATATGCCTTACCTACCATAGTATTAGGCGTTACAACATAGTTGCCCTCACCTGGTATAGAAAACACGCCATACACCTCATTGTTGAAAAAAGAAAAAGCAGCAACAGACCCAGCTATACCTTTAACTATACCACGATAGTACAAGCCAGGAGTATATGACACCAACTTATCAGTGTTATTTTCGCCCATTTCATGCACCTCAAAATCATTGGTCAGAAAGTCGTAACGAGCCAATTCTACAGTGTAAGTTTTACCGTCAGCACCAGGAAGGACCAGACTAATTGCAGTAGTTTTTTGCTGCATAAAAAAAGCAAGCCTCAAATAATCAATAGTAAGAGGTTGTGCTTTTTTTACATTTTTCAGTAAGTCAGACTTGTCGAAATTGTTATCAGCAGTCCATATATCGCTAACGTTTGCAAATGTAGTGGTGCTTTTTGTACGGTAAATAAATGCTTCGACAGGAGTGAGTTCTTTGGCCATGGCTGGCATAGCCTGAAACATAAGAACAGCGGCAATACTTTTCAGTATTAGTTTCTTGAACATTTGTTATAAATGGTTTAGCATTAGTAGATAGCCAAAGATAAATATTTTGTTCTAAAAAATAACATTTCATTAGGCGTCGATTATGACTTTAGGATTACCTACTCTTTCATAATCCAGCATACTTGACGAATGTTCTACTACTCCGAATTGGCGTTTGAAATACTGACCGCGCAGCAAGTTTTAATCGGATGATTAAAATCATTGTTTAAATCTTGAAATCAGTTGTACTTTTATACCTCAAATTACTTTTGTTGCCGTCGTCAGATTCAACTATTTCTACTGAAGAAAAAATTAAACTTGCTGCAAGAACTGTGTTCATGCGCAAGGGGTACGCCGCAACACGTACTAGAGATATTGCAGAGGAAAGTGGTCTTAATTTGGCACTAATCAATTACTACTTCAGGAGTAAAGAAAACTTGTTTAACATAGTGATGCTCGAGATTTGTCAGTTGTTTGCTAGTAACGTTAAGGAACTACTGAACAACCCAGAAACAACATTAGATCAGAAAATAGAGCAACTCGTACATCACTACATTGATATGTTACTTAGCAACCCAAGCATTCCATTTTTCATATTGAATGAAGCACACACTAGTCCTGATATTTTTTTGAGTAGAATAGGTATGGATGGTGAAATGGAAGAATTATATATAGTAAAACAATGGAAGGAATTGGTAAACGAAAAAGAAATAACGATACAGCCTTTGCATATTATACTGAATACAATATCCATGACTGTGTTCCCATTTGCTGCGGCCCCTATTGTTAGAGCCAAATCAAATTTATCGACTGATTCATATCAACAACTTATGGAAGAACGGAAAATAATGATACCTAAATGGATATCAATGATGCTTAGCAATAAGAAATAAATATGAAAAAAAATAAACTATAACTAAATAGCACCACTGAAAAGAGAAAAAATGAGATGCAAAGTATATGCTCTGTTTACTGTTTTGACGGCATTTGCCACTAGCACAAATGCACAGACCCGATTTAGTAATCTGGAAGAGGCATGGCTATATGCCGATAAGCACAACGTATCGATTACCAATAGCGAAATAGAGAGTAAGAAAGCAATAGCAGGTAGAAAACAAGCTTACATGGACCTTATGCCTGACATAAATGCGAATGGCACCTTCACAAATAACACTTCCCTGCAAACCACATTGTTGCCCGCAGTTATATTCGGTGCACCAGAAGGTGTGTATACCCCAGTGCAGTTTGGGCAAAAATATATTTACAATGTAGGTTTTACTGCTCAATTAGATTTAGTGAATTTACAATCGTGGCACAATACCAGAATAGCCAAAGAAACAGAAGAAATAAACAAAGTAGCAGTAGCTAACACCAAGAAAAACATTTACCAGCAGATAGCTGCACAATATTATGCCTACCTTTTGAACGAGGAAGCGCTGAAACTTGCACAAAGAAGTGCAGATGTGGCAGATTCGATATATATATCTGTGAATAACAAGTTTGAGGAAGGAACAGCAAGCCTTCCTAACAAGGATATAGCTTTACTAAACAGTGAACGAGCAAAACAAACAGCAATTACTGCCTTTTATCAATTGAGAACATCAAGAAATTCATTAAAATCTTTGTTGGGTCTTTCAATTACAGACTCGATGGAAATTATACAAAAGTTAAGCTTTAGTACCCAAAAAGACCTTACTGACATTGTAATGGCTGAAGACCCTACAATTAAGCTTGCATACCATCAGTCGGTACTGAACCACAACAAATATAAAGCCTCTAATTCAGGTATATACCCTACCCTGAGCATGACCTACAGTAATAACACTCAGCAAAATGACAATGATTTTCGACCATTACAAAGTGGAGGACCACAGTGGTTTCCTGCAAGTTTCTGGTCATTAAGGGCATCGTGGAATATTTTTAATGGAGGCAATAGGTGGCTGCAATCACAAAGAAGTAAACTAACCTACGAACAAAGTGTAGCGGACTATGAACAAGCAAAAAGACAATCGGCGATAAATGATGAGAATCTAAAACTTGGTTACAGCAAAGCGAAACAATTGCTAAACAAAGCAGAAAACATCATGAATCTGTCGTATGACAATTACACACACATTAGCCTAAGGCATGAAGAAGGGTTAGCATCACTTGAAGATAAACTTAGAGGATTTTCGGAATATATAAGTTATCAAAACCAATACCTCAATAGCTTATCAGAGCTGCTGGTACAATTGTATACTATTAAAATTAGGCAACAAACTTTTTAAGATGAGATCTAGTCTATTTTACCCACTAGCTGTAATGGCATTGTTGCAGTCGTCGTGCAAACCCAAATATGAAGAAGTCTTACCTAAAAAAGGACCAGTAACCGAAGCAGTTTTTGCATCGGGCAGTGTAGAACCTAGAGATGCATATATAGTCACTTCACTATCGGACGGGTTTATAATAAAGAGCTACATATCTGAGAATGATATAGTGGCAGAGAAACAAATATTATTTAGGCTCGACAATAGACAGCAAAACACTCAAGTAAGTATAGCACAAACGAACGTATCATATGCGAAGATGAATGTATCGAGCAGTGCACCAGCATTGCAGCAGATACAAGCACAAATAGAGGCAGCTAAGGTGAAAATGCAAACTGACTCAGTGAATATGAATCGATTTGAGAGACTGTATGCAACCAAGTCGGTATCGAGGCAGGAAGTAGATATTGCAATAGTAAACTATAAATCTTCTTTGAGCACTTACAAAGCCCTGAATGAAAGTTACAAGGCAACAGCAGACAAAGCCAGACAGGAATTTGCCAATTCGCAATCGCAACTACAAAATGCCCAAGCTGGTAATCAGTACTATGAATTAGCAGCAATAAGTGCAGGTAAAGTGTATCAGGTATACAAAAAACAAGGTGATTTGGTAAGAAGAGGAGACAAAGTGGCGCAGATAGGCAATCCTGACTCAATGGTTATTTATTTGGATATTGATGAAGGTAGCATAGGTAAAATAAAAGAAGGACAACAGGTACTAGTGGAACTGAACACCGAAAAAGAAAAAACATATGAAGCGGTGGTTTACAAAGTATATCCACATTTTAACGAGACATCTCAATCGTATAAAGTAGAAGCAAGATTTAGAACAGCCTCTACTGGCATCATATCTGGAACACAACTACAGGCAAATATAGTAACCAACAAAAAAGCAGCAACTCTACTAATACCGCATATGTACGTGATGCAAGGCAATAAGGTATTAGTAAAAAAAGGAGAAGTAATAGATACTGTAACAATACAAACTGGCATAGTATCAGATGACTGGATAGAAGTATTAGCAGGTATTAATGAAAATGACAAGATTGTAAAAATGAAATAGTTATAAACCCGCCAGAAAAATGAAAATCAGTGTAAATACAGAAATAGCACTTACCTATTTAACATCTAGAAAGAAACAAACCGTAGTAGCCTCACTAGGTGTGATGTTTGGTATTTCTATGTTCATATTTATGCAGTCATTGATGAAAGGGACGAATGACTATTTTGAAAAGATGTCATTTACCAATACACCACATATAAAGTTGTATAATGAAAACAAGGTAGCAGATAATCACATGTTACGGTCTTTTTTTAAGGACGAATCTGAGAAAATACTTATAAACCCTAAACAGCTGAGTAAATCACAGGGTCTTACAAATCCATTTGGAATGGTGGATCAAATTAGAAGATTGGCTGAAGTATCGGCAGTGACACCCCAAGTAACTGGCAATGTTATATATACAAGCGGCAGTGTGGAGCTACCTGGAAATGTGGCAGGTGTGCAAATAGAGCAAGAAGACAAAATGTTTGATGTAAAAGGTAATATGATTAGTGGTAATCTACTGGACCTCAACAGAATACATAATAGTATACTGATAGGCAAAGGTATAGCTGATAAGCTAAGCCTACACGTGGGAGACAACATAACTGTGAGATCGGGCAGCGGCAACCTACTGATAATGCGCATAGTAGGCATCT
Source organism: Sphingobacteriales bacterium (assembly GCA_027484425.1). Classification (GTDB taxonomy): domain Bacteria; phylum Bacteroidota; class Bacteroidia; order Chitinophagales; family Chitinophagaceae; genus Nemorincola. The sequence goes on from JAIXSZ010000005.1 coordinate 9,954, forward strand.
TTGCTACAACGATAAAACAGGTAGATGAAACTAAATCATATGCCAACATTGCACAGGTACAAGGACTACTGGGGAAAGATAGGAGCTATGTGACTGAGATAAAAGTAAACCTAATAAACTATAACAATGCACCAGCAGTAGCGAGACAAATAGAAACTATAACAGGATACAAAGCAGAAGACTGGGTGAAAGCCAACGAACAACTGAAGGCAGGTTTTAAGGTAAGGGCTGTGATACTAAATTCTGTGATAGGAGTGATACTACTGGTAGCTGGATTTGGGATATATAACATACTGAACATGACGATATATGAAAAGATAAAAGAAATAGCAATACTGAAGGCACAAGGATTTTCGGGAGGTGCAGTAACCAGTATATTTCTGCAACAAGCTGTCTACATAGGAATAATGGGCGGTATAGTAGGTATTGTTTTCGGTTTTTCACTCACTTTATTAGTGTCAAAAATTTATATAGGTGCGGGCACCTTAAAGTACCTACCCATGTCTTTTTATATACCCCATTACTTACAAGCTCTTTCATTTGGAGTAATAACAACGATTGCAGCAGGATATTTCCCTGCACGAAAAGCATCGAAAGTAGACCCTGTAACTATAATACGTGGATAATGAATAATCTGGCACTAAAGGCAAATAGCATCACTAAATATTTTCATGACCCTGTAACTATGCAGGTGCTTAAAAACATAGATGTATCGATAGACAAAGGGGAATTTGTATCCATTGTGGGCAAATCGGGATGTGGCAAGTCTACTCTATTGTATGTATTGTCTACAATGGATACTGATTATGAAGGCACTTTAGAAATAAATGGTATAACAACGACTGGTAAATCGCTTAATGACCTGGCAAGGATAAGGAATGAATCGATAGGTTTTGTGTTTCAGTTTCACTATTTGTTACCAGATTTCAGCTGTTTAAAGAACGTAATGATACCTGCTTTGCGGCTAGGAAAACTATCGCACAAAGAGATAGAAGAAAAGGCATATGAGAAACTAAAAATGTTTGGAGTGGAAGAACAAGCCCTAAAAAAAGCTGGCAAACTATCGGGAGGACAGCAACAGAGAGTAGCTATAGCAAGAGCATTGGTTAATGACCCAGCTATAATAATGGGGGACGAACCAACAGGCAACCTTGACTCAAAGAATACAAATATAGTTTTTGATATGTTTCGTCAGTTATCAAAAGAATTTGGACAAACAATAATAGCAGTGACACACGACGAGGATTTCGCAAAACGATCTGACAGAATTATAGAAATGGCAGACGGGGAAATAATAAGTGCCAAAAAATAAACTACTCTTTAAACTTAGCAGCTACGATTTTGAAACCAGAGCAAGTGACATTGGTAAGTCTTTGTGTGCAACCAGTGCAACCAAGAAACCTAGTTTCGCCAGCGCCTAACAGATCTACTAACATTGGTTTTTTGCTTACTCTGTCATTGTAGGTCATTACAATATCCACTTTTGCCATAATAACTTTATCGCCAGTTTTGTTAGTAATTCCCATTGGCGTAGTGCCTGTAGGACACTTACCTTCCATTGATACTAACATTATATCATGCTTGGCATTACCTAAGATAACATCTTTATCAGTCATCTTGGTAGGATCCACCAAGCGCGGAGGTACTATTATAATAGGCTTCCGAGTATCATCAGAAGATGTCTGAGGTTTTGTTTGTTTTGGTTTTTCCTGTTCTTCGGGCGCTTGCTCTACAGGGGCTTGCTCTTCTGATTCTTCTTTTTTTGACGACTTTTTTCTTTTCTTTTTCTTGGGTTCTTCTACAATTTCTTCCTCTTTAACTTCTTCAACCACTTCTGTTTTCTTTTCCGGTTTTGTTGCCTCAGCCTCTTTTTTGGCTGCTTCCTCAGCTTCCTTTTTTGCTGCTGCTTCAGCTTCCTTTTTCGCAGCTTCCTCTGCCTTCTGTCCAGCTTTGGCGGCTGCTTCAGCTTCTTTTTTAGCAGTTTCCTCTGCCTTCTGTGCAGCCTTTGCAGCAGCTTTAGCTTCTTTTGCCTCTTTCTTTTTATCCTTTTTCGACTTTTCAACAGGGACGTTTTCAGTCGCTGGTGGGGCTGGAGCCTCAGTAGGCACTTCTGCAGGAGCAGGCACAGGTTTTTCTTCAACCTGTGCCTTCACTGCAAAACTGCATAATATAATTATTACGGTAAGAATATGCCTTAGCTTCATAATGCGAGATGTAGACTACAAATTTAGCAATAATCTTTGCATCTTTATAATACTATCGATTCTTAGTGATACTTCATTGTTAAAACTATGGTATCAATGACAGTATTCCCGATGTTGTAGCACTAGAAAAATCTTCGACTACTGATTGTGGTAGTACTACTAAAGAAACTCCTGGCTGGCGCCACCAGTCGTTTTGGAGCAATGAAGAAGCATGAACGATGCCAGATATTCTGCATCCACTTTCATTTATTACCCATTCGTCGACTTGTGCAAATTGTTGCACAGCAACAATTTGAGTATTATTAAAACTTACACTAACATGCAAATAAAATTCATTGCTTAACAAAGTAGGTGGCGTGTAGTTGAGCTTTTTGTATTCATATTTGTAGTTATACCGCAGTGCTGAAAGATCGCTTAAGACAGCTGAAGCGGTAGGAAATCCCCCCGCACCCTTTCCATAAAAGAACTGCTTATCTGCAAGGCTACTTTCAATTTCCACCCCATTATACTCGTTTCTGACTTCTCTAAGGCGTTCATCAGCCTTTACGAATCGAGGTAACACAAAGGCTATAATGCTACCATCGGCAAGTTTGCGTGCGTGTGCTAATAGTTTTATAACATACCCTTTCTCTTTAGCATAAGCAGCATCTGATAATTGTAACTGGGTGATACCTGCATGTAAAATATGACTGGGCAAGGTAATACTGCCATAAGCGTGAGTGAGTAAAATACTTAGTTTGTTTACTGCGTCAATTCCCTCTACATCTAAAGAGGGGTCAGTTTCAGCAAAACCGGCTAATTGCGCCTCATTCAATGCATCTTCAAACGATTTATTTTCTTCTGCGATTTTGGTAAGTATGTAATTAGTAGAACCATTTATGATACCGCTAATACTATGTAGAAGATCGTTATCGTAATACTCTTCAAGATTTCTAATGACAGGTATGCTTGCACAACAAGCTGCCTCGTAAAGCAACGGCACACCAAATTTTGATTGCAACTCAATTAACTCTTTCAAGTTATCTGCTATCATCTTCTTATTGGCAGTAACTACTGATTTGTTACCTTTTATAGCAGTAGTTACAATTCGATATGCATCCGTAGGGTCATTCGTTAGTTCGACTATTACGTTTATTTCTTCATCATCGAGTAACAATTGACTATCTGTGGTAAATAAGGAATGTGGTGCATTTCTCTTCTTTTCAGGATGCTTTATACATACTTTCTTGATAGTTGCATTTAGTGTAGGTGTGTTAGCTATTACCTGATATAGGCACTCACCCACTACTCCAAATCCGAATAATCCTATTGTAAGACTGGTTTGTTTATTGTTTGTTGACATATTTTACTAAAGAATTTTATTGTAAATGAAAAATCAGAGAGGTTATTGGCAATTCAAACTGCGCTAAGACAACCAAACTGATTGGTTAATATGAGTTTGAACAATTTCTTTTGCTGCTAACTTATCTAGCGATTGTTCAATATCTGCAATAAGGTCTTCAAAACATTCCAACCCCACACTGAGCCTAATGAGACTATCCACGACACCAGCTGCTTGTCGTATAGAAGAGGGTATGCTTTTGTGGGTCATGGTAGCAGGATGACAGACTAGACTTTTGACACCACCCAAACTTTCAGCTAACTTGAACAAATGAGTGTTAGTAACTACTTTTCTGGCGGCAAGCTCAGTATCATTGTGCAAGGAAAATGAAACAACACCACCGAAGCCACCATTCTGTTGCGCAGCGGCAATATTGTGATTGTAGTGATCTGTTAATCCAGGATAATATACCCTGTCTACCGCAGGATGAGTTTGCAAATACTGCGCTACTTTAAGTGCATTATTAGAATGTTCTTTAACTCTTAAAAACAATGTTTCAACACCACGTATCACCAACCAGCTATCATTGGGAGAAAGAATGGCACCTGAAGCGTTTTGGATAAATTTTATCTTGTCGCCAAGGTCTGTGTTAGCAGTTACTACAAGACCAGCTATTAGGTCGCTATGGCCACCCAAATATTTCGTAGCACTGTGCACCACTATATCGGCACCTAATAAAATGGGCTGTTGCAAAGCTGGCGAAGCAAAAGTATTATCTACACATAGTAGGGCGTTTTGGGCTTTGGCTACACTCGCTATAGCTTTAATGTCGCTAATTTTAAGAGTTGGGTTGGTAGGCGTTTCTAACCAAATAAGTTTGGTGCGATCTGTAATAGCGGCTTCTACATTTCCAACATCAGTGGTATCTACGTAATTTACTTTAATACCAAACTTAGCGTAGATATGTGTAAATAAGCGGAAAGCACCACCGTAAATATCGTCAACTGCAAGTATTTCATCGCCACTCTCCAGCAGCTTTACAACTGCATCGATAGCAGCAAGACCACTTGCAAATGCATAACCCGAAGTACCAGCCTCCAGTTTGGCAATAACATTTTCAAGGGCTTGGCGGGTTGGATTATTGCTACGTGCATAATCGAATCCTTTGTGAACGCCTGGAGCGTCTTGTACAAAGGTTGAAGTTTGATAAATGGGTATTGAAATTGAACCAGTAAGTGGATCGACAGGTATACTGTGTATTAGTTGTGTAGCATTACTCATTTTTTTATTTTTAGATAGTTAAGAAATAAATCAATTAACCACCTATCTAAAGAAAACCGGCAAGCTGGACTGTAAATGCATACTCGAGTTAGCACAAACAAAAAAGCTCCACCGACAAATCAGAGGAGCTTGAGTATTAGTAATTCGCTGGATGCGCTTATCTATTTACTTTGCGTCTGACTTATCTACCCTGATTTACAGGATGGAATTAGCACCAGTTCTAACACTGCCGCGTTAGGAGGTTGCTAAGGCTTCACAGGGCCATGACCCTCTGCCTTTCTTGATAAGTAAATTAAAAGAACTTTTGCAAAGGTAAGGTTCAAAAAAACAATTTTCCAAATTTTTTGAAACAAAACCCTTTCAAAAACAATGAAACCCTTTCCAGGAAAGGGTTTCAGATAGTGTTAGTTCAAATCCTCTTCGTTATCTTTCTCTACTGGCCTTTTGTCAGGCATTTCTTTTTCATCATCTTCATCGGTATTAATAACCGAAGCCGGTGCCGGTCTGTCCTGAATCATCTCCGGCTGGAGTAGGACTGGCTGATTTTTTTTTTGATCTGTCGCCGAACGCCAGATTGATACCTAATCGAAAATTTGTGTTTTTACTATCAAGGGGCTTGACCGATGCCCACCAATTGTCTGTGGCAAAATACCATTGCATTCCTAGGAACCGTGCAATAATTGCTCCACCAATATTAAAAGCAGCATTTGACTTGGCAGTATAAGATAGAGCTACTGTAAGATGTTTGCTAACATTGTATTGATAGGCTAAAGTGGCCGCAACAACCATTTTCTTAGCAAACTTTTGTGTGCTCAACTGACCACCAAAAGAATGATAAGGATTGAGGCGATAATTGCCTATCAAGTAGAACTCAACAGGCAAAGTTGTTCTGTAAGAATTGGTAGTTTTTTCAAATTCCAATAGATCTTTCATCGAATCGAGATACTGATCAGTAGATATAAAATCTGTATCTCCTTGGAATAGATTGTCTAAACTAAAGCCTTCGAATGTGAATGATTTCTTTCCAGTAGAGTAATTATGAATATTGCTCTTCCAATTGATGTAACCCAAATTATTTATACCACCAGCCACATCTATCTGTTCGTTAATTCGGTATTTGGCACCAAGGTCTATGGCCAGACCAGCATTACGGGTATTAAATGCATAGCCTGGGAAACTCATATTGCCAGCAGCACGATCGGCACTGTCTGCAAAACCACTGGTTTGCACGTTAACATTTGCATCGGCAGTGAGCGCATAATAGTCTGGTGCTGTGTACAATTTCAAACTAGCATCTTTTACATTGATGTTCGTTTTACCGAATAACAACTTTGGACTAGCACCGAAGGTCCATTTTTTATAGTTCTTCGTGCCATGTAGCGCATACTCTCTGTACCAGGAGGCTTGAAGACCAAAATCGCCGATATTCAACGACTGTCCTATGTATGCACCATTTCCATACCATGCAAACTTAAAAAGATCTTTAGGATAAGAAAACCTTAGATCTGCTTTGTCAGTGATAGAGAAACCATAGCTAAAATCAGATTTTGAAACATTGAAAGATAAAATTGAAACATCAGCCCCGAAGGCTACGATGTTTTTATTCTTAAGTTTTTCGATGAAGCTGCCTGGATTGATACTCAGTGTGGAGTCATTAACTCTATTGAACAGACTATTGTAGGTAAAGCCTGAATTATAAATGTAAAAAGACACACCTGAAATTGCAGGTAATCCCACAGATATTTCGGCATCCGTTTGGTTAGTAGCATTGAACCACTGCGACTGATGTAACTGTGGTAGAAACTTCATGGTGTATGACTCTTGTGCCGATGATAACAACGGCAAACAAGATAGAATAGCTAATAATTTATTTCTCATAGAAGTGTGAATCAGAGGTCTGTTGAAGAAACATTTAATTTGAATCGGAATGCCAATTTGACAATCAGATTGTTGGAAGATAAAATTTTGATGGTGCTGTTTCCACTCGTTTTCAATCTGGCTCTAACTATTGCATACCTTACTCTGGGCGCCATAGCGTTGTACTCTGCTTTTTCCATTGTGAAAGTAGTAACGGCTGAAGAACGACCTGTTACTTTACCGTCTGCATCAACCGGTGCCTGAGCCACAATATCAGCTGTACTAGGCACTAAAGAGTCTATAAAGTTGTAGTTTTCATCAGCAAAATACAATTGCACGCTACCATAGAGAGGAAATGCATTATCCATTAGCAACTTGAATTCGGCCTTCTGCAACAAACTTGTATCCTCTGGTAACAACATATTGCTGGTATCTTGTAACGCGAAATCTATTATTTTGAACCATGCTGGTAATTCAGCATCAGCCGTGAGAGATATGGTACTGGTATCAGTAACGAAGCTGCGAACAGGTGTAGAGCCAGTAGGGTTTATCATTACTTTACCATCATAGATAACAACGTTTGGTGCTGGATTAAACAGATTTTGAACAGTACTATTTGTACTATCAATTGTATAAACTGAAGTTGCTGTTTGTCCAGGTGTAGTGGCACCACTAACAGAAACCGGGCTGATGGCCATATTAACTCTATCACCTTTATTGGTAAGACCAAATAAGTTATCAAACTTAGCTGATACACCTAAGCCAAAAGAGTTGCGGAAGTTGAGGTGTATTTTAGGGTTTCTGATAAATATATTCGCCGATAAAGTGTTATCAAAAACCCCAATTTGAATTGTATCTGAAGGGATAGGTATGTTGTAAGTACCTAACAAACCATCTATATAGCTAAACTGAATATCTGAGGTAGTAACATTAACGGCTAAACTGTTGCTAGTAGCAATTGGCTGACCAGAACCATTAAGTGTGAATCTCACCTTGTAAGGCAGTACATTTTTAGATGCGCCACCATTAGTAAGGTCGAATGTATAACCAGCAAGACTTACAGAAGCGGTGCCAGTTGTAGCAGGGTAAGCAATGTTGGTAGATATCTGAAGCGGTGTACCACCGTTTAAAACCGTAGGGAAGATGATGGTAGCTGTAACATTCTGATTGAAAGTAGAACTGAGGCTAAGGGTTATGTTGCCAGACTTAGCAGCAATATGCTCTAACTGAGCGCCGCTAGGGTCGGTATAACTAAAAGTACTAGAAAATGAATCATTGACACTACCCGTAAAGGATAGCGAGCTTTGTGGGAAGGTGAGCGTCTTCGCTGGGGAATTATAATTCTGATTAGGTATAATGATATAATCAGAAGCTTTTGCTGAGAATAAACTGCTAGAGTAATGCAAGGAATACAAACCTTCTTCGTTTTCTGAAACTACAGTACCTGTCTTCACTACATTTTTGAGGGTCAAATTTGAATTAAGTATCGGCAATGCCCAATCAGGTTGCCAATTATCTATAGAAAGATTACTAAAATCGACGTCTTTTTGCTTCACACAGCCTGCAATGACGATAGAGGCCACAACAGCTATAGACAATAATTTTTTCATAATGTTTTTAGTTTTAAACAGACATGACAACATCTTTGTTACAAGAATGAAGCAATATCAGGCATAAAAGTAACTAAACTTTAGCAACTTATACGGGTTTTTTGATTATATTTTCTAATGAAGAATTTAGACTGTTGCTTCTTAAATTTTATCTACTAGCAGATTCAATTTATTTGCTAATTTCGGTAACATGATATTTAAAAATGCGATTAGTTGGTTTGAGATTCCAACTTCAGATATAGAGCGAGCTCAGAAGTTTTATGAGACAATTTTTGATATAAGAATGATTCCACTCAACTTTGAAAATCTTCAAATGAGAATGTTCCCCATATCTGACCCTATGAATATTGGTGGTGCATTGGTACATAACAGTGATTTCTACACACCATCTTCTACCCACGGGCCGATGGTATACTTAAATGCCAACCCCGACATTCAAATAGTACTGGATAGAATAATAGAAGCTGGAGGATCTATAATAGTACCTAAGACTGAAATTTCACCGGACCATGGTTTCATGGCAGTTTTCTTAGACAGCGAGGGCAATAGAATTGCACTGCACTGTATACCAGAATAGAAATACTATGCCAATGCCTTTATCCCAAAGCAAGCATAGAATCTACAATCCTTTGAGAAGCTAACCCATCGCCATAAGGATTGGAAATACCTGACATTGCATCGTATGCATCTTTGTCGGTCAGTAGCTTTATCGCTTCATTGTATATCAATTCTGTATCGCTACCTGTCTTTATGACTGTTCCTGCCTGCATGGCTTCTGGTCGTTCGGTAGTGTCTCGAAGTAATAAAACAGGCTTGCCAAGAGATGGTGCTTCTTCTTGCACTCCCCCACTATCGGTAAGTATAATACGCGAATTATTTAACAACCACAGGAACTCGGGGTAAGCAAAAGGCGCAGTGAGGTGCACTAAAGGATTGTTGCCTAAAATTTCGTGAACATCATTTTTCACATTAGGATTGAGATGCACTGGGAATATTACAGGCACACCTGTATCGATAGTAATTCTATTGATAGCGTTGCAAATATTACGAATGCCATCGCCATGATTTTCGCGGCGGTGCATGGTTATTAAGATATAGTCTTTAAGGTGCTCTAGTGAATTTTCAACTATACCAGAAGGAACAGTGTTTTCAATTTTTTTAAGGCCCATGAACAACGCATCTATCACCGTATTACCAGTAATAAGGGTTTTATCTAAAGGCACACCTTCATTCAGCAGGTTTTGCTGAGATAGTACAGTGGGTGGATAGTGAAAATCAGTGATTTGAGTAGTGAAGACACGATTTATTTCTTCAGGAAAAGGAGAAAATCTGTTGTGGGTTCTAAGTCCAGCTTCTACATGCAGCACTTTAATTCTATTGTAAAAAGCTGCTAATGCAGCTGCAAATGAGGTAGTAGTATCGCCTTGAACTATAATATAATCAGGCTGTTCCTGAAGTAACAAGGAGTTTACCTTAACCAATATTTTGGCAGTTAACTCCGCCAGTTTCTGGTTGGGCTCCATCACATCTAATGTAAAATGAACAGGAATGTTGAAAAAGTCAATTACCTGTTTAAGCATTTCTTTGTGTTGTCCGGTAGAACAAACTAAGGTATTAAAATTGGGATTGTTGCTTAGCGCTTCTACCACCGGAGCTAACTTGATGGCTTCGGGTCTGGTACCTAAAAAAACGATAACTTTTTTCATGTCGTAAATTAATTATCCTTAGCCAGTTTTTCAATTTTTACTGAACCATTGGCATTCTTGAGTGTAAAGTAAGTACTTACTTTGTTACGTACATAATCTACTTTACAATCTGCAGGCATTACGCTGTGAATGAGATATGCATCGCCCCAATCTGGCACTTCAATTTCAGTTACATTATTTTTTAGTATAGTTGCTGCTACCTGCATATGGTTGTAAGATAAACGAGCAGTATGCGACTTGACAGCTACAGCGTAGTACACGCCACAAGGCAACATAAAAATAGCGACGAGCGCAACAATTCTGAATTTTTGGTTTTTAAACTTCGACCACAATATCCACAGTGCATAAGATACAAACAGCGTACTGAATGGAATAGAAAATGAATGATATCTGTAATACAAAGCGGTGTAATGTCCAGATTTGACACACAATAGCGCCAAAAATATACTACTGCTAATACCTAATAGGAACAATAAATGAAGGTTTCGTTTTATGGCATAGCTTGTAGCATGCTTGAAAGCGAAAAAATACAAGGTAAATAAAGACAATACCGATATCAAACTAACAGCATATCTATTAATGAAAGCTGGAAAAACCAGTTTAAAGTTGAGTGAAATGAACTTAAGCGTTCCGAAAAGGACTTTTACATAGCTAAAACCCTCTGCCATAGCTTTAGCCTTTATTTTTACATTTTGTGAACTAATTATCTGGATGCCAGATAACGAATAATAAAAGAAAATAGCAATCAGAAGAATAGGAAGTATTAGAGCCAAGATGTTTTGAAGTGAAAAAAAGCTCTTTTTATATATAATGAGTATCGACAGCAGAAGTACCAATACGATATATACACTGAGAAAATGAGTAAGCAAAGCAGCTACTGAAAGCAGAGCCGTAAAAAAAAGATTAATTGTTTTTGAACCATCATTTATGAATTTGAAGAAACTAAGCCCAGCCAAAGCAGACAGCAACATCCCCATAATATATGCTCTTATTTCATGGCTCATTCCCATAAAATCAACATCGAGGTATAGCAATAACACAGCTAATGACACAAAAAGGTTGTGACCAAAAAAAGATGTGGCCATTAAAAAAACAACTATCAGTGTTAGGGCACCAAGTAATTGGGACAGAAGCATGTAGGAGCTCACAGAATTACCAAAAACTGATGTAAACCAATGCAGGCATGCATTGTAAAGGAAACTATTGGAATTGTCAACTACGGTAGCAGTAAATACATTAGAGATAGTATTTAACTTATGGAACTCGGCAGAACTAAAACGAGAACCTTCTGAAATAGCAATGGGCGAATTGGGGTTGAGTCCTTTGCTACACATCATAGAGATGGTTTCATCATACCACACTTCTTTACGAAATGGCATGAATAAAACCAATAAAACACAAGACACCAGTACTACCAGATTAATTACTTTGGGAGAAATATCTTTAATCATTATTAGATCTGGTGTAATTACTTATGGGTTCAATCTACCTGTTTTGTAATCGAGCAACAATTTAAGCGTTTGCTTCATTGTTTTTTGGACATTCATTTTCGATTCACCCTGTTTCAAATCGTATCTCAGAATCATGGGTACTTCGTTCATGGTAGCACTTTGCCCGGCAACTTTTAATAGCACCTCAACCATACACCCGAATCCCTTTTGAGTAATGAACTTATCGCCATAGTAGTTGATGGTCTTTCTGAGCATATCGACCCTATAGGCCCTAAAACCACAAGTATAATCTTTGATGCCTTCGAAGCCTACAAAAACACGAAACAGCAATCCAGCCGCCCAGCTAAAAAACTTTCTGGATTTCTTCAAACCTTTTATCCTAGCACCTGGCTGATACCGAGAAGCAATTACTAAATCGCTACCCTCTGCTATCTGCTGCGCCATACGCTGAATGAGAAAGGGAGTTTGGCTATCATCTGCATCAAGCGTTACTACTATATCTGTATCTTTTAATCCTTTTATTGCATGACGCATGCCTGTGTCTATAGCATTAGCTAATCCCTTATTGGGTTGAATGTCTAATGCTTCGATAGGAATATCAGACTTAAAATTTCGTGCTATGTTTAGTGTATCGTCCTTGCTACCGTCATTAACTACCAATACACTTGCATCCCACTTGTATAGATTGTAAGCATCATTAATTCTCTGTAGAAGAGGTGGCAATGACTCTGCTTCGTTGTAAGCCGGCAATACAATCCTGATGTGCATGTTTTATTGTATAAACTATATTAATGTATTCGTGCAAAAACCCTGTGTAGATTGACAGGATAAAAAAACCGGATTTTATAGCCGCTAAAGTAATACTATTTTATAAATTAGGTAGCTATCGGGCATAAAATTGAGATAGAGATATTATAGAAGATTAGAGCAATACAAGCAATCCATAAAGAATAATAAACAATTCAATATTTGCAATTAAATAATTACCAATCGTTTTTTACTCTTTTACTTTCGTTTTCTACTACATTTTTCTTACAAAAATCATTGAAATCGTCTTCGTTTATTGTATTGCCAGATACATCTACCTGAACCAGTTTATTGTCTAGACAATCTACTGACAACACTCCATACTTGAGCATAACTTGTTCTATTTCGCTCCAAGCTATAAAACGACGACGTGATGTAATTGGCATTTTCACTCCTTGTTCATCAATGTGAACGAATAATTGCTGACCTGCATCACGCTCCCAGTAAATTGAAAAAATTATGGCAGCCGACAAAACACTAAAAATACCTGAGGGAAATTTCCATTGTTGATAAAAAGATAATGCAGCTACAGCCAACGAAACCATCAATTCTGCAAGCCGTAAATATCTATTGATCTGTTTTTGGGTAATCCATTTGTTTCGGAAAAGTGTAAGCCAAAGCAGTAAACTACCTGCCGCTAAAATAGCTGCTCCCCACTCAGGAATTTCGTAGTTGTAAATGCAAATAATGGCACCAGTGCCAACAAAGGCTAACCCGCTAAATAAATGCAAAGCTGTGACCTGTTGTGGCTTAACCTTATCGCCAGTAACCGGCAAATCATATACCATGGTGCAAAAGTAATACAATACCAGAAGAGAGCGCAATTAAGCAGCTAGAAGCTTATAAAACAGACCAAAAAGCAAAACAAATATTTCAGACTGCCATTAGACTACAGCCACGCAAAGCAGTATGGTCTGCCCTACCCAATATTTCGAATGTACCATCATTATGAATAGTAGCAATGTCGTCGGTAGCAATAAATGAACAGGAATGAACATTAGCAAGGTCTATAACATTGAGCAAACCGTTACCGGTGTCAGTTACATCGAGCGGATCGTTCATTTCCCTTACCAATACCTTCATTGTAGCCGAAGGAGTGTATATACCATCCCTCAATGCATAAGCTTGTGACAGGAGCTCTGTCATACCATACTCTGAGTGAACAGTATCTAAGTTCCATTGTTGTTTTAAAAAATCATGTACTTCTTGCCGAGTCATTTCTTTTTTTCTACCCTTCATACCACCTGTTTCCATTACAATAGTGTCTGTGAGTAACATTGGATAAGCCTCGGCAAAATCGAGTAAGGCAAATGTAACTCCGAGAAGTAGGGTTTTGGTGCCAGATTTTTGCAATTTCAATAACCTGCTACGGAGTGTGTCCCATTCATTTATGAAAAAACCATTATTCTCATTGCTACTGGCGTTCATCAATTCTTTTGCCATGTATACAAGAGAAGCATTTTTACGTTCAAGATAAGAAGGTAATAATGCAAGAATTGCATATTGAGCTGGGGATCCATAAAATTGCGAGAATCCAGCCATCAGCGACAGTTGATATAATGAAGTATCAGCAATGTAATGTTTCGAATTGTTTTCACCAGTAGTGCCACTACTCTCAAAGACTAAAGTTGTATTGTCAGGCGTATATGGAGCACATAGGACAACATGTGACTTAAAGAAAGAAATGGGCAAGAATGGAATTTTACTGATATCATCAATTTTCTCCACCTCAACCTTCATTGCATCGCAGTACTGACGATATATAAGGTTGTGATGATATTGATGTTTGAAAACTGCTAAAGCCAAAATACCAAAATTGGAACCATTAGCGTTAAGTAAGGAGGCAGTATTTATTAACGCTGTGTTATGAGGCACTTTATTTAACTTTGAGAATATGAATTTACGTGGTGTATTGCTCTGTTTCTTTACAGTTATCTTGTTTGGTGGGTGCCAAACCAACAACTTGTCAAAGATACCTAAGATTGGATTAATATCCTTCGGGCCGCCCTATATCACAATAAATCAGGACACATGCACTATGCAATTTGCTATAGAAGATGGCGATGCAGATTTAGGCAACCCCAAGAACGGAAACAAATTTGATATCTACATTAAAGATTTCAGATTTGACACTGGATATGCAGGTTACTTTTTCCCGAATATAGATGGAAGCATAAAAGATCCTGATAAGGGGTTTGTGGGTACATGTTATTTTTATTTCACACCCTATATCCTGCTACCACGTACCGACAGTATACATGCCGCCACTGGAGACACTACCTACTTTGAAGTTTATGTAGTAGACCAGGCTGGCAACGAAAGCAACCATTTTGTGACCCCAAAAGTGATACTCACTTATTAGAAAAGCAAATGGTCATCACCATTTATATTTAGAACATCTTCAGACAACCAATAAATGCTTTTGTAGCTTTTCTTTGATAATATACAGCGGTGAAGCAATTGCGTTTATATACTGAAAATTTCCTTCCCTGTCGTTTTTGATAGACAATTGTATACCACTGGCTTCACTTTGCACTGCATTGGCAACGTATTTTCCTGTATCTGGATTGTATCTTAAATAAGGGGCTCCTGATGACCCAAACCTAAAATACCCCTTGATGAGATATCTGTAACCTTCGAACAAATAATTCCCACCAATATCATCTTGAAAAATACCAAAATGATCGAGCATTCCCTCCATGTATGCTTCATTCAGCAAGCGACCTGTTGGGCCGCTAGGTGAGCTTTGCAAACAGTACATTTTCACCGCATCCTCTTCAATAAAACTATAGTCTACATCAACAGTAGGAATCTTGTCGATAATCTCCATAGGCGTATCAATGATTCTGTAAAGAGCTATGTCCTCGCCATAAAATGCCTCAACCAGCTCTATAGGCAACAGAAAAGTATGCTTCTGTGCATCTGCATCAAACAGTCGCTGGCTAGGATGAAACATATCAGTGACCTGCAAATCATTATAGAATCTGTCGTTACGAAACTGAAAAATAAGGTAAGGATTACAAACCTTCTTTTTCGACAAACTCACCCATCGTGTATCAAAACGCTTTTGCTTCAGAATAGATGCTATATTGTTTAGCACCATAGGGTCAGCAGTAGCAAGATATTTTTTACGAGTATATTCATCAGTGTAATAGTATTGCTCCATTAATCTGTTTTGAGAACCATCTAATTTCGGGTAAATCTCAGTCCTGTATAAATCAGCATCTATAGATCTAAAAAAACCAGCTTGTATCCTAAGGTTGTGTGCTACACTCAGAAAGTAACCATTACCAATATGAAAGGTGCAAATATTATTTTCGAACGTACGTTTTTCAGGATCCTCTATGTTGTATACCCACATTATTCTTTGTAGCGGAGACGATTGCTCATCAATTAGAGCTAGCTTTTTGTGAGTTGTTTCGTTATTTGATGAGTTATCAATACCTAGATGCAAAAACATAATAGAAAGGTTAGTGTGAAATGTTGTAGCTAAAATTACATTTTACCATCAAAACTGCCTGATTTATTATGTGAATATTCTTACAAAATCGGAATGAATGAAGATAAAAAAGGGATTGAATATATATAAATACTATAAAACAACAATGCGCCCCACAAACTGAGGGCGCATTGGTATGCAAAATGTAGTAATAAAATTATTTTTTACCTTTCGTAGCTGCTGCTTCTGTTTCGGCAGCCTGACGCAGAGCACGTGTAGTTACTACAGATGCGATAGGAATACGTGGAGAGTTAAGGATTTCCATGTTTTCAGCTATTACATCTTGTACACGTATGTTACCATGCAGTTGAAGACCATCTATTTTCACTTCAATGCTTTCTCTCAGGTATTTAGGATAAGTACGTACTTTAAGAGATTTAATTTTCAGCTCCAGACGACCACCATCTTTTACACCTTGAGGCTGACCAGTGTAGTTAAGCGGCAGGTTAGCTATTACTTTACGATCGTCTACCAGCTCCAAAAAGTCGATGTGGTTTAGCTCGTCTGTAACTACATCAAACTGGATGTCTTTCATGATAGTGCGGTATGTAGTACCATCAAGTACTATCTCAGCTATCTGAAACTCAGGTGTGTACACTAGTGTACGGAAAGCCATAACAGGAGCGCTGAAATGGATTGTTTCGTTACCACCGTAAATAACGGCTGGTACTTGTTGCTCAGAACGAATGTGGCGTGTAGCTTTTTTGCCTAATTCGCTTCTTCTTGTTCCTTCAATTTTTACACTCTTCATTTTGTAGTGTTTTGTTCTCTTTCAGCGCCGTGCGTATACCTGCCCAACATACGGTCGTTGAAATTTGATTTTTAATAAAGGATCCCCAAATTCTTAGAGGGGGGCAGATTTTTTTGTTTAAACAGTCGTTACTATATCTTTCAAAATCCTTGCGGAGAATATTAAACTTTTTCTTACTTCTTTCTACTATGAATGAACAAAGAACTGATAGATTTGTTTTCGAAAGTATTGCGTATAGCCACAGCAAACAAGTCACCTGTTGGCAACACTTTTATTTTATCTATATTTCTTTTCAACGGAATAGTGTCACAAACTACCATTTCTACCAATTCTGAGTTAGTTATATTTTCATAAGCATTGCCACTTAATACCGGATGGGTACAAAATGCACGCACACTCAATGCTCCACGCTCTTTGAGTATACTAGCCGACTTTGACAACGTACCTGCTGTATCGCAGATATCATCAATAAGTACAACATTTCTACCGGTTACATCGCCTATTACGGTCATTGCAGCTATTTCATTAGCCCGTTTGCGTTGTTTGTCGCAAATAACCATATCCGCTTCAAAATATTTAGCTACTTCACGTACGCGGTTAGTACTACCAACATCAGGAGAAGCGAAAATCAAGTTATCTATACCTAATTTTTCAATGTAGGGTATAAATATAGCTGAGGAGTCTAGGTGGTCAACAGGAATGTCAAAAAAACCTTGAATCTGTGGTGCATGTAGATCCATGGTCATCACTCTGTCGGCACCTGCTTCGGTCAGTAGATTAGCCACCAATTTAGAAGCGATTGCCACACGAGGTTTATCTTTCCTATCCTGACGTGCAAACCCGAAGTAAGGGATAACTGCTGTGATGTAACCTGCAGAAGCTCTGCGAGCGGCATCAATCATCATCAGCAATTCCATCAGATTATCGGAAGGAGCAAACGTAGACTGTACTAGAAAAACATAGTCGCCCCTGATGGACTCCTGAAAAACCGGTTGGAACTCACCGTCACTAAACTTCTGAATGGTGAGCGCTCCGAGTGATTTTCCGAAACTCTGTGCTATTTGCTCTGCGAGATAAGTAGAACCTGTACCGGAAAAAATTTTTACTGAGGTATCCATAATTTTGAAATGGACTGCAAAGGTACGAAAACCAATAAAGAAACAACATAAAAATAGTACGATTTTTGAAGTTTCTACTATTGAGTAGCTAAGTACAACTGTTGTAGTGTTGCCACTACGCTATATTCGACTGTTATTTTTTAACAACAATCTACAATTACGCTACCCTATCTCATTAGGCATAATAAATACATTTGCAATGCACCATTATCAAAAACAATCGATGATCCAGTTTCAAAATTACAAAAAACTCTATGGCAAAACTGAAGTTATTGGGATAACAGACTGTCTTTTACCCCATGGCATATACTGGCTAAAGGGTGCAAACGGAACAGGCAAAACCACACTGATGAAATCGATAGCAGGGTTGATACCCTACTCTGGCACCATAACTGTTAGCAATAAAGACATCCGCAAGCAAAGAACAGAATATACTTCCATAGTCAATTATGCCGAGGCAGAGCCATTGTATCCTGGTTTTCTTACCGGCACAGATATCATCAACTTTTATGCCCAAACTAAAAAAGCTTCATCGCAGCTAATAGACACACTATCTGATACCCTGGGCATTAACGCCTACAAAACAAACAAGGTAGCCACCTACTCCAGCGGAATGACAAAAAAGCTATCGTTAGTCACAGCATTTGTAGGTACACCTCAACTACTACTGCTTGATGAACCACTCATTACATTAGATATCAATGCAGTAGCTACGCTCCAACAACTGATAGCATCCTACTACAATGATGGTGTTACATTTATGATTACTTCACATCAGCAATTGCAAATAACCGGCTGCAGCGTTCATGAACTGATAATCGACAATAAAACAATAGTGCTACCATGATACATGCACTCCACAAAACGATCGTAGCACAGTTTTACAAACTAAACGCAGGTTTTTTCCTGGTGTGTTTCATATTACTATTTGGCATACTTAGTGGCCGAGAAACCATTTACCTGCATTACCACTTAATGCTGCAGATCACCACATCTTGGCTATTTATGGCGGGCGCTGCCGTTATTTGGTTATTGTACAGTATTAAATGTGTCGGATTTGCCCTCAGAGAATTCAATAACCCTGCCAATCGCTTTTTATACAGCATTCAATCTATACGCAATACACCCCAGTTGCTCATTTTCACCCACATCCATGCATTGCTGCTAGCACCTGTATTGATCTATGGGGCCATAACTGTAATCGTGGGTTTCATTCATCATAGCTTTTTACTGCCCATCATATTCGTCATATTTCAGTCGGCTATAACCATCAGTGGTGGCTTTATATACTGTTACATAATAAACAACACACACAAACCCGCTATTTTCAAGACAATACACCTCAGTAGCAGCAGACCCATAGAACTTCACATGTGCTTATTGCATTACTCCATGCACATGCGCAAAGGCACATTTGTCGTCATAAAGCTATTTTCATTGCTACTACTCCAAGGCATAATAACTGCAAATAAGATGGAGCAAAATCGCGAGTCGGTATGTGTGCTTATGATGTTTTTGGTAGCTGGGCATTCATTACTTGCTACCCACTATGTCCACTTTACCGAAACCCAACTTTCATTCACCAGAATGCTACCTATTCCTACTTTATCCCGTTTCTTCACATTTGCATTTACCTACCTCATTCTTTTTCTACCAGAGCTGCTGTTTTTGTCTTTCAACAATCACCATGCACTCCCTACAAGTGTTATTGTATCGCTCTACATTGTTTCAGTATCTCAGATGTTGCTCTACACAGCCATCATGTATATACCGGGCATGGATACCCGCAAATTTACAAGTGTAGTATTCCTGCTATTCTTTGTGTCGCTGCTATTTCTGGCCGCTTTCAATCTTTGGTGGTTATGCACAGTACAGTTAGTCATAGCCCTACCTCTATACTATTTTTTGTACCCACATTACAATTTACCAACAACTGAGCGTTAACAGACTTTCTCAGAAATAAGCAAATTATTTATCTGGTGCATGTGCCTCACCTGATGTGCTATCAAAAATCTAAACGCATCACCCATACTTATTTTTATCCATCGGGCTATCGTTATCGGTATTTTCACACTACTCATATCTACTTGCTTGGCTGCCTCTAGCAGTAGCAGCAGTTGCTCACCATCAGCCATAAATTCAGCCGTTACATTTTTGCCATTCAGCACAGTATCAGGTATATGCCCCTTCATAGCACTCATTTTATTGGCGATAACACCCTTTGTTTTCACATCCGAGTACATAGCCTTTGCGAAATAATCGCCCAGCCAGCCTGGCTTGTAGGTGGCATTACCTTGCATTTTTCGGGCAGCAGGCATCCGTTTAGCTATCACAGGCAGGTAATACCTATTATACGTATTCAGGTGTTCTATCACCTGCGCCATACTCCATTTACCCGGCGCTGGCTGCATATTCAGGGTAGTTTCATCTAGCCTTGCCAATTTTTGTACGGTTTGCAGCACATCATTTACTTCGGCAGTCAGTTGGTGCAGTAGTTCATTATTGTTCATATCTCTTATATTTCACACAAAGCTATTGCGCCACACAGCAGCTATTGTTGGTCTATACCAAGATTTACTACAGTTTTATCCTCCCAAGTAGCTTACTAAAGTTGGTAGGATCCACACCTATATACGATGCTAGGTACTTATGAGGCACCAGATTCAGCACATGCGGACTCCGCCTCAGCAATGTTACAAACTTCTCCTCTGCCCCGAAAGCCAGTATTTCAATATGCCGTTGCAGCGTATCTGCCAGCACCTTTGTTATCGCCATTCGCACCCACTGTTCTATGCATCGGTGCTCCTGCATCAGCAGTGCCATGTCATTATAGTGTATACGCAGGCAATGACTCGTTGTTAGCACCTCCAGATCGAAAGCAGATGGCTGTTGCAGAAAAAAACTGTCTATTACCCCCGAAAAAGAACCAGTATACGAAAACACCAGCGTCACCTCTTTATCATTGTGAGTCCGGCACGCACGTTGCACGCCATCCAGCACCAGATACAAGTATTTTTCAGTCTCTCCCTGCCGGGTTATTATTTCTTTTCGCTTAAAGCGCACCTCCGCCCACGGAGTAGCAAAGGCTTCAAAAGCCTCATCTGTCACTTCACCAAACGAGTTTACCAATTTCCTCAATATAGCTACATGATCTGCCATAACCACAGCTTTACCCACAAAAATAACTACAGCAATCCATAAGTACTACCGCCCTTCTTATTCACCCGTATTTATCTCTTTAGCCACCAGCCTCAGCACTACTAGCAGCGGGCTTTGTGTCACTCCCTTCTACTGGCGGGAAAGAGAGGTGCTTTGCTCAATAGCTAGTAGCTAATTCAATCTCTTTTTACTGTAATGTAAAAGGGGCAATCTCAATGACTGAGTTAGCCCCTTTTACATTCACTTACTGCTTATCACACTATGGATACTTATTGCTGGTAAACCAGTCTCACTATTTTGCTGCTACCGTCTGCTCCATTAAAGCGCAGTAGGTACACACCATTGGCAATTCCTGCTGGTAATGAGATGTTTGTAGTACCCTCCTTCGCATCATACTGTTGTAGCTCTTTGCCATCTATTGTGTAGATCTCCACCTTGCCCAATATGCTGGTGGTAAGATTGAAAGCTCCGGTAGTTGGGTTTGGAGATACACTGAATATATTGTTGCCAGCTTCTTTATCTTCTGTCATGCCCGGACGCGCGCTACACGTACTCACAGTAACCTGTGTTACACTGATACACCCTGCGCCTTTGCTGTAGGTAATGTTAGAGGTACCTGTGTTTACACCTGTTACTACACCAGTGCTAAAGTTTACAATCGCTTTGGTGGTGTTGCTGCTGGTCCATGTACCTGCACCAGCGGGGTTACTCAGTGTGGTGCTTCCACCCGGCAAACACAATGTGGCCGATCCAGTATTGCCCCCAGGCATTGCATTTACTGTTACTACTTTTGTATGCGCACAGCCCAACGCATTGGTATAGCTGATTGTAGCCAATCCAGCTGACACACCTGTTATTATACCTCCTGCCGCCGCTGTAGCTATCGAAGGGCTAGCGCTGCTCCATGTGCACCCTACCGAACTGTTGGTAAGTGTTGTTGTACCTGCTACACATATATTGCTGTTTCCACCTATTGGTGATGGTAGAGGATTTATTGTTACAGTGGCTAAACGCCCACAACCACTAGGTAGTGTATAGATAATGTTTACACACGATATAGTGCTGTAATTGAAAATAACTGCTGTTACTACACCTGTCAATGGGTCTACGGATGCCTTCGAAGGGTAAGTGCTGGTCCATGTACCACCTGCTGGTGAGCTGGAGAGAGTCGCAGTTTCACCAGGACACATTGCTGTTGGTCCAGCTATAATCGATGATACAGGATTAACCGTTACTGTCTGTGTTACAAAGCACAGTGTATTAGCCGTAGAGCGATACGTAATCACCGCGTTACCAAGGCCCATACCAGTTACCATTCCGTTAGGAGCTACAGCTGCAATTGCAGCATTGCTACTGCTCCAGGTACCGCCACTACTTACCAGCAGATTTTGTTGTCCTAGACATAGGCTGGGATTACCTGTTATAACAGGTGGTGTACCTACTGTAACAATTGTGGTCCTTCTACAACCACTGCTTAATGTGTAGCTGATAGTAGCTGTACCACCACCTACTGCGGTAAGAACACCTGTAGATACATCGATTGTAGCACGTGCTGTATTGCTACTGCTCCATGTACCACCCGATGTAGCATTGGCAAGCGTAATACTATTACCTAAACATGGACTCGTTACACCTGTAATCAATGCAACGCCTGTATTCACGGTTAGCTGAGCTATAGTGCGGCATGTTGCAGCATTAGTGTAGGTTATATTTACAGTACCCAATGTAGTTCCACCGGTTACAATACCAGTTATATTTGCTACTGTTGCTCTGGCTGTATTGCCACTTGTCCATGTACAACCTGATATAACACTACCCAGATTCAACTGTGAGCCTGTACACACAAAACCACTCCCTGTATACATGGCAGGAGCTGCATTTACTGTTACAGTTGCGGTTACATTGCCACCGCCGCTGAAGGCGTATGTTATTGTTGTAGTACCACCACTTACACCTGTTACTACACCTGTGGTACCTACCGTTGCTATTGCACCATCAGCAGTGCTCCATGTTCCGCCAGCTGTGACATTAGCAAGATTGGTGGTAGCACCCTGACATACTACTCGAACACCAGTAATAGGTGTTGCAAGCGCAGCATTTACTGTTACAGTTTTTGCAGTAGATGCACTGCCGCAACTGTTCGTTACAGTGTAAGATATAGTAACTGTACCTGAGCTCACACCCGTTACCACACCAGTACTACCCACCGTAGCAATAGCAGTATTGGACGAAGACCAGGTGCCGCCAGTAGTTGTGTTAGAGAGCGTTATCGTAGAGCCTGCATTTACAGAGGAAAGGCCTGTGATTGTGCCGGCATTGGGTAATGGGTTTACAGTTATTGTTTTGGTGGCTGATATACTGCCACAGCTATTGGTAACCGTGTACGAGATAATAGCAATACCTGCAGCCACACCAGTGGTTATTCCTGTCGACCCCACAGTTGCAATACCTGCGGCACTAGAGGCCCATACACCACCTGAAGTGGCATTGCCAAGTGTTATGGATAAACCTGCACATACTGACGATGCTCCGGTTATTATGCCTGCGTTCGCTAGGGGATTTACAGTTACCGTAGTAGTAATTGTGGCTCCAGAGGTTGTGTAAGATATTACTGCCGTGCCTGCAGATATGCCAGTTACAATTCCCGAACCGGACACCACTGTAGCAATGGATGGAGATGCGGAGCTCCACGTGCCGCCCGTTGTAGCGTTGGCAAGGGTTGTGGTTCCGCTCTCACATACTGTCGCGGTTCCCGTAATTGGCGTTAGCGGATTATTCCTGATAACAGAAACGCTATTGGAACTCTGATTAGCCACCGCCAGGTCTGCCTTGCCATCCCCATCCAGGTCGCCGATGGCTACACTCCAAGGAAATGTGCCGACGGCAAAGTTCACCCTGGGCGCAAACGAGCCGGATGTTATAGCGCCGCTGCTGCTGGTGTTGCGGAATACAGATACGTTATGGGAACCACTATTAGCCACCACCAGGTCTGCCTTGCCATCCCCGTTCAGGTCACCAATGGCTACGCTAACAGGTTGTGAACTGGTGCCGTTGGCAAAGTCCACCTTCGCAGCAAACGAACCTGCTGTTATAGCGCCGCTGCTGCCGGTGTTGCGAAATACAGATACGGTATGGGAACCAGAATTAACCAAGTCTGCCTTGCCATCCCCATCCAGGTCACCGATGGCTAATATATAGGGGTTCGTGACGGCGGTAAAGTCCACCTTCGCAGCAAACGAACTGGATGTTATAGCGCCGCTGCTGCTGGTGTTGTGGAATACAGATACCGTAGCGGAATTGAAATTAGACACCGCAAGGTCTGCCTTGCCATCCCCATCCAAGTCGCCGATGGCTACACTATAGGGGCGCGAGCCAGTGGTAAAGTCCACTTTAGCCGCAAACGAACCGGATGTTATAGCGCCGCTGCTGCTGGTGTTGCGGATAACAGATACGGTATTGGAATTATAATTAGCAACCGCTAGGTCTGCCTTGCCATCCCCATCCAGGTCGCTTATCGCAACACCATAGGGTCTCAAGCCGGTGGGAAAGTCCACCCTAGCCGCAAATGAACCGGATGTTATGGCGCCGCTGCTGCTGGTGTTGCGGAAAACAGATACGGTATTGGAACCATAATTAGCCACCGCAAGGTCTGCCTTGCCATCCCCATCTAGGTCGCCGATGGCTAAAATAGAAGGATTTGAGCCAGTGGCAAAGTCCACCTTGGCCGCAAACGAACCGGATGTTATAGCGCCGCTGCTGCTGGTATTGCGGTAGATTGAGATCGTATTGTCAGAAAAATTAACCACCGCCATGTCTGCCTTGCCATCCCCATCCAGGTCGCCGATGGCTACACTAAAAGGAAATGAGCCGGCGGTAAAGTCCACCTTGTCGTTCACATATACCGTTCCGGGTATATATGCGCTGTTGTCAAAAGTAGGCAGGAAGGAGTATTGCGAATAGCCCGTAAGTGCGGATGCTGTGTTGTTCACGGTTACTTCTTTAAAGGTGGCGCCAGTGGGCAGGGTCGCCGTAAGCAGGGTATTGCTTGCGGCCGTTACTGTAGCCCGCGTGGCGCCAAAGTAAACAATATTATTGGCCGGAATGCTGCTGAATTTTGTGCCGGTAATAGTTACCGCCGCGCCGGGGTTAGCGGCCATTGGACTTACCCCTGTAATAGTAGGCGGGCCCACTAATACGCTGTTCCTGAAAACAGACATAGTATTGGCTCCGTAGTTGGTTGTTACAATTTCAGGCTTTCCATCGCCATCCAGGTCGCCTATAGCTGATGAATTTGGCTGAGTGCCTGTTGTAAAGGTAACTCGGGCTGCAAATGAGCCTGGGTTGATAGCGCCACTGATGCTCGTATTGCGGAATACCGATACGGTATTACCAAGCTGGTTGGCTACAGCGATGTCTGGTTTGCTGTCACCATCCACGTCGCCAACTGACAAACCTACCGGGAAGCTGCCTGCAGCGAACGTAATGGGCGATGCAAAAGATCCGGTTGCAATGGAGCCCGCGGTGCTGGTATTGAGCAATACAGAAATTGTGCCTGCCGATATGTTGTTTGCGACAATCAGCTCTTGTTTCCCATCGCCATCCACATCGCAGAACTCAGCACTAGAGCCGCCGCTCCCGCATGTAAAATTTACTGCCGTGGCAAAAGAGCCGCTGTTAATAGCGCCGCTGGTGATGGTATTTCTGAAAACTTGTACAACGTTAGACCCGGCAATTGGCACAGCGAGGTCAGGCTTACCGTCCCCATCCGCATCGCCTACTGAAACGAAGCCGGGATTGGTCAGCGTGGCAAACGAAACCGGCGCTGCAAACGTTCCTGCAGTAATTGAGCCGCTGGTACCTATGTTCCGGTAGATGAGCACATTGTTTGATGAGTAATTTACCGCTATTAGCTCGGCCTTGCCATCTCCGTTCAGGTCGGCAATTGCTACCTTCTGGCCTTCGCTGCCTGATGCTACTACAATTGGTGATGCAAAGGAGCCTGATGTGATGGAGCCGGTGCTGGCCGTATTGCGATAGACGGATATCGAGGTGCCGAAGGAATTTGTTACGGCCAGGTCAGGTTTGCCATCGCCATCCACATCGCCTATCGAAACATAGGCCGGAGCAATGCCAGTGGCAAAGGTAACGGCAGCCGCAAACGAAGATGCTGAAATATCGCCAGAGGTGCTGGTATTGCGGTAGACTGAGATCGTATTGGCGCCATAATTGGCCACAACAAGGTCTGCTTTACCATCTCCGTCAAGGTCGCCCATTGCGGAATGCTGGGGAGTCGCCTGGGTGGTAAATGTTACATGAGGAGCGAAGTTAACATTGCCTGGTATGTTGGCACTGTTATCATAGGTAGGAAGAAAAGGGTACTGTGAGTAGCCGGTAAGTGCTGATGCTGTATTGTTTACCGATACGGGCATGTAAGTGGCACCTGTAGGAACAGTCACAGTAAGCGAGGTAGCGCTGGCAGTATTCACCGTTGCCCTTGTTGCACCGAAATAAACAATATTATTGGCCGGCGTAGTGTTAAAGTTGCTACCGGTAATAGTTACCGACAATGCAGGGTAGCCCACCAGCGGGCTTACAGAACTAATGGTAGGTGGCGTAAATAAAGGACTATTCCTGATAACAGAAACGCTATTGGAACCATAATTAGCCGCGGCAAGGTCTGCCTTGCCATCCCCATCTAGGTCGCCGATGGCTACAAGATAGGGGTTCGAGCCGGTGGTAAAGTCCACCTTGGCCGCAAACGAACCGGATGTTATAGCGCCGCTGCTGCTGGTGTTGCGGAAAACAGATACCGTAGAGGAACCATCATTAGCCACCGCCAGGTCTGCCTTGCTATCCCCATCCAGGTCGCCGATGGCTACACTATAGGGGTTCGTGCCGGTGGCAAAGTCCACCCTGGCAGCAAACGAACCAGATGTTATAGCGCCGCTGCTGCTGGTGTTGCGGAAAACAGATAGGCTATTGGAACTATAATTAGCCACCGCCATCTCTGCCTTACCATCCCCGTCCAGGTCGCCCATGGCTACACTATAGGGGAACGTGCCGGTGGTAAAGTTCACCCTGGTCGCAAACGAACCTGCTGTTATAGCACCGCTGATGCTGGTGTTGCGAAATACTGACACGGTACTGGAACTCATATTAGCCACCGCCAGGTCTGCCTTACCATCCCCATCCAGGTCGCCGATGGCTACACTAAAAGGACCTGAGCCGGTGGTAAAGTTCACCCTAGCTGCAAACGAACCGGATGTGATAGCGCCGCTGCTGCTGGTATTACGGAAAACAGATACGCTAGTGGCAGTAAAATTAGCCACCGCCATGTCTGCCTTGCCATCCCCATCCAGGTCGCCAATGGCTACACTCCAAGGTTCTGATCCGGTGGTAAAGTCCACCTTGGCTGCAAACGAACCGGATGTTATAGCGCCGCTACTGCCGGTGTTGCGAAATACAGATACAGTATTGGAAAGCAAATTAGTCACCGCCATGTCTGCCCTGCCATCTCCATCCAGGTCGCCAATGGCTACACTATAAGGATTTGTGCCGGTCGGAAAGTCCACCTTAACCGCAAACGAACCTGCTGTTATAGCGCCGCTGCTGCTGGTGTTGCGGAATACAGATAAGGTATTGGAGTTAATATTAGCCACCGCTAGGTCTGCCTTGCCATCCCCATCCAGGTCGCCGATGGCTACACCAGAGGGACTTGTGCCGGTGATAAAGTCAACCTTGCCGTCCATATTTACCGTTCCGGGTATACACCCGCTATTGTCATAAGTAGGCAGGAAGGGGTATTGTGAGTAGCCGGTAAGTGCTGATGCTGTATTGTTTACCGATACTGGCATGTAAGTGGCACCTGTAGGCACCGTCACACTGAGCGAGGTAGCGCTGGCAGTATTCACCGTTGCCCTTGTTGCACCGAAGTAAACAATATTATTGGCAGGTGAAGTATTAAAGTTGGTTCCGGTAATAGTTACCGTCGATGCCGGGTAGCCCACCAGCGGGCTTACAGAACTAATGGTAGGCTGTGCAAAAACACATGCTGCTAGGAATAACATTATCAAAAACAAGGGGGTTGCTTTTTTCATAAGTTGTTTTATAAATTCAGGTGACTATTTTTTAAGAATTATCGAAGGTAAAATATATAGGTGATAATTACAGAAAATTTAACAACCTTTTTCCGCCCTCGGTAAGTCTCCCCTCTCGTTGCTCCAGTTATTCCGAAGGGTCAACTGGAACTGCTAATAAAAATCTTTCTCCTAAGGAACATGCATTATTATATATTTGATTTTGAAAAAGAGCTTTCTGAATTCTTAAAAAATGATATGCATGTACTTTTTGAAACCCCTAATCGTATTTCTATGCATTCCTACATTGTTGTACTCGCAAAAAGACTATGTTGCAAAAGGATACATTACTAAAGAAGGCAATACATATGAAATATATAACAAATATTACTCAAACAATAACCTAGTGTATGTTCGGGAACCTATTACACTGTTAAGTAGTATTGGTAATAATCCAAACGATTATCGGACATCAAAATACAAATACTTAAACAATAAATTAATAAATATATCGAGTATTGAAGAAACGGTAAATTCGTTCACAACATTCACATATGATGAAAAGGGAAATAAACACCAAGAATTCACTACCTACTTCAATAAATTTAAAGAAAACAATGACGATATAACAGCCAAAAGAATTCTATATACCTATAATAATAATATTCTATCAAATTCGTACGAATGGTATATATACGGAAATGGAGACTCTAGCCTTAACACAATTGAGCATTTCTTGTATGACAGTATAAATCGGTGCACGAATGTAATTACTTTAAGGTTCCATAACACAAGCGAACAAATTAAACACAAATACTATAAAGAAGAAGACTTGGAATCATTTAAAAGAGTAGATACATCAATTAAATTATCAACATACTTTAGTGGAGGATATAAAACACTTGTATATCAGACAAATTCAACAATAACAGATTTTGAATTAATTGAAGATCGACATAATGTAGAAGGTGAAAATTATATTAATTTAGATAGCTTTAAATCTTTTAAATCAGATCAATATCTATTAACTCACAAAGAACACAAACTAATATATTCTCAGTATATTGAAAAATATTATTACGATGAGCAAAATAGAATCAAAAATATACACTACATATATAAAGGTGTCGGCGATACAATAAAGGGAGAAGTAACTTTCAAATATTTTATAAATAGAAAGAAGAGTAAAAAAATTAGCATCCATAAATAACCTTGTTGTTCCAGTTGATCCGAAAGGTCAACTGGAACAGTAGAGTTATAATCGTATACGGATCACCTATATTTTTTAATGGCCCATTCGATATTGCGCCTGGTTGCGATCATAACGATTTTCAAGTATATTACCGAGGCGCAGATGGTTTCATTCATGTAGCGTATCTTTGGTCTGGCAATTATATTGCTGGCAAAGTACTAATATGCGCAGAACCAACGGGTAATAAATGCCTAGAGGGTGGTTACATTGGTTATGGGGATGGGATTGTAGCTTATGAGGCTGCATCAATTTTACGACCAAATCCTCTTATTCAAGCTTACTATTATGGTACATGTGGTCAATAATATAAAACATGACAAATAACCTATTTAATTAAACCAAAAACCAATCAACTATGACTTACAACATTGTGAAATCAAAATTTTATTTTTCAAAAACACTTGTCTGCTTTTTACTTTGTGTAACGTTCCTGAGCTTATTAACTACTTCCTGCCGTCAAAAAGATAAGGGCGAAGCACCTGCTAAATGCGAGGGTTATTTTGTTTCCATTTTCGATGCTCAATCTACTATGGATAGATTTCTTCTTTGTCTTACAAATTCTGAGAATAATTATGGCCTTTATAATGCTATTGATGTAAGCACTAGTTGGGGAGAACTAAATTGGAGAAATAAGAGGTTCTATTATATTACCACAAACAAAGAAAAAATAGAATTTAGATATAGAAATCTTGACTTTTCAAAATACATTACAATGGGATCATATGTATTGGATGATACATCTAAACATGCACCAGTAAATATAGATATATTCTGCAATTCACTTTCAGACATTTTGTATTGTTTTACTACCCAAAGCGATTCATGCAAATTATATGAAGTAAGCCGTAATGGAATGTTCAACGTACACCTCATAGGTGTTTATGACAGCGGTTATAATACAAGGAAAGTCGCAGTAGATGAAACTACAGGTAATATTTTCGCAATGCAGGGCAATACATTAAAAAAAATAGACCCAAATAACGGCAACGCATCGGAAGTAGCAACGTACACGGATTCCCATCCCAGAAGACTATATTATAATGACAACGATAAGATGATTTATGCCGTCGATCGTATTGGGCAATACAGGCTACTACGCATAAATCCTGCCGATGGAGTACTAAATGTACAGGGTATAATTAACGGAATGGATAGTTTAAATTTCTACCAAATTGCATTTGACCGTTGCAACAACCAACTTATTCATTTAAGGTATCAAAATCCTCCATCTACATTTTATCTTGATGCATACTGGATAAACCTTAAAGATGCTAGCATAGCTAGCTCACTCCCAAATATATGGTCAGGATATGTTATAGATTACGTAAATGGCAAGTTTCCTGAAAAGAAATAAATCTAATAAATACTCTCATTAACTACATAATAAATAATTATGCTATTAGACAGCTTAATATCACCAACTGATAGTCATGTAGAAACTTCCAAAGTTGCAAGGAACTTTGAGAATAATAGATACAATAACCTGTCCGTTGTTCCATTTGTTCCGAAGGGTCAACTGGAACTGCCAATATAAATCGTTCTCCCAAACGCCTTCACTTTCTAGCAGCTTAATCGTTTCCACATCGGTTATTGTTCCCCACCATAGGTCAACAAATGAGTAAATAGCAAATATTACAAGCGTTGTTTTCACTTGCAATAAATCCACATCTCAAATTGTGGATATCTTAATCGCTCCCCCACCTATTTTGGTATAAGTTGGCGCACTTTTTGCGGCATCAATAGAGCGTAGTCTATGCTACCATTACCCCATAAACCCCACTATCATTATGTCAGTAGCTCAGTTTCAAACCACCAGCACACCCCTCTTTCACAACTCCCTACACCCACCCAAAATGTACCCCACCCCACCGCAAAAACTACCGGCAATTGCATACATACCGGAAAAGTGAATAGCATTGATAATCAACTACTTACGTACCAAAACACATGAAAACACCGGCAAAAAACCGGCAAAACGAGAAATAAACAATAAACCAAATATGACCACAGCGCACCAGCATATCAACCCAATTCATGTGAATCAAAAGAATCAGATAAATCCGTGGTTCAGACAAACAAATCAAACCGGCAATCGCATGCATACCGGAAAAATGAATAGTATTGATAATCAACTACTTACGTACCAAAACACATGAAAACACCGGCAAAAAACCGGCAAAACTAGAAATAAACAATAAACCAAATATGACCACAGCGCACCAGCATATCAACCCAATTCATGTGAATCAAAA
>JAIXSZ010000027.1 GCA_027484425.1 Sphingobacteriales bacterium
ACATAAGGACTGTAGAGTGGGTCGATGTGTTGTATTTTTTCTACACCGAATTCTAATTCGAATGGGGAATAGCCGAAACGGGAACGTGCCTCGATGAAGCCGTCGATAAGGTCGGCTACACCTTGGGCGTAGGGTTTTGAGCGGTTGTCGAAAACGAATGCGCGGAACATGCGCATCATTTGGGTTACTTGGGGTAATGATACCGTCTTTTTGGTGTTGGCGATGCAGACGGTGAGCTTTCGCATTATTTCCATTTCTTGCATGGTAGGTATACGTTTGCCGGGTTCGCGGGCGGCGATGTTGTTTTGGAGCTCTACAAGCTGGCTGCTAAAGTTGTCGGCTATTAATGCGGGTGCCTGATGGGTTGCCAAACGGAGGCGATCCCAGGCGTGTTGTTTGACCCAATTGTGGACAGTGCGGGCAGTGACTCCGAGGGCATCGGCTACTTGCTGCTGGGTGAAGGATTGGTTGACATACAAATCTAGGGCTGTTTTTTTCTGGTCTGTTAGGGTCATGGTTTTTGGATTTTTAGTGTTTAGGGCACAAAGGTGAATTGAGCTTTTGAAAGCTGCAAATTGGGAATCTATGATACTACGCTTTTCGTACTATGATATACAGCTACGTGTATATCATAAAAAATAGTTTCCGCTGTGGGCGCAGGTTATAGCCGATTTTTTACCAGTTTTGGCGATGGTGTCCGGAAGGGGTGTTTTTTTGGGTGTTTTCGGGGTGTTTTCGGGGTGTTTTCGGGGTGTTTTCGGTGGGCGTTGCCCACCGCTATGATATTGCGCCCCGTTGGGGCTGGGTAAGGATTTTGGGGTAGAAGGCTGCGATTTTCGTTGTAATTGCCAGTGGAAAACACTGGCACAAATGTATTTAATACTTACACCAAGTGTGATCGGCTTACTTTACAACAATAGGAAATGAAGTAGGGCCGAACATAAAAAAGTCTCCTATGCTTGTTTATACAAACATAGGAGACTGCACTTTTTGTAGGGTAGGGTATGTGGATTTATTTATTTAGGACGCACCTAATAAATTCACTTTTGCTACCACAGGTGAGCTTAATGATGTAGACACCATTTGCAACACTGTTATTTAGAACTATGTTCTTACTAATTGTACCATTGTTATGTGTACTTTCTTCGGTTTGTACAACCTTGCCCAGCAGGTCTATTACTTCTATTTTCACTTGGTCATTAGCATTTATGTTTGCCATAATACCAGACAGTGTAAATGTACCTTTGTTGGGGTTAGGTATTACCGAAACAGTTGATTGAAATTCAAATTCACCATTGGCAGCACTAGCAGCAGGTTTTGGACTGCCACCATTAAAAGTAACACAACAGTGGATAGGGAATGGGCAACCCATATAAGTAACGGAAGTGACGCAAAGAGTAATGGTGCCTAGTGGATAAGAAGATACTGTGCTACCAGTAGTAGTAGATCCTGTTCCTAACGATAAGCCCAAATGAGAAAAACACTCATAAGTAACGGTAGCACCTGTAGGTGTACCACCTATCACAAAAACTGGGCCCAAAATAGGGTCGTTGTACCAAGTAGGGCACACACCGGTAGGCATGGGGATGACGGTAGCTACAATAGTTGCTGCGCAGCTAGTAGGTCCGTGCATAATAGAATACGAAATAACAGCAGTACCACCAGTAATGCCGGTTATTAAACCGTCACCTGAAGGATCGGCAACTACGTCTGCAATGGCAGGGTTGTTGCTGCTCCATACGCCACCAGTGGTAGGACTAGTTAATGTAAAAGTACTTCCCTCGCATATAGTTACTGGGCCTGTAAGAGCAGGTGGTACACCAAAAATGGTAACGGTGAATGTAGCGAAATTTGAACACAGGGTTATTGGGTCGGTAACTGTATAAGTAATAATAGCAGTACCCGGACTGATACCAGTAATGGTTGCTACACTGCCGCTAGGTGGTGTTACGGTAGCAATGGTTACGTCACTGCTTGTCCATGCTTCGGTATAGGTACCTGTATAGCCTGGTAACCCATATATCAGTGTTGTTTCACCCACGCATAAATAGGGTGATGGAGATGGGTTTATCCTAATGCTTGGCTTTGGAGTTGGTACTACCGTTACAACCATAGTGGCTGGACACTTAACGTGTTCATGGTTTAAAGTGTAGGATATAATTGAAGTTCCTAATGATAGGCCTGTAACTATTCCATTGTTGCTCAGATCCGGCACTACGTCAGCAACAACTGGGTTGCTGCTACTCCAAAAGCCGCCTGGTGTAGTGCTGCTCAAAGTCACTGAACTGCCTAAACAGATTACTGAACTGCCGCTGATAGGTGCGGGTGTGGCATAGATAGTAATATTGAATGTAGCAAATCCGCTACAGCCAGTAGTTGGGTCGGTAACTGTGTAGGTAATAGTAGCAGTGCCAGGAGACACTCCTACTATGCTAGCAACGCTGAGCCCAGTAGCTGTAACGGTAGCTACACTGGTATTGCTACTTGTCCATGTTTCCACAAATGTGCCAAAAGTATACCTAGGTAGCCCATATATAGTAGTGCTGTCGCCTACACACAAATGGGGGGAAGGTGATGGGTTTACGACTATTCTTGGGTTTGGTCTTGGGAAAACGTTAGCGACAAAAGTTGACGATGCGCTACAGCCAAAACTATTGGTTATCGTTAGACTTTCGGTTATAGCCATACCTGCTGTTGTAAATACTGCTGGGAGGCCAATGCAAGGCCCAACGGTAGCACCAGTGCTCCATGCGTATGTGGTCCAGTCAGCGCCAGTGGTGGGAGCTGTGGGGGTTGCACAAAAGGTTGGAAAGTCACCAGAGCAGAGCACCATAGTGCCAGTAATGGTGAAGATCGGGCTGGGGAAAACTGTAATATCTAAAGATGCCACATCGGGAGGACAAACTCCGCTGGTAACACTGTAAAAAACTGTGATAGTTGTAGGTGCTGAAACTGTACCAAAAGTAACAACACCGGTAGGGGAAACCGTAGCTACCCCTACTGGCGCAGTGGTTGACCAAATGCCACCAGACATGCCACCAAGACGACTAATAGGAGAACTAAAGCCTGAGCAAATAGTGACACCCATAGGCATAGGCAATCGCAGGATGCCAGCATCAGATGGCGGATCTATGTTGACAGTAGTAGATTGTGTGGCACTGCAACCAAAACTATTAGTGACAGTATATGTGTAATATCCGGTATGAGGGAGACCTAGTGTTGTAAATTCTGTTATTGTAATTGGGTCTCCAGACATACCAGAAGCGCCACCACCCCAAACCATGGTACAACCCGGGCAACCACCACCCGCAAAACTGCTAGTTATGGTGAAAGGATCGCCTGAACAAACTGTAGAGACACTTGGGGTTAGTGTGAAGATGGGTTCTGGTGAGGGATTGACTGTAATACATTTTTCAACTGAGTCGAAACGCCTTAGCGTCAAGCTGTCAAGAACGAAATCATTTGATGGAAACGAAGCGCTTAAATTTATAATTGATATCGTGGCAACACTAGCTGGTCCATTAGTCCAAGAGAACGGAGTAGGCAAATTTTGCCAAACGGTACAGGTTGCGGTTGATGTAAAGACACCGATAGGAGCGCCGTTTATTGAAACTTGTAATTGGGCTGGGGGGCCGGGAGGAGACCAATTTGCGCATTTGAAATCGAATTTATAAGTTGCACCAGCACATACATTTACGGTTTGTTGCCAAACAATAGGTGTTGGTGTAACTGTTGACGCATTGACTATCATCATATTGCCGGTTCCCGTTAAACTGTAGCAAGAAATAGGTCCGGGTGGGGCATAAGGAATCAAATCAGTTCTTATATTATAACGACTTTCCATTAGGTAGTGATATGTAAGCGGTGGTATAAGTGTAGGTGTAGTAACATTGTCAAAAATATAGCCTGTTGTAAAACAAGCATTTCCACTTTCGAAATCACCATTGGCTATTACATTTGGTCCAAGCGCGGTAGCCTTAAGACAGTAGGTTGTAGGCACTGAGGTTCCGGTTAGTGTTGTGTTCACTGTGAGGCCACTACCTGTGGCGGCCGTGGTATGGCTGGTAACTGCGGGTGTCCAGGTGTAGTTAACGAAAGTGAGCGGAGCGGGGACGTTAATGGACGGGGCTACTGTGAATGTTGTTGTTGGGCACAAATCGATGGATGCAGGCAAACCTGTAATTGATAGACCTGATGCACATACATCTGCAACGGCAGGAGTACATTGTGCCGAAGTTTTATTTGGTATACTGCAAAAGGCACAAAGAATTGCTAGTATTATAGGTATATTTTTCATTTGGTTATTTTTTATGTTTTTAAAATATAAGGTTTTCTTTTTTATCACACTGTTTTTAAATCCATAGGCGTTTTTTTTGGTTTTAATATGTTTTTTGATTTGTAACAGCTGTACACTCAGTTGCAAATCTGAATGCAAAATACATGCGTAGAAAGTGGGTGAAAACGACAAAGGAGGGAAGCGCTACTATGAACCGCTAAAGTGTAAGAATTGACAGACGAGTGGTAAAATTACTTAAGTAGGAAAGGCGTCGTTGGAGCCTAGTTTAGGTGATTTTTGGTAGAGATGTAGAAGCAGCCAACAGGAGCTATGATACTACGCTTTTCGCACCATCATATACAGCTATGCGTAGATCATAAAAAATGGTTTCCGCTCTGGGCGGGGGTTATAGCCGATTTTTAACCAGTTTTGGCGATGGTGCCTGGAAGGGGTGTTTTTCGGTGGCTGATGCCCACCGCTATGATAGTTCGCTCTGGTGGGGTAGGGGCATGAAAGCGGAACATACTTGTTTGCTGAATGAAGGTGACATAGCATCGAAAAATACAAGTAACAGATCGGCATCAGATTTTGGCAAGCAGATAAATGATCAAAAATTACTAGACATACTTGGAGATAAAATTTATTTAGACATGCAATAAAAACGGGGCAAACTGGTTATGGTGTTTGCGGGTGACGACTATGCTATAACGCAGGCGGGGCTATAAACTTGGAATAGAAGTAGTGATACTATGCGCATAGGCTTGGTGTAGGGAGCCGTGCCGAAAACGGTAGGGAGTGGGCAAAAGAATGAGATGAGGTTAGAGATGTTTTGGCAAAAAGAATACTAACTAGTAGGTATTATAAAAAAGTAAAATTATTTGACATGTACCATTTTTCGTACTTCAAAGAAAAAGACAAACAAATTATTCTGGATTTTATTGAGACAAATCCGTTTGCGTTTATGACGGGTAGTTATCTGTCGGGAGGACAGGTAGCGACACAGATACCTGTATTGGTTGAAGAAAGGGATGGTGAGCTGTACCTGCAAGGGCATATTATGCGCAACACAGATCATCATAAGGCTTTTGTGGAAAACCCTAATGCGCTGCTGGTGTTTACCGGACCGAGTTGTTATGTAAGTGCCTCGTGGTATAGTAATCCGCAGATAGGCTCGACGTGGAATTATATGAGTGTGCATGTTGCTGGTGAGGTTAGATTTATGACTAATGAGGAGTTGGTGGCATTTATGAGGAAATTGACATTAAAATTTGAGAAAGGGAACAGTGAGTCACTTACGTTTTATGACAACTTGCCGCCCAATTTCTTGAATAAGATGATGCCGGCGATAGTTGGTTTCGAGATTAAAGCGGAGCAACTAGACAATACCTTTAAGCTGAGTCAGAACAGGGATGAAAAGAGCTATGATAATATTATCATGAAATTGGAGGAACAAGGAGGGAGTAGTGCCATGGTGGCCATGGAAATGAGGAAAAGGAAGGCTGCATTGTTTCCGAGTGGTGTGGAATGGGATGCGTCAAGGTTTGATTCGTGATGATTGTGCGATTATGATTTAAGAGCAATCGATGGGGTTTTTAGAGTTGTTTTTGAAGTAAAAGAAGAGGTAGTTTACTATTTAGCACTGATTTTATGTTGTTGGCAGTGAAGCTAGGAGGTAAGATGTTGGGTGGAGTGGAATGATTTTTATTGGTGGTTCCAGTTGATTTTTTGGAGCAACTGTAACCACTTATGCGGACAAATACTTCGATTTATGCTTTATAAGGTTCTAACTTGCCCATTTCACCATTTGAATATCGACGTTTGGTTTCTGCCATTTGGTCTGGGGTTGTCATCACAAATGGACCGCCATATGTAATTGGTTCGTTGTGTGGTGTGCCTGATGCAAACATAAATTCGAATCCTTCGTCTGATGCAGCAATCGTTATTTGATTGCCTTGTAAAGAGTAGTTTACTAGGTTTTGAGGCATTATTACTTCCCCTTCTGTACTTCCTTTGCCGTTTAGTCCGTAAATAAACGCCATTGGCATAGCATCTATTGAAATGGTTTTATTAGGCTTTAAAAAAACATGGTACAATTGTACGTCAGTAACCATTTTGTAACTGGTTGAGGTGCCTAGGAAAGTGCCATGCACAATTCTTACTTTGAACTCATCTGTGTGAATTTCTGGGATTTCATTGGCACTTGCGTGCATAGATTTAGGTGTGACGAATCTGTTTTTATCTGAATGATTGATCCATATTTGGAAACCATGTGTTTCGATACCAGATATTTTAGGAAACTCATCATGGTGCATGCCGCTACCAGCTTGCATAATATGCATTCCTCCGGGCTGGATGTAGCTGAAGTCGCCTTGACTGTCTCGGTTGATAAAGCTTTCTTTGCTATCGGGCAGTAGGTAAGTCATAACAGAAATGCCTGCATGAGGGTGTGGACCGAATACGGGCTTATCCATTAGAAATTCTGTGAAGACTAAGAATGGCTCGATAGGGTAAGTATGTGCCATGATGTCTACACCTTTGAGGCCAGGGAATGCTTGTTTGAAACTCAGGGCATTCTTTTTTGCGATTTTTTTGTTCATTTTATTTGAAGTTAAAGAGGTGGCAAGAAGTGTTTTTCGATAAAAGATTATTCCGCTTAGTGTAAGTAAAGATTTCACTATAAAATTCCGTCTTAGCATGTGGTAACATTTTTTTGGTGGCTTGTTTGTATGGAAATCATTTTTGAGTGCATGTAGATGCTGTAGTTAGATAAAATGTGGTTTGGAAATTGCTGCATGTGGTTTGGAGATTTCTGCAACCTGTAGCATGCAATTTGTGTAGTTAAGCACATAGGTATATAATAGGGTAGTAGTATAGCAGGTGATGGGCAAGGAGGGGATGGTAGGCAAGCCCCAGTTACAGTTATTTTTTATATTAGTTGACATAGATAATGTTAAGTGATTGATAGTTAATTGCGCAACAATGTGTTCAAATTTTTTTAGGAGACGTTGTTGGTTATTTTCAGTAAAACCTTGATGCAAGTTTCTATTTCTTTATCGGTTAAACCTACGAGCGCATCTTTGATAGATTGTTCTGCACATTTTGCTGTTGACGCTCTGAGAGATATACCATAAGCGGTAAGATAGATTCTGAATACTCTACGGTCGTTATCGTCATCTTTACGTTCCACAATGCCTTCTCTTTCGAGGATGTCGATGATACGTGTGACATTGGCTTTGTTGCGGTTGGTGCATAAAGCCAATTCTGATTGTTGTAGACCATCCTTTTGCCATAAGTGGCTTAACACACTAAATTGTTCAGGCGTAATGGGGAGGTTTTGTTCTTTCATCAGTTTACTCAAATGTCTGAATAGAGATGTGTGCGCAACGCCGAGGATGCGACCGATAGAATTTTCGAATTTGAATGATTTTGCCACAATGGTTAAATGCGCAACGAAATTATATTGTTTATTTGGAGTGGCAAAATTTACTTGGGATTTGTGAAGTGAGTGGAGGGCTATTAACAATCTTTCTGGTTATTTTTAATGTCGTGAATAGGCGTAAGGCAATACTCAGGATGGGATGGCTAATGATGGCTGGGGGTTACTTGCCTCTAGTTAGCTGGGTTGTTGTAGCGAACATCTTTCCTGACATAGTTTTGGTGACAGTACTGTTTTTGGTGTATTTGGTGTGGATATGGTTATTCGGAGGGTATATTAAACGTATGCACCAAAGGATAAACCGTGACTATCCTAAGGAAGAGGAAAATTCAAACGAAGATAATAATAAGGTATAGAAGTACACTACGCTGGAGGCTGCAGCAACTTCTTTACCAGTACTATCTGCCCTAGATGATAGTGGGTGTGCTCTATGATTCCGTTGATGTTGCGGAAGTAGCTGCCGTACTTTTCGTTGGTAAAGTTTTCCCACAAGGTGGACTCGGGCAATTGCTCTAGTAGTGTGGCAAAAGCTTCGACATCTGCCCACACTTTTTCCTGCATATTGAGCCAGTCGGTGTGATTGCTGATGGGTGGATGGGAGAAACTTTCTGAATCTTTTGCCTGGAGTGGTGCGCCCTGTAATACTGCTAATACGGCAGTGACATAGTAGCTCATGTGGTAGGTCAGTATAGCGATGGTATTGATATCGTGTACCTGTGTAGTAGCTTGCTGCCAAGAGACATCTACCAGGGTGTCTTTGAGGTTGGAGCAGGTCCAGTTGCCACCAAAGAATACTTCTCTGAAGTGTTTTGCTAGTTGGGTAGGTGTGTTCATAAGTTTTGATTGTCTACAGTAGCTTTCAGGGAAATAATGCCTAGCACTAACGGCATGGAACTGGTGCAAACTTAAAAAATATGTGGTAAGTATTACAAAGTTGATGGTAAGAGGGCATGGGTTGTAAACTTTATATGCGGTTACACGGACAGGCGGGTACTTGTGGGTAGGAGCTAATGAAAATAGGGTGTATAAATGCTATGGAAAGTATTTTTAGAGGTTTGTAAGGGATTGATTCACGAATCATAAATCGTGAATGATGTTTTATTTCTGTGTAATGATTGATTTCATTTGCAAGATTAAGGACCAGAGCCCCTCACTGCCCTGAACGTAGAAGAGATGCGACGCAAGCGGCGATGCTAGGAGTGCATAAGCTGGTGACCCACCAAAATAAATGAGGCTGTGAAATGTGTAGGTATAAGTGCTGATGTAGTATAATGTAGGTGCTACTGATAGGTTTTGAGAATTTTGCTGAGGGTGTCGGTGGCTATGGCAGCGCCACGGTAGTTGAGGTGGTCCATGTCGAGATAGCAAGAGTCGGGGAATTGCAAATCTCTTAGGTCGATAAAGGGAATTTTAGGATAGTTACTGGCGAGGAAGGACTGGAAGATTTTTTCATTTGGTTTGCGATACATTGTGTGCTCAGGCATACGAATGAACAGGACCCGGATATTTTTTTGCTGGCAGAGTTGTACCATTTTTTGTAGGTAGTCTATCTGCCATTGGGAAGATGCCATGAGGTCTATTTTGTTGTTGATTCTGTTCTGAATACCGTCTTTGTTTACTTTGATATCTATAACATCTTTAAGGTAGTTGTACTTACCGATGTTGAGGTCGTAGATGGTAGCTGGGGTGGATGAAAAGAGGATTTTGTTGGTAACGGTAGATTTGATTTTGGGTATGGAAACGAGTCCTTTTATCACCTGATCGGGGGTTCTGCGGAGCAGGAAGGTGAAGTCTTCTACTTTCATTATTTGGAAGTAGTTTCTTATTTTTTCCTGGGTGTAGCCGTTTTTGTAAATGAATTCATTCTCCATGAACTTTTGAATATTGTGGCTACCGAGGCCTATCATAACGGTGTTGATTTGGGGATTGACACTGAGTATTTTGTTGAGTTTGCGGTAAGAGTGAATGTAGGCATCGGCTGGGTAAGAGAGATTGGCAAGATAGGCTATGTTAGAATCATTGATGCCGTCGGCGGTATGAGAGTCGCCAATGACAAGAGTGGTTTTGGTGGTGGGCAACTTATAAAGGTTGTTGTTGCTGAGTAGAATGCCTGTAAAAGTCAGGTACCCGCCATAGAGCGAGAACAGGATGAAAAAATACAGGAACAACCTGGAGTGAAAGTTTTTCATGAAAAATTAGAATTGAAAATAGATAAAAGAACCCTGATTGTATACTGAGTATACGATGATGGTGGCACCGAGAGCTAGATACATAGCCCACCTAACGAACCTGTTGCGGTAACAGAGAACAGACCGCTCTGAGTGTCGTTGTTGCCAGTCGATAAGGAGTGGAACAATGACGTAAATAATACCTAGCCTGCGCGTGGGCATAGCAAATAAGTGGGTGAACATGTGAATGATATAATCTACCGCCATGCCAACATCGGGTGCGCGGAAGAAAATCCAGGCAAAAGACACGAGTATAAAAGTGCCTAACATCTGGAAA
This sequence comes from Sphingobacteriales bacterium, assembly GCA_027484425.1. Classification (GTDB taxonomy): domain Bacteria; phylum Bacteroidota; class Bacteroidia; order Chitinophagales; family Chitinophagaceae; genus Nemorincola. The sequence goes on from JAIXSZ010000027.1 coordinate 10,218, forward strand.
AACTCGGTGGCAGTGGGTAGGGAAGTGTGCTGAGCTACGACATCGGTAGCATATTTTCGGTTATTGTTGGTGAGGAGTAGCGGAACAAATAGCAGTGCATGTATGCCGCCCCAAACGATAAAAGTCCAGTTGGCACCATGCCAAAAGCCACTAACCAGGAAGATGATGAATGTGTTTCGAACAACCTTGGGTTTGCTAACTCTGGCACCGCCGAGGGGAATGTAGAGGTAATCGCGAAACCAAGAGGATAAGGAAATGTGCCATCTGCGCCAGAATTCTGCAATGTTTCGGGAGAAGTAGGGGTATTTGAAGTTGGATAGGAGTTCGAAACCAAAGAGTTTGGCGACACCAAGGGCAATGTTGGTGTAGCCGCAAAAGTCGCCATATATCTGTATAGAAAAGTAAATGGCACCCAGTACTAATGTAGAGCCGGAGATGGACTTGTAATTTTGGAAGATATCGGTGACAGATACTGAGAGCGTATCGGAGATAACGACCTTGAGGAAGTAGCCCCAAAGTATGAGCCTGAGCCCCTCTACTGCGCGGGTGTAAGAAAACTCTCGTTTTTTCTGTACTTGGGGTAATAGATGCGAGGCGCGCTCGATGGGGCCAGCGACGAGTAGCGGGAAAAAGGATACAAAAACGGCGTATTCGATAAAGTTTTTGGTAGGGACAATTTTTTCGTTGTAGATGTCGAATACATAAGACATGCCGTGAAACGTATAAAAGGAGATACCTACCGGAAGGACAATATCGAGTATGTAGGGCTCTACATGAAAACCTATGAGGGCTAAACTAGCTTGAGCGTTGGCGGCAAAGAAGTTGTAGTATTTGAAAAAACCTAGTACTATAAGATTGTTGAAGATGCTAAGCCAAAGGAATAGTTTTTTTCGATTTTTGGAGTTGTGGATGAGTAATCCAAAACCGTAATCGATGAGGGTAGATAATAATAAAAGAAAAAGGAAGCGCCAGTTCCAGAAACCATAAAAGACATAACTGCAAGAGAGGATTAGAATGTTTTGGGCTGCAAGTTTTTTACTGAATACAAACCAGTAAAGGACGTAAACAATAATTAAGAACAAAATGAATTCAAAAGAGTTGAATAACATGCATTTTTTTGTTGTAAAGAAACAAAATAATTCAATAATTGCAGATAGGCATAAGAATAAAGGACTAGGGGGGAGAGCGCCAAGCAAGGGGAAACAGGGTGATAAAAGGTGCTTGCTGGATAAAAAATATATTTGGCACTATGCCTGAAATGAATAGCTGATACTGTGAGTGGACTTAAAAGGAAGCAATCAGTATTTCTGCATAATTTGCGCGAGAATATTATGGTAGTAATGAAAAACATAACAGTAATGCAATGTGGCATAATATGTCTACAGTTGAGCATGCTGCTATGTGTGTATGCTGCTAGTAGTGGACAAGAAGTAAAGGCGGGAAGGCCTGGGATGGGTGTGGAGCTGCAACTGCTGGGGGGTAGGGTGTTTAAACATGAGGCCAAGTTTACGCTGCCGATACCTGAGCTGACCAGTGGTGTGGATGTGAATCTGATATGGCATACCTATGGGAGGAAAGACTGGGAGCAACGCAGGCGCTACCCCAGAATAGGGATAGGTGTAACGGGGCTGCACTATGGCAATGATGCGGTGTATGGCAATCTGATAGGGATATACCCCAATCTGACACTGCCGCTAATAGCCAGCAATAGGACTGAATGGACGTTGAAAATAGGCAATGGTGTAGGATATGTGAATAGGGAGTATAGCCGCACAGCACCTGTGAATACAGTAAATGTGGCTATAGGTAGTAAAATAAATGACCTGATAGTGGTGAGTAGCAGCATAGGCTATAGGGTAAATGACCACTGGACGGTGAAGGCGGGTGGATTTGTGACGCATATATCGAACGGGTCTGTGAGGAAACCGAATCTGGGTGTGAATGTGGCCGGTGTGAATCTGGGAGTGGCTTACTACCCGGTAACATCGCGGCCAGTGCGGACAGAAAGGAATTTGCCGGAGTTGCCAGCTAGATATCTGATACAGGTGAGGTATGGGATGTCGCTGGTGTCGAGCAACACAGCGGGAGGGCCGCTGTATCCGGTGTATATAGGCACAGGGTATGTGAGCAGGCGATGGAGGAGCCATAACAAAGTATTTGCGGGGGTAGATTACTCGTATCATACCAACATTAATGCGCACTTGCGTAATAATAATTTGGCGGTGGGGAGAGAGGCAAAAGAATCGTATAAGAGTGCTGTAGTGGTGGGCAATGAGTACCTGATGGGAAGGGTGGGTATAATGCTACAAGCGGGTGTGTACCTAGAGCATAGCTATATGCGCAAGGAAGATGTGTACCAAAAGGTAACTGGTACGTATTACTGTATACAACGAGAACATGGGCCGCTGAAGGAACTATTTGTATATACATCGCTGAAAGCGCACCTAAATGTGGCGGAGATGGGCGAAATGGGCATAGGTGTGGGGCTGTGATGATAGTGTGATGGTGAGAAGCGGTGGCGTGTGCGGTATAAATTGTTATTTTCGGGCCCTGAATAGAGATAAACTGTACTGAGTGATGCACCCCAGAAATCTGAGAATAGAAGAATATACTTACGAGTTGCCAGAGGAGCGAGTGGCTAGGTATCCGCTAGAGGATAGGGCGGCATCGAAACTGCTGCTATACGAGAAAGGTGAAATAGCAGAGGATACCTACAACAACATAGCACAACACATACCGGAGGGAAAACTGATGGTGTTTAACCAAGCGAAGGTGGTGCATGCAAGGCTATTGTTCAGAAAGGCGACAGGTAGCAGCATAGAGGTGTTTTGTCTGGAGCCGCATGATAAGTATGCTGATGTGCAAACGGCTATGCAGCAAAAAGGACAGGTGTTGTGGGAATGTATGGTGGGCGGTGCCGCCAAGTGGAAAGATGGCGTGACGCTGGAAATGACGCATCAGGACCCAGACTTTGTGCTGAGGGCTACAATAGCAGAGCGTAAGCAGGGGGCGTGTGTACTGCAACTAAGCTGGAGCGATGAGACACTGACCTTTGCAGAGGTGCTGCACTATGCTGGCAAGGTGCCACTGCCACCGTATATGAACCGTGCTGCCGAAACAAAAGATGAGACTACCTACCAAACAGTATATGCCAAAGATGAGGGTAGTGTGGCTGCACCTACAGCGGGGCTACACTTTACGGATGCTGTGCTGGAAAGACTGAAGGCAAAAGGAATAACTACCGACTTTGTGACGCTTCATGTGGGGGCGGGTACATTTATACCCGTGAAAAGTGAAACCATGGACGGGCATAATATGCATTCTGAATGGATAGCTGTGACGGCTGAGACGCTGCAACTGCTGACGGATAATGTGGAGCAAGGCATAGTGGCGGTGGGGACAACATCGTGCAGGACACTGGAAAGCCTGTACTGGATGGGCAATAAACTGCTGAACAACGAAGCACTGCACCTAAATGAAATAGCGGTGCAACAATGGGAGCCCTATGGTGACGCACCTCAACACAGCACTACTGAGGCACTAAAGGCCCTGCAACAGTACATGCTGCAACACCAAATGAGTAAACTGACTACCCGTACACAAATAATAATAGCACCGGGATATAGGTGGAAGCTAGTGGAAGGGCTTGTGACAAACTTTCATCAGCCACAGTCGACCCTGCTGCTGCTGGTAGCTGCCCTGATAGGTGAGGACTGGCGAAGGGTGTATGACCATGCACTGACGAGCAATTACAGGTTTCTGAGTTACGGTGATGGTAGCTTGCTATGGGGGAATAAGGGGCAATGATAAATACTTATGTATGTATCTATATACTAAGAGGGGTGCAGTGTGGCACCCCTCTCAGCATGTATGGCAACAGCAAGGTTACTTGCTAATAAGAATTTTTTCGAAGAAGGTTTTGTCTTTGGTTACTACTTTGATGGTGTAGGTGCCTGCTGCGTAGTTGCTGAGATCGAAAGGTATGCTAGTGGCATTGTAGGGGGCGGTTTGCTGTACTACTACTCTGCCCAAAACATCGGCTATGGTGACAACTGCATCTTGTAGCGGAGCGGAAGCATCTATCCTGAAATGTCCGTTAGAAGGATTGGGGAAGACCCTGATGGAGCTAGTGGAGCTAGTGGCGATGGATACGGGCAAGCAATCTATTATGTTGATAGTGTAGGCTATGGATTGGGCGCCATTCATGGGGCAAGCATTGTCTACGTAAGTGACATAAAAGGTATGTAGGCCATGAGTAGCTGCTGAGCCTACCCAAGAGAGGGTACTAACTGGAGTGGGTGTACCATTGCCGGCGGTGGTGAAGGTGGCACCAGCAGGTAGGCTGCTTGGGGTGACGTATAGGGTGTCGGTGGCGTCGGCATCTGTGGCGGGTATTTGTACTGAGAAAGAACCTGCGGTGTCGCACACAACGAGGTTGACACTATCGAGCAAGGTGCAGCCCAATGGAGCCGTGTAACGACCACGAGGTAGGTTGTTGGAGGTGCTATTGACGAGTATAGTTATCTCGCGCTGGAGGGAGCCTATGAGCACACCCGCACGATATTCTTTGATTTCGTAAACGGCTACGCTGCGCTGTGTGTAGTTGGGTGTGAAGGATAAATTCCCAGTAAAAGCATTGAAAGAAAATGAACCAGCAGCCACCTGAAATGGTGTAGTGGCGGCTATGGGTGTGCTGCCCCAAGCTGTGCCTGTGTAGGAGACAGAGCTACCAAAGGAAGAGCAGTTGCTGGTGCTATGAATAGCAGGAACGAGCGTATAAACAAGGCTATCGCCTTCGGCATCTATAGCTACAGGGTTGTAGGTTTGGGGGAGATTGATGGCGTAATAAGGTAATGGTATGACATTGAGCACAGGGTTGGTGTTGTGTCCTGTGCTGTTGTTGAGTGTAGCGTCCATTTGCATCATAGTGCTTCCTGCACCTACTATATTAGTGATAGCAGATGCCCTACCAGCAGAAGATGAGCCGTAAGTACCATTGAACACAAACCGCCAAGAAGTAGAGGTAGTGGGCAAGGTGTAAGTAGCACTATATCTGAAAAGTGTAATGCCAGGAATAGGAGATGTGATTACAGCGCATTGTGAGCTGTCGCCAGGGCATAAAGGAGGTGTGACCTCTGTGCCAGATGATGGGGCCTCGATGGCTAGGGTAAGTGTGCTTACATATGTACTGCCATTGTAGATACATACAACGGGTAGGGCGGTGGGTAGTGATGCAAAGGCACCTGCACTGGCTGGACCACAATCGGCATAAAAGGACATAGATATTTTGTAGGTAGTGCCAGAGACCCATGAGTAGGTGAGATCGGCACCTACAATATGAGAGGCAAACGAGCCTAATGACGGCAACAAAAAAAGTGTGCAAAAAAGCAAAGAACGGAGGGGGGTACGAAGGTGTAGCATTTTGATTTGAGTTTTGGGTAAAAGTGAGAGAATAGATGAATTAACAAATAATTAAGCAATAACTATGCCAACTTCTGTGATCAGTAAGGCATATCAAATTAAAGATTCGTTGGGTAGGAGTAAGTATATTATTTGCCTGCAATTAATAATGTGTGAGTGAATACTCCTAAATACAAGTGTATGTAGCATGTGATGGTGGATAAGCAAGATGCACAAAGGGCGGATATCTGTGTGAAAGATGCCCGCCCTTAGTGTTGTAAAATGTAAGTGATTCTTAGCTATTGCTGAGCAAAGAGTTGAATAAGTCTTTGAAGCTGATGCCGCTGGTTAGTTTGTTTTTGCTGAGTAGCGAATGCTCTGCAAGACCATGCAGGGCAAACTCCATCAATACATATTTGCTAACACCATCGGCATTTGGCTGGTACTTGTGTATGAGGTCTTCCAGACCCTCTACTGCGGAGAGGGAGTCGGTATACTCTTTGTTGTTTTCGTTGTCCATGATATCCAGAATATTGCTCTGGGCAAACCAATTGATGATGGAGATGTATTCTGAGTTTTCTTTTTTCTTTTTGAGTTTTGCAGGGTCGGGGAAGAATTCGAGAAAAGTATTGCGGATGGCCATACTGATGAGGTTGTGCGCCACTATTGCAGGTCCTTCCTGTTCGCCCTCGTACACTAGTTCTATTTTGCCATTGATAGCTGGTATAGCTGCATAGAGGTCTACGATACGGGCAAAGGAATAGGGTTGTTTGTTTTTGAGGAAGCGCAATTCGGCAGCACTTATCAGGCTTTCGTAGGCACTGATAGTGAGGCGGGCACTGACGCCGCTTTTAGCATCTACATATTCGCTTTTGCGAGCTTCAACGGCTATTTGCTCTACCAAAGTTTTCAGTATTTCTGGCACTACTATTTGTTGCTGTTGGTCGTTGAGTCTAGCCTGGCTTTGTGTGATTTGTTTTGAAAACTCTACAGACTTAGGATAGTGGGTTAATATCTGTGCACCTATCCTGTCTTTGAGCGGGGTAACGATATTGCCACGGTTGGTGTAATCTTCGGGATTGGCGGTGAATACAAACTGAATATCGAGTGGTATACGTAGGTTGAAGCCACGTATCTGCACATCGCCTTCCTGCAAAATATTGAATAGGGCTACCTGCAAGCGTGCTTGCAGATCGGGTAGCTCGTTGATAACAAAAATGAAACGGTTGCTGCGCGGTATAAGCCCGTAGTGTATTACTTCTTCGTCAGAAAAAGATAATTTGAGATTGGCAGCCTTGATGGGGTCGAGGTCGCCAATGAGGTCAGCAACACTCACATCGGGTGTGGCTAGTTTTTCAGCAAAACGCTCGTCTCTGTGTATCCAGCTAATGGGTGTAGTATCGCCATGTTTGGCTATTAGGTGCTTGGCATACTTAGATACTGGTTGCAAAGGGTCGTCATTGAGCGGGCTGCCGGCTATAACGGGTATGTATTCATCTAGCAGATTAACGAGTTGGCGAGCCATTTTGGTTTTTGCCTGTCCTCTTAGCCCCAGAAACAAGATATTATGGCGGCTGAGTATGGCACGCTCTATCTCGGGAATTACGGTGTCTTCGTAGCCATAGATTCCTTCAAAAACAGGTTGTTCTGCCTGTAGTTTTTTTATGAGGTTTTCGCGTAGCTCGTCTTTGATGGTTATGAAGCGGTAGTTAGATTTTTTCAGTTCGCCCAGTGTACTGATATTCGGTTTTGCCATGATTATAATTTCTTTCTTTTGTTGTTAGTGTAGTCTCTGAATATCATTTCGCCCAGACCTTTGAGGCCAGTGAAGTATGCTTTGCCTTGATTGGCTTCTGTGAATTCGTCAATGAAATTTTGAAGGTATCTGTCGTTTGCCACCATAAAAGTGGTGATACCTATCTTGCTGCGTTTGCAGGCTGCAGCTAGTGTAAGGCACTTGCTGACAATGCGCCTATCTAGCCCATTGCTGTTCATGTAGTAATGGCCGTTTTCTTTGATGCAAGATGGCTTGCCATCTGTGATCATAAAAATCTGTTTGTTGGTAGCTTTCTTTTTGCGCAGGATAGACATAGCTAGTTCTAGCCCGGCAACGGTGTTGGTATGGTAAGGGCCTACCTGAAGATAGGGGAGGTCTTTGAGCTGAATGGGCCAGGCATCATTGCCAAAAACTATGATGTCGAGGCTGTCTTTGGCGTAGTTTCTATTGATCATTTCTGCCATAGCCATAGCAACCATCTTTGCAGGGGTTATGCGGTCTTCGCCATAGAGTATCATGCTATGGCTGATGTCTATCATGAGTACAGTAGCGGTTTGGGTCTTGAACTCTTGCTCGGTTACTAGCAGGTCGTTTTCGGTGAGGATAAAGTCATCGAGTCCATTATTGATCTGTGCTTGCCTGATAGAGTCTATCATGGCGATGGTTTGTGGTGAGTCGCCAAACTCGAACGGACGAAGGTCAGTGCTGGGTTCTTCGGTGTTTTTGCCAGTGAATTTTGTTTTATGATTGCCCGATGCGCCTTTTTTTAGTTTTCCGAAAATATGTTCTAGTGCATTGTTGCGGATGGCTTGTTCTGTTTTGGCTGTAATTACCGTTCCACCACTGCCATCTGTTTTGTCTTTGATGTAGCCTCTTTTTTTGAGGTCTTCGATAAAGTCATCGATGGTGTACTCATTGGTAGTGAGTTCGTATTCTTTATCCAGCTCTCTTAGCCAGTCTATGGCTTCGTCAAAATCGCCACTGGTATGCGTGATGAGCTGCTTGAAAATTTTGAACAAGCTATCGAACCTGGATTCAGGGTCTGCTTGAAAGTTTTTAAATCTGTATCCCGACATTTTTTGGCATTAATCGCTCAAAGTAAAGTTGCGGGTTTATTCTGGAATAGAAACAGGGAGGCGTGTTAAAAAGCAATGGTATTTTTCTATAAGGGAATAAGGTTAGGAACTGTCGATATATGTATCTGTGAAAAGAAAAATGGGGGTGCTGTATGGCAAACTTTGATATTTCAGCGTTCCTTTGCCTAGTGGATGCTATTAATAAATATGTATTGGTGGGTGTGCTGTGGCTGGGTGCTGGTACTGCCAGCGCACAACAATGGCAGACAAACAACAAAGGTGTAACCATTGGGGTAGTGGCAGCATTGGGTAACAGGTATCAGCGGATAGGTGTGATGGCACAGGCATACTACACGCACCAGCAGGTGCAACTGAATGCGGCGGTGAGGCTGTATCGCAGCTATAAAAACACTGGACCAGCTATACGGTATAACGAAATAGTGACTACCGGAGGGTTAGTGGTGGGCTATGGGCAGCGGCGGCAGGCAGAAAACCCATTTGTGGGGGTGGTGGCTAACCAAACCCAATATACCAACAGTGTGGGATATGCCTACAACCTTTACCTGAACAGGATAAAAACCAGCCAGCAAACGGGCATAGTGGCGTTTCAGGTAGGGGATGTGAGCATAGTGATGGAGAATGATATTTTTGCGAGACCTACACTGGATAGGTTTAGGACAGGGGCATTTTTGGTGAGCTACCGGCACCAAAACCTGTATGAATGGGCTATCAACTGCACGCTATGGACGGGGCAAATGGGCAATAAGGTAACTACGAATACCAGCTATCCGTATGTGGGCTATATGGATACTACAGGTGGTGTGTATACCCAGTACTCGCATGGGCTGCTGAGTGGGCAAATGAAAGTGGCTATGCCCCAGGGGCAAACTCTACAGGCTAACATAGGTGTAGATGCAGAGCAGGTGAGGAACGTAGTGCAAAACCGAGGCATACACGATATGGCTTTTCTGCCCCGCAAATGGCGCAGCCGCAAAAACTGCCATATACCTATGCTGGACACCACAGGCAACCAATACCTGTACCTACCCGGCCAAAAGATAAAAGCTGCTCGACCCTACTGGAATGTTTTTGGGAATGGGAGTGTGTTTTATTGATGAGGGGGAGCGTTAAAAATAATAAATGCTATATTTGCTTTGTGAGGTTACTCAGTATCATATTGGCTATTTTGGTGATGACGCTATCGGTGCAACCGGTATGTATGGCGGCATCGGAAGGGCATAGCTGCTGTGAGAATGATGCATTTGTAACACCTGCTAGGGCCGATACTCATGATGAGGATGGTGCGCCTGAAAGAGAATGTAACAGCAACTGCAATCCGTTTCAGGTATGTGCTTGCTGTGCGTGCTGCGTAGTGTTGCCTCAGGTGTTTGCGCCTCAGCCGCCACCTGTATTTACATTTATACCCCCTGTGTGGAACTGTACGCCAGTACCTGCAGTAGATGCGCCTGTGTATGGTGTATGGCAGCCTCCACAATTGGCTTAGTGTCTATTTTTGTTTCCCTCTTTTTATGGTGATGTTGTAGTATGAGTAAATGGCATTAATGCTATGTAGGTGTGCTAACATCCAAGTGTATTATTCAACACTTGATACATCTGCAATTTACTAAGAGGCTTTAGCAGTCGATCCAATTGATTTTTCTAAACAAACTAAACTTTCCTGAAATGAAATTTATAATGGTTTGCCTATTGGCAATGATAACCCTTGTGGGTACCCACCCAACCGTATTGGCACAAACAGATAGCGTGCTTACGGTGGTAATAAAAGTAAAAAACCTGCACTGTAACAACGACATGCCCACAATAAAAAAGCGTTTGCTAAATGCTGAGGGGATAGATGAGGTGCAGTTTACAGACAGAAAAAACGAGGTATCGGCGTTTACAGTAATCTATCATAGTGCTGCTACCAGCAAAGAACAGATAGAACAAGTGATAGAAACTACGCCGGGCTGTGACAACAAAAACGAAACACCCTACAGGGTGAAAAAAGAGAAACCCACAAAAAATGAAAAATTATGAGGGCTGTACTTATAATTTGTCTGTGGCTGGTGAGCTATGCCGCTACTGGGCAGGTAGTGAAGGGTAAACTGTTTGTACAAACCAATGCTGAAAAAGAAATATTGCCAGCAGGTTTGGTGCGCTGGGTGGGTACTACGGTGGCTGTGTTTGCCAATGAAAATGGGGTGTTTGAGCTACCAGCAGCGGGTATTACCGATAGACGCATTATAGCGTCGGGGACGGGTGCTGTGACCGACACTATAAATGCCGGAGAGAAAACCTACCTGAGCATAGTGCTGCAAAAAGATGTGCGTGAACTGAACACTGTGACCATAACCGATAAAAGCGGTGCGTACATATCTATCCTGAGTACTACCCAAACACAGGTGATAAATGAACATGAACTGAGCAAGGGAGCCTGCTGCGACCTGGCTGGGTGCTTTGGTACACAGGCATCGGTGCAACCACAGACAACCAATGTAGTAACCAATGCTCAGGAGCTGCGTATACTGGGACTATCAGGGGTGTATAACCAGGTGCTGACAGATGGTATGCCACTGGTGCAGGGGCTGAGCTATACTTATGGTGTGAGCACATATCCGGGTACGGTGGTGGATAATATATATGTATCGAAGGGGACAACATCGGTGCTGCAAGGGTATGAGGGTATGAGCGGACAGATAAATATGGAAACCCGTAATCCGGAAAAGATGGACAAACTGCTGCTGAATGGGTATATGAACAGTTTTGGAGAAAAGCACTTCAATGCTAATGTGTCTACAGCGGTAGGGAAAAATAAAAAATGGCATACCATGCTGGCATTGCATACGGTGCAACCATCGAGCAAAATAGATGGAAATGATGATGGTTTTTTGGATTTGCCGTTGCTGACCAGATATATGGCATACAACAAGTGGGTATATGGCAATGAAAGCAATATAGGTGCGCATGCCCAGATAGGTGTGCGAATAGTGAACGAGAAGCGAGTGGGTGGACAAACTGGCTATGCTGATAATGAAAGTGAAGGTAATGCTACTGTATATGGGCAGTGTGTACATTATACGCAGCCCGAGCTGTATGTGAAAGCTGGATACCGGTTTACAGACAATCATGCTGTGAATATATCGGCATCGGGTTTTATGCACGAGCAGCATTCGTGGTTTGGAACTACCAGCTACAAGGGGCATCAGGAGAATGCCTATCTGAACCTACAACATGAGTGGAAATGGCATAAGGAGCACCTGCTCAAATATGGTGTGAGCTACCGCTACCAAGAGCTGAATGAAATCATAGCGTTCACTGGTAATGTACTGGGGCGCACCTATGCGGGTGATTACCGTACGGCACTGAGAGTGCCGGGAGTGTTTGCAGAAAATACATTTCACTTTGCTGAAGATAAAGTGACGCTGATAACGGGTATAAGAGCCGATAAACATCAGTTGTGGGGCACCTACACTACACCCCGCACTATGGTGAAGTATGTGATTAATGACAAGCACACAGTGCGGGCATCGGCAGGTAGTGGGTGGCGGCAGGTGAATCTTTTTAGCGAGCAGGTGAATCTACTGGCAAGCTCGCGCAATATAATATTTGCAGAGCCACTGAAGCCTGAAGCCTCATGGAACTGGGGTGTGAGTCATGTTTATCGGTTTAATGTGGGGGGCTCTGCTGGGTCTATTGCTGCCGATTGCTATAATACTAGATTCACTAGTCAGTTTTTCCCAGACTATGATTCAGACCCAACAAAAGCTATAGTGCGCAACTTTGAAGGTAAATCGAGATCGGTGGCAGCACAGATAGAAGCTGCACTAACTATAGCTAAACAACTGGAACTGAAGGCGGCTTACAACTATCTGGATGTGTATAGAGAGGTGAATAATGAAAGAGTGGCAATACCATTCAATGCAAGAAACCGAGTGATGGCAGCAGTGTCATATACTACTGCCAACAAACATTGGCAAGCAGATGTGAATGTGCATTGGTTTGACAGGATGAGACTGCCTGATACAAGGAATAACCCAGTATTATATCAAAGACCATCGTACTCAGTACCCTATGCTACTGTGAATATGCAATTGACTTACAAACTGAAAACACTGGATGTGTATGCGGGATGTGAAAATGTAGCTAACTACCGCCAGCCCAACCCTATCATAAGTGCCAGCAATCCGTTTGGGCAGTATTTTGATATATCGTCTGTGTGGGGGCCTACACGAGGTAGGGAAGTGTATATAGGAGTCCGGTATGCACTGAAGAAATAGGTATATTTGTGACAATGGCCTATATTATATGTGTGAATTGTCTATAAAAAGGTGGGAGAAAAAGGTGAGAAAAACGAGGTAGGGTAATTTATTATTAATAAAAACTTTTGATTGCAACTCTAATTTCACTTTTTTCACAATATTTCACTATCTTTGCCGCCTCAAAAAAGAGTAGTTTATTTAAAAATTTGATGCAAATGTCTCATTTTACAGCTGAAAAGAAAGCGAATATTTTTAAAACCCATGGTGGAAGCGAAGCGAACACTGGTTCCATCGAAGCACAGATAGCTATGCTCACAGAGCGTATACAGCATATCTCTGCTCACCTCAAACAAAACAAAAAAGACTTCTCCAGCAACCGCGGATTGATGCAAATGGTAGGTCGTCGTAAGCGTTTGTTGCAGTACCTGAGCCATAAGAACCTTGCTTCTTATCGTGCGTTGATAGAAAAACTTGGCTTACGCAAATAAGCAAAAGCCACAATGCTATTCCCAACTTGTTTAAGTTGGGAATAGTTTTTTTATGTCTATTCTTTATTTTGCCCGTGTTACGCCAGCAATTTGTGCCGGCATGTAGCAGGGGTATTAGTTTTGAAATATTATTTTAACAACATTAATACTTAATGTATGACACCAAATCCCATATCCGTATCGCTGGTATCAGCTAACGGGCATGAAATTTCGATAGAAACGGGCAGAATGGCCCGGCAGGCCGATGGCTCAGTAGTAGTGCGCCAAGGCGACTGCATGATACTAGCTACAGTGGTAGCTAACAAAGACCCAAAACCAGGACAATCATTTTTTCCACTTTCAGTAGATTATCAGGAAAAATTTGCTGCTGCTGGACGTATACCTGGATCTTTCTTCAAACGCGAAGCAAGACTTAACGACTCCGAAATTCTTATATCTCGCCTTATTGACCGTGCATTACGTCCGCTTTTCCCAGACGATTATATGTGCGATGTACAGGTGCTAGTATCTCTAATATCATCTGATCCTGAGGTAATGCCCGATTCTCTGGCCTGCCTAGCTGCATCAGCAGCACTGGCTGTAAGCGATATTCCTATTCAGGAAGTGATTTCTGAAGTACGTGTAGCACGTATCAATGGTGAATATGTGGTGAACCCACTTCGTTCTGCCTTGGTTGATGCTGATCTAAACGTAATCATAGCCGCTACCGACAAAAACATAATGATGGTAGAGGGCGAAGGTAAGGAGTGTGAAGAAGCAGGACTTATAAAAGCAATAGAAGTAGGACACGAAGCAATACGTGCTCAGGTAAAATTGCAACTGGAGCTACGTGACAAAGCGGGCATATCCGGCAAACGTGACTATACTAAGCCATACACAAATCCGGAGTTTGAAGCAAAGATCGCGGAATTTGGTACAGCGAGAATATATGAAGTAGCAAAAAGTGCTTTGCCTAAACACGACCGCAGTGATGCCTTCAAGAAAATAAAAGAAGACTTCAAAGCGCAGTTTGCAGAAGGTGAATTGCCTGACGCAGATGCAGCCCTCATAGGTACTTATTTCCACGACCTAGAGAAAAAAGTAATCAGGGATATGATGCTCAATGAGCGCGTGCGCCTTGATGGTCGTAGCTTGGAGCAGGTGCGCCCACTGACAATAGAAACAGATGTATTGCCTTCTCCGCATGGTTCTGCGCTGTTTACCCGTGGTGAAACGCAGTCGTTGACTACAGTAACACTGGGTACTACAGATGATGAACTGCTACAGGAAACTGCACAGACATCTGAGTACATGAAATTTATGCTGCATTACAATTTCCCTCCGTTCTCTACGGGCGAGGTGAAGATGATGCGCGGACAGAGCCGTCGTGAGGTGGGCCATGGTAACTTGGCTATGCGCTCGCTGAAGCAAATGCTTCCAGCTGAGTATCCTTACACAGTGCGTGTGGTATCTGATATATTAGAGTCAAATGGTTCTTCATCAATGGCTACAGTATGTGCTGGTTCGCTGGCACTGATGGATGCTGGTGTTCCATTTCCTAAACACGTAAGTGGTGTGGCTATGGGTCTGATATCGGGCGAGAATGGCAAATTTGCTGTACTTACAGATATACTAGGTGATGAAGATCATCTGGGTGATATGGACTTCAAAGTAACCGGTACCCGTGATGGTATATGCGGCATACAGATGGACATAAAAGTAGATGGGCTGAGCATGGAAATAATGATGCAGGCTTTGGAGCAAGCTAGAAATGGCCGTTTGCATATACTAGATGCAATGTACCAGGCTATACCTGACCCACGTGCCGACCTGAAACCACAGGCACCACGCATCATACAGATGAATATAGACCGTGAGTTTATAGGTGCGGTGATAGGCCCAGGTGGTAAAATAATACAAGAAATACAGCGTGAAACTGGTGCTAAAATCAATATAGAAGAAGTAGGTCAGGAAGGTATCATCAAGATATTTTCTGCCAACAAAGAAAGTATTGATAAAGCTACTGCATGGATACGCAGCATAGTAGCTATACCAGAGATAGGTGCTAGCTACGAAGGTGTGGTGAAGAGCATTATGCCTTTCGGTGCATTTGTAGAGTTTATGCCAGGCAAACAAGGATTGCTGCACATAAGCGAAGTGAGCTGGAAGCGCCTGGATACACTAGATGGTGTACTGAAAGAAGGTGACAAAGTGAAAATACAATTGACTGGTACAGACCCTAAAACGGGTAAACTGCGCCTGAGCCGCAAAGTGCTGATGCCAAAACCAGATGGCTATGTAGAGCCAGCACCGCGTGAGCGCAGAGAAGGTGGCGATGATCGTCCACGCAGAGAAGGTGGTGGTGACCGCCGCAATGGTGGTGGTAATGACCGCCCACGTGGCGACCGCCCTCAGCGCGAACCTCGTAATGACAATAACAGTAATCCACCACAAAACAGTGGCGACGATAAAGACATGATGCTGTAAGTAATAGCAAACATGTAAACTGAAACACAACAGCCCGCCAGCAATGAGCGGGCTGTTGTTGTTTTATGGGGGAGGAGTTAAGGAAATAGATACTTGCAATTTGCTGCAAATAAGACCGATAATTATCGGTATTTTTACAAAATCTGCATAAAATCGACAATTTTCTACAAAATGATAATCGAATTCAGTTTAGGTAATTATCGCTCCTTCAATGAAGTACAAACATTGAGCTTCAGGGCTACAGGATTGACATCTGAAGACAAAGCCATAGACGAAAGGAATATTGCTGAAGTGGGAGGACAACGATTGCTGAAAACGATAGGTGTGTATGGGGCTAATGCTAGTGGGAAGTCGAATTTGATAAAGGGGTTGAGTTTTGTAAGAGACATGGTTGAATATTCACTATCTTTTGAAACATTCTTATCAGATTGGATGAGACCAAACCTCCAAAATACGAGCTTGAAAGATGATTTCGGATACTTTCAAATTGTTATGTTAATTGGAAATAGTAGATACAGATACGGTTTTACTCTTGGCGAAAATGTAATAGATAGCGAATGGCTTTTCGGACCCGCTGAAAAGAATGAAACTTGGTATTTCAAAAGAAAAGCAAATTACATCGAAATCAACAAAGACAAGTTTGTTGAAGGTATAGGGATTCCATATGAGTCAAAATTAAGACCCGATACACTGTTTGTTACTTTTTGTTCATCATACAATGGTAGTGTTTCTGGAAACATAAAAGATTTATTATCAAATCATATTACAACAGGAATTGATACAAGGCAAAGGGATTTTACTCGACTCACAAACTTACTTGTTAAAGAAGGTAATAAAGAAATTGTGTTGCAGTGGCTAATGAGGGCTGGACTTACGTATAATGATATATATATTGAAAATATTGTTCCTGATCAAAATGTTTTTCGAAGTCGCAATATTTCCAGTCGAGCCAAGTTGATGAAAAATACTTACAACAATAATGGTGAAATAGCTGGATCTATTGAAATGGATTTGCTACGAAATGAATCTGAGGGCACTCAAAAATACTACGCACTTATTGGACAACTACACGAAAAATTTGAAAACGGTGGGCTATTGTTTTCTGACGAAATTGACAGCAACTTTCATCCTGCACTTCTGATAAAGATTATTGGCATGTTTAATAACCCTGCTATCAACAAAGCTAATGCACAATTGTTGTTTACGAGCCATGACACCAACCTGATGAACCCAGAAATAATGCGTCGTGATCAGTTTTATTTCACCGAAAAATCTGCTACCGATGCTACAGTTTTGTATTCGCTTGCCGACCTGAAAGGCATTCGCAACAATGCAGATTTTGCTAAACAATACTTAGCAGGTTATTATGGAGCATTGCCCATGTTAAATACCTTCACTGAGCCTGAAAACAACCATTAATTTATGTCAGTACAACCATGGGACATCAGGACGGACGATAGCCGTGTAGCAGATACAGTAGAGACTTTTATTATTTTTTGCGAAGATGATGTAAGTGAGCCTACCTATCTGCGCACATTTGCCGTGCAGGGTAAGGTAAAAGTAAATGCTTTTGAAAACCAGAAGCAACACTGGATCAACCTTAATAATACTGTTAAGGAGTGTCTGAAAACTGAATTGATAGAACCCACTGATGGTGGATACCGTATTAAGCCCGGCAACACTACTCATGTGTGGAGTGTATATGACAGAGATATGGAAAGTGAAGTGGTAGACGAAACTGTAGAAAAGAATGATCTCACTTTTACCACAGCTATACAGTCGGCCAAAACAATAGGTATCAATGTGGCATGGAGTAATGATGTTTTTGAGTTGTGGTTGTTATTACATTTCGAGCCAGTGCCTACTGGGCAAAGGTTGCATAGGGGTTATGTATATGAGCGTTTAACAGCAATTTTCAAAGGGCTTCCCAATCAGACCCCCGAAATGTTGCAAATCACCACTAAGGAGAAGTTTTACTATAAAGACTCATTTAAGAAAGGGAAAAATTTTGTTCCTTTTGTGTTGCCATTACTTACACCTGAGCGTAGATCTTTTGCAATAAAAAATGCACAAGAATTAGAAGCTACCTATTCGCACACAACCTTTTTCCACCACCGCAATCCATGCACTACGGTGCACCACTTGGTGAATAGTTTGTTGAGGTATGCTTGATGTCTTTGTAGGTATATGTTCGGCTCAAATTAAGATTGCATACACAGTGGTTTCCTTACTAAGCTATTTTATAGAGTAATAAAAACGGATCGTATTCCGACAATATTATGGTATTGTAGGAATACGATCCGACACTATTATGTATTTACTGGATTACAATCCGGTGATATTGTGAAATAGCTTTACTTTTAGCTATTTCAAGGGGCCTTTTCAATGGTGTATTCCGATAGTATTATGGTATTTTGGGAATGAAATCCGAGAATATTATGTAATTTAGGGATTCTAATCCGGTAAAATGATAAAAAGGATTTTGCTTAATGATATTCAACGGAGGCTTTTTCAAGGTAAGGTCATAATATTGTTTGGGCCAAGACAGTGTGGGAAATCGACTTTGATAGAGGATATGCTTAAAGACAAAGAGCATTTATACTTGAATGGCGATGATGCTGATATTAGGGAACAACTAACAAATACAAGTGCTACTAGATTAAAGACGATTGTAGGGAGCTATAAAATTGTATTTATAGACGAAGCGCAAAGAATACCCAATATTGGGCTGACACTTAAGTTGTTTACCGACCAGCTGAAAGATATACAGGTTATAGCTACAGGCTCTTCAGCCTTCGAATTGTCTAGTAAAGTTAATGAACCTCTTACTGATAGAAAATTTGAATTTATGCTTTACCCATTTTGTTTTGCCGAAATGGTGTCCTATCATGGGTATATACAGGAACGAAGGATGTTAGAGCATAGATTGATTTATGGGTATTATCCCGAAATTGTAACTAAGGGAGCAGATGAAAAGGTTTTGCTGAAGTCATTGGCGGGTAGTTATTTGTATAAAGACCTATTGATGTTAGAGCAGATTAAAAAGCCTTTGATTCTCGAAAAACTACTTAAAGCACTAGCATTGCAGGTAGGTAGTGAAATAAGTTACCAAGAAATAGCACAGACAATAGGTAGCGATGGCAAAACTGTAGATAAGTATATAGATCTGTTGGAAAAAACTTTTGTAGTGTTTCGTTTGCCAGCACTGAATAGAAATGTAAGGAATGAAATAAAAAAAGGTAAGAAGGTATATTTTTATGACTGCGGCATAAGAAACGCAATAATAAACAACTTCAATGCTGTGACGTCAAGAACTGATGTGGGTGCGCTTTGGGAGAATTACATCATTTCGGAAAGGATGAAGTTTTTGAGCTACAATAACATTGATGCTAAACAATATTTTTGGCGCACTACACAGCAACAGGAAATAGACCTGATAGAAGAACATGAGGCTGGACAACTAAAGGCATTTGAATTTAAGTGGGGCAAAAATGATAAGGTTCGTTTTCCGCAGACCTTTACAGACAACTACCCCGGAGCTCAAACTTTGGTTGTATCACCAGATAATTTGGAGGCATTCGTAATGAAATAATTAGTTTATTGGATGCCGGTATAGGACAATAATTTTAAGGATAACTGATAAACCAAGCACTAATATTTGATGGGTTGTTTGTAAGTCGTTATTGTGTGTTTTTGGGGCAGGAGCATAGGGTATGAAAATGGGAAAAGTAACTGACTATAAAAAAACAGAGCCGCCGGAGGAATCCAGCAGCTCTTACTTACTAACCCATTAAATTCACAACTTGGTGCAAATATACGATGCAGAGGTGTAGAAAAAAAATGGAACTATCAACCCATCCAATCACTTTTATAGATATAACAATAATAAATACTTTTTTGGGTCACTCCATTGCCAAAAATCGCTTTTAGTTAAATTTCTTCGTGAAAATTGGGATGTATACTCATAAAATTCATTTATGTATTGTTGTTTAATGTGTTTTGTGGTGCAAAATATTGCCTTGTCTGACGAATGTGATAAATATAATAGTGTTAAATGCGTAAGAAAGACGGCTAAAATATACAGAGTACACTTACTTTGCAATAGAAAAATAATTGAAAATGAGCCGCGAATTTGAACCACTACAGGTAAAAGAAAGAACATTGCTGCCAGAGGGTTTTGTGATAACCAACTGGGAATCAATAAAGCCCTACTATGAAGAGCTAAAGAACAGAGAAATTTATGATGGCGCACAACTGAATAAGTGGCTGCAAGATGTAAGCGAGTTAGAAGCTGTGTTGAGTGAAGATGTATGCTGGCGACAAATACGCATGACCTGCGATACTACCAACAAAGAACTGGAAGAAGCCTTCACCTACTTCTGCACAGAGATAGAGCCACATATAAAACCATATGCTTTTGAGCTCAACAAAAAGCTGCTAGCCAGTCCTTTTGCTAAAGAGCTAGATAAGCGTTTGTATTTTCCGTATCTCCGAAGTGTAGAAAATGCTGCGTCGCTGTATAGAGATGCCAATGTGCCATTGCAAGCAGAAATGAGTGTACTAGCACAGCAATATGGTGCTATATCTGGTGCCATGACGGTGACTATAGATGATAAAGTATACACACTGCAGCAGGCCGCCAAACTGCTACAAAACCCTGACAGAGCGCTGCGTGAAAACGTATTTGGGGCTATAAGCAGTAGAAGGTTGACTGATAAAGACAAGCTGAATGAACTGTTTGATAAGTTGCTAACTATAAGGCAGCAAATAGCTGTGAATGCAGGATTTGAAAACTACAGAGATTATAAGTTTAGGGAGCTGGGCAGATTCGACTATAGCGTTGCAGACTGTTTTGCGTTTCATGATGCAGTGAAAGAACATATACTGCCCTTGCAGGCAATGCTGACCAAACATCGCCAACGCAGACTAGGTGTAGACAAAATGCGCCCTTGGGATGGTGATGCTGAACCAGCAGGTACAGAGCCGTTGAGACCCTTTGGGACGGGTGCAGAATTGGCTGCAAAAACGATGGAAGTATTCAGCAGATTATCTCCGTTTTTCAGCAGTTGTATTGAGACCATGCAGCATATGAACCGACTGGATCTGGAAAGCCGCATAGGTAAGGCCCCTGGAGGTTATAACTGTCCGCTGGCAGAGACAGGTGTGCCATTTATATTTATGAATGCTGCAGGCACTATGGGCGACGTGATAACGATGATGCACGAAGGTGGCCATGCGGCACACTCATTCTTGTCGCACCCGCTGCCGTTGACAGCACTGAAGGAGTACCCGATGGAGATAGCTGAGCTGGCAAGTATGAGTATGGAGCTTTTCTCGATGGAGCATTGGGATGTGTTTTTCCCTGACCAGACAGAACTGCATAGGGCACAACTGGAAGAAATGGAGCGAATCATAACTGTGCTGCCATGGATAGCTACCATTGATAAATACCAGCATTGGTTGTATACACATCCAGGTCATACAGTAGCAGAACGCGAAGCAGCCTGGATGGAAATACTGGGCGAATTCTCTACAGGTGTTACAGACTGGAGTGGACATGAAGAATACCGCAAAAATCTGTGGCAGAAACAATTGCATTTGTTTGAGGTGCCGTTTTACTACATAGAATATGGTATAGCTCAGCTGGGTGCAGTAGCCATGTGGCGCCAATATAGAACCAATAAAGAGCAGGCACTGACCAACTATATGAATGCACTGAGTCTGGGTTATACCCGCACGTTAGGTGAGCTATATGAAGTGGCAGGTATAAGGTTTGATTTTTCGCCAGCATATATCAAAGAGCTGACAGACTTTGTAACGCCTGTACTTAAAGAAATGGGAGTAGAGGCATAGCTCATAATAACCAACCAACCTAAAGCTGAAAATGGGCTGTATCTGGCAAAAAGATACAGCCCATTTTTTTTAACTGTTGTATGCTGAATAGCCAGTGGTTATTCTTTCCACTTTATGGCACAACCCACAGATTTTGTGTTGGTAACAGCAATAGATTTATTGGCCAGCAATGCATCAACGGCATCAGTAACAAATTTGTTTTTGATTTTTTCGGGTTCTGCGCCATTGTCATCTATGGCGCCGTAATACTTTAGCACCCATTTGTTGTTTTCCTTCTGTATCACAAATGCCTGTGGGGTTTTAACAGCACCAAATGCCCGAGCAACGGATTGTGATTCGTCATAGAGATAAGGGAAATTGTAGTTTTTCTCTTTGGCTCTTTTTTTCATTTCCGTCATATTATCTTCTGGTACTGCTTCGGCGTCGTTTGAGCTTATGGCGAGTACAGGATACCCCAACGCTTTGTAAGTGGTATTCATATCATTTAACCTTTGCTGATAGAGCTTGGCAAAGGGGCAATGATTGCAGGTAAATACTATGATAAATCCTTTAGCCTGCTTGTAGCTTTGCATAGATACCATATTGCCGTCTACATTCAGTAGCGAGAAGTCGGCTACGGTGTCGCCAGGTTTGTAGCCACACCATCCGCTGATGCTCTGCAACAAGAGGAGGGTAGTGAGGCTTATAATGTTTATGAACTTCATGATTGGTGAGTTTTAAGATTATTCCATCAAATAAGACTTAACATAACTACCACCGTCAGCATCTGTAAGCCGGAGGAAATACAAACCAGTGCTTAGATCGGCAACGTTGAGGTCAGACTCTTGAGTATTCAGTTCGAATTCTCTTACTACTTGTCCGCGCATGTTAATAACCGTAGCATGTTTGATGATAATATTGTCGGTCATAGCAAAGTGTAGCAAACCCTTGGTAGGATTTGGGTATAGTTTCATTCGGGCATTTTGGGTTTTATTCATGATGCCAGTAGGGCTATTGCCTACTACAAACTGTCCCATCATACCAGCATCTTCGTGCAGCGCTATGTGGCAGTGAAACATGTAGGGTTTCAACGAGTCGGAATATTCTGTAAAGCGGGTAATGAATCTTACAGTTTGGTTGGCAGGTACCAGCACCACATCTTTCCACCCTCGTTGGGCAGCGGGTGGAGTGGCTCCATTTATAGTAAGTATGTAGAACTCCACATCGTGAATATGAAATGGATGACCAAAATTTGAGGTGCTCTTTAGCTCCCAAATCTCTGTGTTGTCAAGCGGTATGTGATAATCTATGTGGTCCATCTCAAACAACCTGTGGTTCAAGAAAAAAGTAGGTCCACCAGCCCCGATTGCACTATCAGAGATAGTAACTGTACGTGTAAGCAAAGCTGAAGACTCATTGTAAAATGTATTGCTGGTGAGTGTAGCAGGAATAGTGGTGACAGCACCTGCAGTAGCAGCGCCGATACTGAGGTGAAGTATATTGAAGTTGATATGACCAAGAGCATTAGCAAAAGGGCCTGTAGGAAAAGACTCTCCACCTGGTATTTGTGGTGTTATTTCAGAGTTGAACGCTCTAAGATCTACAGTAGTGCCTACTTGCCCTGTGCAATTAACCAAAATCTCTACTCGTTCGCCGGCAGACAATAAAAACCGGGTAACAGGTACGGGTGCATTAACTAGGCCACCATCGGTAGTGATGACGTAAAAGGTGCGATTGTCGCTAAAGCCTATGTTGTAAGAGCGCTCATTGGCAGCATCGAGCAGACGAAGGCGTACCACCTGTGCAGGAATTGTATATTCGGCACGCAGCACACCATTGGTCATCATACTATCGCCATATGGGGCAACAGTGAATTGATTGAGCGCATCGAATTTGCGATCGCTGAGAGCTAGCGGAATATCATCAACGCCATAGGTGCGAGGTAAATTGAGTGCACTTTCTATAGAATCGCGTATTATGATCATACCACCAATGCCCATAGTCATTTGCTCCTCTGCCATCATGTGCAGGTGTGGGTGATACCAGTACAAACCGGCATTGTTATTGACCTTCCAGTAGGGAGCCCATGTGGTAAAGGGGGCGATGGTCTGGTGAGGACCGCCATCCATAATGGCGGGCAGGTGCATGCCGTGCCAGTGTATGGTGGTAGTGTCGGTAAGTTGGTTATTGACGTTGATGTGTACCACGTCATTTTTGTTCCATATCATGGTAGGCCCCCAGAAGTTGCCATTTATTCCACCAGTAATAGTTTGATTGCCGGGAGCTACTTGTCTGAAAGTATCTCTGATAACCAGATCGAAAGTAGTGCCAGACATTGTGTCTGGTATCCACAATTGGTTGTACTGCGCATGCGTTTGTAGTACACAAAAGGCAGCAATACATGATAATAGCCATTTTTTCAGTGTCATATTTTGGAAGAGTTTTTCAGCTTACAAATATTTGACGACAAAAAACTATTAATCCTTCGGTAGATATGCCGAATTGTGAAAAGCTGTTACTTAAACGCTAGCTATTAAAATTGCAGTGAGGGTTAACATATTTAAAGTAATTTTGCATTCCATTTGGCGATGTGATGCAGATAGTTTTTATGATATAAAAATGTCAATAATAAGTGGTCAGGAAAACTGGCCAAATTATTATACTGCCATCAATTCTGCTGTAACAGCATAAATAAATGACTGCAACTAACACAAACAAAGACACACTAATAAACGAGGTGATACCTTTCGTAATTATATGTATCCCGATTTTCATTTTTTTGTCTTTTGTTCATAAATATGCGCTCAATTTACCACATTGGGATGATTATGATGCCGTATTGGCATTTATGAACAGTTATAAAAACGCTACAATTACTGACAAGTTTTTATTGTTGTTTTCACAGCATAATGAGCACAGGATATTTTCTTCCAGACTAGCATACATTTTCTATAAGGGTTTATTTGGGACAATCAACTTCAGACATATAATATTTACAAACGCTGCGATATTGTTGTCGACTTTTGGCCTTCTTGTTTATTTGTTGAGGCAGATTGTTCCTTCGGTCTGGCAAGTAGCATCACTAGTGTTAAGTATGTGCATGTTCGATTTGAACAATTACGAAAATGCAAATTTTGCAATGGCAGGAATGCAGAATTATGGCATTTTTCTGTTGTTCTTGAGCAGTATGTATTGTTATAGTTTATCGTCTAACAAATACATAATAGCAGCTGTATTGCTTCAGATGGTTTGTGTTTTTTCTAGTGGTAATGGTGGAATCGGTTCATTCTTGATCACAGCTTTTGTTTTTGCAACAGGCAACAAGACAAGAAAATATATTGCTTTGAGTACTTTTCTTTTAATTACCCCACTTTACTATATAGGTTTTAATAAGGGTGCATCAGATTTTTTCACACTCAATCCGTTAAAATTCATCCCTTATTTTTTGCATTCCACGGGTTCGCATTTCGGATTAACATTAGGGTTGTTCTTTGCTATAGTATTGTTGTTGCTGTTTGTTTATTTGTTGCCTTTCAATCAAAACAAATCATTAAAACGATTAGATAGTGTATCTCCATTTTCTGTTATGTTCCTATTTTTGGCTCTGTTTATTCTTTCGTCATTAGGTGTAATGTCTATTTTTAGAGGCAACTTGCCAATAGAAGGGTCTTGTTCCAGTAGGTATTTAATTTACTCACATTTGTTAGTGGCAGTTGTGTTTATATTTTTTCTTATCAGGTACCAATCGCATAAACTATTGAAAAGGATAAGTATTATTTCAGTGCTGATTTTGGTACTCACCTATACTCTACACTACGAAGAAGGTAGAATAGGTTTTGAGACTTACTATAATACAATGAAGAATACTCCATATGATTATCCTGATGCGAACAGAGCTAAGGCGCTAACAGATGAAGCATGCAAATTGAATATTTTTTGCATAGAACAAGCCCGAACTAAATTACAATAATCTAATTTTGCACCCCAAAACTCTCATTAAGTGAATAATATATCTGTACTCGTTACTGGTGGATGCGGCTTTGTAGGCAGCAACTTGTCGTTGATGCTGAAAGCTAAGTATCCTCATTATAATATAGTGACGCTGGATAACCTGAAACGTAGAGGGTCGGAGCTGAATCTGCCCAAGCTAAAAGCAGCAGGTATAGAGTTTGTGCATGGCGACATACGCAACCGGGAAGACCTGGAGATGAACCGTAAGTTTGACTACATCATAGATGCGGCTGCCGAACCCTCTGTGATGGCGGGAATGGGTGCTGAACTCAGCTATGTTATCAACACCAATCTGAGTGGCACCATCAATACACTAGAGCTGGCAGCACGCAGTGGCGCGAAGTTCATATTCTTGTCTACCAGCAGGGTGTATCCCATAGCTCACTTAGAAAATATTGTATACACTGAAGGTGAAACCCGCTTCAATATAGCCGAAGAACAATCGCTGGCTGGGGTGAGCAGCAGGGGTATATCAGAAGATTTTCCGCTAGACAAAGCCCGCTCAGTGTATGGTACTACAAAACTGGCATCAGAATTGCTGCTAGAGGAGTTCAGAGAGTTTTTTGGGGTGCAGTATGTGATCAATCGTTGTGGGGTGATAGCAGGACCACACCAGATGGGTAAGGTAGACCAAGGTGTAATAACCCTATGGGTGGCGCGCCACTACTGGGGCAGAGATGTAGCCTATTTTGGGTATGGTGGCACTGGTAAGCAGGTGCGCGATGCTATGCACATCTACGACTTGTTTGATCTGGTGGACTATGAGATTCACAACTTTGATGTGGTGAACGGCAAAACGCTCAATGCAGGTGGTGGTTTGGAGTCGAGCGTATCGCTACAGGAGCTAACGGCAATATGTGAGGAGGTAACCGGTAACAAAGTAGGTGCAGCAGCTGTGATGGAAAATCGTAAGGGCGACATACCGCTATACATAACCGACAACAGCCGAATAACAGCCCTGACAGGCTGGGCGCCTAAACGTAACGTAAAAGATATAATAACTGATACGTATAACTGGATACATGCAAACGAACAACAATTAAAACCAATACTAAACGCATAACCGAATGAATATTGCAGTAGTAAGTGGCTCTAACGGGCTGATAGGTAGCGAAAGCGTAAGTTTCCTTGCCGATAAAATGGACTTGGTAATAGGAATAGATAACGACCAACGTGCCTATTTTTTTGGCCCATCGGCATCTACCCGCTGGAACAAAGAAGTACTGGAAGGCAAATACAGCAACTACAAAGCCTACAATCACGATATAAGAGATTACAGCAGTCTGGAAACCATATTTAAAGAGTATGGCAACGACATAAAAATTGTTGTACACACAGCAGCACAACCCAGCCACGACTGGGCTGCGAAAGAGCCCATTACTGACTTTACTATCAACGCCAATGGTACGCTCAACTTTCTGGAGCTTACGCGTTTGCATTGCCCTAAGGCGGTATTTATCTTCACCTCTACCAACAAGGTATATGGTGACACCCCTAACTTCCTGCCATTGGTAGAGCTGGAAAAGCGCTGGGAAATAGACGAATCTCATCCGTTTTTTAAGAACGGTATAGATGAAACCATGAGTATAGACAACTCTAAGCACTCTGTATTTGGTGCATCGAAGGTGGCTGCTGATGTTATGGTGCAGGAGTATGGCAAATACTTTGACATGAATACGGCTGTGTTTAGAGGGGGATGCCTTACAGGTCCTCAGCACTCTGGTGCACAGTTGCATGGTTTTCTGTCTTACCTCATGAAGTGCGCCATCACTAAAGACCATTACACCATCTTTGGTTACAAAGGCAAACAAGTGCGTGACAACATACATGCTTGGGATCTAGTGAATATGTTCTGGCATTTTTATCAAAATCCGCAGCCTGGAGGACAGGTTTACAATGCAGGTGGTGGCAGATTCTCTAACTGCTCTATGCTGGAAGCCATAGAAATATGCGAGCAAATAACTGGCAATAAAATGAACTATAGCTACACTGATGGCAATAGATCTGGCGACCATATATGGTACATATCAGACCTTACTAAGTTTAAAGCACACTATCCGGGCTGGGAATATAAATACTCGCTGGAGGTAACTATGCAGCAGATATTTGAGAACATGAAGAGTAGGGTGTAGGGAGCTACAGCTATTATAGACAATAAGACATCTAAACGATCACCTGAGTAATACCTTACTCAGGTGATTTTAAAATAAAAAGACAACACACCAATAATGAAGCTCAGCGTAGTAATACCTGCATATAACGAAGCTCTGAATCTGCCGGATACGCTGAATGCGTTTAACAGTACACTACGAGCACACAAGATAGACCACGAACTGCTGGTGATCAACGACAACTCGAAGGATAACACGATAGATGTGATCACTGAGTTGCAAAAAACGATGCCCGAACTGCGCACTATCTTCAACCCGCCACCACACAATGGTTTTGGGTATGCGATTCGTAGGGGTTTGGAGAACTTCAACGGTGACTGTGTGGCTATTGTAATGGCCGACCTATCTGACGACCCAGATGATCTGGTGAAGTTTTACAACACCATGATAGAGCAAAAAGTAGATTGCGTGTTTGGTGACCGCTGGGGTAAGGGAGGCAAAGTAATAGACTATCCTAAAAAGAAACTTTACCTGAACAGGTTTGTGAACCGCATCATAAGCATAGTGTTTAAGATGCGCTATCGCGATACTACCAATGCGTTCAAGCTCTACTCTCGCCAGGCTATGGAGGGATTGAAGCCCTATATGTCACCACACTTCAACCTTACTGTGGAGCTGCCACTTAAGGCTATGGTGAGGGGATACAGTTTTGCTATAGTGCCCAACTCGTGGCAAAATAGAAAATACGGCACCTCTAATCTGAAGATAAGAGAGATGGGTAGTCGATACTTCTTTATTGTACTGTATTGCCTTATCGAAAAATTCTTCAGTAGGGGCGACTTCAAAAAGAAATGGTAATTAGCTAGAGCTGTCGTTACAGTCATTTTTTTCAAGGCCACATCTGTTTGCTAGGTGTGGCTTTCATACTTTAATGAATACTTGTAGCGTTAGTATGCTAAGCCGCATACGGCTATATTTGTACACTAGCATGATGTTTGTGCTGTTGTTATTGAATACTGTGCCAGATTGAAAACAAAACTGTTGTTTAGGTTTATGGTTTTGGTACTGTGTCTGCAAGGTGCAGATGCAATTGCTCAAGGCTTGCCCGATAGCGATAGTGCATTGGTGGAGAAATTACAGTTTACAAGAAGCAACAGAGTAAATAAGGCGCTGCAGCAACTAGTGTTTTCGATGATGAAAACACATGATGATGGTAGCTACCTTAACAGAAAAAGTGAAGATGCTTATCTGCCTTATCAGGGTAAAATAATAAGAAACATAGACATACAGACACTAAGCTTTGACAGGTCTATTACCGACTCTTGCGAGCGCGATGAGAGTTTAGGTGCGCGCATTGGCAAAAGGCTGCACCTAGCCACTAGAAGGTTTGTGATACGGAACAACCTATTTATAAAAGAAGGTATGCAGGTGAATGCCTATATGGTGGCAGATAATGAACGATTTATACGCTCGCTAGAATATATCAATGATGTGCGGATATACATAGACAGCATACGTGGCAATCCTGACTCTGTAGATGTGCGGGTGTATACCAAAGACCTTTTTAGCATAGGCGGTGGTGCAGGTGCGCAGGGTGTGCGAATGGCTACAGCGCAGCTATATGATGCTAATTTGGGTGGTATGGGGCAGCGCCTAGAGCTATCGGGGCTCTATAATCGTGACCGCTCACCGGTGAGCGGTGGTGGTGCCTACTACCGTAAAAACAACGTGGGGCATACCTACATAGATGCTACTGTAGGGCATAGCGAGATATATGTAAGTCCGTTTACACGGGCAGAGGAGTCGACCGATTATCTGCAGCTCACTCGTAGGCTTGTGTCGCCCTACTCAAGGTTTGCAGGGGCATTGACTGTGAGTTACAATAGGTCATATAATCTTTACAACCTATCAGATACTATTTTCAATAAGTATAGGTTTTACTTGTTAGATGGATGGGCGGGGTATAATATCGGCATTAGGCAACTCACTGCTACCAACAATAGTATACGTGACCGTAGGTTTCTGGCTTTACGTTATTATCAGCGCGATTTCAGGGAGGTGCCACCCCGTATAGGCGACCAGTTCAATCCGGTTTTTAATAGTTCGCGGGCAGCATTGGCACAGTTTACTTTTTTCAGACAAGACTATTATAAAACACAGTACATCTATGGTTTTGGTACCACAGAGGATTTGCCTTATGGCTACAACGTATCGGTGACGGGAGGTGTACATGAGCAGCTGGGAATGATAAGACCCTATGCAGGTATAAATGCTTCGCGTTATTTGGCTACAGGTAAGGGCGGATTTGTGAATGTGTTTATGCGCACTGGAGGCTTTTTGCATCAGGGCAAGATACAAGATGCTAGCCTGCTAGTGGGTGCTACAGCGTATAGCAGATTGCAGTTCTGGAATGCACTGATGATAAGGCAGTACATCAACTTCAGCTATACACACCTGCACAATAGAGTGACTTATGCGCCGCTCTACATCAACAATTATTATGGTCTTCAGGGTTTTCTGTCAGACTCGGCCTATGGTACTCGCCGACTCAGCTTGCAACTAGAAACTGTGTTTTATTTCCCTTTCAAGATACTAGGTTTTCAGGTGGCTACATTTCCTTGGGCTAACCTGAGCCTGATAGCCCCTGAAAATGTGCCTGCAGACCAAGCAAGGCTGTATAGTGCACTGGGCGCAGGTATACGCACCCGCAACGAAAACCTAGTATTTGAGACGATAGAAATACGTGCCTTCTTTTTCCCAGTTGCACCCGACAATATGAGGGGTTTTAAGATAGTGACCAATACCAATGTGCGATTCAGATACCGAAGTAATTACATAACTGCGCCCGACCTTATACAGCTCAACCAGGAATAAGAAATGATAGCATAATGTTGGTAATTTAATGTTCTATAATTTGTAACTTTATCTACACCATAAAACTTTGCGAATTATGTTGAAGCGCATTCTAAGGATATTGATTACCAGTATTTTGTGTATTGGCTCTTTGGTCACAGAGGCTAAAATGAAAAGAATTACCCTAAGAAAGGCAATAAAAGAAAAGTTGATTTCTATAATGCCTGTAGCAACCGGTGGCTATTTCAATAAAGGATTGTCGCTAGATGTAAAAAGTGCGAGCCGTGATACATTGTCTATCAAGATAGAATCAGGATTGGAGTTCAGACCAAAGGACAGCAGTATAAATTGCCAGCCACTAATACTGCAAGGAGATGAGGTGCTGGTGCTGAATGCAGAAGAACAGAAAAATGTGACATTACAAACTTACTGTGGCAACAGTGGTGCTAGCTGCCCCTACAAAGGGCTGGAGTACAGCTATTACAAGCAACAGGATACCAATCTTATAAATGTGCTGCGTTATGGTAAAAACAATAACCTAGCACCTAGGCTCATACAAGCCGCTGTATGGGTGTTTACTAATAATCACCCTATTCACTCAGCTTATACTCACGATAACCCTATAGTTTCAGAGGAGTTGGTGAAATACCTAGCCAAGGTGCGCAAGGAGCCAGTACCTACCTACTATATGGAGCAAACAATAGCCGCTGTACCCAACAGGCCAGTGCTGCGCAAGGGAGAAGATAAAGTGTATGTAAACGTAAACTGGACTGTAAACCAAGGCTATCGCAATGTGTATGTGTCTGTGTACAGGCCTGATGGCAGTAAGTATAAACAAGTAGGCACTATAGTGAGCGATAAATATGGCTCTACTGCAGCGGTGGAACTGAACCTACTAAGGGACAAAAAAGGTAAATACATAGTGCGCCTGCATGATGATGCTAATAATATACTACAAGAAAAGACAGTGGTGCTGGGTGATATGTAAACAGTAAATAGGTATCAGTTCTACACCGATGTCTTATGTCTATCCGATATTGTTGAGCTTCCTGAATACTGGAGCAGTAATTATCTATATCAATAAAACAGTAAATACACGGCAATGTTATATCTTAGCAATACCTACTCGCTGTAATTTCAAACTAAATTTTTATGATACAGACAGTTGTAACGCCGCACAAAAAAGATTTTGATATGACTGTATCATTGCCTGCTGATTATGTAGGCAAGGAAGTGCATGTGCTTTTCTACATAGATGAGGAGTTGGAAAGTACAACTTCTGCTATTTTATCGAAAAAAAAACCCTCTGATTTTTTTGGTATCCTGACTAAGGAAGAAGGTGAGAAAATGGACGTACATATCCAACAAATGCGTGACGAATGGAACAGAAATATCTAATCGACACAAATGTTATTGCTCATTTATTTGCAGAAAGGCTACCTGTTGCTGGAAAAGAATTTGTAAAGAAAGCGATTGATGAAAATTTTGTCATCTCAGTAGTAGTAGAAATTGAGGTGCTTACGTATAATGAGGTACCTGAAAAAATGCCACTCATTGAGGAATTTGTAAGTCTGGCAACTGTTTTGCCACTAGATAAAGCGGTGACCCAAAAAGCTATCGAATTACGTAGATCCAAACGGAAATTGAAATTGGCCGATGCTATTATAGCAGCAACTGCAATTATTTACCAGCTAACACTCATTACTAACAACAGTCGCGACTTTTTAAATATTGCCGGATTGCGCATTGTTGATCCGCACAATGTTTGATATACTGCATATTTTAGCCCAACTTTCAGTTCGCTTTATTCTATTCAATTTTTACATTTTATGCTTAAGCATGAATTTGTCCATTCGTTACATTTTATTATAACTTGAGTATTCTGAAAATTTACTCACAGCTATATTGCTATTTACTGTACTTTTTTAAGGGATGATGGGAGCTTTACACTTACCTGCCAAGTAACTACCTAATCATAAAATTTCCTTAACAAGGTACTATGTATTGCATAATACTATTTTTAGCCTACCTTTGTATTCAACAACGGTAATATGGCAATAGAAAATACAGAATCACAGATGCGCAAGGGATTGCTGGAGTTGTGTATACTGGGCATTATTCAGCGGCAAAACGAGGCATACCCCAGTGACATACTTGAGCAACTGAAAGAGGCAAAGCTGGTAGTGCTGGAGGGCACATTATATCCGCTGCTTACACGGCTAAAGAATGCAGGTATGCTCAGCTATAGATGGGAAGAATCGGTATCGGGGCCACCCAGAAAGTACTTTACACTGACAGAAGAGGGTAAACAGTTTTACACGCAACTACGCACCACCTGGACAGAACTAAGCAACGCAGTAAATCACTTAACTACATC
This sequence comes from Sphingobacteriales bacterium, assembly GCA_027484425.1. Taxonomy (GTDB): domain Bacteria; phylum Bacteroidota; class Bacteroidia; order Chitinophagales; family Chitinophagaceae; genus Nemorincola. The sequence goes on from JAIXSZ010000027.1 coordinate 42,868, forward strand.
AATCTAAACAACAACAAAACAACACACACATGCAACGCATCATCCAAATCAACATTGCTGGTAGAATACTACCTATAGAAGAAGACGCCTACACCCTGCTTAGCGACTATATAAAGTCGTTGAAACGTCAGTTTACTGGCGAGGAAGGCAAAGAAATCATAGAAGATATAGAGCATCGTATATCTGAACTATTTTCGCTTAAACTAGAAAGTGGTGCACAGGCAATAGACCGTACCGATGTGCAAAATGTGATAAGTACCTTGGGTGCAGCCAGCGACCTATCTGGCGATGGTGGCAGCACCACTGACAGTAAAAGTGGTGGCTACAATGCAGGTGGTTACAGTAGTAGCAATTATGCACGCCCTAGGCAAGCCAAGTTGTTACGCAATCCGTATGATAAAGTAATAGGTGGTGTGTGTAGTGGTATGGCGAATTACTTTGACATAGACCCTGTGATCATAAGGCTGATAATGGCTGTGTTGTTTTTTACACTGGGTATAGGGTTAGTGGCATACATCATAGCTTGGGCTATAATACCTGCGGCTAAATCACCCGATGATTTGTTGTATATGACAGATAACAGTGCAACTACAATAAACGATATAACCCGCAATATGAATGAAGAATTGCAGGACCTGAAACGGAGGGCAGAGCAAATGAGCCGCGACCTATCGAGCGTGTTCAGAGCCAAGGGAAGAAGATAATTACCCATTACATATCAGGCAGTGCGTCTGCCTGATATGTACAAATTAGCCACTACCGACATCAGCAGTATTAAAGCTACCAACTGGTGGAACTCAGCAATAGTTTCGAACACTCCAAATTTTGCAAATACAATATAGGGTGCTGTTAGTACTGTAGCTATGCCTAGAATCACCTGTACAGTGACCAGCACCACTGGCCACCAGCGCGACTTTGATAGTAAACTTTCACTAGCCAGTTTGGCTTGTTTGCCAGCATATACAAACCAGAGGATGATGCCAGCCAGCAGCAGGTAAGCCAACCCCCTGTGTATAAAATGTACATTGATAGGGTTGTGTATCCAACTATTGGCACCCATGCCTGCTGGAATCCAGTCGCCGTTGATGGTGGGCCATGTGGGGGCGTTTTTAGCGGCATGAAGCCCTGCCATAAACGCACCATATGCCAATTGCACATACAGCAATGCTATGAGTCCAATGCTAGCCTTTACCATGCCATTGCTGCCCGCCCTGCGATGCGGAGGTATGAGCAATACCAGTGCAAACCAAAGCGTATAGCACATCAACGTAACCGCACTGAGGAAGTGAGTAGCCAACCAGGTGTGTTTTACATAAAGGTCGGTATCGTTGAGGCCGCTTTCTACCATTTTCCAGCCTATAAAGCCCTGTACGCCACCCAGAAAGAACAGTACTATGAAGGGTTTGATCATCCCTTTATCAAAGTACTTTTTGGATAAAAAGTATACAAAACCTATCAGAAATACCACACCTAGCATGCGCGCCCATAGGCGATGCGCCCACTCCCAATAAAAGATGAATTTGAAATCGGAAAGTGTATAATGACTATTCAGAAACTTGTACTGTGCAATGTTTTTGTAGCTGTCGAAAGCAGTATTCCAGTCAGCATCATTGAGCGGGGGAAGCGCCCCCATTATCGGTTTCCACTCAGTGATAGATAGCCCCGATCCGGTGAGCCGGGTTACACCACCCATAAAAAACTCTATCACTATCATTATTATTCCTGCAATCAGCCACCACGCTACAGCCCTTCTCTTACGATTGTCCACTGGAAAAATTTTATGCAAAAATAGTAGAACTAACCCAACTGAAGGTCATTTTTGAGCAATTACAGTAGGATATTACTTTCATTTTACGACAACGAGTGTCTTACTGGATTATATTTTTTTAATTTGTAGGGTCAATACCTACCCAATGAAATTATTACTTGCTTTGCTGTGTGTACTAGAACTGTTATTTGCCACTTTCCTTGTCAATACTTTGGGTCCATATATTTCGCCTATTGTTTTTGCTGGTTCTGGCATAGGTATAGCATGGTTGTATTTACGCATTGCCTCCTCACCAGCTACAGCAGAGGTAACAGTGTTGCCATCAAAAGTTAAAGTAGTAACTATTATGCAATGGGTGTTATTTCTGGCACTTTCTTACTTAGTTATCAGCAGTCTTAAACATTATTGGTGGTATCACCTAACCTATGGCGATACTAAAAGCGACTCTGACATCATACCACAGATAAAAACCCTAGTGCAACGATGGATGAATGGCAGCCAGCCCTACTATACTATTCAGTTTATGGGCTATGATCTTTTTCCCACCTATCTCCCCTTACAGTGGATACCCTATATGTTGTGCGAATGGGCACAAAAAGACTACCGATGGATACCTACTTTCTCACTATGGATGGCGTCATTGTGGTTCTTTTTGCGGACTAGCCGTCAATACCGTAAGCTGAGTTGGGAACTTCTGATACCTATATGGCCATTGGTGATATGGTGGGTGTATTTACAACACGACTGGAAGGTATTTGTGTTTGCGGTAGAGGGTCTTATTGTGGCTTACTATCTGCTGGTGGCTGAGGCATTACACAAAAAAAATACATTGGTTTTGGCTTTTGGCATATCAGCATGCCTTTTGTCCAGATACAGTATAGTTTTTTGGGTGCCCATGTGTATGTTGCTATTATATAAGTCGGGTAACAAGCGCAAAGCTGTGCTAATAGGTGAGATAGCTATTGTTTTTGCCATTTTAATCTATTGGTTGCCATTTTTGCGCATAGATCCATCTATATTTATACAAGGGTATAGATATCACACTAATGCTGCACTAGGCGAGTGGACTAGAGATATGCAGGTGTTTAATGGCAGTGTATATCTCAGAAATGGTTTGGGTTTTACTTCTTATGCTTTGGCGTGGATACCGGGTACTTTGGCTCACAAGTTAGCAATATATAAAAATATTCATCTGTTGGCTTGCATTGTAGTTGTTATAGGTATGGGGTGGTACTACATAAAACATCACACCAGCTACGATGTGTACGTATTTTTGTTGTTCTCATTCAAGGTATATCTCGTTGTTTTTTATGTTTTTATACAGATTCCCTATAAATACTTGTTGTTTTTGCCGGTAATGATAAGTGTGTCGTTATTGGGGAGCGCTGTAAAGGGTAGTGGTGTTAACAAAAAACAAACATTGAGTTGATTGCATCAGGGTTACTTCCACCATTTGAAATATACTGTACCTTTATATTGATTTCTGATTAGGGAAATAAACGCTTATGAAAATTATATCAAAATCCATATTACTGATCGTTGGGCTTGGCTGTGCTACGGTTAGTGCAGAGGCTCAGGGATTAAAGAGTATCATCAACGATGCAAAGAAAAATCTTGGGAACGTAAAATTGCCAGGTACAGGTAGCGGTGGCGGTACTAATCTTACCCAAAGTGAGATAGCCAGCGGCCTAAAGGAGGCACTACAGGTGGGTACAAGAAATGCAACCACCAAGGTATCGGCTGTAAATGGTTTTTTTGGTAATCAGCTGATAAAAGTATTGCTGCCACCAGAGGCTAAAAAAGTGGAAACTACGTTGCGTGCGCTGGGTATGGGTGCTCAGGTAGATAGAGCTATTCTGTCTATGAATCGTGCAGCAGAAGATGCATCGTCTAAAGCAGTTCCTATTTTTACCAATGCTATAACAGGCATGAGTATACAGGATGGCATTTCTATACTGAGGGGCAGTAACGATGCTGCAACTCAATACCTGAAAAGCAACACTACCACACAGCTAACATCTGCATTTAGGCCTGTGATACAGTCGTCGCTCAACAAAGTAAATGCCACCCGCTACTGGACTGAAATAGTAACCATATACAACAAACTACCCACCACCCGCCAAAAGGTGAATACAGACCTTACAGGTTATGTTACAGAGCGTGCATTGAATGGCATATTTGTTAATGTGGCTGATGAAGAGTTGAAAATACGCACCAATCCAGCTGCCAGAATAACCGACATACTGAAAAAAGTATTCGGATAACTTGAATTTTATTAATGTTTCTATTGGGTGTGCTTTGGCTAAATGTAAAATAGCACTAAATTGCACCAATTGTATAGCAGGATAACACAATAGTGATTGTCCGATTGCCAGAATTTTTTGGCAATAAAAACCTCAGTTTTGCCTTTATGTTGCAGGAACAGAATTTTGACATTATCTCATGGTGGAACGATTTATCGTTCGATGGTAAGGAACTTTTTACGCTGAGCGAAGATGGAAAATTGGTAATCTATGCCGGTCAGGAAGGAAAAGAACGGCTGATAGCAGAATTGACTCCAGAAAATAGTATTGCGATGCTAAGTTCGTTAGGCGAAAAATACTACGCACTCCAATCGAGAGTAGCCGACACAGCTACCGAATGGAATGCAACTGAAGACAAAATAAAAATGGCCGAAAAGGTGCACTCACTTAAAAGTGCGCTTAACAACGCTGCTGCAATAGGAAATCTGGAGAAACTAAGTGCAGAAGTAGCTGAATGGGACAAGGTAGTAAGTGAACTGACAGAGCAAAACTATGCAGTGAAGCTGGCTCTTACAGAACAAGCTGAAGCACTAGCTGACAGCAATGACTGGAAAGATGCTAATGCTGCCATACGCGACCTGATAGAAAAATGGAAATTAAGCGGATATGCAGATAAATTTCGCAGCGATAAACTGTGGAACCGCATAGAAGCAGCCAAAAATAAGTTTAACGACCGTAGGAAGCAGTTCTTTGAAGAACAAGAAAAGGATTTGCTCGTGAATCTGGACCTGAAAATGGACCTTGTAGAGCAGGCTGAATCATTAGCTACATCGGTAGAGTGGAAAAAAACTGCGGACACTTTTCACAGGCTTACTAACGAATGGAAAACGATAGGACATACCCTGAGCAAAAAGAATGAAGAACTATGGCAGCGCTTCATAGCTGCAAAAGCTACATTCTTTGACCGCAAAAGAGAACATACCGATCGTATACAAAAAGAACAAGAACAGTTTTTTGCGGAAAAAACTGCACTTGCCGAAAAAGCAGAAGCACTCAAAGAAAGTACTGACTGGAATGCTACATCACTAGCGTATGCTGCCCTGATGGAAGAATGGAAAAAAACAGGCAGGGTAAATGGTGATAAAGGTGAAGAAGTATGGGCAAGATTTATGGCGGCCCAAGAGCACTTCTTCTTAGCAAAAAAACAGCACACAGAGGGTATACGCACGGTACATGAGCAGAATTACAATCTGAAAATGGAACTTTTGCACCGCGCCAATCAGATAAAAAATGCCACTAACTGGAACGACACTACAGCCGAAATGAATGAATTGCTGGATGAGTGGAAAAAAATAGGTCCGGTAGCGCGCGATGTATCTAACAAGATTTGGGATGAATTTATAGCTGCGCGCAAGCATTTCTTTGCTCGTAAGGATGCTAACCGCGAGCAACGTAAGCAATTTGTAGAGGTGCAGAAACAAGTACGCACGGAGCAGGCAAAGGAAATGGTTGGTAAGCTACTGACTGATATAGCAGAAGAAGAAGAAAAACTAGTAGATTTTGCTGAGGCGCTCAAAAACATAACTCCAGGCAAGAAGGCAGAAGAACTGCGCAAACATCTGGAAAAGCTACTTGTGGAAGGGCAACAAAAAATAAAACGTCTGAAAGAAAAATATGCTGCTGTGCAGGATGAATATGGTAAAAAAGCCACAACTCCTGCTCCTGTCACGCAATCAGAACCAGTAGCAGTAACAGTAACAGCTGAAGTGGTAGACGCAACAGGTGACCAACCACAAGATGAACCATCGCAAACAGTAGAATAAGTAGCAGATAGATGTCGAAAAAGAACAGCTCAAGACCTGATGGTCTTGCCTACTCTACCAACAAAGACTTTTTTAATGACTATCCGGAGCCGGAAGGTGCGGTCACTTTGCCCAAAGAAAAACAGAAACTTAGGGTGAAGCTGGATACCAAACAAAGAGCTGGCAAAGTAGTGACACTAGTAGACGGTTTTGTAGGAACAGCAGATGATATGGAATCGCTGGGCAAACAACTGAAAACAAAGTGTGGTGCGGGAGGCAGTGCAAAGGAGGGGCTTATACTGATACAAGGCGACTACAAGGAAAAAGTAGTAATCTGGCTTCGTGAATGGGGCTATCTACTTACTAAATGATAGTGAGTATTTGTTTCTATCTCAGAAAAATAAAGCTATTAACTCATTGAATGACGGTGGTCACCTGCATTCTACTGCATTGTCATATTTTTGCACTTATTTGGATTGCGGGCAAATTGGTCCTAATTTTGTTTTCGCTTGTTTTTTAGTCCAATAATACAGTAGTAATATAATAAGGTTTTTTATGTCAAGTGTAGTAACACCTAAGTTTGGTCATTCAGCAGTTTCAGTGCATGCAGAGCTCAAGAGGAGAGTGAATGAATATTTTGAAAAGCACAAATTGGACCCTACCGGAAACAGCAGTTTATATACTAAAGCAATAATTTTAGTAAGCGGTTATTTGTTTGTTTATATTCATCTGGTTTTCTTTACACCAGCTGCTTGGCTGGCCATTCCCGAGTGTGTGATTCTTGGTTTATTTACTTCTGGTATTGGCTTCAATGTAATGCACGATGGCTCACACAGTAGCTTTAGCAAGTATAAATGGTTAAACACCCTTGCTGCATTCAGTCTCGATTTTTTGGGAGCCAGCAGTGCTATGTGGAAAAATAAACACGTCATCATTCACCACACCTACACCAACATAGATGGTATAGACGACGACATAGAGGCGGAACCGTTCCTGCGTTTGGCACCCACTCAGAAATTTTACAAGTTGCATAAATATCAGCACCTTTACTTTTGGTTTTTATATGGTTTACTTTATTTGTTTTGGGTATTCTTCACCGACTATAAAAAGTACTTCAGTGGCAAAGTAGGAACAGTGCCTTTGAAGAAACTAAGTAATACTGATCATATTCTTTTCTGGACATTCAAGGTGTTTCATTTTGGCATGTACATTGTGTTGCCTATCATTATGTGTGGTTTTGTGCCATGGCTAATAGGTTTCCTTACTTACACTTTTGTAACGGGTGTAGTACTCAGTATTGTATTCCAATTGGCACATACTGTGGAAGAAACAGGTTTTCCAGAGGCTATCCAACCATCAAATAAAATGGAAGATGAGTGGGCTGTACATCAACTAAAAACTACAGCCAACTTTGCTACCGGTAATAAAATCATAACATGGTTTGTAGGTGGTCTTAATTTTCAGGTAGAACATCACCTGTTTCCAAAGATATCCCATGCACACTACCCCAATATTAGCCGCATCATAAAGCAGACATGTGCCGACATGAACATTCCCTATCTGGAGCACCCGCGCATGACTACTGCAATAGCGTCGCATGTAGCGCACCTGAAGCGTATGGGGCAGAATTAATTATATTAATCGTCAAAATGTATAGATGTGATGCCATTCTGCAACCCTTGTAGTATGGCATCCTTCGTTTAGTGCCATTTGTTAATAACTGCCGATAGTTATATTTGTATCAATGAGGATAACAATACTTGGTCATAATTCTGCATTGCCTGCTTTTGGGCGACATCCTACATCGCAGGCGGTAACTGTTTATGGCGAGGTGCTGTTGCTAGACTGTGGCGAAGGCACACAGATACAAATGCAGCGGTATGGTGTGAAGTGGAAAAATGTTCAGCACCTTTTTATCAGTCATATGCACGGCGACCATTACTTTGGGTTGCCAGGACTTATCAATAGTATGAGCCTTATGGGGCGCACTGCACCGCTGTACCTGCACGCCCCAAAGGAATTAAAACCAATATTAGATGCTATACTGGCTGCAGCCAATACTACCCTTAATTATCCTTTCTTTTTCAATGAGTTACCAGAAAACGGAGGCATGCTTGCCGATACTCCATCGTATACTGTAAAATGTTTTCCGGTGGCTCATGGCATTGCTTGTTTTGGATTCCTGATCACTACCAAAACCAGAGGCAGAAGAATACTGCCAGATAAATGCAGAGAATATGATATACCTACAGATGGTTTTGAATCACTGAAACAAGGCAATGACTACCTACTGCCAGATGGTAACATCGTAAAAAATGAATGGGTAACAGAAGAGGGTCCCGCACCTAAGAAGTATGCTTACTGCGCTGATACATTATACACAGAGAATTACCTAGAACATATAAATGGTGTAGACGCTATCTACCACGAAAGCACCTATCTGGAGCAAGATGCTGATAAAGCAGCAGCGCGCCACCATAGTACTGCGGCACAAGCGGCCCAACTGGCGGCAAAGGCAGGTGCCGGTTTGCTATTGTTGGGGCATTTCTCGTCTAAATACAAAGACCTAGACGAATTTGGTAAGGAGGCTATGGCGCATTTTGCCAATGTAATAGTAAGCGAAGAAGGTGTTGCGTACGACATTTAGTATTGATTCCACACCTAAAGAACAAAAACGCTTAGATGCTGCGTTCATAAGCCTGTATGAGCTCTGCCAGCAGCGCCACATCATGTAGCGGCAAAGCATTGTACAGCGAAACTCGGAATCCTCCCGTGTGTCTATGGCCTTCTATGCCTATAATGTTGTTTTCTTCGCATAGCGCCACTAAAGCAGATTCATGTTGCTTGCTGGTAGCCGTGAAGCAAACATTCATTAAGCTACGGTGGGTGGTTTCAGCGACTCGTGCTTTGAAAATGGAACTATTATCCAAAACATTGTAGAGCAGTGCAGCTTTGCTGAGGTTTTCAGCTTCTATCTCATCTAAGCCAGTCTCTTTAATCCATCTCAGCATCAACAGTGCAGTGTAGATGCCCGATACATTGGCTGTATTTACAATTGAGTTTTGGCGCACCTGTGCAGCATAGCTTAGTAGTGGAGGTAGTTGCTTATTGGCTGTTTTTAGTAGGTCTTTATGTATCACAGCTAGTGCCACTCCCGGGGTGCCTAGGTTTTTCTGTGCAGCTGCATAAAATAATGCATATTGGCTGTAGTCGTGTTTGCGGCTCAGTATATCGCTGCTCATATCTGCTATTAGCGGCACTGAAGATATGGGCGTATGGTGCCACTGTGTGCCAAAGATCGTATTATTAGTGGTAAGGTGCAGGTAGGCAGCATTGGCAGGGACTGCTTCTGGCCATTGTGGTAATCGGGTATACTGCTCTTGTGCCGAGCTAGCGACTATGTGTGTGTGCCCATAATATTGTGCATACTCCATAGCTTCGTGCGCCCAGTAGCCGCTATCTATGTAGGAAGCTGTAGCGTGGGGATGTAAAAAATTGGCAGGTACCATACAAAACTGTTGTCTGCCGCCGCCATGTAGCCACACTACTTCATAGTTGTTATCTATCCCGCACAGTTCCCTTACCAGGTCTTTACTTTCTTCTATTATTGCCTCAAATGCCTTGCTGCGATGAGGCAATTCTAGTATAGACATGCCAGTAGCGTTATAGCTAAGGGTAGCAGCGGCTACCTGTTCCAGCACACTAACAGGTAATGTAGCAGGACCTGCGTTGAAATTAATTTTCCTTTGCATGTTCTTGTTCCGATTCATCTACAGTAGTAATACCTCCACTCACAGCAAATTTCATAGCCTCGCCCGAAGTCATATTAGTTACGCGTTTGGTATTGGCGCGGTCTACCACTATTACCCAGCCAGAGATGGCATAAGAATGTGGCAAATAAACCGCTACTTTACCTGCCAAACCCATTGTGCCCATATCCTCTTGAGTTAGAAAGCCGATGCGCCATATTTCAGGGTTTTCATTTACTCGCACCCATACAGCCTCATTAAATCTTTTTTTGTCGCCCACAAACGATGTTACCACGTCGCGTATGGAGGAATAAATGTACTTAACCCCAGGAGTATGGCTCATGAGGTAGGCAAAAGAATCGAATAGCCATTTGCCCACAAAGAAACGTGTGCCCAGGTATCCTATCACGGTTACTGTACCCAAAATAGCCAGAAAACCTATGCCCCGAGGCATGGATGGCACTAAACTATCTACACTGTTGAATATGGTAAAAAGTAAGTAACCAGTAAGTGCAATGGGGCTAAGTAGTATAAGACCCTGAAGAAACGAACGTAGTAAAATGGAAGCAATGCGCCGCATAGGGTGCAAAGGTACATAAGGAATTATGACAAATGCACTACATGTGATTAATACTACGCTGTTATAACAAATCTATAGGCGCTTCTACTTACTCTACACCTGAGTCTACAGCTGGGCACCATTTGTTCAGTTGTTTCACGCAGGCCGCCATGTCCTTGGGTAAGGGTGCTTCTGCTACTATGGCAGTGCCATCTTCTTTATAGAACTCTAGCTTGTAGGCGTGAAGCGCCAGCCTGCTAAGCAGTGGGCGTTCTTCTTCATCCTTTTCCGACATGCGATATTTGCGCTTAATGTCTGAGAGCATAAATGGTTTGCCATCTCCATATAGTGGGTCGCACACCAGCGGATGTCCTATCGACTGCATATGTACCCTTATTTGGTGGGTACGTCCAGTATGTATCTGAAATTGCATCAGCGCATACAGTGGCCATTGCTCCGCTACCCTATAGTCTGTAACTGCCACTTTACCCTTGCGAGCTACTATCATCTTGCCGTTATTAGCAGGGTGCTCAGCTATAAAGTTTTCTATACGCCCATTATCGGGCACAACTATACCTGTTACCAGGCCTGCATAATATTTATTTACATCCCGCTCTTGAAATAGGATAGACAGGTAGCGGTGAGCTATTTCGTTTTTGGCAAAGCACAAAACGCCACTTGTATCGCGGTCTAGGCGGTGTACCACCCATACCTTCTGACCCGCTTTTTTCTCCATGGTCTTGTTCAGGCTAGGTAACGCAGCGTTAAATCTGTCGGGCACTACAAGCATGCCTGCTGGTTTGTTTACTATCAGTATATCGTCGTCTTCGTATAGTGTATCTATGTTCATTGTTCAGTTTCGTTTTTGTATGCTTCCAGACATTCATCTTCTTTCTGTCGCATTAGTTTTTTGTCGGCATCTTTTTTGTCTTTGAAGCCACACAGATGCAGTGCACCATGAAAAATTACCCTGTGCAGTTCATCAATTGTAGTAGTGCCAAATTTTGTAGCATTGTCTGCCACACGTTCTGTGCTGATGTATATTTCGCCCGTCAGTATGCCATTGGCGTCACTTAGATCGAAGGTGATTATATCGGTTAGAGTATCGTGATTTAGGTATTGTTGATTGATAGTAAGCAAGTATTCGTCGGTGCAAAAAATATAGTTTAGCTCAGCTTTTTTTACGGCTGGCAGGTATGTAGCTACCAGTCTATCCAGAAATGCTGATAGTTTTCTTTTGTTTTTAAGGCTACTTTTTACTTCCTGTTCGTGAAATCTTGCAGGCATATTGCTACAACGTTTAAGGGTGCAAAGGTCGTATTATTTCGGGTAATGTATGGATAATGGTTATGAGGATGTTGTAAGTAGGTAATGAAGATGTGTTGGATGAGTCAGTTGTTAGTTTAATTGTTTCCTATTTCTTTATCACCTGCTTCTCAGATCTTTTTTACATTACGATATTTTGTTGTCATTTTGGCTCGTTGTGTCTACAATGAAATGCTGGGTATTCACTAACATTGGCGGTTAAGAATACTTAAAAAAACATCATTTGTCTAAAAGACATTAATTCCATAACATAAAAATTGTGTTTTCCTTTTTGATTTTTCCCTTACATTTGCCACAATTGATAATAAAATTAAACTTACTATAATATGTTTTGGACATTAGAACTAGCATCTCACCTTGAAGATGCACCATGGCCTGCCACCAAAGATGAGCTGATAGACTATGCTATTCGTTCAGGCGCTCCACTTGAAGTTGTAGAGAACCTACAGGAGCTTGATGACGAAGGTGAAATTTATGAGGGCATTGAAGATATTTGGCCCGATTACCCAACTCAAGAAGACTTCTTCTTTAACGAGGATGAATATTGATGAGTATAACTTTTACAGTTTTACCGCATATTTTACAAACTACAAACCCACCTTATGGTGGGTTTGTAGTTTGTGTTCATTGTAAATAAGTTTAGCCTTTTATGTAGCCACTCATGGAAAGACCAAGTATTACTATTCCTACTATTATCCTATATATCCCAAAGGCTTTTAGGCTATTTTTTTGAACGTATTGTATAAAGGTCTTGATAGCTATAAGTGCCACTACAAAAGCTATAACATTGCCAACCCCTAGCATCATCAGGTTATTTTTGTCTTGCAGCATTTCTGGGTGTTCCTTTACAGCTTTAAGTAGTTTATAGCCGGTTGCAGCCATCATCGTAGGCACTGCTAAAAAGAATGAAAACTCTGCAGCAAATCTTCTGGTAAGCCCCTGTTGCATACCCCCAATGATGGTGGCAGCACTGCGACTAGTGCCTGGTATCATGGCTATTACCTGCCACATACCTATCAAAAAACTCTTCTTAAAACTCAGGTTTTCTTCGTGGTCAGTACTGCTCTTGCCAAATAGTTTTTCTACAAACAATAATATTACACCACCCACCAGCAACGCTATAGCTACGGTGGTGGGGCTCTCCAGCAGTTCGTCTATCTTGTCTGAAAACAACTTTCCAAAAACCAGTGCAGGAAAAACAGCTACAATAAGTTTTAGGTAGAAATCCATACGTTTCAGGTCAAAGAATTTCTTCCAGTACAGCACCACTACAGACAGTATGGCACCAAGTTGTATACACACCTCAAACAGGCGTGTGAACTCGCGTTCCTGCTCTGTAAAGGTCTTGTTAGGGTTCATGATAGCATCGGTGATGATCATGTGCCCAGTAGATGAAATGGGCAGAAATTCAGTAATGCCTTCTACTATGCTTAGTACAATGGTGTCGAGCCAAGTCATGCGTTATGGTATGTTGATGTATTTGTGAGTTTGTAAAGATAACTGCCATTTAGGGTGCAGTTTTATGTAGTCTATTATGAGTGGTGTTACCGCATCACGCTTACTCCATTCTGGCTGCAGGTACAGTTTACAACTGGCATTTACTTTGGCTGCATGTTGTTCTGCCCATTCCAAGTCCGATTTGTGGTATACTACCACCTTTAGTTCGTTGGCGGCAGCCATAGCGCTATCCAACGGGGCTTTAAACTTTTTAGGCGATAATGTAACCCAGTCAAGTTGACCAGTGAGTGGGTGTGCGCCAGATGTTTCTATGTGTATACTACACCCAGCTTGGTGCAATGCCTGGCAGAGGTCGTCAAGGTTATGCATAGCGGGTTCACCTCCTGTTATTACTACTAGTCGGCCTTCATTTGCAGTCGCAGCAGCTACTATGTCTTGTGTGGTCATAGGTTGATGTGCGGTAGCGTCCCAGCTTTCTTTCACATCGCACCACACGCAGCCCACATCGCACCCACCCAGCCGCACAAAGTAGGCAGCTTTGCCGGTGTGCACTCCTTCGCCCTGCAGGGTATAGAAGTGCTCCATTACCGGATAGGAGCTTGTATGTATTTTTGTGTTCAATTGTTTTTGTTAATAGCTGGCAAAGTTCGCAAAGTATTGCGAACATTACCCTATTAAATGTTCAGCACTTTTTTCGTGTACTTGTTTGTATTGTGTAGTTGGGGTGTTCTATCTTATTTACCTCTTAGTTTAGCAGCCAGCAAGGTGTTTTTCATTAGTCCGCATATAGTCATTAGTCCCACTCCCTTGGGCACAGGCGTTATGTAGCTACTCATAGGCGCCACATTGTCAAAGTCTACATCGCCCACTAGTCTACTACCGCTTTTTTTGGTGGGGTCGTCTATTCTATTTATGCCTACGTCAATTATAATTGCACCTGGTTTTACCATGTCGGCAGTTACATACTTCGGGCGACCTATGGCAGCTACTATTATGTCGGCACTTAGTGTGTGTTCTTTTAGGTTTTTGGTACGCGAGTGGCACATGGTTACTGTGGCATTGCCCGGATTGCCAGCCCTACTCATTAGTATCGTCATAGGTGTGCCTACTATGTTGCTACGTCCTATCACTACACAATGCATGCCTGTGGTGTCTATTTTATAGTATTCCAGCATCAGCATGATGCCATAAGGTGTAGCTGGCAAGAAGGTAGGCTGCCCGAGCAGCATACGGCCTTGCGATATAGGGTGAAAACCATCTACATCTTTACTAGGCGCTATTGCATTTATCACTGAGTCGGGCGATATATGTGCGGGCAGTGGCAGTTGCACCAGTATACCGTCTATCGCATTATCGTTGTTGAGTTGTTCTACCTCGGCTATCAGTGCAGCTTCGCTGATATCAGCTGGCAATCGAAGTAGGGTAGAGTCAAACCCCAGTTCTTCGCAGTGCTTCACTTTTGAGCCCACATAGGCTTCACTGGCAGGATTGTTACCTACTAGTATAGCAGCCAAATGTGGTTTTTTGCCACCCTCAGCTTGCCATTCAGTTACTTCCTGCTTTATCTGTTCTTTTATGTGGCCCGATACCAGTACGCCATCAAGTAGTTGCATATAGATAGATAATTTGCGTTGAAGATAGCAAAAATGAGTAGGTTTTATGGTGTCTTTCTAGTGGGTATTTACAAATAGCTTTTTGTTGCTCTGGTGAAAATCCCTAGCAGTGCTCACCGTAGGAACCTGTTTTAAGCATTAGATAGTGTTTGGTAAGTGATAGCTCAGAGCATTGGAGTACCGTAACTGATTTACACAAAAACACCGTACTCCCCTTCGAAAGTACGGTGCATAAAGTAGTGTGATGTTATTATTTTTTCTTTCTGTTTTTTGTTACCTCATAGCGGTGTTTTCTGTAGTTGAGTACGTTAGTAGGTACATTACATCCAAACCCTAAAAGCATATGCAAAAATGGATCTTCTGGCTCCTCAAAATTTAATAATGCGGGTATGTCCATTTGTTGCTTCACGAAGTATTTGGTGTACATGTGGCTCAGTCCTATTCTAGGTCCATCAGATACATTTCTACCTGTTTGATGAAACATCATAGTGTTGAACAAAAACAAAGAGCCTGCTTTGGCTTCAACAGAAATAGAATGTTTTTCTATAAACTCGGCAGAAGGTTGATAACCTATTTTGTGGGAGTGTGGTACTAACTGTGTAGCACCAGTAGACGAATTAAAGTCTGTAATACAGTAGAATGCATTGATTGCTATCATAGGGTCGCACACAAAGTTCATGTGAGATAAGTCTCTGTGCCAATTGCTCATACTATGTACCAGATTAGGGTACACTATTACACCATTTTGTGCCTGTAGTATAAAGTAGTTGCCCAATATAGCTCTGATAATAGGTATGATCTTGTCATTGTTGAAAAGAGTGTAGAAAAATTTATCGTACACAAAAGGCGCTCTTGCGATGTTGCTCTCCTCTGTTGAGTCAAGATCAAAGAAAGGTTCTGTTTCCTTCTTTTGAATTTCATACACTTCAAATATTTTCTTTCTTACCAAAGCAAGTTCATCTGGCGATAGCACATCTTCAATAATTGTGTACCCGAGAATATCTAATTCTTCTAGTTCTTTTTTGAAATTGTTTTCCATGTTTTATTTTTTTGAGAGGAAAGTGTGTTTTATTGTTATTTGGTTCAACTAACAACAACCATACAAGTTGTTAATTTTTGCGAAGTTAAACACTTATACTTTTCCTATTCAATGATAAAAATCATTTTGTGATATTATTTTAGTCAGATCGCTACTGATGAGATTATTAATTGCCAGTAAATAAGCAGTACATTTCTGTTGTTTATTTGTGACTTCAGTTTACTTTTTCGACTACGATAGTAGTAATATCTCGTAACTTTATTGTTACTCATTGGTGGTATATGCGTAAGTTGACTTTTGTATTTGGGTTGTTAGTTGTTATTCTTGTACTTATTATAAATTCTTGCAAGCATCCTGTACAACAAATCACCTCTCCCGATTATGGAGGTTTTCCGGATGCGGTGGGCAAAATAATAATTAATAAATGTGCTACAGCAGGCTGCCATAACGCTGCTAGTTATCAAAACAGTGCAGGGCTTTTGCTAGACACATGGGAGCACTTATTGCAAGGTGGCAACAGTGGTGCCTCTGTAATCGCTTACAGCCCTGATTTCAGTCCTTTATTGTACTTTGTAAATACCAATCCCGATAGGGGTGTAGTCGCTACACCTACAATGCCCTACGATGCATCAGGGGCTAATGCCAATACACTCAATGATGCAGAATATAATACACTACGAACATGGATTGCAGATGGAGCACCGAACAAAGATGGAACTATCCCCTTTACATCTAACGCAGACACTCGCCAAAAGTATTACCTCACACAACAGGGCTGCGATCAGGTGGCAGTTATCGATGCAGCTACTAATTTGGTAATGCGCTACATTAGCGTTGGGTTTGATGTTGCAAATACTGAAAGTCCTCACTGCATTCGAACTGATGCTGCGGGTAGATATGCCTACGTTAGTTTCTTGAATGGCACAGGTTTGCAGAAGATAGATATGCTTACAGACAAAGTAGTAGGTAATGTGACATTAGGTAGCGGTTCATGGAACATACTCTATGTAGCACCGGGAGATACAGCATTGGCTACCACCGACTGGACCAGTAATGGAAGAGTGCTGTATGTGTCTACTGGTAACATGGTAAACCTTCCAGGTCTTACGGGTAGTGGTGCTGGTGCGTTCGTATTTCCGCATGGCATCGCTAGTGATGCTACTTTCGATACTTGCTTCATTACAGCGCAATATGGTAATGTGGTGTATAAATATGCGCCCAAGGTCCCTTATTACAAGCGTATAAGTATCAACGGCAACCCTCCCGCCACCACCAATAGTGGCGACAATACCTCTCCTAACCCGCATGAAATTTTAATGTCGCCAGATTACAGTAAGTATTTTCTAACCTGCGAGGGTACAGATGAAGTAAGAGTGATAGATGCACATATGGATGCCGTCCTAGCTGTAATTCCAGTGGGTAATCTGCCCCAAGAGGTTGCCATTTCTAAAACTAAGCCTTACCTGTTCGTAACCTGTATGGAGGATGTCAACTCAGCTACACTGCCGGGTAGAAGAGGGTCTGTATACGTCATTAACTACAATACATACGAGATAGTAGCTGTGCTAAATGGTGATTTTTATCAGCCTCATGGCATAAGTGTAGACGACAAAAATGGTACAATAATGGTAGCTAGTACTAATGGCAATCCTGATGGTCCCGCACCGCACCATGCTACCGCATGTGGCGGGCGAGCAGGGTGGTACTCGGTGTATGATCTTAACACACTGCGTCCGCTTAGTAACAAACGATATCAGGTTACTGTTATGCCTTACTCAGCCGATGTTCGTTTTAAAAATCCTTAGTTGTTCTGGTGTTTATTTAACCGAAAGAAGTTCTTCTATTCGTTTGTACAATTTCATAGAGGTTTCGGCATAATCTCCCCATTCATTTACAATAAAATTTCGGGCAGTATCGCCTAGTCTTTTGCGTTGTTCAGTATTTGTAATGAGGCTCAATAGTTCCGTTGCTAACGCTGCTGGCGACTTCATGGGCACTAAAATGCCATTGTCGTTATTGTTGATAACTTCCGGATGGCCGCACATTGCAGTTGTAACGGAGGGTAAACCTGCCGACATAGCCTCCAGTAACACACACGCTATGCCCTCCCAATGCGAGGGTAAACAAAAAATATCAGCGGCATTGTAAACAGTATGCAACATATCAGGTTTAATCTCACCCAGTCCTACAAAGTTTTTTTCCAGGCCACGCTTTTTTGCTTCCTCTTTCAGGTTCACATCAAAAGGTTTGGAGTATACCCCTACCAACACAAAATTATCAGTTGTTTCTTTTACTATTTGTAATGCATCTAGCAAGTCCACCCATCCTTTTCTTACTATTGCCGATCCAACATTAAGTATCGCTATCTTATCTTCTGGGATATTGTATTGCCGTTTCAGGGCACTTTTTTCTTGCACACTTACTGGGTGGATAATGTCGTGCTCTGCACCCATATGAATTACGTCATAGGGTAGGTCCTGTTTCACCAGTTCATTGGCTGTTACACATAGGTAATCTGCCACTGCGCAACGTAAGTCTGCTTCTCTCCATGTTTTACTGAAAATTTCAAAATTTCTTTTACTCTCATTAGGGTATACTGTTACATCATCACCTATCGCCAATACTCCAGATTTCACCCCCAGTCTGTGTGCAGCTTCTTGTACTAAGTAAGAATCAGGTAGCCATTGAGAATAGAAAAAGTCATTGTGAGGGTCCAGATTGATATTGTTTGACCTGAAAAAGCCAATGATACAATCTACATAGCGCTCCAGGTAACTTTTCTTTTCTAGTCTGTTGGGTCTTATATTTCTTATCCTAGGATAATGTACGGTTACACCATCATGCACAGCTTTGCTAGGGTAAGACCACCTAGCATAGTTTTTCCATTCAGGGTCTAGCTCCGAAAAAGGAAAAGGTGGATTCCATAATGTGGGGACAATCACCTGCAATTTTGCACCATTTTTAATTAATCCTTTATACTGCCTGTGTGCAAAAATTCCTCGCCATCTTAGCTCAGGATGCTCAAAAGGATATATTGACGGGAATGCCCAGATATTCATTCTTAAAGACGTTTATTATGACTTCTGTCTGGTTCTCTTTTTGGCATTTGAGGTTAACTAGACAAGTTTTAGGTAGCGAAGATACTCTTTTTGGCATTTCTGATTCATAACCCTATTCATAGCCATATTAGATGGTTTAATTGGATAATCAACCGTTACTTTTTGCTTTAAAACAGACATATGGTAGGTATTTTCTTTTCGTAATCAATTCAGCTATTGTCTTAAATACACAGTTTAGGCAAAAAGTGTAGAAATTATTCTACACTTTTTGCACACTTTTTCATTTTTGCACAATCTTACAACATTGATCCAATCATTATTCGTAACTTTGCGATGAACATAATTACATTATCAATACATGTTATGTGCTGTTAATCATTGTTTTGTATGTATTTTATAGTCATTTTGGTAATTGTGGATAAATCATTGTGGTAAAATTGTAAAAGTGGACTGATAGTTGATTATCAATGTATTGTAGAGCAACAGATTGTTTTAACAAACTTAAAAATAGGTGGTTATGAGAAAAGCCGATATAGTAGGAAGCATCGCAGAAAAAACAGGTATACCGAAAGTAGATATTCTGGTAGCTTTGGAAGCCTTTTTCAAAGAAGTAAAAACTTCTCTAGAAGAAGGGGAGCCAGTTTATGTTCGTGGTTTTGGAAGTTTTATTCTCAAAAAGCGTGCAGCAAAAGTGGGCAGAAATATCAAGAAAAATGTTGCAGTAGAGATACCTGAACATTTTGTGCCAGCGTTCAAGCCAGCAAAAGAATTTGTATTGGCCGTTAAAGAGTCAGCACACGATTTGGTTGCTCATTCAGCCGACGATAGTGCCGACACTGAATAGTGACCACACTGCATTAGTGATTTTGTTACCTTTGCTACAAAACATAAAGCGTTGAGGCAGGTACATTATATCACAATAGCAGTAGCAATAATATTAATCGCTCTTTTATACTGGGGAGGCAACACAGTACCGCCAGCAAAAAAGCCAGCTGTCACACCCATGCAGCAGGCAGCAGCTAATGGTACTGGTTCCCAGGGCCCTAACACCATGAAGGCAGCCTCTTTTGACTCTATACTTACAGCGTCCCGTAAGCAACTACCCAAAACAGTAGCTGACTCTGTATTATTCATCGAAAACGAACTTGCAGCCATCCGTGACTCATCACGTATGGCTCTCGTTTTTTCTAAACTTTCAGGTATATGGGAGCGAAACAAACAATACCCTGTAGGAGTTTTTTATAGATCCAAGGCAGCAAAATTGGAAAGTTCAGAAAAAAAGCTCACCTTTGCAGCCCAATTATTTTTGGAACTACTGGAGCATGAAGGTAATCGCGCTATTCAACTCTGGGAAGCATCAGAAGCAATCAGTTGTTTGGAGTTGTCTTTAAAACTCGACTCTACCAGCGAAGAGGCAAAATTGGCAATGGCGTCCGCTTACATTCAGGGCACCGAACAACCAATGATAGGCGTACAAATGCTATTGGCTATCACTCGTGAAAAGCCTGATGATGTACCAGCTAATATGCTTTTGGGACGAATGTCAATACAGTCAGCACAGTATGAAAAAGCCATAAAACGTTTTGAGACTGTACTGAAAATAGAGCCTAACAACAAAGAAGCTTTATACTTCCTTGCTCAGGCTTACGAAGAAACAGGTAATAAACAAAAAGCAATAGAGCTGCTGGAAAAATGCAAAATGGTTGTAAACAACCCCGAATTCAGCAGAGATATTGACCAACACATAAATTCATTAAAGTAACTTTTAAAAACTCATATTATGCCTTGTGGTAAGAAGAGGAAAAGACATAAAATAGCCACTCACAAACGTAAAAAACGTCTGAGAAAGAACCGTCATAAAAAGAATAAGTAGGCTATTAATCCCACTGCTTCCTTACAAACGCTGCCGCATTTCTGCACATCGCCAGTACACATTTTTGTGCTGCCGGCGATGTGTAGATTTATTACTACAGCCTTAAGGCCTCGCTGATACTATGGGGGCGATTGCAGCTGAAGCAGATTTGGTTGTTACCAATGAATAAAGAACTTATTATTAATGCATCGGGGGAAGGTGTAGAGTTGGCGTTACTTGAAGACAAGAAACTAGTCGAGCTACATTACGAACGAGGGCAAGGTCAATTTGCTGTGGGTGATATTCACCTCGGCAAAATAAAAAAACTTATGCCAGGTCTTAATGCAGTTTTTGTAGATGTAGGTTATGAAAAAGACGCATTTCTACATTACACCGACCTTAGCCCTAACCTACGATCTCTCATCAAGTTTACCAAATTGTGCATCGAAGGAAGTGCAAATTGGGGTGATGATTTTGGTAGGTTCAAAAACGAACCCGAAATTCTGAAGTCTGGAAAGATAACCGAAGTATTCAACGGTAAACCCGAAATACTTGTACAGGTTCTCAAAGAGCCCATTTCTTCCAAAGGACCAAGGCTTAGCTGCGAAATATCCCTTCCCGGTAGGTTTGTGGTGGTTACTCCATTTAATGATGTAGTGGCTATCTCTCGCAAAATTCATTCGTCTGAAGAGCGCAAGCGACTGCAGCGGATAGTAGAAAGTATTAAACCCAAAAACTTTGGTGTTATTGTACGTACTGCTGCCGAAGGTAAAAACACTGCAGAATTGCATGCCGATATCTTGGAGTTGGAGAAAATGTGGAAAGGCATTGAAAAAAATCTTAAAGGTGCCAAGCCTCCTCAAATGATAATGAGTGAGCAGGACAAAACTACCTCCATACTCAGAGATTTACTCAACGATAGCTTTCAAAAGGTAGTGGTTAATGACAAAAATCTGCTTGCCGTTGCCAAAGAATATATCTCAAAAGTATCGCCTGGGCAGGAAGATATCGTAAGCCTGCACACTGGTAGTGGTTCCATTTTTGATACTTATGGTATTGCCAAACAGGTGAAATCTGCTTTTGGCAAAACTGTGAATATGAACAGTGGTGCTTATCTAATAATCGAGCACACAGAGGCACTACACGTAATAGATGTAAATAGTGGCACTCGCAGCCCCGAGGCGGGTCAGGAAGCCAATGCACTAGCTACTAATCTCGAGGCAGCTCAGGAGATAGTACGCCAAATGCGGCTCAGAGATCTGGGTGGTATTATCATCATAGACTTCATAGACATGAAGCTTGCAGATAACCGCAAGCAATTGTTTGATGCTGTAGAGGCATTGATGACCAACGACCGCGCCAGACACACGGTATTGCCAATTTCTAAGTTTGGGTTGATGCAAA
The DNA here is from genome assembly GCA_027484425.1 of Sphingobacteriales bacterium. Taxonomy (GTDB): domain Bacteria; phylum Bacteroidota; class Bacteroidia; order Chitinophagales; family Chitinophagaceae; genus Nemorincola. The sequence continues at coordinate 64,740 of JAIXSZ010000027.1, forward strand.
TAACCCGCCAGCGTTTGCGCCCAGAAATCAATATTTCAACTGCTGAGCTTTGTCCTACTTGCAAGGGAACAGGCAAAATAGGACCTTCCATTTTGCTGGCAGATGATATAGAAAAAGACCTCAAATACATAGTGAGTCAGGGTGTAAGAAAACTGAAATTGCACGTTCACCCTATATTGGAAGCCTACCTTACTAAGTGGAGTATCTTCAAGCCATCTATTGTTAAGAAGTGGGATAAAGAGTATAAAGTAAAAGTAACAGTAGTGGGCGACAATGATTCTCCGCTTACTGAGTACAACTTTTACGATGCACAAACTGATGACCTTATAAAATTATAGTTGCGTCACTAGTTAGCACTTTGCACATTGCTGTAGGTCTACATATTCACAAGACATTCTCAAATGGGCTGCACCTTGCAGCCCATTTTTTTTGTTGTGCTTTTGTAACTTATTCTTGGCACTGACCACTGTACTTATAATAATTGTACTTTTATACCTCAAATCGTTTTGTGTGAAAGCTATTATACCAGTTGCCGGAGCAGGTACCAAACTACGACCACTTACTTATACCCAACCCAAGGCCCTTATTCCAATTGCTGGCAAAACCATTTTGGGTGTAATAATAGATCAACTGGTAGACGCGGGAGTTTCCGAATTTGTGTTTGTGATAGGCTATCTGGGCGAAAAAATTCAACGATACATCGATAAAACATACCCCAACCTTACTTGCACTTTTGTTAATCAGAGCGATAGGCGCGGCACAGGTCATGCAATTTGCCTCACACGCGATGCTGTAATGAATGATGAAGTGATGATAGTGCTCGGCGACACAGTATGCGATTATAATGTGAAGGAGATCATCAACAGCAATGTATCGCAGATAGGTGTGAGAAAGGTGGATGACCCGCGTAGTTTTGGTGTGGCTGAGCTCAACGATAAGGACATGGTAGTAAGAATGGTGGAAAAACCATTGATACCTAAGTCTAACATGGCAATGGTGGGTATATACTACATCAAAGAAACTGCTGCAATGTTTGCCGCTCTTGAAAATATCCTCAGCAAACCAGCAGATGAAAATGGTGAATATCACCTCACCAATGCACTGCAATTGATGGTAGAGCAAGGCACGAAACTGCATGCATTCCGTGTCAACAACTGGTTCGACTGCGGCAAAAAAGAAACATTACTCTCTACTAATGCTACTTTGTTGCGCCAAATGGAGGAGACACATCCTCACAAAGAAGCATATCAATACGAAAGTACCGTTATCATACATCCGGTCAATATTGCAGAGGGATGCATTATTCGCCACAGCATCATAGGGCCAAATGTAACTATAGGAGAGCACTCTAAAATAGAATCCTCTATCGTTCGCGACTCTATCATTGGTTCTTATGCTGAGCTGCAACAAGTAGTGCTCAATTCTTCAATAATAGGCAATGACGCCTATATACGTGGGTTAAGCCAAAGCCTAAATATAGGCGATAATACAGAAATCGATCTTGGCTAAAAGTCTGTGTTAGAGGAAGATGAAGCTGTTTTCAACAACACATGAAATCAGTTAATGCCACTATTGGGTTTTCTGTTCTTCTTCAGTTTCTTCGGGCTCCTTGCCACCTATGTTAAACAGGCGATAAGCTAGTTCCTTGCCTGTTTCCTCGGCTTTTTGCCACGCAAATGATTGCTGAGCTACTATGTAATTGCCCCCATTATCTAGCACGTAATAGGTGATACTTTTTTTCTTGCCTTTGCCAGTAAATATCACATAGGCTTCTGGTGCACGTATAGTGCTGATACCGCTTATCCAGTTTATGTTACAGGCACGTAGTCGTTTCACCACATCTTGGTCCACATCACCACTTACATGCAGTGTAAGGTTGGGTTTCAGTCCGGTAAAGGGCAATAACTGTGGGTATAATTTGTACATCTCATATAGCCATTCATCCCGCTCTTTGTCACTGCCTAGCGCATCGGCACACTCTGCCTCAGCCTGATATAGCCTAGCAGTAAACAGTTTTTCGTATTCAGCATCAGTGTTGGGGTCGCGAAGCAGCTTATTCAGCATTGGTTTGGCCTGCTTGTGTTTGCCTTGCTCCATTAGCAGCTTGGCAGTAAAAAACTCAAAGTACTTACGTATATATTGTCTTTTGTCGGTAGCAGCTTCTTTCTTGAATCTATTGAGGAAATAACGGGTACTGAAATCCTTGACCAGATACCATATCTCATCCCACGACACTACATTTTCTGTTGAAAAGAGTTTGTATATCACCCGCTCCCGTTCTGGGTTTTGAGCAAATTGATTGATGATCAAAAACTGTTGCAGGTATTTGTCGCTCAGCTTGCGGGCCATACTAGCCAGCACCTTGGGGTTGTACCACCAGTTGCTGTGCTCAAATTTGTCCATTTGCCATGCCTGCTCTTTGTTTACCAGTTTTATCAGTTGTAGCCCAAACTCATAGTGGCTTTGACCCAGTGTGGTGCCTATGTGTAGCTCTTTAAAGTCGGCGGCTCTGTTGCCATATCGTTCAGCCTGCGCCACTTGTCCGTCGTAGGTGAGGCTACGCGCTAGGGCAATGTTATACCAGCCATAGCCGGGGGTGGAGCCGCCTGCTCTTATCATGTTCCGTGCTAGCGCCGCTCCATTTTTAGGATTGGCTTTGTATATATGCAGTATGGTAGTGAAGTAGGCCCATTCTTGCAATCGTTTATCGCCAGCATCTTGCTCGCTGGCTATTTTGTATTCAGCTTCGGCTGTTCTGAAGTCGCCACATATACTTTTGAAGTTAGCATAGTTATTGTGCGGCAGTCTGCCGTTTTTGCGCATCAGCTCAAAGTAGTACTCAGCCGAATCTATTCTGAAGTTATAGGCATGGAGTATATTTTTGTAGTGATACACACCACTTTTTTCTTGGGCTATATAGCCTGGCGGAAACAAAGTAGCATTGATAGCTTTGTTTTTATCTATTCTGCGCATACCACTATCCAGGTACCTGTTCGCTAAGGCTTCATTTTCGTCTATCGTGTTTTTCAGAAAAGGGTACTTGGCAGCGGTATAAAATCGGTTGCGGTGCACCGTCCAAGCCAGCATATTGTAAGGGTCAAGATAATACTCGCGCTGAAAATTATATTTTATTGCCCTTCGCAACACTGGGATTATTTTGTCAGGTTGGTCGGTGTTACCATATGCATGTACCAGGGTGTTGGCAATGGTAGTGAAGTCTATCTGAAAGTTGTAGGCGGGCAGTAAGATCAGTATGTTGTCAGATCGTACACTAAGGGCCCTCTTATAGTCGCGCTCCAGCAGTTGCAGTGCTTTCTCCAGTGCCACTATTGCATTCCTGAATCCTGCATAGTCTGCTGCATGGTTGTACTTATATATCCCTTCAAACATCCACCCTACATAATAGGTGCTATCTGTTCTTTTAAACTCTCTAGACCTCGGTAGAGCATCCTCGCCATACATGTTCTCTATAGCTCTTTTGGCATCAATATTGGCTCTTTGTGCCTCTTTGCCTGCTGGGTGTTTGGGCATTAGTTCGGGTGGCAGCTCGCGTTGCACACCACCGCGTTGTCCATAACTCATTACAGCTACGCACAGCATCCACAACACACCTATGGCAGTGTATATATGTATACTTTTCCTTCTCACTGCTGCTTTACTTTCAGTAGCCATTTGTATGCCGCCGTCACCAGCGAAATTCATTTTTCTTTTTTTGTAAAACTAAAATCTAAAGCCTGACTGTGAATGACCCCTACCCAAACAACCTCAGTTTTGCAAGTCGATCACACTCTTTCACTATAATGGATTCCAGTGCTTTCAGCTTTCCATCTTTGTTTCTATATACTAGTCTGTGCTCTAGCACAGCACGGGTTATGTCGCGCACATCATCTTCGGTCACAAAGGTTCTGCCCTTCACTAGTGCATAGGCTCGCAGACACTTCAAAAACGCAATCCCACTCCTAGTAGATGCACCCAGCGATATATCAGGGTGCGAGCGTGTTTGTCGCACTATGTTGCTTACGCCCCTTACTATTTCTTCGTGCACATGCACCTGTCCGGCTTGCGCTTGCAGGTCCAGTATGTCGTGCATCGCCAGCACCTGTTGCAGGTCAGTGAGGTTGCGGGCTATTTGCAGATACTCTCTGTAGATGTTCATTTCGGTTTCTTCGTCCACATACCCAAAGTATATTTTCATAAAAAACCTGTCTAGCTGAGCTGCAGGTAGTGGGTAGGTGCCCTCCATTTCTATAGGGTTCTGTGTGGCTATCGTAAAGAACATCTGCTCTAGCATCAGTGTATTATCCCCCACCGTTACCTGGTGCTCAGCCATAGCCTCTAGCAGGGCACTTTGCACCTTGGGCGATGCGCGGTTGATCTCATCTGCCAGCAGTACATTGCAAAACAGTGGTCCTTTTTTAAACACAAATTCTTTCGATCGATCGTCAAATATATGTGTACCTATGAGATCCATAGGCAGCAAATCGGGTGTAAACTGTATGCGCTTAAACAGTACATGCCCCTCATTGCTACCACCACTTATGCACTGCGCCAGTGTACGTGCCAGCACGGTTTTACCAGTGCCCGGGTTATCTTCCATCAGTATATGTCCGCCCGCCAGCAGGCATGTTATTACCATGTCTATTTGTGTACGTTTACCACGTATCACCTGCTCCATTTGGTTGGCTAGCCGGGCTATTGCCTCTGTTGCGTCTATCTTATTTTCTTCAGCAGCCAGTGTTTCCGTTACAGCATCTGTCATGTGTATAATACTTTATACAATTTTACACCATAATAACTTACTATCTCATTGCTGCGTTGTAATTTTTTGTGAAAAGAAATGTGTGGCCTTATTGCACTTTTTCCATTTAATTTATCCCTACTTATCACTGTAGGAAGATGAAAGTTGACTGCACTATTGTTTTTTCTCTTTCAAAACAAACGAATTAAAGAACTTTTCCATCGATTTGTTGTTGTCGTTTTTGGTTTCGCAGCCCACCTCTAAAATATATGCTCTGTTTTTTACCAGATAGATGTGTATTGCCATAATTCCCTGCCCTTCCATAAAGCTTATTTTCACTTCTCTGCCAGGGTAGGTACTGAATAAAACTCTCTTTTCTTCTATAATCTGCCCTTTCAGGTTGGTTACCGTGCCCTTTATAGCATTCTCAAAAAACTCATCAATATATTCATCCTTAAAATCAGAGTTCACTAAGCTATCCGGATAGTCTGAGTAGATAAGCCCATACACCGAGTTTTCATCTTTGTATTTGCCCACTTCGTGCATTGCTATATTCATGTTCAGCTCGCCTATTTCAGTTTGTATCTTTTGCTCAGACTGCTCTGGTTTCCTAGGAAACTCGATGGTGAATTTATTGTCCTTGGGCTGTATTTTTACCCATGTTTCAGGCGCAAAGCCAGATAATAACACCACCAACAATATAGCCGCACACACTCTTATGCTGTTCATATTCTGTTTTCCTTCCACTGTTTTTGTTATAGTTTACAGGTAAAGTTAATTAAACTTACCTAGCGTATCTACTTCACACCTATACTCACAGCAAAGCCACCCTTTGAAGAGTGGCTTTGCTGGTTATTGATATATTTTTTTACAGATTAATGTGCATGATGGTGGTCATGGCTATGGTCGTGATGGTGGTGCATAGCATGCGCATCAGCCAGCTTGAAGAAACCTTCTTCATCGATTTCCTTGTGGTCAGTAGCAAACTGAGTTTCTAGGAAGCTGAACAAACGACCAAACAACAAACGACGATAGGTTTCATCCATCATTTTTTCGTCCTTGGTCAGTGTTTTCAAGTAGCCATCCATCCATGGTGTTTCGTCTTCGTCGTCTGGGCCCATACCAAAGTAAGCCAACACACGTGTTTTTACGTCTGTTATTACCTCGTCGCGCGTCACATTAATGCCGTTTTTGCCCATTATGGTGTCGCTTATCAGCTGCCAACGCAGTTGGTGCTCAAACCCAGGAAATTCGTTTTCAACTTCCTCTGCCGATTTTATTTTTTCACCACCTTCGCGCAGCCAGCGTTTCAGGAAGGTTTCAGGTAGTTGTATTGGAGTATTGTGTACCAGCAGCTCAAACATCTCATTGTGCAGACGCTCACCAGCTATGCGGTCAAATTCTTTTTCTAATTCAGCCTTCACCAGCTCTCTGAACTCAGTTTCGTTGTTGATGGTCCTACCTGGGAACACTTTTTCATACAGTTCGCTGCCCATTTCGGCAGGAATCAGGTGACCTACTTTGGTAATGGTCATTTTGCAAGTTTGGCTTGCTGCGCCCGCATCCAGTTTCAGTCCTTTCAGGTATCCTGCCAGTTCTTCTTCTGTACATACCGATGCTGGGGTAAATACCAGTGTGTCTTCTGGTTTTTTGCCCATCAGCATTTCTTTTAGCTTGCTGGGCATTTTATCTAGTACTTCTGTATCTTCTACTTTTTCGTTGCCGCTCGCCACATTGCCGTCTGCATCGCACACTTCGTAGGTGCTGTATATGATATTTTCTTTGTCGGTCACTTCTAGCTGCGCATCTACCTTGCCCGATCTGCGTTTGATGCGGTCCATCTCATCATCCATCATTTTTTCGGTAACAGGTATTTTGTAGCGTGTCAGTTTCGATCCTTTTATTACTGACTCCACATCAAAATCTGGCTTTATTCCTATCTCAAACGTGAAATCCACATCTGTAGGATTGGCCATGCTCAAGTGATAGTCGTTTTCTGGAGGCAGTATCATAGGCTGAGCAAATATGGAGATTCGCTCATTCTTCATGTACGTTTCCAGTTCTTTGCCTGCTACTCTTATCACTTCTTCGTTAAACACCGACGGACCGTACATCTTACGTATCATACCAGTAGGCACCATACCCTTTCTGAAGCCAGGTACATTTGCTGTTTTGGCATATTGTTTCAGTGTCTTCTCAAACGACGGCATGTAGTCGTCCTTTACAAGTTTCACGGTTATCTTGTCATGCAACGTACCTATGTTTTCGCGCGTTACAGTAGCCATAAGTTGTTATGTTTTTAAATGTTAAAAAAACAACCGGTCCCCATCATAAGGTCCGGCTTGCTGTTAAAAAGTGTGCGAAGATACAACTTTCCATACAGGTAATTATATAATTGTTATCTCTTAGCATTGCATTGTTAACAAATCGCCTTCCTATACAAATAGCAGATGTTTGTTCAGTTTTTACAGTTGGCAAGCGAGTTTCAATCAGCTATTGTCGGCAATGCTGCTATTCATACAGTCCATTTCTCACTTACACAAAAAACAATAGCCCTTGTCACGCTAAAAATTAATTTTGTGGTGATAATGCCTTCAAACACCCATACCGATTACTTCAGTACAGATAGTGCCTTCGACAGTTTGTATCCCATTTACATCCGCAACCTGTCTGAGATGCACTGGACTCCTTTGCACATTGCACGTGCTGCAGGTCATTTTTTGGCAGCCACACCCAATGCTCGCGTTATAGACATCGGGGCTGGGGCAGGTAAGTTTTGCATAGCAGCGGCACACTTCACTACTGCTACCTATCATGGCATAGAGCAGCGGCGCAACTTTGTACAGGCAGGCAATAAAGTGATAGCTAAGCTGGGCATCACAAATGCAGAGTTAATACATGGTAATTTCACCGACCTTGACCTGTCAACTTATACAGGCATATACTTCTACAATTCGTTTCACGAGAACATTGTACTCGAAGACTCGCTAGATGATAAGATAGAGCGCTCGTCGGAACTTTATGACCTTTACAATCAGCACTTGCTCAGCCAGCTTAAGGCAATGCCTAATGGCACTCGCTTGGCCACCTATTGGTTATCAGTTGCCGAAATACCCGGCTGCTACAAGCTTTGTGCCACCTTTCACAATGATCTGCTGAAGTTGTGGATTAAAGAATACTAACAGCTTACATTATTGCCATAGCTTCATTAAATTAGGTTGGTGCTATCCTCGTTTTTTTACTATCCTTCCTTACCTTCATAGTCATTATGAAAACTGTTGTCAACAAAGAAGATCTGTTTCAAGACCGATATAATAACCTTAACGACCGGCAGCGAGATGCTGTAGATACGATATATGGTGCGGTAATGGTAATAGCTGGACCCGGAACCGGTAAAACCGAAGTACTGGCTATGCGTATAGCCAACTTGCTACGCAGCGAAGCTCAGGTGCAGCCCCAAGAAGTGCTGTGCCTTACTTACACCGACGAGGCTACCAACTCAATGCGCCGCCGACTGGTGCAGATAACCGGACCAGCTGCGCACAAAATCAACATCCATACCTTTCACGGCTTTTGTAATATGGTCATTCAGGCCAACCCTGACTACTTCTCTCGCAGAGAGATGCAGGCTATAGACGACCTAGAGAAAGCCGAATTATTGCACACTATGCTGGAGGAGTTGCCTCAAGGGCACTTGCTCCGGAGACTTAGTGGAGAGCTCTACCACGATACTAAAAGGCTAGTGAAACTGTTTGACATGATGAAGCAGGAACACCTTACGCCATCCAATATATCTGATGCTATAGACGACTATCTTGCCGACTTGCCCAACCGTGAAGAGTATATCTATAAAGTAAACAGTAAAAACAATAAAAAAGGTGACCTGAAGCAATCTAAAATTGACGACGAAAAACGTAAAATGGAGATTACCAGAGCCGCCGCTGCACTCTTTACCAACTATCAGGACCGTATGCGTGCAGCTGCCCGCTACGACTATCACGATATGATATTATGGGTGCTCGATGCCTTTAGTAAACATCCGGTTTTGCTGCAAAACTATCAGGAGCGATACCAATACATTCTCGTTGATGAGTTTCAGGATACCAACGGTGCCCAAAATGAATTGCTGACGTTTCTTACCTCGTACTGGGACAACCCCAATGTGTTTGTGGTGGGCGACGACGACCAAAGTATATATGAGTTTCAGGGGGCGCGCATCCGCAATATTATAGACTTCTACGACAGGCATAGTGCCGATATTAAAGTGATAGTGCTGCCGCAGAACTATCGCTCTTCACAGGCGGTGATAGACAGGGCTATGGCCGCTATACAGCACAACAAACAACGCCTCATCAATCAGTTGCACAGCCTGCAACTAGACAAAAACATCGTAGCGGCCAACGAACGGTTTCTGGAGGGTAAAGACAATGTAGAGCCAGAGATAAGGGTATATCAGAATATTCTACAAGAAGAAGCACACATAGTATTGCAAATAGAGGCGCTAAGAGACAAAGGTGTGCCCCTGCGCGATATAGCAGTGCTGTATGCGCAGCACAAACAGGCAGACAATATAGTTGCGCTTATGCAGCGCAAAGGAATAGAGTATAATCTAAAAAAGCCAGTGAATATCCTCACTGACCCGCTCATAACCCAACTGCTCAACGTGTTGCGCTACCTTGATGCAGAGCGCAAAAAAACCTTCGACAGAGAGGACCTGTTGTTTGAGCTTATGCATGCTCCCTACTTTGGTATAGCACCCAATGATATAGCCCTGCTGGCATTGTACATACAGCAGCAGCGCAAAGATAAAGGGGCTATTAGGTGGCGTATGGCACTGTCTAATCCGCTGATGATAGAAGCGCTTAACTTGAAGTCGGCAAAGGAAATGCACCGCTTGGGTCACAATCTGGACCACTGGGAGCAGCAGCAACTAGCCTTGCCGCTGCCACTGCTGATAGAGAAAATTATACACGAAAGTGGCATGATAGCTAATGTGCTAAAAACCGCACAGCACCTCAATACTATTCAGCTTATACACTCCTTTTTCGACTTTGTAAAGGAAGCTTGCAACCGCGATATACGTATGCGCATACCAGAGTTTCTGCGTATGATAGAGCGTATGGAAACAGAAGGATTGCCATTGAAAATGCAGCGTGTGGTGCAGTCAGAGAATGGTGTACACTTCTTCACGGCTCACGGTGCCAAAGGGAACGAATTTGAGTATGTATTCCTTATAGGCTGCACAACAAGCTTCTGGGAGAAGAAGAAGTCGGGAATGGGTAGTTTTTCACTGCCAGATACCCTTACTGCTACTGCCGATGATGTCGATAGCTCTTACAAGGTAGAGGTAGCCCGACGCTTGTTTTATGTGGCACTCACACGTGCCCGCAAGCATCTCTATCTATCCCATGCCCTCAACGACAATAGTGGCAAGGGGCTGGAGCCTTCGGCCTTTTTGGACGAAATAGCACATGCCGATGGCACTAACAAAATAGTGCTGAGTAATGAGCAGATAGAGAAGCACATAGAATGGGCTATAACTCCTGTGCCAGATGTGCGGATACGTACTGCCAATGCTCAGTGGATAGACCGCTATCTGCAACAGTTTGCAATGAGTGCTACGCAGCTCAATAAGTTCTTAAAATGTCCGCTCACCTTCTATTACGAAACGATTCTGAAGGTGCCGTTTCAGAAGAGCGATGCGCTTTCTTTTGGTACTGCGATACACTATGCGCTGGAGCGGCTTTACCTAGACCGCAAGCTGCATGATGGTGCATTTCCGCCTAAGGAAAATGTGATAGCTGCGTTCAAGTCTGAGATGTACAGAGAGCTAGCCAGCTTTACAAACATTCAGTTTGAGCGCCGCATGGAGCAAGGCGAAACCATACTCAGCAGTTATTACGACCACTATCTGCCCACATTGCATACACAGGTAGAAATAGAGTTTACGATTCCCCGTTACCAGCTCGACGGAGTACCTATAACTGGTAAGATAGACAAGATAGAGATGCATGGTGATACCTGCACTATCATAGACTACAAAACAGGTAATCCTGAAAAATCAGCATCTAAATACTTGGCACCACCCAATGAAAAAGACCCACTGGGTGGCGATTATTGGCGACAAATGGTGTTTTACAAACTAATGATGGAAAACTATACCGAGCGCAACTGGCACGTGAACTTGGGTAAGTTTGACTATGTGCAGCAGACAGATAAAGGCGAGTTTAAGCAATATACAGTGCCCGTATTTGAGGCTGATGAACAAGTAGTGCGCCACCAGCTAAAAGATGCTTACACCCGTATTATGAACCACGAATTTGATAAAGGCTGCGGCGACGAAAAGTGCCACTGGTGCAACTTTGCCAAGCGTTATGAGCTCATTCGCACTGATGACGATGCTGAAATGGATGATGATGAATAGTCGTACACTGGTACGTTTTTTGTTGAGGCAACTAATTGTTGTCGCTTAATCGAGGTTTGCGAATTTTTTGTGTCAATATTGGCAAATGTTTTTTAAATCAATTTGGTAACTCATGATATGGAACTGCTGAAACAACATTTCCGTCTTTGAATTGTGCGAGTACGATGTGTTTACCAGTAGTGTCAATAATTTGGATGTTATTAACAGCATCCAGATGTACCTCCAGTTTTTCTAGGTTTCCATAAAAATTATCTTCAATTGTTCGTCTGTCTACCCAGTGTCCTCCTTCTCTTGCTCGTTCTATAACCCGTATTTGAGATATTTCTGGGTTTGCCAACCCTAAAAAAATCAGATTAACTTGAAATCCTTTTTCTTTAAATTTTCTAGGTGTTTCCCAAGTACTATCGTTAGTGAAATGACCTTCGTAAACATAGTTTTTGTTATTTGTCAAAGCCTCTGCTACTTGGTTTTCAAAAGTTTCAACAGTATGAGCATATGCTAATTTTTAAGCTCCTTTGGTGCTTTTATTGTTTGCCATAACTCATTTCTTTTCTGAATAAATAACTTGTCACCATCAAAAACCGAACAAGTATTTTTTATATAGTTTGGAAGATAATTAGGACCAATACTCGATTTACCCGCACCATTAGACCCTGTGATTATGTAAAGTTCCGGCATCGCATTAACGCTGTAGGAATTCGTTTCGGATACGCATAGCTTCAATCAGAGATAGCTCACGAATTATGGTAAAATCTCGGTCGCTATTTGTTCGTAAAGCAACTAATTTTATTTTCCCATCCGGGTATTCAAGATAGCATTCATTATCTGCAAGCTCCTCGGCGTTGATCATAAACGGTAATCCAAGTGAATGTTTATTGTGCCTTAATTGCTTTACAGCATCATTACCTATTTTCTCTAATAATGTTACTTCTATTGTGTGCATATTGATGCCATTATATTGCTTACAAATTTACCGATTTTTTGTCACTGTACGTTTTTTGCATTGCTATGGCAAGCTGTTGTTATTCCACATTTATTAATCGGCTTTTTGCATTTTAACTTATCACCTACTCACCACAAATCTTTTACTGGCACACACCTTGTCATCGGCGCATTGTAGCATGTATACCCCATTGGGGAGGTCGCTAATGTCTATATCTGTTGCGGTATAGTTGTTCATGATGCGCATGGTCTGCCCTAGGCTGTTGGTTATCCGTATTTGTGGCCGGTGCATGGGCTGTGCATAGCTCACTCGCAGCGTGCTTTGCGCAGGGGTGGGGTACACTGTTATTAGGTTATTGGAGGCGTAGGGGTCTGTTACACTTTCCGCTGCATCGTAGAATTTGAAATCATCGAACATTAACCCATCCTTGTTAGTTTCATTACTATCAGTAATAAAAGTAAATCGGTAAAGAGTAATACCAGTGTCTATATTTTGATAATTGAATACATGTATGGAGTCAGGGATATGGATACGACAAGTGAAAAATTTCCACCCATTGCTATTGCCTGACAAAACAGGCTTTTTATATGCAGAACCTGAGTAATCATTCCAACTTACTACCCCACTTGTATCATTAAGTAAGTCTATCCATGTATCACCATTATTGGGTGAATATTCTATTTTCCCATAGTCAGTAATGGTGTCAGAGTTGACATAGTACATTCCTTCAAATAAATGCCACCCCCAATCAATACTGGCTGTGCCTGGTCTTTTTGCAAACATGAACCAAGAAGTATCATTAGTTCTGTATGTGTTTGTTTTGTCAGTAACTATAACATTTATGGGTGAGAATGCTGTGTCAAAAACACTTTTGTTGGGTATGCCTATTTCCCAAACATTCACAGTATCAGTGCTGTCCTTTTGTATCAGGCAGTTGTAATCAACAATACTATTATCAAAGTTGTAAATAAAATCAAATGGTCCACCAACACACTGCCCATACCCCTTACAGCAGCTTATTATCAGTAGTATTACAGCAAGTATACTCTTATTCATAGTGGTTTTTTTTGTTGTTGTTACTATTGTTTTTATGTGGTTTGTCATTACCTACTTACCACAAATCTTTTACTGGCGCACCCCTTGTCATCGGCACATTGTAACATGTATACCCCATTGGGTAGGTCGCTGATATCTATGTCGGTAGCGGTGTAGTGGTTCATGATGCGCATGGTCTGCCCCATGCTGTTGGTAATGCGTATTTGTGGCTGGTGCATGGGCTGTGCATAGCTCACCCGCAGCGTGCTTTGCGCAGGGGTGGGGTACACTGTTATCAGGTTGTTGGAGGCGTATGGGTCTGTGACACTTTCTATTCCTTCATATATGGATATGTCATCAAACATCAAGCCATCTTTATAGGTTTCTACACTATCGGTAATAAAAGTGAATTTATATAACATAGTATCAGAGAATCTGCTTAATTCAAATACATGTATCGAGTCAGGTATGTTTATTCTACACCTGAACTGTTTCCACCCATTGCTGTTGCCAGTTAATACAGGTTTTTGTGTTCCCCATGAGTCCCATAATACTAGCCCTGTAGTGTCTTCCAATATATTTATCCAAGTCAGACCTTTATTGGGCGAAAATTCTATTCGCCCAAAGTCAGTTAATGTGTCTGAGTTGGCATAGTAGAGACCTCCCAATGTATGCCAATGCCAATATCTACTTGAGGGACCTGGAATTACAGCAAACATAAAAACAGAGGTGTCATTGGGTTTGTAGGTATTTGTGGTATCAGTTACTATAACATTAACGGGTGAGTAAGCACTATCAAAAACTGTTTTGTGGGGTATGCCTATTTGCCACCTATTTACAGTATCGGTGCTGTCTCTTTGTATAAGGCAGTTATAATAAGATGTGGTATTCTCGAAATCTATTATTGAGAACCAAATATCTGTTAGACCACACTGCCCATACCCTTTACAGCAGCTTATTATTAGTATTAAAATAGCGAGTATGCTTTTTTTCATAGTTATTCGTTTATAGTCACTCTAAGTTACTGTCTATTTTTATCATTCAAAAATTAGATATTAATAACCGTTGGTTGTAAGTGTATGACGGGTAGTTAAGTCTGTGAATTATTTAACATATTTGCAACGCTCATCGTCTTTCACTACCCCTACATTTGTGCTGATTATATTAAATCATCACCTTTTCAACCACTATTAAAAAACTAAACATGAGCAAGACACTGTTCACATTATTGCTGGCATCGGCTGTTCCATTTTTAGGTCACGCCCAGTTGTCGCATCAGCGCACAGCAGCCAAAGGTATCAAAGCGCACAAGCACATAAAACCTTCTGCAGCAGCTACTTATCACCGCCAAGCTGCCAGAACTACTGCTACTGACAGCCGCCTGAAGTCGGTTGTTTATTTCGAAAACGATGGCACTGCATTTATCCCTGTCGATTCTTCCGCTGCTACCTACTCGGGTTCTAGAGGAGGTGTGTATAACGATGAATGGCAAGAATGGGAGTGGTCGTTTGACAATGTTATTGGGTTTCCGTATTCTACCACTACGTCGTCGTATGGACCTGCTAACACTAGGTCTTCACAAACATTTGATGCCAGCAACAATATCACCGCTACAACCAACGAAGAATGGGTAGATGCTACCAGCACCTGGCGTAACCAATATAGAGACCAATATACCTATGATGGTGCGGGCAACCGCCTCACCGAAACTAGCCAAGAGTGGGATACCACTGCGGGTGTGTGGGTGAATATGTTCAGGCAGGTAAAAACCTTCACTGCTGCTAACAAAGTAGCCACATCGCTCACTGAGCTGTGGAATAGTGGTACGTCGGCATGGGAGGCAAACAGTCGTATAACTAACACCTATAATGCCACTAACAAGCTGCTGACAATGGTTAGTGAGTTGTGGAACACATCGACCTCGGCATGGGATAGTGGCTATAAACAACTCAACACCTACGATGGTATGGGCAACCTGACGGCAGAAGTGTATCAGAACTGGGATATGACTACTACTGCATGGGTAAATAGTGGTAGAGATACCCATACCTATGATGCCATGAATAGACGCACCCAAAGCCTGTCAGAATCTTGGGGAGCTGGGGGTACGTGGGAGACAGGTGGACCTAAAACACTTTACAGCAACTTTGACGGTACACAGCCCCAAACTATAATAACTCAGGTATGGGATGGCGGCACAATGACCTACGAAAACTCGAACAGAGAGAACTATACCTATAATGCCGATGGTAAGGTAACCTACTACTTTGATGAAGAGTGGAACGTAACGACCAGCGCTTGGGAATCTACCGAATTCAATACCGCAGAGCGATATAGATATGAGTCTTATACTACGAGTATCCCACAAGCAGAGGGTGCATTTGCTGGCAAAGCAGTGCTGTATCCGGTACCTGCAGGCCAGTCTGTAACACTAGATGTGTCTTGGGAGCAGCCGCAGCCATTGACCGTGACTATTGCAGATGCTACTGGTAGGGTACATAGCAAGTGGACTGTGCCAGCACAGCAGCACTATACCGAAAATATATCGGTGGGGGCACTGCCTGTGGGTAGCTACTTTGTGGTGTTGCAGACGCCTGAATCAAGGACGGTGCGTGCGCTTACTGTGGTTAGATAATAGTGTGACTATGACAATATGACCGGCGGAGCATTGGGGTGCTTCGCCGGTTTTTTATTAAAATTAAGTTTCATTTGTGGGTTCCTTTTTGGTTTATTGTTCATTTCTGGTTTTCCGGTTTGTTTCCGGTGTTTTCATGTGTTTTGATAGATAAGTCGTTGATAATCAATACTATTCACTTTTCCGGTGGGTGTGGGTTTTCTGGTTGGTTTTGGGTTGTGTGAACCACTGGTTGAATTGATTCATTTGATTGTGATGATGTAGGTTGACTGCGTGGTAATTTATTGTCATATAGTGTTTATTGTTCATTTCCGGTTTTCCGGTTTGTTTCCGGTGTTTTCATGTGTTTTGATAGATAAGTCGTTGATTATCAATACTATTCACTTTTCCGGTGGGTGTGGGTTTTCTGGTTGGTTTTGGGTTGTGTGAACCACTGGTTGAATTGATTCATTTGATTCTGATGATGTGGGTTGACTGCGTGGTAATTTATTGTCATATAGTGTTTATTGTTCATTTCTGGTTTTCCGGTTTGTTTCCGGTGTTTTCATGTGTTTTGATTGATAAGTCGTTGATTATCAATACTATTCACTTTTCCGGTAGTGTGTGCGTTTTCCGGTGGGTGCTGGGGTGAACTGGTGTTGCTGTTTCAAGTTTGTTGTGATGCTTTGGGGTATTATTTGCAGGCATAATGATTTGGGGGTTTATGGGGTGATAAGAGAATAGAGTGTGCTCTACTGCTCCCGCAAAAAATGCGCCAAGGTGGGTGTGCCGGAGATGAAGATATCCACATTTTGAGAGAGATAGCAGCATTAACAAAGAGGGCTTGTCAAAGCAGCATAAATTATATAGTATTGTATGGTAAATGTGAAGTCCAGACATCACACAAAAAAACGGGGCGAATCCGAAAGGCCAAAAGAGTAGGAATAAACCTTAAAAACAAAAAAGTATGAAGTTCCTAATATTCGCATCTTACTCAGCAGAAGGCGCAAAAGGTGTATTAAATTCTGGTAGCGGCAGTGCGAGGTCGCAAATGACTGAAAAAATGATCAGTGAGCTGGGTGGGAAAATGGAGTCGTTTTATTATGTAAGCAATTGTGATGCGTACGTAACCTGCGAGCTACCAGATGTAGCGGCTGCGGCGGCTATTGCGCTGGCTATAAAGGCTAGTGGTATGGGCTCCATCACAACTACTGTGCTGATAACACCTGAAGATGTGGATAGAGCAACGAAATTAACCGTAGGTTATCGTCATCCGGGTAGCTAGTTGGCTCAATGAGTTTATGCGTTGGCTGGGGTTAGATGTAACCCTTGTGAGGTGTTATTGCTCAATGTATATTATGAGATTTTGTGTAGGACTGGTAGATAATTGTTTTAAAATAGGTACAAGCGCAATTGACCGAGCTGATAACATGAAGAGTACAAAAGAAGCTAATCTTGAAAGTCTGAATAGAGCTATACAGTATATTGAAGCCAATCTTGACAAAAAAATTTTGTTGAGAGATGTGGCAAAAGAAGCATTTGTGTCAGAGTTTCATTTTCATAGAATATTTAAGTCTTTGACGGGAGAAACTGTGAAAGACTTTTTGATACGTTTGAAAATTGAAAGATCTGCGATGTGTCTTAAACATACTGATGACGAGATAGGGCAAATTGCTTTTGAAAGTGGTTACGAAAATCATGAAACGTTTACGAGAGCGTTCAAAAACTATTTTGATTTAACTCCACAACAGTACAGAGAGAAAATTCAAAAAGTTGTTATCGAGAAGCAAACAAGTTATGACGAGAATAACGTCACTCTCGACAAATTAAATGTTGAAGAACCAACAATACAGTACCTTCCTGACATGCATTTGGCATACATCAGGCATATTGGTTCGTACGATAAAGTTGCGAGTTCTTTTCAGCGACTAATGTTTTGGGCAGCGAGTCATCTTGTGCTGAAGTTGAAACCTACTACTTTGGGTATTGTATATGACAATCCAGAGCTCACTGAAGAAGATAAAATACGATTTGATTCTTGTGTTGTGGTTAATCAAGCTATACAGCCGAAAGGCGAAATCGGATACAAAAAGATAGCTGGAGGTAGGTTTGCATTTTTTAGATATACCGGCGCTTATGAGAACTTTCATGCGGTGTATGATTATATATATAATGTTTGCCTGTTTGAAAAAGGTTGGGATTTATCAGACAAGCCGGCATTAGAGTTGTACCGAAAGTTTCCACCGTTTTATAAACCAGAGAACTATTTGACTGATTTTTGTGTGCCAATAAAATAGCTGAGTGCCGTATGAAATCGTATGTATTTCTGATTATTTGCTCCATAATTTTGTCGAGTTGCAACGAAAAAACAAAGCGACAGGATATTGATATGAAGGTTGAAACAACATACAACCCAGTGGTTTATTTTGAAATTCCAGTTGAAAATGTAGAAAGGGCAATGAACTTCTACAAAGCAGTATTTTCGTTTGAGTTTCAAGAAGAAAGCATAGATGGTAATCAAATGGCTTTGTTTCCATTTGATGACAAGAAAAAAGGCATTTCTGGTGCGTTGGCAAAAGGAGACATTTATAAACCTAGTATAAGTGGTGTGCTGATTTACTTTCAGACAACGGACATAGAGCAAATACTAGCATCGGTTGTGGAAAATGGAGGTAAAGTTTTGTACCCAAAAACATCTAATGGGGAACTAGGTGCTGTAGCAGAATTTCAGGATTGTGAGGGAAATAGGATTGCACTTTATCAAAAGAAATAGCAAGAATAGTCAAATGATGTGAACCTGCCTGATGTAAAATTGCACTATCAATCATAATATCATTGGTTAAAATGAGAAAAAAGATGATCGTAGTTGTGATATCAATGGTGTCATTTGTTGCCTTTGTATACGTTATCGGCATGTTGATACCCAAACGACAGGAGTATGTTAAAAAGGCTGAATTCAAGGTTTCTCCCGAAATGGTCTTTCAGTCAGTTACGGATTTTAAAAATCAAGCATCTTGGCGTAAAGATCTTCAGGAGATAAGAGTGAAAGATGAAAACACATGGACGGAAATTTCATCTGGTGGGACAGCAATCACTTTCAAAACGAAGCAAAAGGTTCAGAATCAATTTTTCGAAATAGAAATAATTGAAGCTAAAGGTTTTAAAGGATATTGGGTAGGCACCTTTGAACAAACTGCGGTAGGGACGGCGGTTGTTTTCAAAGAAGTAGTTATTATTGAAAATCCTTTTTTTAGGGTATTGAGTTTGCTGTTCGTTGATCTTGATAAGTCGATGAATACGTATGTAGATAATTTGGAAAAAAAATTAGGCGACTAATATGGCAAAAAAGAAAACCTGGCTTGAAAAACTGAACGAAAACAAAGAGCCGAAAATTAAAAGAATAGATATAGATTTCGCCGACATTCCGGCAGGTAGTAACATGTTTATCGCTACGCCGAAACTTATTGACCAGTATGTAAAAGAAATAGGTTTTGGAAAGCGAGTGGACCTAAAAACAATGCGTAAAGACCTTGCGTTGGAACATAATGCTGACTACACTTGTCCGGTAACAACTGGCATATTTTTGCGAATTGTGGCTGAGGCAAACTACGAAAAACTACAGCAAGGGAAGGGCGTTGAAGAAATTACACCTTTTTGGAGGGTAATAGACCCCCAAAGTACGTTGGCCCAAAAACTAAGTTTTGGAAAAGAATTGTTGGTAAGCCAAAGAGATAGAGAAAGTACCTAAAACAAAGAAATAGTACTGTATTCAGCTATTTGGTAAGTAGGAGACTTATGATTGCAAACTCAGGGTCCGTAATGCTGGGTGGTGGCCCTGGGCGTTGCATACGTTGTCGTAATTCATGAGTTTATTTGTAATCAAACATGAAGTGTTATAGGGGGTAGTATTTCTTTAGGCTGCGTGGTGGTATAAAAAAGTTCAGCTTTGGAGGAGGCAAGCGCAAATGGGCTTTAAATGGTATATTCGTAGTACTAGATGCTATTGGGGCATCTGGCAGTAGGTGTAAACTGGCATTATAGAACATAGCATCAAATGAGACTTCTATATTTTACCTTAATAATTTCGATAGCGACGGTATTTTTTGTGGTTAGGCAAAAATCTGCCGACCAACGAAATTCGGTGCAAAACCTGTTGGCGAGTTATAAAGATTCGCTGCAGGATTACGGAATAGTGGCGCTGGTGGATAATGGCAAAAGGATGGATACAGGATCAGTAGGATTTTCGTACAACAAAACTCCGATAAACACTAAAAACAGATTTTGTATAGGTAGCTGCACTAAAATGTATACTGCTGCACTAGTTTTGAAACTACACGAGCAGGGTGTACTGAATATCAAAGACAGCATCTATCATTATCTGCCACACCACCGCTATATAGATAGCACTATCACTATAAGGCAGTTATTAAACCATACCAGTGGGGTGACAGATTTTAGTAAAAATGATTTTATCAACAAGCCCTTGTCGGAGCCCTTGGGCGACTATTCTGATAGCGTTATTTTCTCTTTGCTTGATACTGTAGATTTTGAAAAAGGCAACAGACACATGTATAGTAACACTAATTATTTTTTGCTGAGAAAAATAATAGAAACTACTACTGGCAAATCTTATGAAACTGTATTGGAGGAAAATATCATAAAGCCGCTGGGGTTGAAAAATACGTTTGCCTATTACTCAAATAATATTGAATCACTGGCGCACCCGATGATAGATGGGCAAGATCTGCAAGACATCTCGAAAGTGGGCATCAATACTATTTCGAAAGGAATAGGGAATATAGTTAGCGATGTGTATGACGTCAATAAGTTTATAAGAGCTTTGCTTATAGATAAGACATTGTTACAACCCGCTACTGTGGTATTGATGAGCGATTTTTATCAATACAAGAAGGATAAAGTAGGTTTGGGATTATTCGAAGAAAACTATGGCGGAAGTACCGTATGTGGCCACACAGGCAGACAATTAAGTTACATTTCTTTTGCCTTTGCAGATACCAAAACGGGGCAGAGTTTTGTGATACTAACAAACAATGCAAATGATGCTCATGCTGACAGAATTATAGAACAATTGTGCGGACGAAAGTAGTGATAATAGTGACATGACGGTTTTGTAAAAAATACTTCTCTTTCTATTTTTTGGCAAAGGATATGTCGTTTGATGTGGAAAACATGGATAATGGTGGGATAAGATACCGGAGCTGTTTGCAGAGAAAATAAATAGAAGGTGGTCAATTATTGGGAGGAGTATTTTCGCAAGTCGAAAAGACTTGTAGTAAGTTAGACACAAGTCGAAAGGACTTGCGCCAAATGGGGCTAGGGAGATATAAAAATTGGTTAATAGTGCGAGATTCTTAAATAATCTCGCACTATTTATACACATAAATAGCTTGGCGGCAAATGGGGGGCTCTGTACTGCGCCAACATTATAGGTTAACAACTACAACGGCTGAAGAAATTGAGTAAATAATGCGAGATTATCGGAGAATCTCGCACTTTTGAAATATTTTTGTGAATATTAGTATCAATATGCTGGAAAAACCACCTAAGTACGAACAAAAAGAGCATACAATTGAGCAGATAGTAGAATTGGAAAGGGCTGGTATTTTAAAGCCTATCCAAGATGAATATTTATATTGGGATAAGATTAAGTACAAAAAGACACACCTAAGCGCAGAAGAATTATGGACTGCTATAAAATTTGATAGATGGTTAAAAAGTAAAACCATCACCCTAGGGCGGTATAATTTTTCATATTACGCTACCGGATATATTCAAAAACTACTTCATCATTTCGACCTCCATATAGGCGGTATACTGGGTAGTAATATTGGTATAGCAGAAACAGATAAAACAAAATTTGTTATAAATTCCATAATGGAGGAAGCGATTTCTAGCAGCCAAATGGAAGGAGCAGTAACTACCCGGAAGGTAGCGAAAGAGATGATTCAGAAAGAGCGCAAGCCCAAAAATAAGTCTGAACAAATGATTGTGAACAACTTTCATACCATGCGACACATAGTGCAGCACAAATCAGACGATCTATCTCCAGACACTTTATTACACATTCATAAACTCATATCTAACAACACGCTCGAAGAAAAAGCAGAGGAAGGTGTTTTCAGAAAAGACAATAATATATTTGTTGCCAACCACTCTACAGATGAAATAGTGCATACTCCACCGCCACACCATGAACTTACAGATTTGATAAGTGATTTATGCAGATTTTTTAATGAAGATGACAGTAATTTTATACATCCAATAATTAAGGGCATAATTATTCACTTTATGATAGGTTGGATACACCCTTTTACTGATGGCAATGGGCGTACCGCAAGGGCATTGTTTTACTGGTATATGCTAAAAAAGGGCTACTGGCTTACAGAGTACCTATCTATTTCCAGAATTATCAAAGACACTAAGGTTCAGTATGAAAAGGCGTACATCTATTCGGAAATTGATAATAACGATATGTCTTACTTTATAACCTATCATGTAAAAACAATGGAAAAAGCGTTCGATGCATTAAAAGTGTACATAGGGCGTAAACAGCGTGAGGTGATGCAAGCAGCGAAGTTTGTGAAGATTCCGGGGGTAAACGAAAGAATGGCGCAACTGCTAAAAGTGATGTATGAAGATGCCGATAGAATATTTACACCTAAAGAAGTAGAGAATAGATTCAGTATATCTAGCTTTACAGCAAGAGCAGATCTTAGACAATTGGTGGAATTAGGTTTTATGGAAGTAATTCAGGTAAATAAAATCAAACAGAGTTTTGTCAGATCTTCTTCATTCGAAGAAGTGCTAGGGAAGTATAAAATTGGTAAATAGTGCGAGATTCTTAATTAATCTCGCCCTATTTATATACATGATAGCTAGATGCCTAATGGGGGTATTATCTGGCCTGCTCGAGCGTTGTTGGTGAAGAACACTAATAATGACGAAGTTGCAAATATTGTTGTTTTCTAATCATGTGCCTGATTTTCCAATGACTCAGCCGTTTAAAAATTGAATTTTATGGAAACAAAGAAAATATTAACACGAGAAAATTTACCTACCGATGAACTAAGCGAACAGGTAGTTAGAAATTATAAAGGCATCAAGTTAGCGTACACCGAAGTTTTCTATTTAGACAATGAAGTTGACGAAGAAACTGGCATGATAAACAAAGAAACTAAGGTAAAACACTATACTAAAGCTCAAATGGAGCGGAATATGAAAGCACTAAAAAATGCCTATCATATTGCAAAAGGGGCTGCATCGCCAGCCGAAATAATTGAATTCAGGCAGAAGTATAACATTCCTGCTTCTATATTTAGTATCATATTGGGATTTAGCAAAAATACAATTTCCAACATCGAAGCAGAAGGGGTAACGTCATTGTCTACCGGACGATTGATAAAAATTTGTTTGCAAAACAAAAACGTTGTCAACAATTATGTACAAATGTGCGAGAGCATAGATCACACAAAAAGAGACGAAATTTCTAAAAGATTAATGGAGGGGATTATATAGATTAAACAACGGGTATTATCTGTCCTGCTCGAGCGTTGTTGGTGGAGAACACCAACAACGGCGGAAAATGCCTATAACAGTCGGCAAACCAAAAATATAAATTGAGTACCGAGGGTCATGTCCAATTGTCTTGGGCTGAATTAAAAAATGATAAAAAGCCGCAAAGATGGTCAGTCCGATTATTATTCGGTAGTGCGCCTTTTCGAGCTTCTTCTCATTTTGAAGAAATTGCTTTTTCGTTTGATATTTTCCCTGCACCGCGTTTTTTTACAACAATCAAATATATTCAAGTCCAACCAAGAGATCAACGAAGGACATAGAAATTATTTGTCAGGAAAGCATTGGGCACCCCTTGCGCCACCTCCATATTCTAGAACCACGTTCCGAGAATAAAATATATAGGTACAACTGTCATTATACTCCTTTTTCAAACTGTCAGAAAGAGGTTTATTGAAAACTTGGTATGAGTATTTGCCCATCCCGCTCCTTGCAAATCCTATTTGTGTTGGGTCTCCATTGCTTACCGAAATACAATTTGCTTTATCTAACATGCTCTTAATTGTTTGAAAAGTCGCATCACTCCAGCCCAGTTTTTGTTTCACAAGGTTTAATGATTTGGTTTTCGGAGAGTACTCCGAACTGTCATTATGAGTCATTGGTTGTTCTTTGTATTCGTAGGGATTTATATCCCACTGCTCGAATAAACCATAATTTGAGGAAGTTAGAGACATGGCTCCCTCATAAACAAGAAAATCTATTTTTTTATTATTTCTGAATTCTATGTAAACATGAAAACCCGAAGGAACTATTGAATTAAAATAGTTTCTTAGTTTGAAAATTTCCTTTTCTTTTTTAGTATAGTTGTCAATAAGCTCCTGTTTACTTGAGCCCGAAAAGAGCCAATAAGCAGTAAATAATAAAATGCCTACAGTTAGTATTTTAGACAGCAAGCTAATTATTTTTCGGAATCTCATAAAACATATCTGTAACCTAAATAAAGATACAAAAATGCAACAAAAAGCGGGAAACAGGGCGGGAAAGAGGGTGAAAAGAGAGCGGAGACCAGCCATCGCTCTCCGCTCTCTTTTTTGTGCCCCTAACAGACAATATTTCGAAACCAAATGAAGGATTTGTTTAATGACTTCTATCTTTTGAAGTCATTGACAGTCCCTTGATTGCCAGCGGGTCTCTGAACGCAGAGATCCGCCTTGGACGGAATTAATTAGTTTGGTCAGATCAATAAACATCAAATTTCTTGTGATCAACATTTATCCATCGGTTGAGAATGTCAAATACTATCCAACCAATTCTATATGCAACATCTTCGTTATATGCGCTTTTATCGTATGTGCTGCCATCCGCTCTGGTGTCATTTTCCTTAAAATTATCTGGGTGACAAAACCCTAAGCTGTGCATGTATTCATGACAAATGTTTACCGCCAACGCAGCGGTGTCATTTAATTCAGGCATGTCTTTCACCACGTTACTGTAGTAGGAAATAATTTCGGTTGTGCACGGAGTGGTGCGACCTAAAGTACCTTTAGATTTTTTGCGAATGGTTATGCTTAATGAAGGCGATTTATTTGTTTGAAGCAGTTTGTAGATCTCATAGCCTGAAATTTTCCCATTTTGAATCCTTATTTCACTATTGCAGTTGCAATTGTTAGCACTTACGAAAGAAACCTTTTGAAGTGAGTCTCTAAATTCATCGGAATTTAATACAGCATTGGCAATTTTAATAATTTCTTTGGCTTCGTCGTTATTGGGACCTTTTTTATATGAATGGAATGAGCTTATATTTAGATTTGATTTTTTGTCTTGAGCAAAGCTGTAACAATACGAGATAAGTAGCGTTATTGTTAATAATATATATTTAATCATTTTTTAAATATTTTATGGTTATTGAAAGAGAATTTATTATCAATCCTTAGGCTTTATAAATTGATAGCCTACTCCAATAGAATACCAAAAGCTGTTATTATATATCCATTTTGACCCTGCTTCACCACCAACGAAATCGCAGCCTATTACTCCACCAAATTGGAATCCGTTAATGTCGAATGTCAGGCCAAAGCCTGGAGACAATGCACTCCATTTTGTTTTTTCATTCACGTAATTATTTGTACTTCTCCTATCAACAGTAACTGACGTGACTCCTCCAGCAAGAGATAGATTCAAATAATTCTTTTTATATGGTGAGAGCCTAAACCCAATTCCGATAGCACTCCCGATAGTGAAATCACCTGTAAAATCTGCAGGCACTTTTCCCAGCTTGGGCCTTATTTTGAAAGGAATTGATAATACACTTGCACTTAATTTGACGCTTTTAAGCCCGGTCCGATAGTGTTTTGTAACTAGGTTTTCATTTTCAAAATCCTCGGATTTTATACAATACTGCGTATAAGCACTGTTAGTAGAATTTATTATTAAGGGGTCATTAGCAAGAAATTGCGATTCACCTGTAATGCGATAAAAGCGTATTAGATAGTATTTAATAGTTCCCGAAGTGTTACTCCGCTCTGCACCAACAACGTAAAATTTCAAACCATCATTTGCTTGTTTTGTTCTATTTTCAATGGGCTGGTTTGTAGCAATGTCATATTCGTAAACTGTAATTACATCTTTGACAGAATAATCAAAATATTCATCAGAACCTGCCTGAGACTGGTTCTGAGAAAATGATTTAAAAGCACTGAACAATAGAATTGTCAAAACGGGTAAAAGCAATAGCGGCTTCATAATATATTATTTATTGGGTTTTTATTATAATGTGAAATTAGGAAATAAATTCCAAAGAAAAAACCTTATTTTTTAAGTTTCTTATTTATTTTTTTGCGTGTTCGCAAATCGAACTTTAGATACATTGGGGTTCGAAATAGAATGTTTATGCGATGAGAAAACCGCGCTGATTAGCGAGTTGACGACTCGCGACCCCGAACAGGAATCGAACTCCCAATACTTTATTACCTCCAAATATTGAATCTGTTTGTTATTAATAATATCATTTCAAACCCCAGCCCATCACTGCCCCGCCAGTACAAGCGAGT
The DNA here is from genome assembly GCA_027484425.1 of Sphingobacteriales bacterium. Lineage (GTDB taxonomy): Bacteria > Bacteroidota > Bacteroidia > Chitinophagales > Chitinophagaceae > Nemorincola. The sequence goes on from JAIXSZ010000027.1 coordinate 91,077, forward strand.
GACACAAAGCCCGCTGATAGGAGTGCTGTGGCTGGTGGCATAAAATGACTATGGCGACTCTGGTAGGAGCCGCCATAGCAGGGATGTATGTATAATAACTGTACTGACTAGTAGGTGATCACTTGCTCCTCTAGCACTGCGGGCATTTCGCGGAATTCGTATTGCTGATTGCGGAGTTGTGGCTCGAAGCCGGCTTCGCGGATGCTGTCTTGTATGCTGCGTGAGGTGAACCTGTGTGGTGCGCCAGCAGCACTAACTACGTTTTCTTCTATCATTATAGACCCAAAATCGTTGGCACCGGCATTGAGGCATATCTGTGCTACTTGCTTGCCTACGGTGAGCCATGATGCTTGTATATTCTTTACATTGGGCAGCATAATGCGGCTCATGGCTATCATACGTATATATTCCTCGGCTGTGGTGAGGTTTTTGGTGCCACGTATGCGCTGTAGCAGTGTGTCTACGTCTTGGAATGTCCAGGGTATAAATGCGAGGAATCCTTTGGCGTGTTCTGGTTTTTTGGCTTGCACTTCGCGTAGCTTCACCAGGTGCTCAAAGCGTTCTTCGAGTGTTTCTACGTGGCCAAACATCATGGTGGCACTGGTGGTGAGGTCGAGCTTGTGGGCTTCGTGCATCACATCGAGCCACTCTTGTGCGCCGCATTTGCCGTTAGACACCAGTCGGCGCACACGGTCGTTGAGTATTTCGGCACCGGCACCGGGTAGGCTGTCCAGCCCCGCATCTTTGAGTGCTTGTAGCACGGCGGTATGTGTGCTTTTCTCTAGCTTGGTGATGTGGGCTATCTCGGGCGGGCCGAGGGCGTGTAATTTCAGATTTGGGTAGAGGTCTTTGAGCTGTTTGAACAGGTCTACGTAGTAAGCCAGTCCGAGATCGGGGTGGTGACCGCCTTGCAGTAGTAGCTGCTCGCCACCGTAGCGGAATGTTTCGTCTATCTTTTGTTTGTAGGTTTCTATATCTGTAATGTATGCCTCGGGGTGGCCGGGTATGCGGTAGAAGTTGCAAAACTTACAGTTGGCCACACATACATTGGTAGTGTTTACATTGCGGTCTATGATCCAGGTCACCTTGCCATGGGGTACCTGTATTTTGCGTAGCTCATTGGCTACGTACATCAACTCGGTAAGCGGAGCGTTTTCGAAAAGAAATATACCATCCTCAGCACTCAAAAACTCGAAACGCATAGCGCGTTCATACAAACTTTTCAAATCTGCCATTATCTATAATTAATTGTGGGTGCAAATTTACAGAAATATTCGGGAGGTAGTAATGGGTGTAGGTGTGGTAAAGTACTATTGTGCTATGTGCTAAATTGATAATGTGCTGAAAGTGTGTATGGCTGTGGAACTGTGGGGAGAGAGAGGTGGAAAATGTGAGCAAGGTGTGCATTTTGACATTGTCATAACATTGGCGGGCATACAGGTTTTGGTATTTTTAGTAACTTTGGTATAAACCCCGTAGTTATGTTTGACGACGATTTTAATGACGATGAGTTAGGGTCACTGGACGAGACGATGAGGCGTTATGAGCAAGTGAAACGAGGAGAATCTGCGTCTATACTGGATGAGGAGGAATTTGAGCGAGTGATAGAGTTCTACTTTCAGAACAGTAATGAAGAGCAGGCTATGATAGCCTGTGAGATAGCCAGCACTTATTATCCGTACTCATCGGCTATACTGCTGCTGAAGGCGGAAATACTAACCCAAGCACAGAAATATGGACAGGCACTAAGGGCACTGGACGAGATGGAACAGTTTGACGTGCGCAACCTGGATGCTGTGCTGTTGAGGTCGGATATACTGATGTCGCAGTTCAGGCAAGAGCAGGCAGCGCAGTGGCTGGAAAGCAGGGTAGAGGAATTTGCAGGTAAGGATAAGATAGAGGTGCTGCTAGAGCTATCGGACGTGTATGACGAGAGTGAAGACTTTGATGCGGTGTTTGATACGCTGAAGAAAGTGATAAAAATAGACCGCCGTAATGAGGAAGCACTGCAGAAAATATGTTTCTGGGCAGAGTTTACCAATAGGCTTGAGGAGAGTGTGACGATACATACCCAACTTACCGACGACGACCCCTATAATGCGATAGCGTGGTTTAACCTAGGTGCGGCACTGCAAGGGCTGAAGCTGTATGAAAAAGCGGTGGATGCCTATGAGTATTGCGTGGCGATAGATGATAAGTTTGAGTTTGCGTACAGGAATATGGCAGATGCGTTTATGCGCCTGAAGTACTACGAAAAGGCACTGGAGGTACTGCAACGCCACATAGAAATAGCCAAACCTGAGGATGTGATATTTGAAGCGATGGCTTACTGCTGGGAGAAGCGGAAAGACTACACCAGAGCTAGGCAGTACTACAGGCAGGCATCGCAGCTGAGCCCACAGGACGATGGTATATTTTATAAGATAGGCGAAACCTATGCCCGCGAAAAACAGTGGGAGAAGGCTATAAAATCGTACTCGGTAGCGCTGCACCTAGACAAGGACAATGCAGCCTACTGCATGGCTATAGGCAACTGCCTGATGGAGCTGAACGTAAAAAGCGAGGCACTGGTGTGCTACCTGAATGCGGTAAGGCTGAAGCCGGACAACAAAACTACGTGGCTGTCGCTGGTGAAGGGGCTGTATGTGGCGGGTTACTATGACGAAGCTATACTGCAACTGCATGTGGCTATAGAGCACTGTGGCGAGAAGGGTGACTTCTACTATTACTATGCGGCTGCGTTGCTGGAGCTAGGCAAGGCCAAAGAGGCACTGCTGCAACTGGAGAAAGCACTAAGCATAGCACCATCGAAAGCTAAAATGTTTACGGAGCTGAATGCGGAGTACCTGATGCGTACACCAGTGGCAGAGCTGATAGGGAGGTATAAAAAATCGAAGCCCGGTAAACAATAGTAATTCATTAACCATAGTAAGAGCTGCAAGTGTGATAAAATGTTGCAATATTTTTGCGAAATTGCAGCGTTGATCATTGTTCAACATCTATGAGTATATGGGAGAGTTATTAGCCGTACTTTTTATTGCTACTGTGCTATTTATTAGCGGTATTATACTGGCATTTATTACTGAAGAAGGTAGTGGCAGAAAGATGAGTGTGGCCATGATAGTAGCTGGTCTTATTTTGTATCTGGCATGCTGGATATTCACCCCTCGTAATGATAACTTCAGCATTTTTGACAATAAATACCAGATACATTGATAAGACATAAACTATTGCTGCCGCTGCTACTGTGTGGTGCCTTGGAGGCTAGTGCCGGTGCCAAACAAGAGCGAGCAATACGTGCTATGCTGGCTGCGCAAGTGACAGAGTGGAACAAGGGCAATATAGCTGGCTATATGAATGGCTACTGGGAGAGCGATAGCTTGCTGTTTATAGGGTCGAAGGGGCCTACTTATGGCTACACTGCTACCCTGAACAGGTATCTGAAGGCTTACCCAGACAAAGACCACTCTGGGGTATTGACCTCTACCATTACGAGTATCAAAAAACTATCGGGTAAGTATTATTTTGTGGTGGGGCGATGGGCGCTAGACAGAAAAGCTGGAGATGTAAGTGGTGCCTACACACTGCTACTGCACAAAATAAAGGGCAAATGGGTGATAGTGACCGACCATAGTAGCTAAGAGAGTGTTGCAATTCAGTATTAAGCTTTTGGGAGTACTAGTGTGAAGGTGCTGCCCTTGCCGAGAATGCTGGTTACATTGATAGTTCCATTATTGGCTTTCACAAACTCGTGGCAGAGGATAAGTCCTAAGCCAATACCTTTTTCGCCATCTGTGCCATAGGTGTTTTTGTTGGTTTGGGTGGCAAAAAGATTTTCTACTACATCGGCGGTCATGCCTATTCCAGTATCCGTAACAGATATGGCTACTGTGTCTTTGATGGTGTTGGCGTGCAAGGATATGCTACCACCAGAATGGGTGTATTTTATGGCATTCATGAGCAGATTGCGCAGCACAATGTTTATTTGGCCAGCGTCGCAGAGTGCGTATGTGTTTGTATCTATGTTGCTAGAAATAGCGATGTTTTTCCGCTCAGACATGCTTTGCAGCATATTGACGTTTTGTGTGGCGAGCTCGTAGATGTCTGTTTTGGATATCTGGGCTACTTTCTGTTCTTGAATGTGGCTTTTAGCCCAAAACAATACGTTGTCTAACATTAGGTTCAGTGCTTCTACCCGGCTATTGATTTCGGGTTTCATGATTTCGTACTCTTCGGGGGTGATTTCCTTTTCGTTGAGCATTTGAACGGCTGCGGTGAAAGAATTGACAGGGCTGCGTAGATCATGCGAGAGAACGGAGAATATTTTGTCTTTAAACTGGTTGAGCTCTTCGAGCTTAGTAGCCTGAAGTTGCAATGTTTCTTTACTTTTCCTTTCAGATAATTTGCTACGGTAAACCAGGAGCATGATGATAGACAGCAGTAGGATACCTATAAGTAGCGATGTAGAGATAATAGTTTGCTTGGTGGCAGTAGCAGTTTGTATTTCTTTGTTTTTCTGGAGGTTTTCTATTTGTCTTTGTTTTTTCTCAAGTTCGTAGTTAAACTGTAGCTGCTGTAGCTTTTTGTTATTGTTTTCGCTGAAAAGAGAATCGCTGTAAGTGTTGTGTATTTTGTGAAATTGTAGTGCTTGCTGGTACTCTCCAGTTTCTTCATAGTACAACGCAAGGTCTACCGCTAGTTCCATCGTAGTTCGTTTCAGGCCATTTTCTTTGGATAAATTGAAAGCTTTGAGCAAATGAGCGACGGCTTCCTTTTTCTTGCCTTGAGCATGCAGTAGTCTGCCTATGCCTGCGTGGGCAGAGAGGGTGAAGTTTACATCCTGATCTTTTTCGTTTCTTTTCAGCACCTCATTGTAAGCAGCTATGGCTCTATCGGTTTTACCTGTGCTGGTATACACATCTGCCAGGTTGGATAGAAAAACAGTATTCCAATATTCGTTGCCATCAGTTTTGGTGAGGTCGTATCCTTGTTGGTAGGTATGTTCGGCATTGGGGTAGTCTTTCATGAGCCCATATACGTACCCTATATTGCTATAGTTTTGGTAGGTTTCTTCGGGGTTTGTTACTACATCTGAGTAGGTAAGGCTACGTTTTATGAATGCTTGTGCCTGTTTAAAGTCCTTGAGCTGTGCATGAACGGTGGCTATGTTGGTAAGGCAGTTGGCTATCTGGTTTTTCTTGCCTCCCTTTTCATATAGTTCCAATGCTTTGAGGTATTCTTCCAGTGCATTTATGTAGTTGCCTTGTTCGTTGTGGATATCTGCAAGGTAATAGTGAGCCCTTGCTAAGCGGCTAGGCGTGTTGGTGTTTTGGGCTACTTTTTTTGAGCGTTCAAAGTATTGAATGGCTTGGTCTAGTTTGGTTTGTTTGTAGTAGCTGAGCCCTAGGTTGTGTAGTATTTCGTTGAGTTCTTTACTATCTGGTTGTTTTTCAAAGTAGCTCAGTGCATCATTGAGGTAGGCAGTGCCTCTGTCGTAGTTGTCGGTGAGTAGTAGTGCAGTTCCCAGCATAATGTGGCAACGGGCGGTACCAAGCGGATAGTTTATTTTTGAGGCTAATGCTATTCCCTTGTTGGCATAAGCCTCTATAGAGTCAATATTCAGATTTTTATTTTTATACTCCCATGCTATTGCTACATAGAGGTTTACTTTAGAACTGTCGGGTAATGGTTGAGTAGCAAGAACATTTCGAAGGCTATCTTTACGTGATGCTGATGAATGATAAGGCGTGAATAAGACACAAATCAGCCATGAGGCAAAAGCGAAAAAAAATAGTCTGTTTTTTATTGTCATATAGTGTACTTAACCATTGTGTATAGTAGTAGGGTAGTAAGTAAACAAATAATAGAGGATGATAGTTAAGATTGGTAATCAGCGGCAAAAATATGATTATGCTCGTTAAATTGTAAAAGATTTATTTGTACAAATCACAGGTAATGTTGTATATTTTATTGAAACTACACCTTTTAAACAATACCCTTACCTTTGCGCAAATTTTCAAAGCAAAAAGATGGCATTACAAGCAGGTATAGTAGGATTGCCCAACGTAGGAAAATCAACATTGTTTAATGCGGTGAGCAATAGCGCTAAAGCTCAGGCATCTAATTATAGGTTTTGTACTATAGAGCCCAATGTGGGTCAGGTAGATGTGCCAGATGAGCGTTTGGCAAAACTGGCAGAGCTGGTGCAACCACAGCGTATATTGCCTACTACATTTGAGTTTGTGGATATAGCCGGACTAGTAAGAGGAGCCAGTAAGGGCGAAGGGCTGGGCAATAAGTTTCTGGCCAATATACGCGAGGTAGATGCTATAGTGCATGTGATACGCTGTTTTGAGGATGATAATATATTGCGTGAGGAAGGAGAAATAAACCCTGTGGGCGATAAAGAAATAATAGATACAGAGCTACAGCTGAAGGACCTGGAAAGTGTGGAAAAGAAAATGCAGCGTGTAGAAAAACTGCTAAAAGCAGGTGATCCTAAAAATAAACGCGCTTACGAAGTGCTGCAACGCTGCCAGCAGCACCTGGGCGAAGGTAAAAATATACGTGGATTGCAACTGGAAGGCGAGGATGCTGAAGCAACCGCAGATCTGTTTTTGCTGACCGAAAAACCAGTGCTTTATGTTGCCAATGTAGACGAGGCAGCACTGCTGACAGGCAATAAATATTCAGATATACTAGTAAAAGTGGCTGAAGAAGAAGGCGCTCAGGTGATAGTAATGAACAACTCGATAGAGGCGCAAATATCTGAATTGGAAACAGTGGATGATAAAGAGTTGTTCTTGTCGGAATATGGACTAACAGAGCCGGGCCTAAATAGATTGATACGATCTACTTATACCTTGCTTAACCTGATAACCTACTTTACGGCTGGGGTACAAGAAGTGCGTGCATGGACTATACTGCGTGGGTGGAAAGCCCCACAAGCTGCAAGTGTGATACATACTGACTTTGAAAAAGGGTTTATAAAAGCAGAGGTGATAGCGTATAAAGACTATGTACAATACAAAACCGAAGCTGCCTGCCGCGAAAATGGCAAACTGCGCATAGAAGGTAAAGAATATGTGGTACAAGATGGTGATGTAATGCACTTTAGGTTTAATGTGTAATGCTAATTGGCTACAAGTAATACGGCTACATGAATAGAACGTTCGTCCGCTTTTTGCTGGGTATTACTATAGTGGCCAGTGTAAGGTGGGTGGGGAAATATGTAGAGAGTAACACCACTCCTGTCCCTATTGGTAGAGCAGGACATCTAAGAGACAGTAGCAGGAACAAATATTTGATAGACACAGCAATATCGCTACTTAAGGATGGATATGTGGTGCTGCGTATGGGCAATAGTACCCAAAGCCGTATGCTGGCCAACATCAATAAGCAAGACCAGCGTTTTTCGCATTGTGGCATAGTGCTTATTGAAGATAATTATCCGTATGTGTATCATAGCATAGGAGGAGAAGATAATCCGGATGCGAGGCTGAGACGCGACTCAGCCTCGCATTTTTTTTCTGCTGCCAGCAATAGTGCACTGGGGATAGTAAAGTATGATTTGATGGCGGCTACTATAGATACACTAAGAGAAATAGTGCATGCTATGTACCAGCAGCAACCACGATTTGATACTCATTTTGACCTGAATACTACAGATCAATTGTACTGTACAGAGTTTGTAAGAAGTGTTTTGCTGATAGCTACTGGCGATAGTACTTACATACCAACATCTATGGCCATAGGACGAAAGTATGTAGGCACTGACAATCTGTACCTGAACAAGCACGCTTCCTTGGTTTGGCAGGTGAAATTTAAATGATACCTTTGCCTTATAAATATAGTATATACATGAAGAATAATCTGCGCCTGTTGCTGTTTGTAGTCATTGTACCGTTTGCGCTGATGAGTTGCAACAAAAACAACCCCAAGGATGTAGCGCACACCTGGCTAACTGGCTTTAATCAGATGGATTTTGAGCAGGCTATGAAGCTATCTACCAATGATACTAAAAACCTATTGTCTACGCTGGAAGAGCTAACAGCAGGTGTGTCAGACTCGGGCAGGGCAGAGCTAAAAAAGATAAAAGTTAGTATAAAGGATGTAAAAGAAGATGGTGATAAAGCCATGGTAACTTACACTTCTTCTGACAATCCTAATGAGCAGATACTAAGTTTGGTGAAACAAAATGATAAATGGCTGGTACAGTTTACCAAAACAGACCTAGTGGGTACACTGCCACAGACCACAGAAGGCGAAGACATGAGTGAAGAGGTGCCCACTGCCGATAGTGCTGCCACTTCTGCAGATACTACACAGACCGCAAAATAGATATGCTGGCAACCTGTGTGCGAAATAATATTATCAGACACACGTTTAGAACACTACAAACAGCCATTAATGCTGCGGCTACATGCAAAAATATTTGTTAGTGATACTGCTTTTAGTTTTTGCCGCATCTTGTGGCAAGCAGGCTAGTGTCAGCAACAAACTGTTACCTGTGAAGTATGGCAGCACATACGGTTATATAGACCGTAGTGGCAAGGTTGTGGTGCCACTTATATATAAGAGGGCAGGATGCTACGAAGGCGGTGTGGCAGTAGTAGCCGATACCAACGGCAACTGGGGCTATATAGACAATGCAGGTAAGTATGTGGTGAAGCCTGCATACAGCTATGCGGCTACCTATAGTGAGGGCGTGGCATGGGTGGTGCCACACAACGGATGCCCAACGCTGATAGACAAAAATGGTGTGCAACAACTGCTGCTGCAACATGCTCAAAGTGCAGAAATGTATAGTGAAGGTATGGCTGCTTATAGCACGCTAACTGAAAATGGAGAGCTGTGGGGCTTTGTAGACAAAAAGGGTAAAGTGGTGCTGAACCCGCAGTACAATGCTGTAAGTTATTTCTCGGGTGGGATGTGTGCTGTTATGAATAGCAGTGGCAGATGGGGGTATATCGACAAAAAGGGAGACCTAGCAGTACCTTATTTATTTGACAATGCTAATCCATTTGTAGGCGTTAAGGCAAAAGTGGCTGTAAGTGGCAAGTTTGGCGTAATAGACAAAAAAGGTAATTATCTGTTATCTCCTACTTATGACGATTTGGACCTAGATGGTAACCAATATCTGGTGAAAAACAAAGGCTTGTGGGGATGGCTCAATGCCGATAAAGAGGAAGTGATACCAGCACTGTTTACAGATGCATACCCATTCAGAGGCAACAAAATGGCTGCTGCCAAAAATGGTGGCAAATGGGGCTACATCAACACCAAGGGTAAATTTGTGATAGCGCCTCAATATGACTTCGCCTTTGGGTATGATGGTGATATGGCACTGGTGGAGATGAGTGGTAAGTATGGCTTTATAGACCAACTGGGCAACTATGTAGTAGACCCTATTTACGATCATATGCCGGTAGACTACTACATACGTTACTTTGCCAATACATCAGCTTTCTACAATGTGAAAACAGATGTAAACGAACCCCGCAGTATAGCCTACAAATGGCTGACCGGATTTTATCATCTGGACTATGATGAGGCCCGCAAATATGCCACCACTGACACGCGTGCTATGATAGATGAAATAGCAGCGTTGAGCGGTTATATAGTAGACTCTGCCCGCCGACAGATGCTGGGCCTGACCGTAGGAATAAAAAGTTGCCAACAGGAAGGGCACAGGGCTATAGTAACCTACACCTTATCTGACAACAAATCTCAGGACCAATTGTTGTTTCTAACAGATAGTGGTGGGCTATGGAAGGTGCAGTTTAGGAAGGAGGATAAGTGAGATGTGTATGTACGCACTATTTTGTGTTCTTTTTATTTAACAGTGTTTTCAGCTGCAGGTGCCTACCTATTCTCAAACAGAATTGAGGTTAAAAATTGATTAGTATATTTCGGATGAAATACTTACCATTTACAAGTGGTTAGATGATAAGAACTTTTTAAAAACCATTGAAATTGAAAGTACTACAATTAAATATAAGTAATTAATCTTGAGTCAACTCGTTTACTACTCTGATAGCTGTTTCTAAAGCACCATGCACTGTGGCGCTGTGCCCTTTATAATTTGTTGCTTCACCAGCAAAGTATATTTTTTTACCAACGTTTTTTGCTAATTGTATCCTCTGAGCAATACCTCCACCCACCACTGGGTAGGAGTAAGCACCATTTATGTAAGGTTCTTTTGTCCAATCTATGATATAAACTTCATCAAACGAAGCACTAGCTACATTGCCTCCATACATTAAATCCAATTCGGCTAATAGTACATTAGTTGCATCACTACCAAGATTACTTAAGTATTCTGCCTTTTCACCCATGACAAATGTTGTGAGAATTGGGGTATTACTCTTACCCAATCCGGGTGTCCAAATTATAACAGAGTTTGTTCCACCTATTATTGAACCTGTAGCTGCATCCCAAAAGCGGTTTTTGAATTTCAGGATTATCTTCATTCCTGCGCCCATTCCTATTTTGGAGATAGCTGCTTTTTTTTCAGCTGGTAGTGCTGGTATAAAATTTATTATTTCTTTTTTCAACACAGCCAGAGGTGTTGTTATTATCAATCTATCTGCTGTATAAGTTTGGTTGTTCTTAGTCTTGACCGATATCTTTTCGCCACTGTAATCTATTTCAACAACAGCATTATTCAATATGACTTTGTCTATTACACCACTGTAGTGATGGTTCAGCACATCTTTGTACGAGCCTGTTTTTAGGTTGTAGTTATCATCGCCACTTTCCCACAGGTTATCTTCTTCTGTTATGCCCTTTATGCTTAGTCTACTATTGCTGGTGCCGTATTCATTGCCAATAAGTGCATTTGTAATGTTGAAGTTGGCAGGGTTATTTCCTTTTGCTACTTCCGCTTCCAGTACAGTTACTTCGGCACCATTGTAGTTGGTAGCAGCAGCCACGAATGTTTGTGCTTGGGCAAGGACACTATCTCCAGCCCAATTTGTTTCACTTTTCAAATTGCCATTCAAAAAGTAATAATCCTCACCATTTGGTATATGCAGTGTGACACCAGGTGTGCTAGTTACTAATTTATACCATTCAGAATTTTTACCGTGTACTTCTTCTGCACCTAATTGTATATCATATTCGGCCATTCCACTAAGCGCTCTTATTCTACCACCAGTTTTATCAGTCGCTTCCAGAATAGTGACATTTAAGCCCAGATTCATAAGTAGCTTGCTGGCGTGCAGGCCTGCTATTCCTGCCCCTATCACTATAACATCTCCCCGCCAGTTTCCAGTTTGAGTTTCATCATCTTTTTTGCAAGAAGAGAACAACCAACTACTACCAAGGTACAATGCAGGGAAAGTCAGTAAAGTTTGTTTAATAAATTTTTTACGCTCCATAGTGCTGAATGATTCTTATGCAATATAAAGGTTATTTTATCTGAAACAATGTAGTGATGGATTGGCTGAAAATGGGGCTTAATGATTGATGCCATATTGTGTTGGCACAGGGTTCTATTTATTGTTCCATCTTTTGTTGGTGTACATGCTACCAATTACTTTTTTACATTTGACATAAGATGGTATTGAGCAGATTTTGGTTGATTATCGTTATTGTGTCGGTGGTGTATATATTGGGTATGCTGGCTACGGGCAATGTATACTCAATAGACTATGCTGTAAATGGCAAAAAAGATGATGCCCTAGTGGTGCGCGAAACCTATGTGCCACAACTACCTGCTGGCCTGCGCGATAGTGTGCTAGCGAATGGTAGCTATGTGGTAAAGGGTGCTACCCGAAGACAAGATACTACCTACACTGCTGAGCGTGGTATAGTGAGGGTGACCACTGGCAAACAAGCTACTGATGGCATACTGCCTACCTGCAAAAGTGCTATACTAGACCTGCTGCTGCCGCTCATAGCCTATCTGTCGTTTTTTTGTGGCATACTACAGTTGCTTATCGACTCTGGTGCGTCTGAGAAGTTGGCCAAGTTGCTGAGCCCGGTTTTTGTGAAGGTGTTTCCGGATGTGCCTGCCCGCCACCCAGCGATATCCTATATGACGCTCAACTTCGCGGCTAATTTTCTAGGGCTCGATTCTGCTGCTACACCTTTTGGGCTAAAAGCAATGGAGAGCCTGCAAGAGATAAACCCAGATAAGGAACGTGCAAGTAATGCCCAAATCATGTTTCTGTGCCTGCATGCTGCGGGGCTCACGCTGATACCCACCTCTATAATAGGGTATAGAGCGGCACAGAATGCACAGAATCCGGCTGATGTGATGCTGCCTTGTATCATCACATCTTTTGTAGGTACTATGGCTGCGCTCCTCATTGTGGGCATTCGCCAGCGCATCAACTTCAAGAGTGGGGTGCTGTTGCTGAGCATTGGGGGTATAGCAGGGCTGCTAACGGGGCTTATGTTTTATATTACCCACCTAGGCATGGCTGAGAAAAACCATTTTACCAACAATATATCTAACGTGATATTGCTGGTTATCATACTCAGTATACTGGTTTATGCATTTCTGCACGAAAAGGTTTTTACTACTGCTGGCAAGAATGTATTTTCTTCGTTTGTAGATGGGGTGTCGTCGGGGCTCAATACTGGCATCACCATTTTCCCCTATATACTGGGTATGCTGGTGGCCATATCACTGTTTCGCAACAGTGGTGTGTTTGAGATAATATCGGGGGGTATAGCCAAGGTGTTTCTGATGATGGGTGTAGATAGGGGTGTGGTAGATGCGCTGCCTGTCGCTATTCTCCGCCCGTTTAGCAGCAGTGGGTCGCGGGGGTTTATGATAGATGCTATGCAGACCTATGGGGTAGATTCGCTTGCAGGAAGGCTATCTAGCGTGTTTCAGTGCTCTGCCGAAACCACCTTTTATGTTATAGCTGTATACTTTGGCAGTGTGAAAGTGAAAAACACCCGTTACACACTATCTACCATGCTGCTGGTAGATCTGATATGCGTGATAGCTGCTATAGTGGTGTGTAGTTTGTTTTTTTGATGTGGGGTATTCATAGTTATCTGTGGCTAGTTTGTTTGGTATTGATTTATGTAAAGTTTGAACAGTTTTAGATAGTTTATTTGATGGCAGGATATAATAAGGTTTATAAAATAAACGAAGATTTTAGCGAAAACACAGTCAGATTTTACTTTATAAGTAATGGGCAAATCGATATAATAAAAGTTATTGAATATAGTTATGTTCGTGAGTTTAGAGGTGCTCCTCTTTACAATCTTGGATTCGGAGATTACGATTTAAAAAGTGATATAATTGATGATAAAGTTAATACAAACAATGGCGATCATTATATGGTTTTTAATACTGTACTATTTACAATACCTATCTTCTTTAGGTATAAGCCTAATTCTATAATCATGGTTCAAGGTAGTGACAACAGTGAAGACTTTTCTAAAGATTGCAAAATAACATGTAAGAAGAAATGTACTGTTGCTGAATGTAAAAATTTGGATAGGCGGATAAAAGCATATCGATACTATGTCAACAAAAACTACATTAATTTGTTGGAAGAATATGAGTTTTGGGGGAGCATTAAAAAACCTGAAGGTCAAGTAACGATAGAGTCTTATGAAATTGGTAAGGAATATGATAGTGTGTTTTGTAAAATAAAAAAGAATAACTTTGTGACATGAAAACTAAGGTAAATTCGACCGAAAAAATGGTTGCCATTTCAGAAAAGGCGTTACTCTCGTTAGTTGCTGCAAAACTCAAAGGCAGGGTTTTGTTTCCACAAAAAGTAGAGAATGCAAGAAAGTATATGAAGGATGCTCAATGAGCATAATGTTGATTCCATACTATCTACAAAAACTATAGGTGCGATGTTGGCACCTTTTTTTATGTTTGTATCTATGCAACTACCACAAAAACATTCTGCCACAGGTACTACTATATTTACTGTGATGAGTGCATTGGCACAGCAGTACAATGCTATTAATCTGTCGCAGGGATTTCCTGATTTTCATATAGATGAGCGGCTTTCGCAGGCATTGGGCGATGCTGCTGCCAATGGTTACAACCAGTATGCACCTATGGCGGGCTTGCCACAGCTGAGGCAGGCTATTGCTGCTAGTTTTGCCCGCAGATATGGGGTACAAGTAGACCCAGATTCTGAGATAACGGTGACCCCTGGTGCTACCTATGCTATATATACCGCTTTTACAGCCATACTAAGCCCAGGCGACGAGGTAATAGTGATAGAGCCGGCATACGATAGCTACATACCCAATATAGAAATGAATGGTGCACGGGCGGTAGTGGTGCCTTTGTTGTCGCCCGGATTTGGGGTAGACTGGCAGGCAGTGCAAGATGCCATTACTACCCGCACCAAGGCCATAATCATCAACACTCCCCACAACCCTACAGGTGCTATATGGAGCCGTGCCGACTGGGATCAACTGGCAGCTATAGTGCGCCACACCGACATAATAATACTAGCAGATGAAGTGTATGAGCAACTGGTGTATGATGGCGAGCGGCACTACACTGTGCTGGAGCATGAGGAGCTACGTGCTCGCAGTTTTGCGCTCTACTCCTTTGGTAAGGTGTATAACAACACTGGCTGGAAGATGGGTTATTGTATAGCCCCACCCGTATTTACACAGGCATTCAGGCGCATACATCAGTTTCTGTGTTTTACGGTCAACACCCCTGCACAATATGCATTAGCACAGCACCTGAGCAACGATAGTGCACCTATACACGAGCTTATGCAACGCAAAAGAGATTACTTTTTAGGATTACTGGCAGATACACAGTTTACCGTGCATGAGCCAGCAAGGGGTAGTTACTTTCAGGTAGCCAGTTATGAGCGCATCAGCAATCTGCCCGATAAAGAGTTTGCAGAATGGCTCACGCGCGAGCATGGTGTGGCAACCATTCCAGTCAGTGCATTTTACAGTAATGGCAAGGAAGATAAATTGATAAGATTTTGTTTTGCCAAAAAAGAAGAAACATTGGCAGCCTCAGTAGAGAGGCTCAAAAAAATAGGGGTGGCACAGTAGCCACCCCTTGGTATTAGTATCAGTTTGTTAGGTACTTTTTATTTCTTGCCTAGCACCAGTGTTAGGTTGCTAAAGTCTGCAGCAGTGTTGCATACATTACGGTACCGCTCGAATTCGAACAACGAGAAATGCAACTGACTGTAAGACTCGCTTACTGTTATCACTAGCTTGTCGCCGTTTTTGTTATCTTTTATCAGTTTGTAGTCAGATGCAAACCCTATAACCTGATCCAGTTCTCCATTCAGGTAGTCGGCACTCATACGTATAGTTTCAGGGTTCAGTATTTTATAGCCCTTAGGTATATCTATGGTTATCGAATAATTGTAAGAATTGGGGTAAGAGATATCTACTGGCAATAGTCTTTTCTTTTCTGGGTACAGATTGTCTTGTTTTCCTACCAATTTGCCCACTTTTATCAGGTATCTGTTGCTGGCTTTGTTTACAAGATTAGTTGCATTAACGGATGCATACAGCGTCAATGGCGTGTTGGTGTAATAATTGCTATATTCTTCGTTAGAGAAGTTGAAGCTGATGATATTGTTGTAGTTACTGCTGAGTTGTAATAAATCAGAAGCGTATTTTTTCATATTTTCAGTACGTACAAAAGGCAACTCAGAGCGGATATTAACTGACTGATAGCCATACCATTCGTGAGATACATCTACTTTGGCGTCCATATTTTTATTGAAAGACACTACTGCGCTGATATCATGTTTGGTTTCCTGTGCGGTAAGTGGAGTGATGCGCCTTGTTTTGTACAATGTGCCTGTTACCTCACCCTTGGTAGGGATGGTGATGAATAAACCTTTACCGCCTATCACCTCAGTAGTGACGATAGGGTAGCGGAGGGATCTATCGGTAGGGCTCAAGAATTTTTTCTGGTGTGGAAAGTAAATAACTGGATGATCGCCAAGACCTAGCCAGCTTTCGAATTTGGGGTCGAAAGTGAATTTAGTTTTGTCCCAAGCCCAGCCTATTTGATGAGCTACACCTGCCTGAGTAAGACAAGCAGAGAACAGCTTGATATAACCAAACTCTGAAGCCGATTTTTTGCTGATGATAGTATCCAATACGTCTTTAGGATTGTCATACCCAGCAGCATTTATAGACATAGAGCGAATGGTTTGGAATGCCATCACTTCTTTGCGTTCTTCGTAGTCTACTTCGTCATAAAGGGCAATGTGTTTTTTAATGCCTTGTTCTATTTTTCTGATATTAGTAGCTTCATCACCATTAGCTAGTACACCCAGATCACTGAGGTATTTATTGGCAGCTCTGCGTTCTTTATCAGTAAGTTTATAATACTTGTCGTAGCGCGAGCGGGCGAAGTTATTCCAGGTGTTGAGTTTTATTTTTTCATTGTTTTCGTTCAGGTAGTAACTTACTCTGTACTCAAAAGCCATACGTCTGAGGTCGTAATAGCTATTTTCTTCGGGTAGCAGAGCAGGTATGTTATCCATCTCTAACAGATACCTGTTGCGGTTGTTCACGGACTCAGGTTTTATTTCTGGCAAATTATTATAGCTCTTACCTTCTACCACCATATTCTTGCGGTAAGAGATAGTAAAGCGTGTTTTCGCTACCGGTATATCATATTGAAGGTATGTTTTGCCAAAATAATCGCATGGGTTTATTTCCTTTACCAGATATTCGATTTCAGAGTTTACTTCTACACCTTCTGTAGGAATGACTATTACATAGTTGTCGTTATTGCCATAACCAATAAGTATTCTTTTTTTGTCAATAACCTGTATTTTTCCTGAAGGTGAAATAGTACGCGCTTTCACAGACGAAACCTTAGTGCCTGGATTTAGCGGAATGTAAATGGTACTGTATGTATTAACACCACGAGTATCTAACACCTTTATAAGTTGGTGATTGGTAGAGTGTTTTACAATATAGCCACCCTCTACACGATAGTCTATACCTATGTCGTTTATGAGCATTACTGCAGGCTGTGAGGCATGCTCTGGAGGCACTGGATGAACGAGGGGAGTATCTGCCCACTCTATCCATCGAGGATGTTGCTGTAAGAATAGTTTTTTCTGTGCCGATACCGTAAGTGCCACTACAGAAAACAGGATAATAAAAGAGATCAGTTTTTTCATAAGGCCTTATTATTTGGCAGTTAGCACTACAGTTTCTTTGTATTGTTGGTTAAGTTCGTCTACCAGTTTATTGTTTGCTACAAACTGTTCTGGTTTTATGTTAGTCGTCTTCAGTTCTAGTTCCTTGGTAAGTGTTACTGTATTGTTTTTGGTATCTGCCTTGTACGATATGTTATAGCTCCACAGTCCGTCTACGCCACCTTTAGCAGGCTTGGGCAGATAGGTAACTTTGTGTCCTTTAGGCACATTCAGTGTTACTGTTTGCTTTATGATCCGTTTGTACTCGTGGTACACTGGTATTTTCCTGTTCAAGTCATTAACTTGGTTATCAGCAAATGTTGTGTTTACGTTCATGTTTACAAAAACATCTTTTTTCACACGCTGCACATAATTATTCATTTTGTAATTTGTGCTTATCGAGAGGTCTTTGTTGCCACTTTTACTAGCATTTATATCATAACTAGTTACTACAAAGTTAGGGTTGCCTCTCATGGCCATATTGCGTACAAATTCGTCTTTTTCCTCTTTGCGGTTTTTGTAAGCCAACGCTTCTGCTGCACTCCATGCTGTGTATCCTGTAAAGTGTTGATAGGTGGTGCCAGTTACATCATTATAAGAAATGTTCATCACCGTGTTGTTTGTAATGACATTTTGTGATGCTGGTGCTTCAGGCACTTTTACTATTTTGTGGTTTTTATCGTCTATCATTATCAGTGCTTCCTTGCCTTGCAGGTCTACCCTGTTGGCACCTAGGGGCAGTACATTGGTTGTTCCATCCAGAAACACCCATTCACCATCTAGCTTCACCGCACATATCATATGGTCATAGAGGTAGCCCGATTGCATTTCTTCGTGTGTATATGGCTTGTTGTCGGTGCCAATGTCTACAAAGTAGGCATTAACACCTGCTTTGGTACACATTGCCATGAGTATGCTAGACATGTCTTTACAGTCGCCATACATTCTTTTACATACAGTATCTGCTGGGTTGGGTACTATTCCCTCCAGATTTGAGGTGTATAAAGATTCGTAGCGGAACGTATTTTGTACCCAGTCGTAAATGCGTTTTACTTTTTCGCGGTCAGAATAAGTATTGCGAGTAAGCTCTGCTGTTTTGGCATTCAGTAGGGAGTCAGTTTTAATGTTCAACCCTTTTACCAATCTATACTGATACATACTGTGTACATCAGTGCTACCTGCCATTAAAGAGTCTTTTTTGGCACCAGTCTGTCGGTAAGAAATGATGTAGGGTATAATATGGAGTTTGTAATAGCGTTCATTAGGTACCCCATCATAATCTTTTTCTGCTGGTACATTGTCCGCAGTGAATTTGTAAACTATATTACCATCCTTTTCTTCCACTGTTCTTTTGATAAGGGAAGTATCATCACCTTTCACTACAAAGCCCAATTTCACAAACTTGGGAGCTACTATTTCTAATTCTGAATGAACGATAGGCAACTCATAGCTTGTGTAATACCAAGGTAGGAACCTCAGTTCTTCATGTTCCATGCTGTAAGTTGTCCGTGTTATTGACTTTTTGGTGAGACCAGTATATTCTAAACTTAGACTGTTATTCTTATCTCTGTTTTTAAATACTTTATAGTCATTACCTTCAGGTATAAATTTAGTTGCTTCTATATCTGTGAAGTAGGAAAACCCAGCGCCGTTAATCAATGCTGCGTTGTAAATATTAAGCGACTTTTCGCTTATAAATAGTTGTTCATTTTCTACTATAGACGAAGCAGAGAGTTGTCCTTGTTGTTCTTTTATTATCAGCTTGTGATGCAGGCTGGTGTATACCGAGTGTTCATTGGCATAACGATTGGCTATGCTTTCATATTTCTGGCGTTTTAGCGACAGTTGTGCCTGCGCGGCACCAGACAGCATTAGTGCTATCATGAGCAGGCTGGCTGCCTTTTGCTGCCATTGTATATGTATCCTGACGTTACTCATTTTCTTTAGTTGTTGTTATCGTAAAAGGTCTTGGTATGAAATAGGGGTATAAATATAATGATAAAAAAACAGTAGTGTCAAGTAAATACGCAAAATACGCACATCAGGCTACTATTTGTACTTGCAGTGGTGTTTTATGGGCTGTTTCGGGTATTTCAGAGCCATGGTGATAACAGAGTGGTAATTAAAAGATAATGGCCGGCTACTGTTTTACCAATGCCGGCCATTAATTATAAATTGTAAGAATATTATGCGCCTACAGCTATACGTGTAAA
The DNA here is from genome assembly GCA_027484425.1 of Sphingobacteriales bacterium. Classification (GTDB taxonomy): domain Bacteria; phylum Bacteroidota; class Bacteroidia; order Chitinophagales; family Chitinophagaceae; genus Nemorincola. The sequence continues at coordinate 110,428 of JAIXSZ010000027.1, forward strand.
TGTAGTGACAGTAAGACCTGCACTAACACTTTTCAGGTACTCACCTACTGTTTTGCTATTGTCTTTTACGAAAGCCTGTGGCAACAAAGTATTTTCTTTGAAGAATTTGTTTAGTTTGCCAGCAGCAATTTTTTCGGCCATATCGGCAGATTTTCCTTCTGCTACTATTTGGTCTATTGCTATTGCTTTTTCGCGAGCTATCATTTCTTCCGATACATTTTCAGCATCTACAGCCAGTGGGTTCATAGCAGCTATCTGCATAGCTACGTCTTTGCCTGCTGTGGCTATATCATCGGTAGAAGGTTGGTTCATACCTACCAGCACACCTATACGGTAACCAGAGTGGATGTAAGGTATAACGGCAGCTGCTGATACCTGCTCAAAGCGGGTAACATCGATTTTCTCGCCTATTTTAGCTACCATTTCCATCAGTTTTTCGCCTACTGTAGCGCCATCCATTGCGGCAGCTTTCAGATCGTCGATAGAAGTAACTTTAGTATTAAGAGCGATGTCGGCTACATTCTGAGCGAAATCAATAAATTCAGTGTTTTTAGCTACGAAGTCTGTTTCAGAGCTAAGGTTGATAACGATACCATAAGTGTTATCAGCAGTAGCTTTAGCTATTACTACACCTTCTTTAGCATCGCGGTCGCTACGGTTAGCAGCTACTTTCTGGCCTTTTTTGCGCAGGTAGTCAATAGCGCTTTCGAAGTCGCCATTGCTTTCTACCAATGCTTTGCGGCAGTCCATCATGCCGGCTCCTGTCTGCTGGCGCAGTTTGTTTACGTCTGCCGCCGATATTGTTACTGTGCTCATTGTATTATTTTTTTTGTTGTTTTTATAATTCAGGCTGCAAAAATCGTATTTTATTATTAAAGCCCCAAATGTGGGGCTTTAATAATAAAATGAGCATTGTTAATTTTAAATTAAACATGCTGTTATGTATGTTTTGAGAGGGGCTTATCTGCCACCACCTGGGCGAGGAGCACCGCTGCCACCACCTGGGCGACTGCCACCCGGTCCACCTGGACGGCTTCCACCTGGACGACCAGATCCACCACCTGGGCCACGACCTGGACCGCCTGGTCCACGACCAGCACCACCTGGGCGACCAGCGCCACCACCTGGTCCACGACCTGGAGCGCCTGCACCAGCACCTGCGCCAGCTCCGGCACCTGCGCTACGGCCACGACCACGGCCACCACGACGGCCACCTTCGCCATCTTCTTCGTTGATGTCTAAGCCACGACCACGATTTTCCATTTCGTCATCGTTACCATCTTCTTCGGTTTCTTTAACCTGAGCACGCTCCTGAAGACCCTCAAGTATTACAGATGTGAGGTACTGAGTGATGATAGCGATAGACTTAGTTGCGTCATCGTTGGCTGGTATAGCGTAGTCTACTTTAGTAGGGTCGCTGTTAGTATCTACCATAGCAAAGGTAGTGATGCCCAAACGCTTAGCTTCTGCCAGTGCAATGTGCTCATGGCTGATGTCAACCATAAATATTGCTGCTGGTACGCGGCCCATCTGAGAGATACCACCTAATACTTTTTCCATTTTTTCTTTGCTGCGGGTAAGTGTCAGGCGCTCTTTTTTAGTAACGCTATCCATAGTACCGTCATTCAGCATTTTTTCGATGCTCAACATTTTCTTTACACTCTTGCGGATAGTAGTAAAGTTAGTGAGCATACCACCCAACCAACGTTCTGTAACGTATGGCATGTTAGCGCGGGTAGCAGCTTCTGCTACTATTTCCTTTGCTTGTTTTTTAGTGGCAACGAACATTATTTTTTTACCGCTTTTAGCGATAGACTTAAGTGCAGCAGCTGCTTCATCAAGACCTTCAATGGTTTTGTTAAGGTCTATGATATGTATACCGTTTTTTTCAGCAAAGATGTAAGGCAACATCTTTGGGTTCCATTTTTTCTTCAGGTGGCCGAAGTGTACGCCAGCTTCCAGTAGCTGCTGATGCAATGTTTTATTATCTTCCATTTGAATGATTTCTTTGTTATTAACAATAATAATTGTGTGGTTCCCCAGGTAAAAGCCCACAGGGGAGTAGGGCGATTAACGTTTAGAGAACTGGAAGCTACGGCGTGCTTTACGTTTACCGAATTTCTTACGTTCTACAGAGCGGCTATCGCGGGTCATCAGACCATCTTTCTTGAGCAATGGTTTGTACTCAGGGTTAACTTCTACCAGAGCGCGGGCTATACCCATTTTTATTGCTTCAGCCTGACCTTTCTGACCACCACCTTGTACATTGATAACCAAATCGAATGTGGTAGATGTTTCAGTTACTTTCAGTGGCAGTTCCACCTGATTTTGAAGGTACATGATAGGGAAATACGCTTTGTATTCTTTATCATTTACCGTGATATTGCCAGTACCCTTGCTGATGTATACGCGGGCTACGGCTTCCTTACGGCGACCAACGGCATTTTGCTGTTTTTCCATTTTATATTGTAATGGTTTGAAGATTTTTTAAAAATAGTTGTTTGCTTTCTACGTGTTTGTCAGTGAGCAGCAATTAAAAGCTCATTGGTTTTGGGCTCTGTGCCTGATGTGGATGTTCTGCACCTTCATATACAAATAGTTTCTTGTACATAGCGCGTCCCATACGGTTTTTAGGCAGCATACCTTTTACGCCACGCTCAATAGCCAAATTTGGTCTGCGGTTAAGAAGTTCTTTTGCAGTTTCTATTTTCTGTCCACCTGGGTACATAGAGTAAGTCTGGTATTCTTTATCTTCCAGTTTGTTGCCGGTAAACACCACTTTCGCAGAATTAACAACAATTACGTAATCACCACAGTCAAAGTGAGGAGTGTAGTACGCTTTGTTTTTGCCGCGCAGTACAGATGCAATTTTAGAACACATACGGCCCATAGTCTGGTTCGTAGCGTCTACAACATGCCAATCGCGTTTTACGATCGTTTCGTTGGCTGATTTTGTCTTAAAACTTAAGTGTCTCATTACTATTTAATGTTTTTTTAAACACCCGCCCTGTGAGGGGAAAGTTATTTTAATAAATTGGAGTGCGAAGGTAGTATCGTGTAGCGAAAGTGCCAAGAAATTTATTAAGAATTTTTATGCTGTAGTCATAACTTATTGATAATCAATGTAATTAAGGGAAAAATATTTTTGGTTGTCTGTGTTATTCATCTTTATTAGGTGGTGTCTTTTGCAGGTTTTTGCAAATAATCACTTTTCACTGAATCAGTAACAATCAATCTATACCACACTCGGAGTTCTTACTATTCGCTACAGCCCGATTGTCCTGCAGCCTATTATAGTTGCAATAATATATGCCTTCACGGGCACAAGTAATGCCGAGAGGGGGCGTTACAACAACAATAGGGTTCAAACAAGTGTCAGCATAACACCGAGTGTTAAGAAAAAACAAACGATTACTTTGTTTATTCGGTTACTTGTAATAAATTCACCCCCAAATACCAGTGCAGTTCTGCTAATGCGGTGCGGCATGTAGTGTTTTTTTGCGACCAAAAGTTTATTTCAGATAAATATAAGAGTATGAAAAGAGTTAGTTTATTGTTTGTATTACTGTTAACGATAGGCTTACAGGCATCTGCCCAGGAAACACAGACACATACTGTTTCCGGAAAGGTGCTTGATGAGCATGGCAAGGGTTTGCCGGGTGTAACGGTAGCTGCTAAAGGCTCTCGTGAAACAGTGGTTACAGACGTTAATGGTGACTTCATGTTTGAGGTGCCAGATGGGTCTACCACTATAATAGTAAATGCAATAGGCTATGCTACTCAATATATAGAAGATGACGGACAGTCATTATCTGTATCGATGTATCCTATGTCTAAACAACTTGACGGTAACATTACTACTGCATTGGGTATGAAGCGCGATAAGCGGGGTAGTGGCTATACTAGTACTTCTCTTGCTGAAGACGATTTGAATGCTGGTAGCAGCACAAGTATTATTTCAGGTTTACAGGGCAAAGTAGCCGGTGCAAACATCACTAGTTCTACCAATACTTTTGGTGGTTCCACACGTGTGGTGCTAAGAGGCGAAAAGTCGTTTCTTAAAAATAACAATGCACTCATAGTAGTAGATGGTGTAATCACTAATAACTATGACCGTACCATAAGCAAACTGAACGGTGCTAATGCGGGATTCAACGAGCTTAACCAAATAGATTTCGGCAACAGTGCTAATGATATCAACACAGAAGACATAGAGTCTGTTACAGTACTGCCAGCAACAGCAGCTACTGCACTTTACGGTGCAATGGGGGCCAACGGTGCTATCATGTATACTACTAAAAAAGGTCGTCACAAAGGTGCTGGTAAGAATGGTAAGATGGATATCACCTTCAAAAGCACTTATTCACAGTCGGATATTACCAAAATTCCACAAACACAAAGCTTATACGGACAAGGCAATATATACGATGCACAGGGCAACCAACTGAGCGAAAACCGCAGTTGGGGTCTACTGATGGATGGTCAGCTACGCCCATGGGGACAGGTGATAGATGGTAAACAATTGGTAAAACCTTACGAAAACCAAGAAAATAACCTTCGCAACTTTTTCAACCACGGTAAAAACATCAACAACTATGTGTCTATAGCTGGTGGTAACGATAAGTCTGATTATTTACTAGCTATCAATACGGTAAATACATCAGGTGCTGTACCTAATACATTCTATAACAGATACAATGTACGCTTTAGTGGTAGCACAGAGTTGAGCCGCAATCTTTACTCATCTGTTAATGTTAACTACCTCAACACATATTCTCGTGTAGAAACAAGTGGTAATGGACCAGGGTCTGTAATCAACAACCTGTACCAGACTCCAAGAGACATTCCAACATGGGAGCTTGCCGACTTGAACAATAAGTACTACTCTATGCAGTACTACGATACATCTGGTGCAGAGCGTTATGGTAATTATAATGGCTCTCATTTGAATCCATATTGGGCAGCAAAAAACTATGACAACCGCAATAAAACTGACAGGGTTTTTGGTGATGTGAAGCTGGGCTACAAGAAGAATAATTGGCATATCTTCAACAGAATAAGTGTAGATGCAACTTCAGACAGGTCTACTTACAACACACCACAGTATAATGTGACACCAGTAGACCAATCTTATTTGGGTGCAGGTTTCAGTTCAGCTGGTGGTCATACACAGTCAAACTACAACGGTCTTCGCTTGTACAACGACCTTATAGCTAACTATAACACACAGCTCAATCGCAATTTTGGTATGAATGCATTTGTAGGTCACAACCTTACTATGCAGCGCGATGAAACATTGGCAAGCATCATAGACCCAGCAAATGGTGGCTTGATAATGCCTAATTTTTACAATTTCAGCAATGCTGCAGGAACTGTAACTAGCTACAACAATACGCTTAACCGTCGTACGGTAGGAACATTTGCTAACGTAGCATTCAACTATCAGCGCGAATTGTACTTAGAGCTTTCTGGCCGCAACGATTGGACCTCTACATTGATCACTGGTCGCAATTCTTTCTTCTTCCCTGCTGTTAATGCAGCTTGGGTGTTTACAGAAAAAATGAACGGTAAAGCATTTAATGAGCACTTCCTTAACTATGGTAAAGTGCGTATTTCTGCTGGTGGTACTGGTAATGATGGTATACCATACGCTAACAACAATGCTGGCTACGTAAACACTCCTGTAAGATCGGCTTATGGTGCGGTGGGTACACCACTAGGTGTCAACATGTATCAGTTGGGTACTTCTTTTGGGAACAACAACCTAGGCCCAGAGCGTACACGCGAGTTTGAAGTAGGTTCTGATCTTTCTTTCTTGCGTGATAAAATCAATGCTTCTTTTACTTATTACAGATCTTATACCACCAACGTAATAGCTGCAGTAACATTGCCAGCATCTTCTGGTTTTGCTACCAACTTTACTAATATAGGTGATGTATCAAATAATGGTGTGGAATTGACTTTGAGAGGAACACCAATTTCTACCCGTTACGGATTGAAGTGGGAACTCTTCGGTACTTACACCCACAACAAAAACACTGTAGAAAGAATCAATGCTGGTGTTGAAAATGTTATACTAGGTGGATTCAATGGCATGGCAGTAGTAGCTGCTGAAGGTCGTCCATTGGGTTCGTTTTATGCATCTGATATAGAATACTGGAAAGACCCAAAAGGTACATGGCACGCAGTAGTAGACCCTACAACAGGTTTGCCTGTACCCACCAAAGATCCAGTATATAAAGGATCATTCCAGCCTAAGTTTATGGCATCTTGGGGTACTGACCTGAGTTACAAAGGACTACGTTTACATGCATTATTTGTAACCAAACAAGGAGGTAAATTCTACAGCCAAAACAAAATGAACATGGATGAGAATGGTACTTCTGAACCAACCACTGTAAATGGTCGCAACCCTTATGTATGGCAAAACTCTGTTTATCAGGTGCCTAACACCAACATTTACTTGCCAAATACCACAAGGTTCTCTCCTTATGAGTACTATACTCAGCAGGCACAGGCTTTGCCAGCACAAGGCATAGTAGATGCTAGCTATGTAAGACTACAAGAATTGTCGCTGTCTTACAAAATACCACAGAAGTATTATGAGCGCAGTCCCTTCGGAGCACTTGAAGCAGGTGTGTTTGGAAACAATTTGTTGTTGTGGACTGCAAATAGCAATAAATATGATGATCCTGAGGCGTTCTCTGCCGGTGCAATGGGCAACGGACAAGGATTTAACTATACAGCACGTCCTGTAATGAGGAATTATGGAGTGTTTGTAAAAGTTAATTTCTAAACCTTAATCTTAAATAATTTCTTATGTCAATTAATAAAAAGATCCTTGTTACTGCAGTTGCAGGTTTGGCATTGGGCATGTCGTCTTGTAAAAAATACCTTGACGTAAACAACAACCCTAACATAGCTCAAAACGGTACTGTGAATACGCTGTTGCCAGCTGCTCAGCTATACATTGGCTCTGCAATGGGTACAGACCTTCAGATAAATGGTGCTATTTGGTCACAGTTCTGGACTCAATCTCCAGATGGCAAAGAGTATATCCCTTTTGACCAGTGCGACCCAAAAGCAGCAGCATACGATGTGGCATGGAAAAACCTGTATGCGGGTGCCAGTAACTTTTATGAGTTATACAAGGTAGCAGATGTACAGTATAAAGATCAGTACAAGGGTATTGCACTGCTGATGCAAGCTTATACTTTCCAGACTTTGACAGATGGCTGGGGAGATGTACCGTTTACAGAGGCACTACGCGGACAAAACGCCGACGGTCATTTGGTAAATCCTAAGTATGATTCACAAAGAGTAGTATACAGAGGTATTCTCAGTTACATAGATTCTGCTACCAGCATCATGTCTAAAGGCAACAACTCTGCCCCAGGCACAGATGATCTGATATATGGTGGTAACATGAACAAATGGATGCGTTTTGCCAATACATTGAAGTTGCGTACCATACTCCGTATGTCTGCTGTAGATCCTGTTTATGCTCAGGCAATGATGGATACACTTTACAAATACAATCCACAGTTCTTAGCAGAGGGTGACGATGCAGTTATCAGATTCGGTAACGGATCAAATAATAGAAATCCATTGTATGCTGAGTTGAGTTCGGTAGAGTTGGGTGGTGTTCAGCAAATAGCAGGTAGCAAAACTGTTATTGATAGCATGAATAGCAACAACGACTACAGAGGCTTGGCATTTTATACCCCTGTCAGCATGATGGGTTTAGTGGGTGTTACACAGAGTGAATACGATATTGCACTTCCTTCAGGTTCTTTTTCTATACCCAGCGTTTACACTGGTGCTAATGCTACAAGTATGTCGTCTGCAAATGCAGCTGTAGTTTTACTGAGTAGTTGGGAGAGTTACTTCTTGCAGGCTGAAGCTATTGCAAGAGGAATGGTAACAGGCGATGATGCAATGATGTTCTACTCTGGTATACGTGCTAGTTATGTATACAACAGTACAGCTATCCAATCAGAAGCAGGTTTGTCTGCTACTACTGCATACAATAGGTATGTAAATGGCGATGTGACATTATCTATAGCACCAGCTCGCTGGGCTGCCTATCCTGTAGGCGGAACTATAGATAATAAAGTACGTTTCATTATTACGCAGAAGTGGTTTGCAATGGCAGGTCATCAGGGTTTTGAGGCATGGACAGAGTTGCGTCGTACAGGATATCCTGATTTCATAGTGACTCCTAGAAACAGCCGTACTGGTGATAAAGTGCCGTCAAGATTTTTGTATCCTGCTTCAGAGGCAGCTACCAATTCAAATTATCCTGGTTTGATACCTGTTACAGCAGGTATATGGTGGGATGCCCTATAATATAGTATACTACAAAAACAATTATCAGAGAATGAAGAAGTTATTCATATTTTCCGCTTTTGCAGCATTAGCTTTTGCAGGTTGTAAAAAGAAAGAAGCTACAGTATCATCATTGCACAACTACTCAGTGCCTACTATATTGTTGCCAGACGGCCACTACTATAGTATACCAGTGGGAGGAGTACTGTCTATAACTGATGCCACAGCTTACGATTCTTTCTACAACGAAGTATGTACGGTGGTTTATGACCAGAGCAGTCTGGATAACACAATACCAGGGGCATATGAGGTGTTGGCTCAGGCTAAGAATAAGTATGGTATGCTGGCTACCAAGAAAATATATGTAGCAGTAACTGATATACCAGAAACTGTAAACCTAGCCGGAAAATATCTGCGTGTAGCTACTGACGATACCGTAACCGTTACTATGCTTGCAAATGGTTTGTATCAGACATCAGATGTAGCAGCTAATGGTGCTGCAGACACTACTCATGTCATCACTGGACATTTTGTACAGACATCAAATGTTGCACTGAGCATGCCTACACAAACTTCTAAATTCGGTAGCTTCTTTGGCACAAATGGTGTTGTAAACATGACGCCCGGCGACACTACTCTGGAGTACATAGTTCGTAATAACTCATTTGCACCAGTAACTAGAGTATTCAAGAAATTGTAGTTTTTTGCTTCAACAAATAATAATTGCATCCCTACCTTTATTGGTGGGGATGTTTGTTTGTAGATAACCTGCTATTATACTCCCTACCTATAACCTAACCTATTTACTGTTACCTTTGCAATCGAATAAATTTAAAAGAATGAACAACAATAATTACAAGTTGGATACAAAGCTCATACACGCAGGTATAGAGCCAGACCCCACAACAGGTGCTATCATGACACCTATTTACCAGACATCTACTTACGTGCAGGCAGCACCAGGCGACCACAAAGGTTATGAATATGCACGCACCCAAAACCCTACTCGCACTGTGCTACAAAATGCACTGGCTGCTATAGAAAATGGTCAGTATGGTTTGTGTTTTGGTAGTGGTATGGCAGCTACCGATGCTGTTATAAAACTGCTACAACCCGGCGATGAGGTTATTGTATCTAACGACCTATACGGTGGTACCTACAGAATAATGACCAAAGTTTTTGCTAATTATGGTATCAAGTTTCACTTCATATCTATGCAGGATGCTCAGGATATCATACCCGTGGTGAATGCTAATACCAAAATGATTTGGATAGAGACGCCTACCAACCCAATGCTGAATGTGATAGACATAGCTGCTTGTGCTGCTATAGCAAAAGCACACAATCTGCTGCTGGTATGCGACAACACATTTGCGTCGCCCTATCTTCAAACCCCATTGGATCTCGGTGCTGACATTGTGCTGCATTCTGCTACTAAGTACCTCGGTGGTCACTCTGATGTAGTGCATGGTGCACTAATAGTAAACGATGCATCGCTCGATGAGCGTTTGCGCTTTATACAAAATAGTTGCGGTGCCGTTCCAGGTCCGCACGATTGCTGGCTGGTATTGCGTGGTATCAAAACCCTACACGTACGTATGCAGCGTCACTGCGAAAATGGAGAGGCTGTAGCGCGCTACCTTAAAGCACATCCCAAGGTAGGAAAGGTATTGTGGACAGGATTTGAAGAGCACCCTAATCATGATGTGGCACGCAAGCAAATGCGTGGTTTTGGTGGTATGATTTCCTTTACGCTGAAGAATGATAGCATAGATGAAGCCATAGCAGTACTGAGCAAAACCAAACTCTTCGCTCTTGCCGAATCTTTGGGTGGTGTAGAGTCGTTAATAGGTCATCCGGCTACTATGACACATGCATCAATTCCACGCGAGGAAAGGGTGAAAAATGGTCTTGTAGATTCACTCATTCGCCTGAGTGTAGGTATAGAGGCAATAGAAGACCTGATAGCCGATTTGGAGCAAGCAATTGGATAATACGACAATCGTATAGTCACATAAAAAAACCACCTCTTTCGGGGTGGTTTTTTCGTAAGTATAATGTTATAAACTGGATACTAGTTGTTAGGGGTAGCCGTCACGTAGCTGGCAGAGATTACACCATTTACAAAACGTACACCGGCCAGAGACTCGATAGTATTGATGTCAACCTTGTGATTGGCAAGGTTGTCTTTACTATTAAATGGCTCAATGTTGTGGAACTGATAGCATAGATACTCATCAGTACTAGGGATGTATATTACCTTCCAGCACCATTCTGGTACTACTACATTGTTTTGATAGCCTATTACCCAGTTGCGACCTACAGTGCCAGAGAAAACCTTTACTTTCTTAAATTTTTTAGCTTTCAGCATTTCTTTCTGATGCAATTTCTCCCACAGGCTTTTGTGCAGGTTGGTTGGCATCGGCATGATGTTGGTGAAATAATGGCTTTCTTGGTACGCATCTTTGTCGCAGTTATTTTCGTTAGTAGCCATCATGTGTGCCCCTTCAAACAATGTATTTCTATAATCGTTGGTTAGGTCTGTAACATCAGGTAATTGTGGGTCCGCAGCCAGTTTTATGGAGTTGTCACCTTTTAGTTTCGTACAATTAAACATGTCTGGTGTAAGTGAATAAACAACCAATACCGGTATGTGCTGAGACTTAGAGAAGTAAGAAGTGAAGTTCTGGTTTCTTACTTTCACAATGTCTTGTGCATAACTGCTGAAACTAAGAGCAGTCAGCAATACAAACAATAGTTTTGAAGTGCGCTTTAAAATTACTTTATGCATATATACCTTTTGTACAAGTTAGCAAATTTACACGAAATAGCTTGTAAGGGATAAAAATAGGACTTTCACCGAATTTTTTATAATTAAATCCCCGATTTTGTAACATTATTCTATTTTTCTGTTTTCTAGGCGCATTTGTTGCCGTTTTCACGACCTATTTTCTATTTTTTACTCTATTGGTGATGCAGTACGCAGCACAGGCAGCCTGATATAGAAGCAGGTGCCTTTACCTTCCTCCGACTCAAACCATATTTCCCCTTTCCAGAATTCAATTATTTTTTTGGTCATGGCTAGCCCAAGCCCGGTTCCAGATGACTTTGTGGTAAAATATGGTTGAAAAATTCTTTGTGCTACTTCTTCACTTATGCCATGTCCGTTGTCGGTAATAGAGATAGTGGCAGTAACGTTATCTGTAGTCAGTACTACATCTATTTTTCCTACTTGCTCGGTATTTATAGCCTGTTTAGCGTTTTCTAGTAGGTTGGTGAGCATGCGTAGTAGCTGGCTATGGTCAGAGAAGACATAAGCAATCCCGGTGGGTGCAGCCACAGAAACAGTGATGCTTTGTTCGTTACGGTAAAGGTTAGTAGCTAGTTGCACCAGTTCTCCTAGGTCTAGTTCTTCAGGTCGGGCTTCCGGCATTTTAGCAAAGTTCGAAAACTCAGAAGCAATGTAGCTAAGGTTGTCTATCTGTTCTATTATCGATTCTGACACCCTTATGGTCAGTTCTTTTATATTGGGGTTATCACCCTTTATAGCTTGCTGTAGGTATTGTATATTGAGTTTCATAGGGGTGAGTGGGTTTTTTATTTCGTGTGCTACTTGCCTTGCCATTTCTCGCCACGCAGTTTCTCTTTCGCTCTGGGCCAGCATAGCGGCATTCTCCTCTACCTTATTCACCATTTTATTATACTCTTCTACTAGTAGCCCTATTTCATCAGCATAAGGCCACACTATACGTTCATTCCGTTGCAGATTCAGTCGGCCGAATTGCTCTATAATCACATTAAACGACCCTGTCACCCATCTGGTAATCCATACAGTAATAAGGCTGGAAATGAGGAAGATAAATGCATACACATTGATGAGCGTAATTACGATATTGGAAATCTGGAAATTCAAGTCTTTCTCAGACGAAAAGAAAGGCACATTGAGGTAACCTAGTGTTACACCGCGTTGGTTACGTATGGGCTCGTATGCCGATAGGTAGGACAGCGCTGCAACCTGTTCGTTTTGTATAAGTATCGATTTGCCGCCTATGCCCAGCTGGTAAAAAGCATCCTGCCGCATAAGGCGCGCCAGCAGGCCCTTTTGATATATTTCGTCTTGCGATGCTGCAAATAGTTTACCATTATTGTCAAATAGATTGATGTCTATTTTTTGGTTGTTGGCCACAGAGGTAAGAAATTTCCTGAAGTTGTTTGACTGAGTTACAGAGTCAAATTGTGTATCGCTTTCATATGCTCTTGCATTGTTCAGGTAGTCTTGTACCGACTGCCTAGCTACTTGCATAGCAGTTTGTAGTTTGTTGGCATTAGACTCGCGGTAGCGCGCCGAAAAAAACCAAATGGTTACTAAACCTATAAATACAAACGAAACAAAAACCACACTGAGCATAGCATATTGTATACGCCTGCGGAGCGTCAATCTTATGAGCATTCTAGAGGCATTGGGTCTGGCAAAATAAGATAAATAAAACTGGTAGATAAGCACAACTATAGCCAGCACTACTTGTATACAAAAAATATAAGAGAAAATGGTAATGCCCTCCAGCAGTGTGTTTTGGTCATGTACTACTACTATTGTGCGCTTGTCAGAAGTTTTATAATGGAGTTCTGATTTATTATTTACCTTATGAAATCTGAAATCTTGTTCTTTCAGGGTGTCATTGCGCAGATAAGTGGCAAAGGGGTATTCTTTTGTTTGGCTTGTCAACTTGCCATTGATGTATATGGCATAGGCATATTCATTTTCTTGAGGGTTGGCTTTGCTGGCTGTAGGCAATAGTAGTTCTGGATATACGGTTTCTGCGGCTTGCTTTTTTAGGCTTAGTTTTATTACTACGTTGCCTATCTTGTTATTTATGGTGTCGCTGTAAATGGGTATAAAGGATAAATAACTATTTTTCTCCGGCAACTCTTCTCTATAAAATAGATAGGGGGAAGTAGTAGGCATGGCTTCCTCTTTTTCTATTGTCAATTCTTTAAAATCTGCTGAATCTCTGTTATACAACCCTTCACCATCTTTGTTGTATAAGTACACTTCTGCCTCGTAACGGCTAGTGGCACCAGTTAGATATAGTGTATCAAATCTACGACTGATAATTTTTCGTTCAGCAGCATTTGGGTTATTAAAAAATCCCTTTAGTGCTAGGTCTTGAGCTAGATAATTGGCAGTTTTGTCATAGGTATATTCCAGCACATTGTCACGGTGTGGTGCCAGTCTTTGCTCCACAAATGCTTTGCGTGCTTCATGCTCTTTGTACGCATTAAAGTATTGGAGTATAGACGTGCAAAACATGCAAATGAATAGTGCCCAGAATATCATGTGTGGTTCAAAAAGGTCTGATGCTAGTTTCAGCCTGGGTACATCAAGTAGCACCAAAAAGAGCAGTAGCCAGCCTAGGAGCAGCCAGTAAAAAACATCGGTATAGTGGCCGCTAACTATCAACGTCAATATCCCACTGGCTACTACCATTCCATTTTTTACTTTTTTCAACCGCAGCAGCTGCAGCAACTGAAAATTGAGCAGGTACACCATCATACAGAATATACCCGTAACAGTGCAAATAACCAACAGCCCTAGTATTGTGTACCTGCTTATGGCATAAAAGCGACTCACATCAAACGAGATACTGGAATCTATTACTAGGCTTCGTATGATATTGACATAAAGCAGCAAAAATGCCATCATCAGCAATGAAAGTATTACAGGTAGCGCTTTTCTCACCCTAGGGTTGCGTATGCGCTCACAGTAGGTCTTATATGGTGTGTGACGGGTGAGAAACATTACCAGCCACAATGCACAAAGAGTATTGATAAACAGATCGCCAAACGACGATAGAAGACTACTGGATGCATACAGCCGGGGCGAAAAGAATAGTAAAGTATCAAGATTGAAAGGTATGCCGTATACATACAGCGAGGTGCGCAATGTCAGTATTACCAGCAGCGTAATGATAAAACCTGTCACCGACGAACGGTTGCGGGTATGATGTATGATCATCAGGTGTATCCATGATAGGCTAGCTAGTAATGCCGCTATCAGAAAAAACACAAATGCCACATCGGGCATCCATTTTTGTATGTCCTGAATATTGAACAATAAATAAAAAACTGGCGAATTATCTACCATTGTCACCTTGTAGGCACCAGTAGCTGATGCTCCTGTAGGTATAATACGTGTGTTAACAGGTATCTGTGCCGATGCAGCAAACTGCGATTGCAGGTAGTCGTTTTCGGTAGGGTAGGTGATCAGTATCGGATACAGCACCACCAGTACTCTGTTAGTATCAGCAAGGTGGGTAGTTGTTTGTACAAACACTCCCTTGTCATTTCTTATTACAGCAGTACTGTCGGGCTTGTTATCAAATAAAGTGGGAGTGATGATATTACTGCTCCAAAACTTGAGTTCACTTCTGTTATAAGCATACAAATAAAAAGGCATGTTGCTTACCTGCTGCACCTCGGGTAGGGTGAGCGAGTCGGCAAACAACCGACTCACTAATTCGTTGTCTGCTACAAGTTGCTGATATTGTATTTGGCGTTCCTGCAAGTCGTTGTTCACTGCACGTGCCATTCGTTCAGGCAGCACCTCTTGGCGGTGCACATGATAATAGTACCCATTAATGGTCCACAGTATGCCACACAATAGTAGCCAACCCCAATATGGATATCGCCTGAACATAGTGGTTTATCTGCGCTCCTCAGCTTTTACCTCATTCCACAATTCATCCATTTCTTGTAGGTTCATATCATAGAGTGTTCGTCCGCTTAGTGCGGCCAGCTCTTCTATACGCTGAAACCGGCGAATGAATTTTTTATTCGTCCGTTCTAATGCCAGCTCAGGGTCTACCTTCACAAATCTGGCATAGTTAATAAGCGCAAACAACACATCGCCCATTTCGTCTTCTATATCATTCTGGTTGCCAATGTCTACAGCCTCATACAGCTCTTGTATTTCTTCGTCTACCTTTGCCTTTACTTGGGCTGTATTGTCCCACTCAAAACCCACTTGTTTTGTTTTCTCCTGCAGGCGCAGTGCCTTCATAAGGGCAGGCATAGTGGGTGGCACACCTGATAGTATCGATTTTTTACCCTCTTGTTGCTTCAGTCGTTCCCAGTTTTGTTTCACCTCTGCCTCTCCACTTACGGTCACGGTGCTGTATATGTGTGGATGGCGGCTCACTAGTTTATTACATACACCCTCTATCACATCTTCCAGGTCAAACTTGCCTTGCTCTTTGCCTATGCGGCTATAAAATACAATGTGCAGCAGCATATCGCCCAGTTCTTCTTTCAGCCCGTTCCAGTCTTCATTGGTTATAGCATCTGTAAGCTCATACACCTCTTCCAGTGTTTGCTGACGCAGGGTATGAATGGTTTGTTTTCTGTCCCACGGGCATTGCTCCCGCAGTTCATTCAGTATTTTACGCAGCCTTTCCAGCGATTGTGAATATTGCATGTAGTAGATTGTATGTAGGTGAATCAGTAACCTATACCAAAAGCTAAAATTAGGCATACTTTTTTACATACTGCCTTTTACCTGTTTCACCTTCTTTGCTATACAATAGTTATAGTTTCGGTAGCCAGCGCCAGCGCAGCTATCGTCGTTCGTTGTGTCACTACCTTCTACGTTCAGGGCATTGAGGGGCAGTGTATTGTCCACGTAGGAGATTTGTTTAACAGGTATAACAAAATTAAATGTTGCTAGCTAGGCAGGTAATGAACAGCATACTGCAAGTTTATTTACCTTAGCCTCATGCGCATTTTCACGTTCATTTTGGCTTATCTGCTTATTACTTCCACACGGGCTACCTGCCAGACTGTAACGGATAGTGGGCTACAACAACAACAGATAACAGTTACAGACACAATACTGTATCTGGAGGATGCATCAACTTTACTGCCCGACAAAACCTATATTCTCGGTAAAACAGTTTTTATCATCGATAGGCATAAGATGAAGAATAGCCCATACAGCGAACTAGAGCGGCTTACATCATTGTTAGCTGCTGCACCAGAACTGAAAATACACATAGAGGGGCACGTATGCTGTATAAAGGATGCACCTGATGCGTTGGATATAGACACATATGAACCTCAACTTTCGGTAAACAGAGCCATGGAAGTATATAACTACCTGAAAGAGAAGGGTATAGGGGCAGGTAGGATGACCTACAGTGGCATGGGTCACCGCAGACCGATAATAGCTAATGAAAAAACTGAGAATGACGCAGCCACCAACAGGCGTGTGGAGATAAGGGTAATGAAATAGCTACAACGTCACCTTCGGTGTAAGTACAACAGGTTATTGTACTATCCCATTTTTGATGGCATACAGCACAAGACCCGCTACATTTTTTACCCCTAGTTTTTCTATAAGCGTGGTGCGTATACCCTCTATTGTGCGTGGGCTCAGAAACATTTGCTCTGCTATCTGGGCAGTGGTTAGTTCGCTACATATCCATTTTAGCACTTCTGTTTCTCTGTCATTAAGTTTTATTTGGGTTGTTTTTTCTGGTTGGGGAATATTGGGTGTATTGTTTTCGGGTGTATTAATTCGGGTGATTTTTTTCAGCATAGCATTATTCATCAGCTCATTGAAATAATAGCCCTGATTGAAGACAGAATGTATAGCTTTTTTTATTTCCCCAGGATCAGCATTTTTTATGAGGTACCCATTTGCTCCCAGTTCTATAAGGTGAAGTATAAAATGCTCATCGTCGTAGGTGGTGAGCATAAGTATGCGCACATCGGGGTACAAAGGCCTTAGCTGTTTTACGGTTTCTATACCGTCCATCACAGGCATTTTTAGGTCTAGTAATATTACATCTGGTTGGGTGGTTTGTAGCAGTGTCAGCAATTGTTGGCCATTTTCGGCCTCACCAATATACTCCAGCTGTGGATCGTCCGACAATGCATATTTGAGGCCGTGTCTAAAAATCTTGTGGTCGTCGGTAATGACGTATTTTATGGTGCTCATGTTCATAACTTTTAAACCGGAACGGTTAATTCTATTTTGAATCTTCCATCAGGGTCTTGAAAGAAGCGTATAGATGCCTTGATAGACTTAATTCTGTTTACGATGTTTTTTAAACCAGTAGCTCCCTTTTTGTATATCTGCTCTTCATAGGTATGCTGGGTTAAGCCAGTGCCATTATGAGCTAGCACTATATGTATATGCTGCTGCGAGGCTTGTGTGTGCAGGGTAATGGCAGTGGGGTGTGCATGCTTCAGCATATTGGTGAGTAGTTCTTGGGCTATTCGGTATATGGCTAGTTCTGTGCTGTCAGATATGCGGGGTAATGCACTAATAGAAGTATGCGATGCGGTGATTTGCCCAGATCGGTTAATGACATCTGTGAGCGACTCTAACGCCTGCTGCAAACCCAGATGTTGCAAAATAGCAGGTTGTAGCTTATGCGATATATTTCTGATTTTAACGATGCCCTCATCCAGGAGTTCTTTCGACTGGTTGATGATAGCCTCGTTGTATCCAGCGTCTTTCTCTTTGTACAAAAACAAACGAGCCGATGCCAGCGTGGCTGCTACATCATCGTGTAGCTCTGAGGCTATGCGCATTCGCTCTATCTCCTCACTCTGAATAGATGCCTGTATAAGCTCTAGCTCTTTTTGTTGGTTAATGAGCTTCAACTCTTGCTGGTGCGCTATAATGCGTCGCTGGTAGAGCATCACAAAAAAGATGACTCCCAGCGACAATAGCAGCATAACAGCAATGGCAGAAATTATCAGTAAACTCATTTGCCCTTATTAATCAGGATGAAAGCATATGCCAGCATAAAGTTTTTAAGGATGTTAAGCGGGTTGTGTATGTATAGCCACAGCAATGCTTTGAGTCCTTTATTCATTAATAGTACATTGTTTTCAAAGAGAAAGATAATGAAATTGCCCGAAGCGTACAGCAAAAAAGCAACACTAATTATAAAAAGTGGATTGCGCTCTACCATCACAAACTCAATCTCTGTAATAACCTTGTATAAGCCTACCAAACTATAGAATATATACATACCATACAGTAGGGACGCATCAGTAAAATTGACCTTGTATAAAGTACCACTAAGCGTGTGAATAATGAAATACATACACATTGCGCCCGCAATTGCGTACAATGTCATCCTGTAGTTTTTACGGTCTATTTGGTTGATAAAGTATAAAGAGACCAGTATAAACTCTATCAAAAGAAACAAGTTGGCACTCCGCCATTTAATATTTGTTCTCTTGAGTATGTAAGACAGTACATCAAAAAACAAACTACAGAATGCATACAACCACAGCACAGATCGTTGTCTGCGGCCCACCCATACTGCCCATAGTGCAGACAGATTGGATGTATACAATAACAGTGTTGATAAACCCATAGTGGATAGAGTAAGGATAATAAAAAGTGAATAGGGTTTTCTGAGGTAAGAAAATATATTATGGATTTTCGTTACTACAGTCGTAATAGTGCTGCACGTTAGTGTTGATCAGCGATTTAAATATTACCGTATCACTATCATTTTTGTCCTTGGCCTGTGTAAACACGAAGGTGTCAGGATTGTTGTCTAAGATATTGATACCCTTAAAAAGACAAACTGAGTAGCACACACTATTAGGGCCTGGATTTGGGGCACCTGCTGCACCTGTTATGGTAATATCGTGTGTGTTGGGATCCCAGGTAAACTCTAATACATCAGGAAATACACCTGGAGATACTTCTTTCCCTATAATATCGAATACTTCTGTGCTGGGTACAGATATATCTACAGGGTTAGCAGGGCCAAAATAGGCTTCTATCATCTGAGTATAATAATCAACAGTGATAGTGTGCGATATGGCAATCTTTTTCCTGCCATCATTGGTAGAGCAATCTGGCAATGCACCGCCCATCTTACGGGCGCTTTCATTTTGGTTTGTTTCTGAAGTGTTTGACATTGAATGTTTTTTGAGTGATGAATAATTAATACGTGTGTAAAACTACACATCCTGCAAGATATAACATACAGTATAAATACGGATACCGTTTCTCCAAAAATGCGTATAAATACGCAGCTAGAATAAGTAGTTACACGCTTGTGTAGGGTGCCAATTAGTCGGAAATTTGTACCAACAAACACACACTAAGAAAACACTATAATCGATCACTCTGAAAACACACTACAAACACACTATGAAAAAATAGCTGCAAACACACACTACGAAAACACTATAACAACTTTCACCATGGAAACACTAAGCACTATCACTATGAAACAAAAACCTAAATCACACTAAAAACTACACATCACTACTGAACTAAAAACCTCACTATAAAAATGCTGAATACCAACCCCTTATTTCCTACCACTATGCACTGACCGACGCAGGTGCGTGCCCCTGAAAACTGCACAAAGCACCACAAGCAGTGTACGAAAACCAAGGGCTGTCTCTAATAGCAGAGGCAGCCCTTTCTTTATTATTTATTGATCACATATTTCACAACCTATTAATCGGCACCCTGTGAATTAGACTTAATTTTATTGGTAAAGTGGTTGAGCTAATCATGCTCTATCAGCGTCGCTACTTTATTTTTCTTTCTGGAATAACCTATTGTATATCCTCCTTCTTTACAATCGAAACAAGGCACATCAATGAGTTTGATAGCAAGATTTTGTAATACTTCTTCCAAAAAATCTTTATCAGTTATTTCATCTTTCCATGCATTGAGCTTCTCGGCGGTATTACTATCCAGGTAGTAGATGTAGGTGAAAAAACTATCCACAGATTTTTTGAAGTGTGCATCATATTGGGCAGCTGTTAATGACTTCCAGTATTGCTTCATGAAAGCGTCATACTCTTCTTGCCCGCCAGTGGTAGGTATAGTATCAGGCTCATATATCCTTTGCACAAAAAAGAAAGCATCAAATGTTTGCGTGTATATCACGTTCCCAGTTGAGTTGAGTATCTCCAGCCTAGCTTTAGAGTTTTTCACCATTCCTGGGTGTATTTTCAACTGAAAAAGGTCTTTCGTCTCGTTATTCGAAAAAAACCGCATCTCCGACCTAGTGATAGTATCAGCAATAGTCAGAGGCAGACTTTCTCTGCTATCTTCATATACTACACCATTATTAGCCGGTGTGTCAGTAGCGTTGATTGTTTTATTTTTATCCGTTCCGTTGCCATTGCAAGATGCTAACACAGCGGTGATGATTGCTGCTAGAAACAGTAAACGTGGTTTCATAAGTCTGTGGTTTTCTTCTCAATATTACTGTTTTTTGCGCATTGAGTGGGGTGTTAGTTATTTTGATTGACATTAAATGTAAACTATCCACGAATTGGCTGGACAACTTTCGAACTACATTTGTTGAATGAAGAACATTTAGTATTTTCAGACATGAAAATCTTCAAATCGCTAAGAGGGTTATTTAACAAGCCTTCCGTTGATCCTACAAGCTATGAACTAGGGGAGCGACCTGCTAAAATACTTCCAAGCTATCTGTCAGGGGAACGACTTGCTAATGTGAAATCCCGATTTGGGAGTGACTTTACAGCGTACTTATACAGGCCAAATGTTGACGAGATAATTAAGACCGAATTATTACTGTTTCTGAGTGACCCCGACCAGTACATTGGTTTTTTAGATAACGATTACTGGTTTGAGAAACACCCATTTAATTTTCCCGGACCATTTTACACTGGCCAGTCCGACTCTTGCGGTACAGGTGATATTGAAGCTCCTGACAATGTAATGTATGATTCCAATACATTTGAATACATTTTTAAACAACCAAGTAGTTTCGAAGAATTGCTTTGTGTACTAGATGCAGCGGCAGTAGAGGTTTTTGATAGCTACGCATGTAATGGCAATCGCTATTGGACTTATAACTTATGCAAAGAATGGTGGCGAGATAAAGATAAATTAGTTGCACAGCTCAACACCCCTGAAGTAATGAAAGTGAATGGGGATAGAGTGCAACTTTATGTCGACTACCTTAGCACCAGTGCAGAAATGGATTTACGGCGGTACTGCTTTTTTCTGGAAAATAGTTTTTATCCTACCGACAACAACATTCTATTGCCTGATTTATAAAACAAGCCTGTAACAGATTTGAACAAAAAGCGGGATAATTTGTGGAATAACAAGAACAAACTAGCAACGACCAGCAAGTTTATTCCAGTTTAAGTTTTAGTCGGGGCGACTGGAGAAATTTCAAACTATTAGCTTTATTTTGTAATGAAAAGAAAGCTTTCAATCGATAGGGATAAATTCAAGCAATTTGCCGACAATTATACGTCTGCCGATTGGAAAAGAAAGACAACTTCTGATCCCTAAGAGCTAAAACTCCTAAACGACTATATTCGCCAGAGAATTGAATACCATGCAAACAAATGAACTCATAACGCTATATCGACCTGTCGGGCCTAAGGAACTTGAGCTGATTCGACAAACCGGATGGAAAAGATTTCCACCGAGACTCCCAGACCAACCTATATTCTATCCTGTAATGAATGAGGAATATGCAATTCAAATTGCTCGTGATTGGAATGTTCCAGCGTCAGGCTCGGGTTTTGTGACGAAATTTGCCGTCCGTAAGGATTATATTTCCAAATTTCAAATTCAAAACGTTGGCGCAGAATTGCACAATGAACTTTGGATTCCGGCTGAAGAATTAAATGAATTTAATGATAATATTGTGGGTGCTATTGACGTGACTAAGACCTTTAAATAGTGATTCTCTACATACTTCTGCCCAAAAACCGGGAATTTCCGGGATAAACAAGCAAAAACGGGAACAAACTAGCATCTACTGGCAAGTTTATTCCCGTTTAAGTTAATGTCGGGACGACTGGATTCGAACCAGCGACCACATGACCCCCAGCCATGTGCGCTACCGGGCTGCGCTACGTCCCGAAAAACGGTGTTTTCTAAGCCGTTTCCCTGTTTCGGGGTGGCAAAGATAGGCGAAATATCTTTTAAGACAAATTTGCAGAGATAAGCCTCAAAAACTCTGAGCGGGTTTCGTTTTTCATAAATTCTCCGCTGAAAGCCGATGTAGTGGTAGCGCTGTTTTGCTTCTGCACACCACGCATCATCATACACAGGTGCTGGGCTTCTATTACCACACCTACACCCAGTGGGTTCAGGGTTTCTTGTATTACTTCTAGTATCTGGTGGGTCATGCGCTCCTGCACTTGCAGGCGGCGTGCAAAACAATCTACCACTCTTGCCAGTTTACTCAGTCCCGTTATGGTGCCATTAGGTATGTAGGCTATGTGTGCCTTACCAAAGAAGGGCAGCAGGTGATGCTCGCACATAGAGTAGAGCTCTATATTCTTCACTAGCACCATTTCGCTATAGTCTTCATGAAATTTAGCACCATTCAGTATATCAGCAGCATTCATGTTGTAGCCCTGCGTTATGTATTGCATGGCTTTTGCCATACGTTCAGGTGTTTTCAGTAGCCCTTCGCGTTGTGGGTCTTCCCCCACTGCCGATATGATATTACTATACGCAGCTTTGAGGGCTTCGGTTGATTGCTCGTCGTACGATTCTGATTTGTTATATGCCAATGTAGTAGGTGTTTGGTATGCTTTAGTACCTGCAATATAGCTACTGCGTGGTGTTTTGCTGCGTATAAGGCTATCGGCAATATTTATCCCGCATATCACCCAAAGTACTCTACATATATCTTCTGTGTTTCCACCAGTTTTATGCAGTGCAGCTTCACGCTACCACTTTCTATGTGTGGTTGCAGTTCATTCCATATAGCTATCGCAAAGTTTTCTGCGCTGGTGAATTTACCACGCATAAAGTCCACATCCAGGTTCAGATTGCGGTGGTCTACTTTTTCTACTATTACGTCTTTTATAAGGTCGCCCAGTGTTTTGGCATTATATATAAATCCGGTCTGCGGGTGTGGGTCACCCTTTATGGTTACATGCAATTCATAGTTGTGGCCATGCCAGTTTTCGTTATTGCATTTGCCAAAAACATCCTTATTCTCTTCAACGCTCCAATCAGGATTGTGCAATCTGTGAGCTGCGTTAAAATGCTCTACACGTGTAAGATAAACCATTGTTTATGTGTTGTAGCCGGTTTGGATAGCATGTAGTGGAGTACACATAACCCATCGGCGTTTGCTTATTGATGACACAAAATTAACTAAAAAAGCAACCTGTGCTGCCACGAAATTACAATAGAGGGGTTGTTTACATTACTTTTTACGCTTGGCACGCTCATACTGCACCGGCCATGGGTGGTCTGCATGACCTAGTTGGGCAGCAGCCTGTAGCGGAAAGTAAGGATTACGTAGCAGCTCTCGCGCCATAAATATGAGGTCTGCTTGCCCCTCAGTCAGTATATTTTCGGCTTGTTGTGCCGTTACTATTATACCTACTGCACCAGTTGGTACACCCATTTTGCGCACTGCCGCTGCAAACGGCACCTGATAGCCCGGACCTGCAGGTATGGGTGCCAGTACATTGCCCCCGCTAGAGCAGTCTATGAGATCTACGCCCAGTTGCTGCACTATGGGTGCTAGCCGTTCAGAGTCTTGTATTGTCCAGCCACCATCGGTCCAGTCGGTGGCAGATACGCGCAGCAATAGCGGATACTCTTGGGGCCATGCGGCACGAACTGCCGTTATGAGTTGCAACAGAAAGCGAATTCGGTTTTCGTAGCTGCCTCCATACTCATCGGTTCGGGTATTGCTGAGTGGCGACAGAAACTCATGTATCAGATAGCCATGTGCGCCATGCAGCTCCAGCACCTTAAAGCCCGCTGCCACTGCTCTGTGGGTAGCAGCTACAAAGGCAGTTACTATTTGCTGTATGTCGGTCATTGACAATTCTGTTGGCATACTTTTATCGGCCGAAAACGGCAGGGCACTAGGTGCTACGGTTTGCCAGCCACCCTCGGCAGGTGCTAGCAGTCGGTCGCCGTTCCAGGGTTGGGTCAGGCTGGCCTTTCTGCCTGCATGAGCCAATTGTATGCCTGGCATGCTGCCCTGTGCGGTTATAAATGCCGTTATACGCTCCAGCGGTACTATCTGTTCATCACTCCATAGTCCCAGATCTTGGGGCGAAATTCTACCCTCTGGCACCACAGCCACTGCTTCAGTAAACACTAGCCCAGCACCACCCACAGCCCGACTACCGAGGTGCACCAAATGCCAATCATTGGCAAAACCATCTGTGGCAGAATACTGGCACATAGGCGACACTACTATCCGATTGGGGAGGGTAATGCTGCGAAGCCTGAAGGGAGAAAACAATAGAGACATGAGATAAGCCGATTATATTGCTGATAAAACAACCTAAAAGTAAAGTATTATACACTAGCTACCCATAACAACCAATGATGGTAAGATAACAGTACGGTTTGGGCGGCTAAGTTAATATTGCTAATTTGCAGCGGGTTTTAATGCCCGTCTTTTATAGTAAACAGCATAAGTAAAAACAACAGATAATGGCAAAGATTACACCTTTCAAGGGTTTGAGACCCAGTAGAGAACTGGCTGCACAAGTAGCTACACTTCCCTACGATGTGGTAAATGTGGCTGAGGCGCGTGAGTTCAGAAAGAATCCGTACAACTTTTATCATGTTACCCGCTCCGAGATAGACCTCCCTGATAACATTGATGTTCATAGCCATCAGGTGTATGAAAAAGCCAATGAGAACTTTGACGAAATGGTGCAACAGCGCATACTGGTGCAAGACAAAGAACCCTGCTACTACATATACGAGCTAGTGATGGATGGTAGGTCGCAAACAGGCCTGCTGTGTGGCTCATCGATAGATGATTACAACAATGGCATCATCAAAAAACATGAGTTTACCCGCCCCGAAAAAGAGCTAGACCGTATCAACCATATCACTGCTACCGGCGCACAAACAGGTATCGTGTTTATGGCATACAACGATACCCCAAGTGTAGATGCCATCATAGAAAACTGGAAAAAAGACCATGAAGCCACTTACGACTTTGTAGCCGAAGATGGTATCCGTCACATATTTTGGGTGGTAGACGACTACGCCAAGGTAGCCGCCATTACCCGCAACTTTGAGAATGATGTGCCCTGCACTTATATAGCTGATGGTCATCACCGTGCAGCCTCTGCTGCCAAGGTATGCCACGAAATGCGTGCCAATGGTTATGAGGTAAGCGGCGATGAAGGGTTCAACTATTTTGTGACGTGTATATTTCCTGCTAGCCAGTGCAAGATACTTGACTATAACCGTGTGGCTAAAGACCTGAATGGTATGACAGCGGCTCAATTGCTGGAAAAACTTACCGCAGAGTTTGAAGTGACCAATGAAGGTAAAAATGTAGTAAAACCTACAGTTCCTAAAGAGTTTGGGATGTATATAGATGGCAACTGGTACAAGCTTACCGCTCGCACCGGCAGCTACACCACCGACCCAATAGGTATACTGGATGTGACGATATTGCAAAACAATATACTGAGCAAACTACTGAACATAAACGACCCTCGTACCGACAAACGTGTAGACTTTGTGGGTGGTATACGTGGCATGGGTGCGCTGCAGAGCCGTGTAGACAGTGGCGATATGGCAGTGGCTTTTTCGCTGTATCCGGTGAGCATTCAGCAGTTGTTTGACATAGCAGATAGTGGCAACGTAATGCCTCCTAAAAGTACGTGGTTTGAGCCCAAACTAAGAGACGGACTGGTGGTGTATATGATATGATTGTGAGGAGGCTAGGGGGTGACAAATTATGACCAAAAAAGAGCGATACACGTACGTTATAGACTGGTTTCAGCGGCATGTGCCCAATGCTGAGACGGAGTTGCATTATGGCAATCCGTATGAGCTACTGGTGGCAGTGATACTATCGGCACAGTGTACTGATAAGCGGGTGAATATGGTGACACCAGCGCTGTTCGTGCAGTATCCTACACCGTATTTGTTGTCAAAAGCTACATTCGAGGAGGTAGAGCCGTATATACGTAGTGTGACGTTTGCTAATAACAAAACCCGCCACCTGATAGGTATGGCGCAAATGCTGATAGAGAAGTTTGGTGGGGAAGTGCCTGATAATATAGAAGACCTGGTGCTACTACCAGGTGTGGGGCGCAAGACTGCCAATGTTATTGTATCTGTGGTGTTTGATAAGCCGGGCATGGCGGTAGATACGCATGTGTTTAGGGTGTCGGCGAGGATAGGGCTCACTACTCGTGCCAAGAACCCGCTACAGGCCGAAAAACAACTGGTAGCTGCCATACCTGCTCACCTGCTGCCAATAGCTCACCACTGGCTAATACTGCATGGTCGCTACACCTGTGTGGCGCGCAAACCTAAGTGTGGCGATTGTGGGCTAACCGCTGTGTGTAAGTATTATCAAACAGATATGAAACACCTGCATGCACCAAAAGCAGCAACCTCTTAATTTACAATGTACTACATATAAGTATAAAGCCTGTCGTGATGAGCGACAGGCTTTGTTATTTATAATAAATAGTCGATATAAGTACTAGTGTCCAGCGGGAGCTGAGGTGCTGGCGGGTTGACCCTTGCTCCAGCGCGATACATAGTTTTTAGAGTATTGATCGAATGGCTGTCTGCGGTAAGCATTGTCGCCAAAGTAGGTAAGGAAAACTTCCATTTCTTGTACTGTGCGGTAGCCGGGTATAGGTGTGGGCGACTGAAAGTTTTCGACCATAAACACTGTTTGCGGATAAGACATTTGGCCTTTCATTAGTTCTATCGCAAAGCCATTTGCTTTGTACTCGGGTGCAAAAAAGTAGTCTTTTCCCTGAAAGTGTATAGTGTCTCTGCGCTCAGCATCAAACTTTACTGCATAGAAATTGTTGTTTACATACTTCACCAGCGACTGATTGCCGTAGGTGTCAGCATCCATTTTTTTGCACCAGCCACACCAGCCAGTGTACATATCTATGAGTACTTTTTTGGGTGTTTGTTGCATTTTTAGTTGCAGCTCCTCTATCGATGTTATCCAGTGTATTTCTTCTACTGCTGGTGCAGCAGGTGCTGGCGGGTCTTTTTTGGCCAGCAGGGCTGGGGTGATGGTAAGCATAGACAGCGCAATGAGCAATATGCGTTTCATATATAACAGTATTTTTGGTGGAACAAATTTACAGATAATCCATGTAGTTTTGCTGGTAGTAAATATTTTTTATGATAAAGATAGCAGTAGGGGTAACGGGGGCGAGTGGATCGGTGTATGCAAAAATGCTGCTGGAACAACTAGCCAAAATCAAAGAACATGTAGAAGTAGGACTGGTAATGAGCGATAATGCTGCTACTGTGTGGCAGCACGAGCTGGGCAATTCCGACTACTCACAACTCCCCTTCAGGGTATGGGGTAAAAACGACTTTATGGCGCCCTTTGCATCGGGTAGCTCGTCATATAGTGCGCTTATCATATGTCCGTGTAGCATGGGCACACTGGGGCGCATAGCTGGTGGCATCAGTAATGACCTCATAACCCGCAGTGCCGATGTGATGCTCAAAGAGCGACGCAAGCTAATATGTGTGGTGCGCGAAACACCTTACAACCTGGTGCATCTGCGCAATATGACCACCGTGACCGAGGCAGGCGGTATTATCTGCCCAGCTACACCTAGCTTTTATAGCTGCCCACAAACTATAGAAGAGGTTGCTATGACGGTGATACACCGTGTGCTGCAACTGGCTGGTATAGACACCGACGGGTATAAATGGGGCGAATAACACATTACAGATAGTACTTCAGTGTTTATGGTTTACATTCGCTGTCGATAGTTTTGCTATCGGTGGTGAATGTAAAGCTATGCCCTCTACCCAGCTCTTAAAGGTCTGCTTTTGTTTATTTTCTTAATATCTTCTCCATAGTTTTTCCTTTTGCTAGTTCGTCTATCAGCTTATCTAGGTATCTTACTTTTTGCATGATGGGGTCTTCAATTTCTTCTACCCTATGGCCGCAAATGAGTCCGGTGATTTTTGACACATTGGGGTGCATGGCTGGTGCCTGAGTGAAAAATGTTTCGAAATCGGTTTTGTGGTCTAGTACCTGTTGCAATGATTGTAGGGTGTGGCCTGTGAGCCAACATATTATTTCGTCTACTTCTTGCTTGGTGCGTCCCTTTTTTTCTGCTTTGTTGATGTAGTGTGGGTAGACACTGGCTAGAGACATGCGGTAAACTCTGGTATTGTCCATGTAGTAAAGTTTTTACAAAGTTGCCGGTTTTTTGCCGGTTGTTTCATGTGTTTTGATGGATAAGTGGTTGATTATCAATACTATTCACTTTTCCGGTTTGCAGGCAATTTCCGGTTCGTTTGAGGGGTAGTTGCTGCATACTTTTAGGGTTTACTTTGGGGGGGCATGGTGGTTGCAACTATCAATAATTTTAATTCGCCGGTCGGAAACCGGCAACCGTGCCTGCCGTAGATACA
>JAIXSZ010000014.1 GCA_027484425.1 Sphingobacteriales bacterium
CTAGAAATAAACAATAAACCAAATATGACCACAGCGCACCAGCATATCAACCCAATTCATGTGAATCAAAAGAATCAGATAAATCAGTGGTTCAGACAAACAAACCCAACCGGAAAATGCGTACACACCGGAAAAATGAATAGTATTGATTATCAACGACTTAAGTGTCAAAACCCATGAAATGACCGGAAACAAACCGGAAATCTCAGCAAACACAAAACTTAGGTGTAAAACAACAATTGTTAGGTAATAATGCTACAGAGATGCACTTTATTATTTCATTGTTCCTAAGACCAAGCTATTTCTTATTTTTGACCATTACATCATGCTTGCAGTATGACGCAGTTTACATTCAGGTGGTGTTCACTACCCCAACTACACCGGGTGGTTCAAACGGTATCACCTGAAAAAAAATAGTATCAGCACCAAATCAGAACAAAGACACAGTAACAAAAATGTCAGAACAACAGAATCAATATAACGAAGACAGTATTAAATCGCTCGACTGGCGGGAGCACATTCGCCTGCGCCCTGGTATGTACATAGGTAAGCTAGGCGATGGCACTAGTGTAGATGATGGTATATATGTACTGGTAAAGGAGGTGATGGACAACTGTATAGACGAGTTTGCGATGGGTCAGGGCAAACGTGTGGAACTAACAGTAGCCGATGGCATGGTCACCGTGCGCGACTATGGCAGGGGCATTCCGCTAGGCAAAGTAGTAGATGTAGTAAGCAAAATAAATACAGGTGCCAAATACGACAGCAAAGCTTTCCAGAAGTCTGTGGGGCTCAACGGTGTAGGTACTAAGGCGGTAAATGCACTGAGTAAGAACTTCAAAGTATCTTCTTTCAGAGACGGCAGAACCAAGGTTGCGGAATTTGAACGGGGCATACTGGTGAAAGAGCACCCAGAAACAGATACAACCATGGCAAATGGTACACTTGTTGTCTTCAGACCCGATGAAACCATTTTCAAACATTACCACTTCCTGCACGACTACCTCGAAAATCAGGTATGGAATTATTGTTTCCTCAATGCAGGGCTACTCATACACTTTAATGGCAGAAATTTTGTATCTAAAAACGGTCTGCTAGACCTCCTCACCCGAAAAACCAATGCAGAAACCCTACGCTACCCTATCATACACCTGAAAGGTAATGATATAGAAGTAGCCATCACCCACAATGGCGACTATGGCGAAGACCTATACTCGTTTGTAAATGGACAACACACTACCCAAGGTGGTACACACCAAGGTGCATTCCGTGAGGCATTTGTAAAAACCATACGCGACTTCTACAAAAAAGACTACGAAGCAGCAGATGTGAGGCAGAGTATTTGTGCCGCTATATCTGTCAGGGTGCAGGAGCCCGTATTCGAGTCGCAAACCAAAACCAAACTAGGATCGCAGTATGTATGGGAAGGCGGCCCGTCTATGAAGGCATTTATTGCCGACTTTTTGAGCAAAGACCTCGACAACTTCTTGCACAAAAACCCTGCGGTAGCAGACGCTCTCAAAAAACGAATAGAACAAAGCGAACGCGAAAGAAAAGAACTATCTGGGATACGAAAACTGGCCAACGACCGTGCAAAAAAAGCTAATCTGCACAACAAAAAACTACGCGACTGCCGCATTCACCTCAATGATGAGCCACCTACCAAGGGCAAAGAGGAGTTTATGGAGAAACAACTGGCATCTACCATCTTCATAACCGAAGGGGACAGTGCCAGCGGCAGCATCACCAAAAGCCGTAGTGTAGAAAGCCAAGCAGTATTCAGCCTACGAGGTAAACCCCTCAACTGCTACGGGCTTACCAAAAAAGTAGTATACGAAAACGAAGAATTTAACCTGCTGCAACATGCGCTGAATATAGAAGAAGGACTAGAAGGACTACGCTACAAAAACATAGTAATAGCCACCGATGCCGATGTAGATGGTATGCACATCAGACTACTGATAATGACATTTTTCCTACAGTTCTTCCCAGATCTGGTGCGTGGAAACCATGTATACATATTGCAAACACCCCTATTCAGGGTGCGTAATAAGCAAAAAACAATCTATTGTTATACTGACGAAGAACGGCAACGCGCAATAGCAGAAATAGGAAACAAAGCCGAGATTACCCGATTCAAAGGATTGGGTGAAATTAGTCCTGAAGAGTTTGCACAGTTTATAGGAGAAGACATCAGAAAAGACCCTGTGCTATTGAGCCAAGATGCACAGATTCAAAAACTACTAGAATACTACATGGGCAAAAACACCCCAGACCGTCAGGTGTTTATTATCAACAACTTACGCGTAGAGAAAGATTTAATAGAAGAGCTGGGTATCGAAGTAGCTTAATACAAATCAGCAAAAGGATTGTTTTTACGAATCACATAAGCAGTCCTTTTGCTGATAAAGCAAACAACTTAGCATTATTGGGAAGGTGAAGAAGCATCATTTACGAGCTTAATGACGTGTTTTGCAAGACTCCAAGCCCACAAAATAGGAATCAGTAGTATAAACGACTTATTTAGTTGTGCTAGTCTGGCATAAGCATTGAGTTCTCCTTTTCTCATAGCCCATTTGTTGGAGCTTATCCCTCCAGGAGTGGTTATAGCCCTAGATAGCCCCGTAAGCTGCACAGGCAAGTAGTAAGCACTATGATAATAGGTTATCCGAAGGCATAAATCATAGTCTTCTGTATACCTCATTGATGGTTCATATCTCCATTTTGCATTATTTTTTATTATCATACATGGTGTAGCTATCAAGTTACCCACCAGCAACCTACCAAATGACACTTTATCTACCAGCAACTCATGGGGCACCAATGATTTAGAAACATCATTTAGCGTATAATCGTGATATAATAACACTATGTCTTGTTTTGATATAAGCACGTCTGCCATTACCTGTAGTTTGTATTTGTGCCATATGTCATCCGCATCTAAGAATGCGATATGGCTACCCGTGGCTACGTTCATGCCATCGTTTCTGGCAGCACCACTACCCTCATTTATGCTTTTGCATATCAAGGTTATGGTGTCACCATATTTATCTTTTATCAATTGGCACGTGTTGTCAGTGCTGGCATCATCTACCACTATTATCTGGTGCGGATTGTACCGCTGGTTGACAACCGATGCTAATGCACGCAATATGGTAGCAGCACCATTGTAAACCGGTATTACTACACTAAAAGTTATATTGTTGTTGCTACTGGACATAGAATCAGTATTTGTTAACTACAAATTCTCATATGTTTTTAGTAATGTTTTTGCTTGTTCCTGCCAGCAATACTTCTCTTTTGCTTTCAAACAGTTTTGCTGTAAGTGAGCATAGTAGGTATCATCATTAAGTAGTTTATTGAGGGCTGCGGCTATGGTATCTGGGTGGCTGTTAGATATCAGTGTGGCTATTTCATATTCGTTATTAACCCTTACATATTCAGGGTAGTCCATGCAAAGCTGTGGCACACCATGATGCATATAGTCAAAAAAACGATTGGCAAGAGACAATCTGTTACTTAGGCTGGTATCTTCAAACAAGGTTATACCTACATAAGCATTAATCGTATATTCGCCCAACTTTGCTGGTGGCACATACCCCTCAAATATAACTTTATCCTCCAAACCATGTTGCCGAGCTAATTCTCGCGCTTGTTCAGTAAAGTTACCCTCTCCACATACTATCAATTTGGCATCTACCTGCTTCATAGCTGGTATCAGCTGCTCAAAACATCTACCAACATTCACGGCTCCCTGATAGAGTATAAAACGTTTTTTTTTCTCGGGTATAGATACAGGTTTTAGTATAGTTGCATTGCGCACTACGCCATAGTCAACCCCATAACGAGCCTTAAAATCATCGGCATAACACTCCCCTATAGTATACCCTATTGGAAACTTTGGTATAATGTTACGAGCTATCCATCCCCACATTTTGTAAACAGCGGGCCTAGATATCACTTCTTTGAGGTCAGTAAAAATCTCATGAGCATCATGTACCCGCTTTAGCCCTCTTAATTTAGAAACGTAATATACTGGCAATATGGTATCTAAATCTATGGCACAGAGAATATCAGCTTTTCTGAAAAGGAGAAAAAAAAACAGATTGAACCAATAGTGGGCATACATCAATTTCCCCTGCTCTACCATTATTGGCAAGCGGACTTGTTTGAACTTTCGATCCTCTAGAGGTTTGCTTTTCTTGCGTTTAAAACCCACTAATGTTACATCATAACCTGCATCTGTAAGTGTATTGCAGATACGAATCATCCGCTGATCATAGTTCAGGTCGTTTGTAACAGTGCAAATTATTCTTTTCGACTTCATACTATGGCATAAAGATAACAGGTTAAGTCGACTTTAACTCTCAGTACAGCCAACCGAATAAGATGAGGCAATAACTACAAAAAGCTAGCGCTACTTACACATCGTAATGCGTAAGTAGCGCGTATAACTAACCTAAATAAGGAATTACTTTTTACGAGTAGCCGTGTTGCTTACTGGCTGTGCTGCTTGTTTTGTTTTGTTGGTGACAGGCGCTTGCTTAACAGTAGCGCTATTGGCAGTGGCTGTAGCACTTGTTCCTACAGCAGTAGAAGTAGCTGCTTTTTGAGTAGGAGATTGTTTGCCAGCAGTTGCTGTAGATTGCTGACGAAGAGTAGTGGTAAGGTTTGTAGCTGCTGATTGTGCATAAGTAGTAGACAAAGCCGCGACCGCTATGGCACTCAATAGTATCTTTTTCATATTCTTATCTTTATACGGATTACAATGATGTAAATTTACGCAAAAGAGTCAATACAAAATGCAAAAATTGCATTTAAATTGGATAGCTATTCTTGCCACAAAAAAGGGAAAAGTATCATACCTAGAAATACAATAAGAATATCTAACCCAATAAGCACTAGCGCCAACCCCCACCATCCAGGCATGTAAACCGGCTGTAATGCTGCCGACGCAAGCTTACTAAGTATCATAAGAACAGGCGTAACCAATGGAAAACCTAGAATAGCCATCAAAGATGAATTCTGCTGGGCACGGGCAGCTATAGCTGATAGAAACGTAAATACCACAGACATACTAACGCTACCAGTAACAGCTATGACAACAAACAAAACGCTATTTGTCATTGGCCAACCTAGCATCATGGCATAAAGTAGTAAACTCATACCCGTCATAAGTATCATGAGTAAAGTACTATAGGTGAGCTTAGCTAGCAAAAAAGTAACTGGCTTTACGATACTGTAATAATATCTGAACCTATGTGGATGCTCTTGTAAAAAACTTTTGGCCATAGAGTTGACCGCAACAAACAATTGAGTGAGCCAAAAAAGTGCATTCCAAGCTTTGGCTTCTGGCTGACCATTCATCATGTAAACGACAAACACAGTAGCACCAACATAGAGCAATACCCCAAAGAGGGCATGCTTTTGTCTCCACTCTATGAGAAAGTCTTTTTTTACCAGCGATAAGAACGAACTCTTAGCCATACTGCAAGCAAAGATAACCATGTTAGCTATACTGACCTTGCCTACCTATGCCCAATGCAGTATCGATTATTTGACAACAGAGCGCGTAGCGCTGAAAAACCAGAAAACTTGAGAGAAACTAACGACATTAAAGCATTGAAAAACTATGCCGAAAGCACTATTGTCAGTACTCCCATAAGGATTAAAATTTTACGAAAAGAAGTTTGTAAATTAACATTGCGGACTTATATTTGCACTCTCAAAAGTTCTTAAAGATATGCGGAAGTAGCTCAGTTGGTAGAGCACAACCTTGCCAAGGTTGGGGTCGCGGGTTCGAGTCTCGTCTTCCGCTCAAAGAATTCCATTCGGATCAGATACGGATGGAATTTTTTTTGCCTAGTTTCATATACTACCATTGTGAAACTATTTTATTCAGTCAGAATGCCCTGGTGGCGGAATTGGTAGACGCGCAGGACTTAAAATCCTGTTTGCTGCAAGGCGAGTACGGGTTCAATTCCCGTCTGGGGCACCAAAAGGGAAGAAGGGTCGAAATTATTCGACCCTTTCCCCTTTTTTAGCGTGAAATCCTTTGTGGCATTGATAAGTAGCGGAAGGACACCGCTCTCAGGATTGGTTCGAAGTTCCTTATTTTCAAAAACTATCTTTTCAGGGAACATCGAACCAATAATTTGATGTTTTGCCTCCAAACTCGCTTCTGTAAAGAGTTTCGTCATATTACTCAAAAAATAGAGCCCAAATTCCATTACTTCCTGCTCTTCCGGGTTCTTCTCACTTAAATTGATTTGCCTTCTTATAAGCCGTTCAATTTCCGGTTCTAATCTCGACTTGATACTGCGATACTCACCAGCATCCAAGGCTCCATCTAACATTAAAGTCTGAGCATTCTGTAGCCTATTGCGGTAGGTTTCAATTTCCCGATCTACTTTCTCAACTTCAAGCGATTGGTCTTTATTGTTCTTTTTGTAGTGATCAGTAGTTATGTGTTTAATGGTCTGCAATAGCTTCTTATTGCCGCTAATCCGATTTAATAGCCCATAAAACAAGTCATTAGCCATTGGTGCTTTAAAACGCTCTGTGCAGCCTTCAAAACAATGATAGTAATAATATTTACCTCCATTGCCTTTTGAACCACTACCCGTCAATGTCTTACCACATTTAGCGCATTTCAGAAATCCCCGCAAGGGCAATTCCTCCTGTTTACTGTTATGGGTAGGAAACCCTACCTTCTTCCTTCCCAATATAACATCCTGTACCGCATAAAATAAAGCATCAGAGATAATTGGCTCATGTTTACCCAGCACAATTGTTGCTTCTTCGTCTTTATAGGGTGGAATAACGATCTTGCCAATGTAAATGGGATTGCGCACCATATGCCAAAATATATTCCGGCTAATCTTCAGCCCTTTTGCGTTGGCTAATTTTCTCGCTGCTTCAATATTGTGTTGCCCGGTTGCCATCTGCTCAAAAGCAAACTTAACCAATGGCGCATCCTTACTTGGAATAATGCAAGGTCGGTTGGCTTCATCCCTTCTGTTCATGTAGCCTTTGGGTGCCTTGCACATCCACCTTCCATCTTTTAAAGCCCGTCTCATACCAGCAATAACATTCAGCGACCTTCTATCATTTTCCACTTCGGGAGTTGTAAGATACACCGCCAGCATTATCTTGTTCTCCGGCACGCTCATATCCAACGGCTGTTCAATCGCTTGCGGCTCTATCATCAATTTCCCAAGCACACTAATCATGTTGTATGCTTCAGGTGCGTTTCGTGAAAACCTGTCCCATTTCAGAAATAACAGCAAGTCGGCATATCTCTTGTTCTTTTTCAGGAACTCCAGCATTTTCCTGAACTCTGGCCTTTCAAAGGTCTTAGCGGAGTGATCCTCTTTGTACAGTGCAACTACTTCTATGCCATTGATGGCACAGTGATTACGCAGCCGCTCTTCCTGGTGCCGTAAACTGTGTCCTTTTTCAGCTTGCTCGTCTGTACTCACCCGGATGTAAAGGATAGCTTTCTTCTGTCTCATTCTTAATGGGGTTTAAATTAATAATGTTGTTTCCCTTTCTCTTTTTGGAAGCATTAAAAATCACATCTGCCAACACATACACCCACTCCCTCATTTTCAGCAGTTGCTCGTCCGTATATGTATGTTCTTTGTCATTCCAGATACTTCTCATTACTTCTAAAGACACCTTATCTGTAAAAGCATCTACTCTTAATTTCTCCGGCTTTAACGCTTTGCAACTCATAAAATTAATATTTCGTGCAAAGTATCCAGTCCTGAAAAACTGCTTTCCCGATCAGGCTCGATTTTCCCCGATCAGTACAAATTTTCCCCGATTTCAAAAAAATCAGGCAGCATCCATCTCATTTGGTTCGCCAATTTTGTCAAAAATGATTTCAACTTGCTTTATTGTGTAAAACCTACCTTTTTTATCTCCGATGAAAGAAGAAAATGGTTGAAGCCAGATCTTTACGGTTCTGGGCTTAACTTCATATAGTGCAGCGAGTTCTTTCAGTGAATAGGGCCGCAACGGGATTGTTTTATTCTTGGATATAGTGTCCATACCAAACTGTTTAACTGTTAATACGCTTGTGTCTTGATTTCATCTTCGCTGTGGAGTTGTGAGATAGTAATTTCATGATATTAATTGTAGCGTGTCGTAAATTCATCCATATTTAGATGAAACAGGGAAGCCACCCCTTTATCATTCAGCTTCTGTTTAGTTTTTAATTCTTTGATCCATTTTTTTACCAATGATTCTCTCTCAATCGGGACATCAAGTTCTTTGGGTTCCCTCCTACGCATCTTTTGCTCATTAAATTGTTGTAATAAGTACCGTTTCTGATTGGGTGTGAGGTAGCCGAGGTCATCAGCACGATATAATAAAGAAATCATCGACACTTTCCATTTGCGCTTTAACTCTCCAAGTAATGGCAGCGTTACACCATTCTCAAAATCACCCCTGATGGCTGCTTCCGGCATCAGGAACTCAGAAGCAAACAAGTTTGCCTCATGCGCAACGTCCCTTTCCCAATCTACACTAGTTGAAGTGTGCATAACAAGATGCCCTAATTGAAATGCCAATGAAAACCGCTGACGGTCGCCAAGCAAAGTATTATTGTAAATAATGATCGGCTGCAAGTCATCGGTTAACACACAACGGCTATCAACACGCTCCGTACCAAAATCAAAACTTGTGACAACAATTCCTTTGCTTTCAAACAATTCAACAATTTTTTCAATAATTGGACTATCAACCTTCCATGCCTTCCGTATTTTCTTTGCAATAGCGGCAGGCGTGTTTTTATCGTTAACCTCAAATGACGGTAAATCTGACTTCTTTATGTTTAATTCAGACAATAATCGCTGAATATGCAGTCTTACGATATTTACGTTAGCGTTTAACGGGGTAAGTAGTTTCTGAGCAACACTATCTCTTTTACGGTAATTCAAATGTTCAGGGTATATATCATTCTCCTGATTAAAAAAGGAAACAGGAAAATTTGTCGCCTCAGCAATTAGCCCAATAGCTTCATCGCTGGTGTTCAGATCACCCTTCTCCATTTTACTTAATGTGGTATTTGCCACACCTATCTTCTCTGCTAATTCCAGTTGGGTGATCCCCCTCGCCT
This sequence comes from Sphingobacteriales bacterium, assembly GCA_027484425.1. Lineage (GTDB taxonomy): Bacteria > Bacteroidota > Bacteroidia > Chitinophagales > Chitinophagaceae > Nemorincola. The sequence continues at coordinate 9,125 of JAIXSZ010000014.1, forward strand.
CTCTCGCTAAAACAATCATGTTCTTGTTTATCATATCATCTTCTTTTCTCTTTTCGGGACAAATCTAAAAAACAATTTGTAATTTGCCCAATTTATTTTCCTAATTGTTTTCCGTTTTATTACTCTGGTAATGAGCTCATCACAATGAGTTGTGCGAAAATTGGCATTTTCACGAAAAACCGAACTGCCGTGAATAATAACGTACATTTTCAAACATTTTCAAACGCCCCGCGAATCCCCCACGAACCCATTGCGAATCCTGAAATCGTGATTTCGTCTCCCCCTGGTACATCTTACAGCTACTTTTTCGATCAAAAAATTGCACAAACGTTTAAAAAAATGCAACAACATGCACAAACTGTCAACTTCTGTCAAAAAAGTGCAGAAAATGCTACAAACGTTTAAAAAGTATCAATTTTATTCAATGTTGTTGAGAAACGTTTAGAAAGTGTTAGAAACAGGAAAGTGCCACTTTGCGGTGATAGCATCTTTGTGTCGCAAAACAAAGAAATATGCGTACAGCAAAGATTATAGACCTCGTACCTCACACACAACCTGGCCGCAAAAGGCAGGTAGTCGCCATTGATACACTTTCCAATGCCGCATGGAATTTCGCCCGTACCATTTTATGGCCGCAGCAAACATTCAGCAAAGAAGATATGAACAGGACATTGGAATCCATCCAGTCCTATTTTGAGTTGTCAACGGATAAGAAAAAAGCGTTTACCAGCTTTTGCGAACGTATAATACTTACAGACCGATACGTTTCCGCCCGTCCTGAAAGATATGTCCCCAACCCCTCTGTGTGGTTCAACAGAAATTATGAATTCGGTTTTGCAGGAACTAAAAGCTGGTATCAGCGGTTACAACTACAACGGGAAGAAATACCCGGCTATTTGCAACAAAACTCCGTTATCGCCAGTTGCTACCTTGACTATTCGCTAAAGCCCTCTGCCAAAGTATTTACCCGGTGCAGGAAGAAGCTACTTGAATTGAAAGCATACAAGCTACTTCAATACTTCTACAATTCTATCATTCATCTTAACTACTCAATACAATAATAATGGGCAAGACAATCAATACAACTGCTGCAACAAGTATTCCGCTACAACCATACACGCCATTGCAACTTAGTGCAATGTATCTGGTAAGCAAAAAGACATTTAATAAATGGCTACAGCCGTTTGCTGAAGAGATCGGAGAGCGGAAAGGACACTTTTTTACCGTCAATCAGGTACAGACAATTATTGAAAAAATTGGTTTTCCCGGCACTTTAATCGCTGAATAGCACTAGTAAATCGGGGAAAATTTGTCCTGATCGGGGAGATTTTGTCCTGATCGGGGAATATCGCTCCTGATGGCGAAAGCAGTCCAGAATGGCAATAGACCTTTGTCCTACAAAAGCAAAAAAATGATGAAACCAGACACAGTAAACGCAACCTCAAATTTCAGCAATGTGATGCTTACAGGAACAATACTGCTCGCCAATGTGGATATGAATGGTTTGCTGGACTATAGCCTCAAGGCATTTTTTGGCGGGGCAATATGGCTTGGGTATAAGATAACTGCTGACTACCTGGAACAGAAACGTAAATCGAAAAACAAATGAGTACAGCAAACAAAATTCTGGCGGGCACTGTAATAGGAGCCGGAGCCATTGCCGCCATTGCTTACCTGAAAAACATTAAAAGAGCGCAGGCACAATTGGAAATTATACCTGTTATCAACATTCACCAGATAAGCCTTGAAGGACTAACCGTAAGAGTAGATGCGTTACTAAAAAATCCAACTGGTGCAAGTTTTAAAATCAAGTATCCATTTGTCAAGTTGAATCACAAGGACGCACTGTTAGGAAGTTCTCAGGCTGTCAACAAGGACATAAAAATACCCGCATTTGGGCAGGTGATGATAAAGGATATAATGATTAAAGTACCCGTGCTAAGTTTTTTCTCGGTTGGCTACGACATCATCAAAGCCCTGATGAACAAGCAGCCTATAACACTGACCATATCAGTAATCACCACTGCGGATTTAGGCGTAACGCAGGTAGCTATTGAACACAAACAGGACATGACCCTAAAAAAGTAAATAGTGGAAGCAAGAAAGAAACGAAACATTAAAAGCGGTGAGCAGTATAGCCGATTGTTCCCAGATGCAAATGCGGCAACACATACCATAATGACAAATGCCGGAGTAAGCGATACAGTAGCATTTATTCCGAAGGTAGTGCGTAAGACACTCCATCATACAAAGGCTATTGCCAAAGTGCTGAAAGGAAACAACAAGTACGACACATGCCGTAATATCTGGCAGTTCGTGTACGATCACATTGCCTACCGCCGGGACAAAGATGGCTACGAGCAGATCAGAAGTCCTGCAAGATCATGGCATGACCGTCACGCCGGAGTTGATTGTGATTGCTATACCACGTTCATCAGCAGCATACTTACCAATTTAGGTATTGCGCATCAATTGAGAATAACCAAGTACAGCAAACCTTACTTCCAGCATATCTATCCTATTGCCAACTGTAACGGCAGGGACGTAATACTGGACTGTGTGACAGACCAATTTGATTTTGAAGTACCATACAGCGAAAAAAAAGACTATCCAATGGATCTACAATACTTAGATGGCTTAGATGATATAGGCTACAACGACAACCGCCTGTTTGACGGCACAGGCGAAATGGAAGAATTAGGGAAGCTGTTTAAAAAGAAAGCAAGCGCACCAGCTTCCGGTGGCGGCAATAAAAAGGGCGGTGGTGTATTCAAAAAGATCGGCGCTGCCGCAAAAAAGGTCACAAAAGCAGCCGGAGGTGCTGTAAAGAATACAGGTAAGAAAATAGCTACCACAGCTAAAAAAGCCAACCTGAAAAAGGTGCTGAATGTCGTCAACAAAGTAAATCCGGCAACAGTAGCCCTTCGTAATGGATTGTTGGCTGGTATGAAGCTGAATGTGAGTAATGTGGCAAAGCGGCTCCGGTGGAGTTACCTCACCCCCGATCAGGCGAAAGCGAAGGGGATGCAGATGGACAGGTGGAATAAGCTGGTGCAGACCAGGCAAAAGCTAGAAAACATCTTTTATGGTGCTGGCGGCAACCCTGCCAATCTGAAAAAGGCAATACTCGGTGGCAAGGGTAATAGCGATAAGGCGGTAAATGGTTTTGACGGCTTCGATGGCTTGCGAAACAGGAGTGATACGGCACAAATGAGCGTACATACTTCATTGTCGCAATTGCTTGGCCCTGAAATATATTATTCCGAAAATGGGTATCAGTCGCTTGGCGAATTAGGAGAACCGGTTACTCTTGCGGTGGTTGCCGCAGCATCGGGCGCAATCGCAACGATTGCCGGGCTTATCAAGAAAATTGGCGACATCTTCGGTGGCAAAGGCGAAGGCTCTAAAGACTTCAACGAGGCTGAAAATGCAGCAGCGGAAAAAGAAACTCAGGCGATCACCCAACAAGCAAGCGAAGCTGGTGTATCACCTGCCGAAACATTTACGCCAACAAGCCCATCTGCAACCAATGAAGGCGGTGGCGGATCGCCCGGAAGTACCACAACTCCATCCGCTTCATACGACAACCCAATGCCCAGCGATAGCGGAGGCGGAGCTACTAAGGATGTTTCACCAGCAGCACAGACAAGTACCGAAATAGCCGAGGGTGAAGAAAAGACAGCGGCAAAAGCAGCCACAGATACGGGTGCAGGTACAAATGAAGAAGGCTTTTGGAACAAACATAAAAAGTGGCTACTTCCCGTGGGAATAGGCATAGGCGGGTTAACGATAATAGCCATAGCAGCCTCTGCTATGAAATCCAAATCTAATACCCCTTTACCTGCAAAGGCAAAACCTATGCACGGGCTTCCCTCCAGAAAAAACCACCAGAGAAACAAAGGGAAAAAGCAGGGCAAGAAAAAATCAGTCAAACTGTTGTGATTCATCTTCAACAATTAAAACAAACCAAAATGGCAAAACAAAAGAAAGGTGGCAAAAATAAGTTTGCCCAGAAAGCAAAACAGGCGGGATTTATTGACTTTCATCAGCGATTACAGACGAAGGACAACATAAAAAATTCAGCCCTCGAAACAGGCAAAGATTTGCTGATTGGTGTAATAGGTGGCGGTGTGGCGGGTGCGGCAATAGGCAAACCCTCCCTCCTTGTCGGAATCGGGTTAACAGGTGCGGGACACTTTACAGACAACCACTTGTTAAAGCTGTTCGGGATCGGGCTGATGGCAGCCAATGGCTTTCAAAGATCAAAATCTGTGAACGGGCTGGAAGGACTGGACAAACAAGCAATTCTAAACCGCATACAAGCCTACAAAGACAATTTTTCCGAGAAGCTTTTTATAGACAAACTGACTGGCAAACGTTCTGCTAACACTGAATCTGCAAATGGTATCGGGGAACTCCAGTTCTTCAATTACCCCAACGATGTGAATGGCGCATACGATGAACTGGCAGCCCTTGAGGACTTGGAACAGCAAATTGCACAAAGCGGTATCGACCAGATGCAGGTATCGGGCATGGGAGAGTTTGGGGAGTTTGGAGAATTTGGCGAAATCGGAGAACTGGCATCACTGGACGCATCAGATTTAAACCTGTAACAAACAATTAAACAACTATCAATAACCAAAGTAAAAACCAAAAAACAACTATTATGTTAGAATTCAACGGAATTGAAGAGTACAGCAACCAGGGCGCATTGCTCGGTGTGGACGGGCTGGATGATGCGGAACTGTTAGGCGCATTAAGGAGCATGAACCCCATCAAACGTGCCAAGACTGTCAACAAGCTGGCAAACAGCGGCCCCGCCAGTAAGGGGTCAAGGGCGGAGATGGAAAAACACTTCGGTGAACTGCCGCCCAATATCAAGCAGTCATTGGTAAAAGGGGAATTGCGCCTTGCAGATACCATTGTCTATTCTATCAAAAAGGTAGGAGCCAAGACGATAAAAATGTTTGAAACACAGGACACAAAGGAAATAGGCTTGCGCAACATTTCCAATGCCAAACTGCCCAAAAACCAGGTATTGCTGGTAAGCGGCATTATCCTGCTTGCTGGTACATCTGCGGATGCGACCAATGACAAGGTTATGGCAACGGAATACAAAGGCATTGAGTTTTTCCCTGCAATCGCTTCAGGAGAACTTAACCTGAAGTCGAACAAGAAGCAGATCGTGCCGGAAACAGGATGTGGTGTATTCAAGACAGGCAACTATCATGGCGTACCTGCTGGCTATTACAAGTTGGCTAACCCCCGGCTGATCCTTGATGATGTACTGATAGAACTGACCGTTGAGTTAGGCACAATGGACGGCATACCCGCCAATACCTACCTATATGCGGCATTGCATGGCACGATCACCACTCCATAACAGGCAGCGGCGGCTATTGCCCCCGCAATAGCTGCCGCCTAAATAAACAATATGGCAAACCTGATAAGCAAAAGGCTACCCAGCATACCCTATCTGCCCTACATAGCCATGAGCATTGCCGTTCCTGCATTGCTGGTGATATTCAGTAAGAAAGCAAAGGCTGCAAACAAAAGGGCATCAACGCCCTACAATAACCTGAAAGCTTTTCTTACCATGATCCAATATGCGGAAGGTACTTATGGACAGAACGCCTACCGTATGCACTATGGCGGACAGTTATTCAACAGTTATGCCCGGCATCCGAATATCGCAATTACCAGAAGTGGCATTACCAGTACAGCCGCAGGCGCATACCAGATATTGTACCGGACATGGACAAGTGTACAACAGGCATTACAACTGCCGGACTTTAGCCCGGCAAGCCAGAACAAGGCCGCCATTGAACTGATCCGGCGAAGAGGCGCATTGGAAGCGGTGTTGGCAGGACGGTTTGGAGAAGCGGTAGAAAAATGTAAAAAAGAATGGGCATCACTTCCCGGTGCTGGATATGGGCAAAGGGAGCGCAGCCTTGCATTACTCAGCGATGTCTACAAGAGTGCAGGTGGGCAGGTAGTGGTATAACAATTAAAAAACAAACAGATGAACGAAAACAATACGCCTGCGATCAATATAGCAGGCATCGTCAAAAAGCGGTTTGACCTGCTGATAACCGCAGGGGATGCAACCTATACCCAAACATTCGAGCTGGATAAGACGATTGCCTTTGTAAAGGGAGTGTTGCTCACATCGGATAAGGACGACCTGATGTATTACAGGGGGTCGCAAAAGATAGAGATCAACAGGCAGGAAATATTTCCTGAAGGGTATGAAAGCAAACTGGTAATCAGCGGTATTAATTGTCCGGTCAACCAGCGGTACTACCTGACCGGTAATATGCCCATCGGTAATGGATTGGTAAAGATCGACTACAAGGATAAGGATGATAGCCGTGCACCATTTGAGGCATACCGGATTTCACTCTACCTCGATTGTGAACTGAAAGCCTATTAACCCGATAAACTGCAAAACAATGCTGACCAATGTAATTATAGTGCCGATTCCCATAACAAGGCAAGGGCAAAAGGTGTTTTTCGAGGTTGCTATCCCCAAAGACGTGAACAGCATAATCGGGATAGAGGCAAGTATAACCGGTTTGTCGGGTATAACGCTGGTGGAAATTATTGGCAGGCAGGTTGCCGGGATGATAAAGCTGCAAGCGGAAGGTACAGCCAACCAATGCTACAGCACTCAGGTACATGTAGGCATCAGCAGTTTGGACAAGAACCAGCCCGGCTTCAACCCTACCTATACATCTTGGCAGCAAAATTCCTATGTAGGCAGCTACAACCGGGAACCGGAACAAGTAAGGATCGGCAAGACGAACACCATTTATGGAAGTTATACCGACATATATGGCAAAAGAATAAGCAGGGATCTGGTTTATACTGCCGGGCTGTATTTATGGACGGAAAGAAAAGACAACTAAAATGACACAAGAACTGGCAATAGCATATATCCGAAAAAGAACGGCAGAGCTTGGGCAAGGCGATCAGTATAACCTCCGTTTCAGGCATTATGTGCTGCCCCCTTTGGGTGAACAGAGAATAACTGGAGGGACAGCATTATTCGTGCTGGTTGACCCATCACCACATATCAGAGTAGAAGGTGAAACAGCACTATTTGACCTGACAGAAACAGCAGTCAACGAGTTGCAATACGAGTTTCAGGGCATATTCGATATAACCAACTACAGTCCATCTCTGCAACACGTTCAAATGATACAGGTAATATTTAAAAACGAAGCGCAATGCCACAGATAGAAGAAAAATTTGATCAGGACAGGGTGGATAGTCTGAAAAGATACCTGCTAAGAGAAGCATCAAAGAACAGAAAGAAGGACTTCGAAATTGTAGTGGATGGCTTTAAGGTAGTGTCCCGAACCAATAATGTTGATGAGTTTGATGAGTATGAACAGGAAATAAGGAATGATACCAGCAGCCTTAGTATCCTCATTTACGATGGTCCGACAACTAACCGAAACACAAAGCATTCTTTCTACTTCAATGACGAAAAAACTACAAACCGCAAAGCGGTGAACGGATTGGGCAGCCTTGGGGAAATTGATCAACTGGTGCAGATGAGGATCGATGAAAATAACAGGGATCATATGGTTGCGAAGCTGAAGGAAGATCTGGAGCGGACACAAGACGAACTGGATCAGGCATTGGAGTACAATGAAACGCTGGAACAGACGATCAACACCTTAAAAAGCAAGAAGCTGTCCGACAACAACAACCTCGGAGACTTACTCAATGCGTTCATTGGCTCTATAATCAAATCCAATGCCAGCAAACTGCCAAGGGGTGAAATGCTTGCTGGGCTATTTGCTGGTGCGGAAACAGAAAAACAATCAATAGAACTCCCACAGGAAGGGGAACCGTCTAAGGTGACCTTCAAAAAACAAAAACCAGCGGACGAACCAGATGAGATGACCCAAAACCGGATGGCGTTGATAGCGGATCTACAGAAAAAACTCAATGAATTGCAAATGGTGGGCTTGTTCTCCATTATTGAACACCTGACCACCAAACCGGAACAAATACAAACAGTAATCGAAATTCTTAACGACAAATAAAAAACAATGACACATCAATACGATTTCACTATCGAAGCACCTACGGAAAAAGAAGCCGAACAAAAGATCAATGCACTGGCAATGCTTGCAAGCAAGTTAAAAACCAACGAACTGGTAAAACTAGCATTGGTGGTAGAGAAAGACCCGGTAACCACCCGGCTGGCAAAAAAATTCCTCAAACTCAATTAGGAACAAGTATTAGGCTAAGAAAGTTTACAAACCCAAAAAGTATATCTAACCGTGTACACTAACAATGAACAAGCAAGTAGCGAAGGGGAACTTACCGTCCGTGAAAAAATACAATACTCCTTGCTGGGTGTCCTTGTGTTGGGAGGGGCGGTAATGCTTGGGCGGACAATTGTAAAAAAAGCCACCTCCAACAATGAGCAGCGCAAAACCTATACAGAGGGCAATACCGCAACGTATGCCAAGCAGATAAAAATGGCTTTTGACAATGACGGCTGGTGGGGAACGGACAAAGATGTTTTACGGCAGGTGGTACGGGTAATACCAAGTAAGGGTGAATTCAGAAAGGTTATGACCTCTTACCAAAAGCTATACGGCAGAAACCTGCTGGCGGATATGCAGGGTGAATTAAAAACAACAGAATACAATGAAATACTGGCAATCATTTCAACAAAGCCGGAGCATGGCGAAGAGACTGTCAACGAGGTAACGGCTGAAAAATTGCAAAGCTGGGCAAAACGGGTAAGGGCGGCATTTGAGATCAGCTATGGCCCGTTTCCGGGAACAGATGAGCCAGCAATCAGGGCGGTGTTCCTTGAAATACCGACACAGGAAGCATACCGGAAAATGGCAGCCGTGTATCAATCCATGTATGGTAACAGTTTTACGGACGACCTCAAAAGCGAACTTGAATTATGGGAATACGCACCGATGATGCAGCTTATTTCCGGCAAACCAAAATATTAAACATGGCAACGAAAACGAAAAAGGCGGCAACAAAAAGGAGCAGCAAAGCAGCATCTCCCAAACAGCCTAAGACAAGAAGGGCAAAACAAACCATGGTAAAAGGGGCAACTGCTAAACCTGCCGCAAAGGACAAGACAGGGCAGATCATCATGACCACCCTTGCTGTAGGCGTAGCTGGTGTCGCAGGTTACTTCGGTTGGCAGTACATGAAGAAACGCATGGCTACCCGCAACGATGCGGATATAAGTATCACCGATACTGATTTCGTTACTCCGGTTATCAAACCCGTTAAACCCATAAAGGAAACACCTACCCCTTCATCCGGAAGCTATACCAAAAGCCGCAATGACGATTTTCCATTGAAGAAAGGAAGCAAGGGTGACCGGGTCAGGACTTTGCAACAGGCATTGATTGACAAGTATGGCAGCAGTGCCTTACCCAAGTACGGAGCTGATAGTGATTTCGGAACAGAAACCGCCAATGCACTGAAGAAGTACGGAATACCAATGCCAGTTACAGAAAGTGCGTTCAACCTGCTCACACAGGCGGGTGGTAATGTCGGAGATGCTGCCGGAATAGCGAAAAAATTACATGCTGCCTCATCAGCTAAAAATTTTGATAGTGTGCTGAGTTTGCTCAAAAACATCAGGAACAAACAGGACTACCAGCAAGTTGGCAACAGTTTCCTGCAATTACGGTTGCGGGGAGTAAGGCAGACCCTTGTCAACGGACTACTCAGCAGCTTTGATAATGCAGAACAGAAACAAAAGATAGGTATGGAGTTCGTTCGTATGGGTTTGCAATACAATGGCAGCAAGTGGAGCCTGGCTGGTTTTGATGGGCAGCCGGTAGTAACAACAGAACCCGCCACCGTTTGGATCTCTTCCGCCCAAAGCCTGCAAGTGCCTGCGATGATGGTGTTGGGCAACGAAGTAACACGGAGGCTTGACTACACCCTTTTTGAAAACAACAACAAGTATTTTTTAGTCAAAACACAATCAATCAAATATCTATAACATGAAAAACAGACACAAAAAAAGAACAGGCAATGGACATGTCCGGCACATCGTAGTACACAACACGGGAACAAGACCGGATATGCGGGTTAGAGAACTCGACAAGCTACCCTATCACTTCATCATTACAAGAGGAGGCAAACTGCTTAACCTCAAACCAGTAAGGAAGGAAGATAAAACAGTAGAAGTGGCATGGCTGGGAGGGCTGGACAGGTATGGCAGGCACACCGACAACCGGACGGAAGAGCAAAGCGATATCCTGTTTGATACGCTTGTATTGTTGACAGATCGTTTTCCCGAAGCACAGATAACACCTGCCGATAACCTGTACCTATATGGTTATGCCAATCCCGGCTTTGACCTGATAGGATGGCTAAACGACTACATCCCCGCCTTTCTCGCAGCATAGCATGCGGACATTCCATTCTTAACAGGTTAACAACCAAACAATGACAGAAAAAATGATTGCCGCTCTGGTGAGCCGGGGCTACAGGGTACTTATGCGCCCATTTGAACTCAATATCGTTGGCATACGAAGCAGCGACAGAACGCCCAACGTCTTTAATGACAGCATCAATGCGGTGTACAAGGACGACAAAGGGCAATGGAAAGCACTCCGCTATCCTGCCACAACAGATCCCGGATTATACTGGCTGAAAAATCCCATGAATGTATCGGGTACGGCTATTCTTAAAGCTGGACAATACGTTAACTCCCACATTATCGGACTGCACCGCAACAAGTACACGGCACTAGTACAGCGGGGCACAGTTACGGTAATCAGGGATGCGACACGGGATGATCGACACGACTTTAATGGCAAGGAGGAAAAAGGGTTGTTTGGTATCAATATCCACAGGGCGAAGCCAGAAGGGGTAACCAATGTTGTAGAGCAACACTCTGCCGGATGCCAGGTATTTGCTAATGCAGCAGATTTCAACGCATTCATGGCATTGTGTGAAAAACACAGCAAGCTATACGGCAACTGCTTCAGTTACACCCTACTCAATGAATCCGAATTACAACAGGCGGCATAACTGTACAATTATCTAAAACACATCAGCTATGAAAAAATTCATTCAGGAGTTATTCAAGGACAAATCGGGCAATTACAGCATGAGAGAAATTGCTATTGCGCTATTACTACTTGCCCTACTCACAAGCTGGATCGCCATGCAGTTCTTTGGGAAAGACATACCGGAGTTCATGTTCTTCTCTTTCTCCAGCCTGATCGCTGCAGGGTGTTTCGGCTATTCTCTTGAAAAAAGGGGCAGCCCTCCAAATAACGACTTGCCATAAAACAGCATTACAAACAACTATTATTTCAACTACAAAAACAACGAACATGAAAAACAGAAAATTGACCATTCTATTGTCCCTGCTCTGCTTGATAGCAGCACTATATGGGTTATTCCACGTTACCAACCCACGCCCGGCTCAGAAAGGGCGGGATAAGCCCGATTATCCGATCAGTAAAAATGCTACCGCCAATTTGGACAAGATGTACAGGGCGCAACTTGATTCGATTGCCGCAATAGCCAGTTCATTACAGGTAAAGGAAAGTGGCATAAAGGCGCAACTCTACAAGGTGAAGGAAAGTAACCGGAGTTTGCAACAGCAGGTTAACGGTCTTGTAGCACGGTCAAGAGCAACAACAGATACGCCTGCCAAACTGGTTATGTGTGACAGCTTGCATGAAGCGGTCGGCGAATGGGTGACTGAATCCGCTCACAAGGATAGCCTTTATGAAAGTGAAGTAAGTGTGTTAAATGAGATCATCAGCAACAAGGACAGCACACTCTATGTACGACAACAGATGTATGCTACAATACGGCAATCATTTGACAACTGTTTCGCAAATAATGAGTTGCTACTCGAAGAAAACAAACTATTTGCCCGGCAATCAAAGCGGTTGCACATTAAAAACAAAATCCTTTCCGCTGGGGTCATGCTGGTATCTGGCATAGCGGTTTACAGCTTTATCAAACATTGAATCATACATGAAAGAGAAAACAATCATTTCTACAGCCACAGTCGTTACTTCCTTGCTTGCCTATTGGTATGCGAAGGCAGCCGGAAAAGATGCCGCTCCCCTTGTTATGCTGGGTGGATTTTTGGGAACGCTGATTGGAGACGGGCTGGCAGAACAGGTCAAACTGAATGAAAAAAACAAAGAAAATGAGGACAAGGATATATGATACCGCAGCAGGTATTCGTGTTGAAACCGGAGATACAGTACGCCTCATCAACAAGTCTCACATAAAGGACATCGCAATTGTCAACGGGCGTATCTGTATCAATACCGGAGAGGGAGTATTGCAACAGCTATATATCAACTACCCTGACGTGGACGATCCAGGTACGCATGATATGGATGAGTTGGTCATTGCATTGCAGGCAATGATGCACAGCAGGGAAACCAACCTATCCTCACAACTAGACACGGTAATAGCGGCATTAGCAGCGATTGAATTATCACTACATGGAACTACTGATCATTTTAAGGAACCTCAGCTTATTGATGACCCCTTTCCGGGCCTTAGCTACAAAGGTTATTCTTCCACACTTAACGCAGACGGCTCGCAACCTGTTTGGGCGATTTTGGAAATAAAGCAGAGCGGAACACTTACTTCTTTCAGGTGGGCGGATGCCAGTAAAGACTTTAATAAGGTATGGAACGACAGGTCTTTTTACATGTATTAACCAACAACAATGAGCTACAATTTGTCATCAAAGGGCACAATTACTTTACCGGATGAACGGCTGATGCAGTTCGTCCATAAGGTGGAACAGGATTTAACCACCGGAAAGTCTTACAATAAAACGTCTATTGAAAAGCTGGCAACCACTTATGGCATTACAGACAAAACAGAAGTAAAGGAGTTGACGGAATTGGCGATTGTCCGTAAGGCAAGGGCGATAGCAGCAGGTGCAGGGACAGTAAAGCAGCATTTTGATAGTATAGTAGCCTTATACTATAAACAGGTCAACCTATCGCACCGGACAAGCCAATCCATTTTGTTGCAGCAGTATTCTACACCTGCTCCGATAGGTTATATAGCTGGTATCTTTTGCGGTTTAGACAAGCTATCTATTCATGGCGGATATGGTTTTGAACCATCAGCAGGCAATGGTTTACTCACAATAGCAGGAAAACCGGAACGGATCTATGTCAATGAGGTGGATACGATCCGTAACCGGAATTTACGCACACAGGGGTTTGCCAATGTTTGGGACAGAGATGCTTCAAAGCCGTTCTTTGACGTGCAAAACAATTTTGTAGCGGTTATCACCAACCCGCCTTTTGGCAAATTGGATAAGCCTGTACTATTCGATACCTTCAAAATTGACACCCTTGACCATCTGATGGCATTGCGTGCTTTGGAAACAATGACCTATGACGGCAAGGCGGCTATCATTATTGGTGGACATACAAGCTGGGATCACAGAGGCAGGATACAGGCAGGTCGAAACCGAATATTTTTTAATTATCTGTACAGCCGTTACCATGTCGCAGATGTATTGCTTATAGATGGCAAAAAACTATACTCCCGGCAAGGCACATCGTTTAATGTGCGGTTGATACTGGTTGATGGCAGGAAGCAAAAACCAGCAGGTGTTGCACCTGTATATGACGCACAAAAGGATAAAGTAGTAACAACTTTTGATGAACTGTATGAACGGGTAACAGATGCAATGGACACAAAAACAGCACACAAAATGAACAGGTTAAGCGAACTGGAAAGGGAAGCACTCGGTTTACAGGCTGCATTTGGTTTTGGCGAGTTGGGCGCACCCTATATGCCTGCTTCTGAAAGTTGCGTGGTATTGAATACCCAAGTGCCAGATAGTATGGCGTTTGAAACACAATCGGCTATTGCACAGATAAAGGAAGAAGTAGGTGGCGACATAGATGGTTTTGTACGCCACCGGCTTAAGTTCTCTTCCCATACCGCTCTTTGCAAAGCCCTGTCAGCGGAACAGATCGATGCAGTAGCTACAGCAATCTATAATATTGAAGCAAGGGGGCAAGGCATGATTATCGGAGACCAGACCGGGATCGGCAAGGGAAGGATTGCCGCCTCCATTATCCGCTACGCTGTTTGTCAGGGGTTAAAACCTGTTTTTTTGACAGAAAAAGCGAATCTGTTCTCGGACATCTACCGTGATCTTTCCGCTATTGGTTCGGGGCATTTAAAGCCCTTTATCGTAAATGGCAAGGAAAGCAAAACCGATATAAAGGACGAGGATGGCAATATTGTGTACCAGGCACCTGCGGCACCGGAACAGCAGTCCATTTTTGCTTCGAGGGAATTGCCTGCCAAGTATGACTTTGTGGTGGCAACCTATTCGCAATTCAACAGCCCTGAAAAGAAACCCGAAAAACCATCGTTTTTACAAGCTATTGCCGAGGACAACATTTTCATACTGGACGAGGCGCATAACAGTTCCGGTTCATCTAATACGGGCGAATTTCTGCAACGGGTAGTCGGCAACACCAAGGGAGTGATATTCCTTTCGGCAACATTTGCCAAACGACCAGACAATATGCCGATATATGCCATGAAGACAGCTATTTCGGATTGCAACATGAGTAAAGACGAATTGGTGGATGCCATTACAAGGGGCGGTGTTGCCTTACAGGAAGTGCTAAGTTCCCAACTGGTAGCCGAAGGGCAGATGTTAAGACGGGAACGCAGTTTTGAAGGGATTGAAGTCAACTATATCAGCCTTGATGATAAAGCGGAAGAACACAAGGCAATTGCCGACAACATAACCGAAATACTGAGGGAGATCATCAGTTTTCAGGATAGGTTCATTAATGAACAGGTAGCCGAATTGGATAAGATAGCCGTTGCAGAAGGGAAAGAGGTTGGGGTACGGGAAGGGACTTCACAGGCTGGCGTAGATAACCAGCCTTATTTCAGCAAAGTATTTCAGGTTATCAACCAGATGTTGTTCAGCATCAAAGCGGAATCGGTAGCAGAAAGGGCAGTAATGCGCCTGAAGGAAGGTAAAAAGCCAATCATTGCTTTTGCTTCCACAATGGGTAGTTTCATTGAAACCATTGAGAATGACAAGGGTTTACCCGTTAGTGATGGCGATACCATCAACGCAGACTTCTCTGAGGTATTAAAGAAGGGGTTGGATGGAATATTGCGCTATACAGAAAAAGACGTGGACGGAAACTCCATTTACAAAAAGTTTGAAGTTAGCGAATTGCCACCGGAAGCGCAGGTGGACTATAACCGCATTGCAGCAGCCATCCGTTCCGTGTCCACAGGTATTACCATATCCCCAATAGATGTAATCCTGAAGAGATTAAAAGATGCTGGCTACACCGTAGCGGAAGTAACCGGGCGCAAATACGAATTGCAATTAAATACCAAAACAGGAAAAGGGCTGGTGTTATCCCGTAAGCGGCTGAATACTAACGATGCGTTCCGGCAATTCAATAATAATGAGGTGGACGTACTGATGATCAATCAGTCCGGCAGCACAGGTGCATCGGCTCATGCGATACCAACAGCAAAAGTACCTGCTAATCAGGTACGCCAACGGGTAATGATCGTGCTGCAAGCAGAGTTGGACATCAACACCGAAGTACAGAAAAGGGGCAGAATCAACCGTACCGGGCAAATACTGAAACCTATCTATGACTATGTAACTTCCGCCATACCCGCTGAAAAGAGGTTAATGATGATGCTTCAGAAAAAGCTAAAGTCATTAGATGCCAATACGACTTCAAATCAAAAACAATCCACCAAAATATTAGACGTGCCGGACTTTCTCAATAAGTACGGTGATAAGATCGTGAAGGAGTATTTGGGTGAAAACCCGGACATAAATGACCTATTAGACGATCCACTTCGTTTAAAGGACAGCAAAGCAGATGGCAGTGGGGAAACAACCGTGTCGGAAGATGCAGCGCACAAGGTGAGCGGGCGTGTAGCGGTATTGTCCACTAAAATGCAGCAAGATTTTTACGTGGAGATAGCGGAGCGGTACAATGACTACGAGCAGTACCTGCGACAGGTAGGCGAATATGATCTTGAGGTCGAAGCAATGAACCTCGACACAGAAACGCTCAGTGCCAAAGTGGTAAAAATGGGTAAGGGTTCAGACAGCGCATTTGGCGAGGATAGCATACTGGAGACGGTTCGGGCTAATGTGCTGAAAAAGCCTTTTACAACAACTGAACTGCAAAACCTGCTTGCGGAAGCACTAAAAGGTGGTGATGCTTTATCGCTGCAACAGGAACTGATTGCTGAATACCAGCAAGACAGCGAACGCAGGTTACAGGAAGACCAACAGGAAGCTATTGACAAGTATGATGAGTTGACCAGGAATGTACCTGAAGAGAAAAAGATAAAAAAAGTTACGGATACAACCGAGCGGGAACAGGCAATCAGGGAGCGGGTGAAAGAACTTACAGATGCCAAAGAAGGGCAGCTAAAGGTACTCCGGGTTAAAGCCAACAACCGCAGGCAGTACCTTGAAAAAATATTCCGCTTCTTTTATACCGGGAGAACGCTTAGATATCCGATTGAAAGTTTTACAGGTGGCAACGAACTTGTTCCGGCTGTATTTATCGGATATACCATTGATAAGAAAAAACGCAACCCTTATGCACCTTCGCTCATAAAACTTCGTTTTGCCGTTGCCAACAGCAGCAAATACCTCTCTATACCAGCCTCTTATTCGGAAGATGTAATGTCTATCATAGGAGCAAGTGCGGATCAATACCAGCCGGATGCGGAGACACTGATGAGGCAATGGGAAGACTATACCAAACAAAACTATGTTGACCGGAAGGTAAGGCACATTATTACTGGCAACTTATTACAGGCGTTTAGTGATTTCAAGGGTAAGCTGGTTAGTTACACCACCAATGACGGGAAAACAATCAAGGGTATACTAATGCCGGAGAACTGGAATCCGGGCGAACAGATACAAGACAAAGTAGTTGTGCCGATCATTAAAGCCTTGCCACTAATCAAATCGCTGGTTAATGGAAGGCAGATCGTTACCAATACCGGGGTATCCTTGTTCCGAACAAGGGGCTATTACAAAATTATCGTAGCTGCTTCTCGATCAAAAGGTGGTGAAATATACCTCGACAAGCAAATATTAGCCATGGTAGAACGAAACAACTTCGACAAGGTGTCTGATAAAATGGTGGCCATGATCGAGGATAACCGGATCAGCCAGCTTGTCGAAGTCTTACAAATCAACCATAGTTGTGCTGTCACCATTAGTTCTGCACAGTTCAGCGAAATAGGCAAAAGCAACCATAGGTATAGCAGCCGCAAGAAAATTGAGTTACCAGTATTAATTCCTGAACAAACTGCACCGGACAATACGGTTCTATTATTGGAATTGGAAGCGGAAGCACTCGCATTAGAACTTGAATTACTTGCAGCATAAAATATAAAACCATGTACACACCAGACAATTATTATGCACAAATCAATAGCTTGGTTTTCAACACGCTTCCTGAAGCCCTTCGCAAAGGACATGACTTCGTAACCAAGGTTACCAGCAATGGCACAAACTGGACAAATTATCATTCCAGCGAAACCATAAAAAAAACAATCAATACCTATTTTGAAAAACTGGCTGATTTTGTTGGCAGCACAAAGAAAGCAGCTAAGACTTCCACCAGAAAAACAAAGCAGAAGGACACGGCAAAAGAGATCATGGTAGAAGCTATGCGCAGGCAAAGCAAATCTAAAGCCAGCAAAGTAAGTTCTGAGCATGAGCCAACAATGGTGGAACGTATGCCGGATGAAATACGTTTTATCAAGCGTTTCGTGAATCTTGACGGCAAATCAAAAACGAAAGAGGAGGTATTGTCTTTTCTCAATAGTCTCCAAAAATCTATACTAGAGAAGAAGATACGCAAGACATCGACTTATGCGAAACAGATCCGGTTTATTCAGGACAGCCTGATTGAAACATACAATGAAATGGGGACAAAAATCGCATTTCAACTAAAGCCGGAAACCCTTGAGGCCCTTAGTAAAATTGCAAATGACGAAAAAGTGATGCCTTCCGTGGGTTTTATCAAGCGGTATATCAACCTAAATGGTAAGGCTGGGATGAAAGAAAAGGCAAAATTGCTACTAGGTCAGATCAACCGTGCCTACGAAAAAGGTAATGTAAAAGATACCGACCCTTACATTATTGAAATCCACGACATCAAAAAGAACCTCGAAACCTTTATTTCCGACAAGTCCATTAAGGTACTGAAAATCGAGAAGAACAGCCTGAATGGGTTGGAAGGTATTCTCGGCGGTTGCTCCTGCCACAATCTGAATGGATTTGATGATGATTTGCAAGGGGATAAACCGGTTATCATGAATAGCATGGACTTTGCCAATATGCGCTTCAAAACACTTGGCTTAGGAGGTAAGTGGCTGGATTTGATTGGTGATCCGTCTACAAACTTCTCCATAATGGTATTCGGTAAGCCTAAGATGGGCAAGTCTTATTTGTGTATTGATTTTGCCGGATACCTGGCTCGGAATCATGGCAAGGTATTGTATGTGGCAAAAGAAGAAGGGTTGGATAAGACCTTGCAGGATAAACTGAATGACAAAGACGTAAAACATCAGAATTTGTACGTTGCCTCTGCCCTGCCTGATAGCTTGACGTACTATGACTTCATCTTTCTGGATAGCGTAAATAAGCTGGGCTTGCAACCGGAAGAACTAAACAGGTTAAAGGCAATGTATCCACAAAAAGCGTTTATCTATATCTTTCAGACTACTAAAGATGGTAGGTTCCGAGGTGCAAATACCTTCCAGCATGATGTAGATAGCGTTATTGAAGTGCCAGAGAGGGGGAAAGGTGTGCAGTATGGTAGGTTCAATCAAGGGGGTGAAATTCAAATATTCAATTAAAGCGTAACTATCAGTTGAAAGACATTTATATGTTTTAGGGGATTATTGTGGTAGACTTTTTAAGAAAAAAGCATACAGGGTATTTTAATCGTAGTAATAACATTACTTTCAATGTGAAATAGAATCGAGATTGGATAAACTGTTTACGCAAGTAAAAACACTTCATGCAACCGGGCGATTTCAGTAGGTTGCATAATACATAGGTTAATTGTTCCATTTTTTTACCACAAAATTTTCTGTAGAACCAATTTATACTGCTAACTGAATAAGATGCACAGTATGAACATAAATAAATAATACACACGTGTTGTCTGCTTCAATACATGTGTATCATTTATAAAGTATCAAGACATTAAAAATATTCACTAACAAAGGTCTTATGTATGTGAATACTTTATTGATATAAATTGTATTTTCGAAATCATATGTCTTAGTTCAATTATAGTGCTGGTTTTGTTTAATACTATTTAATTTTAAATTACATATATCCGAAATGAAGATTCTGTTCTCAGGCTGGTTGCATTTTACCAACTTGTACCCAAAACCTAATTCCTGACCGCAATAACTAGTACTTCTTTCATTATTCAGTTAGCAATAAAACACCATGTTTACCAAAACATGATAAAGTAAATAATTCATATACAATAAGTATATAAAATGATATTGGTTAATGACTTTGAGCTCTTAAAGTCACTTTGTATTTAATAAACATAGACATTGAGAACTGTAGCAATTACATAGGGGCAATTACAGCGAAAACTCTATAAATCAATATCATCTGTATCCGTATTTAGTGAGCAATTCTGTGTCTTTAACAAATATTGTCTTGCCATTTTCCATAAAATAGATATCATCACTAATGTCAAGTATCATTTTATACTGATGGTCTGTTATAATTAGACCTTTTTTTTTCTTTATATCCAACATCAAGTCTGCCAATCTCTTACATTGAATGGGGGAAATGTGCATAAATGGCTCATCTAAAATAGTAAATCGTGTATTTTGCAATAAAATTACTACTGTAATAAAAAGCCGCCCCAAACCAGTAGACAATTTAGTCAATTCTACTTGATGGTATTCCTCAAATTCTGGGAACATGCTATAAAGTAATCCCGAATCGATTTCATAATCCTCTATTACTCTGAGTAATTTTTTATTTTTAAAAAAATTTCTCTGAGGCAAAAAATTAATAAGTCCTGGCTTCGTATATATTTTTCGAATCAACGTTGCATTGACGTGAATCAGTGAACTACTTGATATTATGCCATAGACTGCTGATAGAAGTGTTGATTTTCCAGCGCCATTCCTGCCTAATAATCCAGTTATTGTCCCTAAACTCGATCCAATTACACAGCCATCTAGTATCTTTCTACCATGAATTGATACATAAATATCTTCTGCTATTAACCTATCAAGCATACTTTATGGAATATAATAACAATTGATATATATATAATTATGTCAAAAATGTAGGGGATAATATAAATAAGATTTTTCTCTACATTCAAATTGTAATAGTATAAAAATGTATGTTTATTTAAATTATAAATTATATAGTATATTGGTAATGAGCAAATTATCTTGATGACAAACAACACCTTGTACGTCTCAACAGTATTGTCTTTCCAATACAATAATAATAATAGACATGCTAAATTAACAATTGATGTTGCAGTAAGAAAATACTCTGTAAAAATTCTTAAATACAATTTAACACCCTTTACACATAACATTTATTACATATTTTATTGCCGATTACAAATTAAATAGGCGATTTTTCTCTAGCCAATAACGATTTATAATGCTTACTTAAAAAATGATATATAACAAGCTCATATTTTCTCTGTTGAGTAGTGAATAACCTATTGATAAACATATGAATAATATGTGTTATTAAACCACTTCCTATTTCAGTTTGCTGTCCCAATATAAATTCGATAACTTCTCTTTGTTTTAAAGTCCGCAAGGTTATGATGCTTGCCACCTCAAGTATATCATTCTTTACATCATTATTTTTATCTATGAATGATTCAATGTCATTTTGAAATTTCCTGTATTTTTTATTTAATTGCTTTTGAAGAACAGGTGAAGCACCAAATTCATGAAAAAAATCATTTTGGCCTTTTGAGAGAATGTCAACACGCTTGTCAATAGTAAAGTGAAAGTCATCTAGTAATGCTCCTATTGTTCTAATAGCAATCAGCACTTTGATTTTTGTCGATGTAATAAACTGCAGGGCTCTCAATATTTGTAAAACTAGAATCGAATCGTAGTAGAATATTGTTTCTATTGATTCCATAAATTGGGGTGTATATCTTTCTATTTCTCTTTCATATGTCCCAAGTTCTACACAATGAATTGAGCTTTGACTAGTGAATGAATAAATTGTTTGCAAGAATTTGTTAGATAAATCTTGCTGTTTATTCTTGTCCCTGTTATAAAACCGTATACGTAAATGGTTGAAATCATCTTTATATCTGATGAAAAAAAATTTTTCAAACAATCCTTCTCGTTGGCCATTTTCAATAAAGGGCAGCAATACATTTAAAAGAAATTCCTCTGCACTTTTTGTGCCTATATAAACCCGGAAATAATGCCATTCGGAAAAGGGTAAAAATTTTCGTTGCGGCATATGCTGATAGTTGGAGATAGGCGATATCACTTTATTTAACGACGACCTTTTCACAGGGATTATCATTTCATTTACAAACATTTTACCATTTGTATCCTTTACGATGCAATTCTCATCATTAAAGAGGAATTCTTGCAAAAGAACCGATTGCCGTTTTTCTATTTCTTGAACGAGTATTTTTACATTAAGTGTATTATCCATATCAAGTAATAACTCATTATCACCAGATGTTAAAACTACTTGTCTATTTATTTTATATTTATTTCTAATATTGCAAGACCATTGAATGAATTTATCATCATTGTCCCAACTTATTTGACCTTTAATGTCAGAAAGCTGAATTTTCCACTGCGCCCTAGAAAGTATAAGATTCTTGTACACTACTCTCGGCAGGAATACAGAAGCGCTGGAATTCAATACCCCCCAATCCCAAATTTGCTGATAGTAACCTTGCTTTTGTATATCGCAGAGGAATTTATATATAGGCAATGTCCTTGTACTATAATTGTGTGCAGTGGTCAATCTTGGAACTATTACTTTATTATATTTCCGACTCCGAAGTATCACCTGTCTGTTGCGGACAGAAACAGTAAGGTCAGTAATTGGTATCTGGAACTCTTTATCTATCCCTGAAATACCGCCATATGGAATCTCGTAACTTCTTAATACAGGGCGCAATAAAATATTCCCAATTCTTGACTCTGGTAAATGAACTATCTCAGCGTATAAAATTTCGGGATTTTCTTTTTCTTCAGCCAGTAATATCTCTTTTGTGAAATCCTTAATTTCACTATTACCGTGTGCAAACCTAGCGAGGAGATTTCCACCTGACGGGCCAGACAATCCTTTCAGATTAAACATATAATTATTTATATCAAGTCGACCATTCTGTGAAAACAAACTTCCCATTATTGCCATGCTGCTTGGGAAACTGTATTCTTTAGACATTTCAGTAAATAATTGTAACTCCTCTTCTTTAATATCTATGACAGTTTCATTACTGCAAATGCATCTGTTATATTTTTCTAATACAAAATGTTGGATATAGTTGAAGCGATTTTCGATTTCAATCATTCCTTGTTTTTCTTTGTTGTTAGTCGCAAGGTCGTCTATAATAGAATTATCCCCAATAGAGTTATCGGTTGCTTCTGAATATCCGACACCCATGTCATTATCCAAAGCGAAAACCAAAGGTATTTCTGCAGATTCATACTTTAACTGAAACCTTTTCACAAACTGCTCTAAGTCAGAGTTTTCAATTTTTAAAGAGAGCCTTTCTAATTCACTAATTTGACAAAGTATACTTTCCAAAATGTCTTTTTGAATACTTTGTGACTTAGTAGTTAAAAACATATCAACTTGTAGAGCAACGCCGGAATCTATACCTACGCTGACTATATTCTTACTTAGCCCTTCAACTATTCTTTTATATAAGTCAACATTACGTTTACTATTAAGGATATCATTTTGAATCGTCAAAAGATTATTTAGGAAATCATCATCTACAAACTCGTTACATTTTAATTTATTAACAAGTTGTTCAAAAGGCTCAATTCCCGTAACAGATGGCTCTAGTTCACTGGTTAATATCTGTGAATCGATCAACTCATTAACAAACACGCTCGCTTCTGCATGATCTACTGCTGCAATTTGACTAATGTATTTGGTCAATTCATTTATGGTTTTCCCACTAATAGAAAAGGATAATATCTGGTCAATATATGCGCTTCCACTAAATGAGCTTAGAAAGTACTGTCTAGGACCGTATATATTATCCGACTCCACATATCTGTAATTGTCAAAGACTTTATATAGCGTATTATTTGGGTAATATGCTGAATTGCTTTTTATATGACCTATCTGTAGTATTTTATTTGTAATTGAAGAGACATAATCAGTGTCAATTCGCATATAACGAGAATGTTTCCTATTGTCTTCAAGCACAATGTCTGTATTCCTGTCGATATCAATTAAACAGACACCTGCAAACGTAGCGAAAGGAGTACACCTCATACAACTTCTTACCCAATATTTTACAATAGAGGTAATAATCCTGTTATATTTTTTATCGTCTTTTTCACTTCTCTCCTTATTCGATACAACCTTCAAGTATTCACTGAATAATGCTGGCGAAGCTAGGTAAAGCCCTTCAAGAAAGACTTCGTTATTAATTTGCTCAAAATCCAAAGCGTTCAAATCATTAATGCTTTGTAATGGCGTTCTAAGTAAGATTTTCGAAAACAATGAGTACATAATACGATCAATTTAAAAGCATGCAATAGTCCCAATCAAAGTCATTTGAAATGTATGAAAACAACACCAATGCAATACCTATCGTTCCTTCTAATAGTGATGTATCGTTTACATATATACCTCCATTCATTTCGGGGTCAAATTTCTTGTATCCAATAATACCATCCTCAAAATGAGAGTAATTTAATGTTTCTTGCAACCAGTACTCTGATGCTTGTTTAAAGCGATCATCGCCTGTTTGATGCCACATTTTATTATAAATATGTGCGATACCGGCGGAACCGTGACAAAAACTAGCATCGAAAACACCCGTATTATCCATCTCTCTCCTCGCTATGCAATGTGAGAATATTTCCATAGCGTATTCACAAACTTCCGATCTGTTTAAGACTATTGACGCTTGGTATAGAACGTAAGCAATTGTGAGATCTCCGTAACACCACGCAAGGCGACTGCCAACTGAAATTTCATCCTTATCAATAGAATATCCATAATAGCTAGCATTTTTATTGACATTGGAATGTTCCATCAAGTACTCAATAATCTTTTCAGAAATTAACTTTGACAAGTTTGGGCAAACACCGTTTTTGTAGCAATCCAGACTATATTTAAGAACACTAGGAATTCCATGCGCTAAACCAATGTTCACTTTATTTGGCTTTGTTTTGTTAGATGCAAAATCATAATCGTGTAACATACCGCTTTCATTGTCCATTTGTATTCTGATTTCCTCTAATACTGCTTGAGTATACGGATGAATATCCTTATATAAACCTCGAGACCACATAAAGAGTAAACTATAAGCTATACCAATGCACCCATGTAGGAAATCATAATTTCCCATACGAATGAATTCTAAACTTTTTATTTCCAAGTCTTTATAGTTGATGACTGACAGCGACGCATCATCAACCAAGCCTCGTTCGTTCAGATTTACTAAAATCCAATAAAAACCACTGATGCCAGTACAGAATGTCTTATTTGTTTCCAAAAATGGATTCATCCATGTGTCATTCAAAATCTCATGAATCAATTCATCATCGTTGAAATAAAAATGTTTGTGACAATTTGATAACAAAAGTAGCAATCCACTCGTCCCTCCCATTAAAAAAGGATTAGACAAGTCCATTTTATTTTCTAAAAAATATGTTAATATTTCGCGTAGTTTATTCTCGCACGAATTCTTCATTTTTTGGATCAGCTTTTGAAAAATAAATTAAATGTTTTTAATAAAACAAACTCAATTATAAATAAAACTATTATACTAAATATAATTTGAACTGAAAACCGATCTCGTTTGTGTTCACCAATGAGCATTTGAATTGCATTAATTATCTGAGTCCTATATTGATATAAAATTAGCACGCTAATTACAAAGTAAATGAACACCCTAAATGTCAGTACTAACATGTGTGTAGCTGACAAGTCAACGAGAAATATGCATAAAAATAATGCAAGACTAATAAATGCTCCGAAAATTACTGTTCTATTAAATAAAATTAATGTCCCTGATAAAATTTGAAGAGTGCCAATTAAATATCCTAGATATATATTGCGGGAAAACCAATACCATGTCAAATGAAAGTTATCGACTTTATACAATTCACAGCGCAAAATATCATTTGAGATATTGTTGAACATCTCTCCTGTCAATTTTGAAATTCCATAATCAACAGAGTAATACGCTATATAAATTCTTAATGCGAAGAGTATTGACTGTTTCTGAACTATTGATCTCATGTATGAAAGAGTGGTCTGAGAAATTATGAAAATAGCATCCTAATTGCAGTCCGTAAATTAAATTGTTCTGCATCGGCAATTGCTGCCAATACTGCGAGTAACACCATTCTATTTAAGAAAAATGCCTTTCATGTGGTAAACATGGAAGGCATTTTTCAAGGCGCCCTAAATAACATTTTCTTATAACATAAGAAAATATTTTAAGCGATTTTACATGTTATAGTTATTGTTGTGTTGAGCAGGTTTTAATGGACATATTGCTGCTGACCTTGTAAAGGAGCAATCGTCAGAACAATTAGTTTTAGTACATCTCCAAGCAGAATAACAAAAGCAACCATCAGTACACCCGCCTGAAAACATCTCTGTTCCATTTGTACCATTGCCTACATTTGTCAATGTTCCAATCCGATCCCTTGATAATGAAAGTGGCTTTACAATTCGTGGAATCCAATTAAAAATTACTTTACCGGCAGTAGCAGTCAAGGCGCCAATTAGAGATGATACCATTTGGTTAGTAACAATTTCAGTAGTAGGCTCTATCAAACTATTAGATACAGCTCCATAGCCGGCTAACGCTCCATTCATTGCTGCTACACTCCACAACAGTGAGTTTATGTAGTTTTGTCCAGCATTGGCTGAGAAATAAGATATCCAAGGGCTTTGAGGATTACTCAATTGAGTTCCCCAGTAAGTAGCCGCAGATGAACCAGTAGTAGTGGCAAGAAATAAAGGTATTTGTGAAATAACAGCTAGATCGGATATTCCAATATTGTCCTCGATATCGGAAAGTCGATCAAGTAATGAATCAGGAGCTACGTTTGCCGTCATTTCAGCACCAATTAACATATTAATAAATGGTGCCTGTTCTGAATTAAAAACAGCATTGCCATTTAATACTTGATTGTTTCGAAATGAGTTAGCGACGTTGTAAACTACTGATTTGAGTTCAATCTCAAGCTTTGTAGATGCCGTGTAGTATAACGGCTGAACATAAGCGTAAATTGCATCGGCAAGATCATCAATAGTTGGTGATGTAGGCAATTGACCAATAATCGATGTAAGACCAGAGGCTAATTGTTTCCCAATTTCCGGGTATGGGTTAACCGTATTCATCTGTGCCATTTTTAATTGTTTTAAGGTGAGTTATTGAAAATATCAAATCAAATTTATGTATTTCTTCGAAAAAAATAAAAAAAAAGATCGATTTTTTTTTGAGAAAAAAAACTAATTTTTGCCAGTAACTCGTAGTGAATATATATTTAGTAGCCTATCTTGTATTTACTGTTTTCTGTTCAATGTCAGCATTTTGTGGGTGGAAAATTACAGAAAATGAATTGTTTTTTTGCTTTTCTGATGTTGCAAGACAAATTTAATGATAAGTTATAATGTGTTAATAAGAGAAATTTGATTATTTTTTGGTTATAAAACAATGAGAATTTTGAAGATGTTGCCAGCTACTTCATGAACATTTTTCTACCAATCTTGAAAAATCACTTAAAAGTTACGTTAACGTTATATTGTAATTTTACATCAACTCAACTTTAAAGTTGTTTATTTGACAATAATAACTACATTTGTACTGTAATAAAGACCAGATCGACCGATGACTAAAATGTAAAAAGTAATGACAAAGTACAATGATGTTACCAATTTCCTAAACGATTTTAAATATAAAATGGGATTTTATGGAGTTCTTTATTTAGATAAGCGGTTAAAAAATACACAATCTTTATTCGATTTAGGTATTACTTCGAGTATACGAACTGAGATTTTGAATGCATTAGCAGAAGTGGATTATTGTGAAGGTCCTCTAGATGAAAAAATGTATGGTGGTAGCGATATGTGGATTTTCGGGAAAGAGGTAAATGACAAAGAAGTTTATATAAAAATTACGATGGGCACAATTAATCAAAATGTGCTTTGTATATCTTTTCATATTTCTGAGTTTGCAATGAAGTATCCGCTAAAAAATTGAAAACAATGAAAAGTCCAACAACAGGCATAGAAATGCCTATTAATAAAAGAATTGAAAAACTCGAGTTCCGTAAGGAAGCTTTTGATATTATATACCATCATTATTATGATGAATTTACCGACGAGGAATTTACTGATGATTGGTTATCTCAAATAAATACAAACCAGTTGTATAATGAGTATCGTTCAAAGTATGGAATTCCATATCCAGACGAGATAATCGCATTACGTGAAAAGTATGGATTGTCAGCTAATAAAATGAGCGAGGTTCTTGGATTTGGTGCCAATGTATACCGTACATATGAGACTGGAGAAGTTCCAAGCGTATCTAATGGAAAGTTCTTGCAACAAATTAAAAGAACCGATTTTTTTCTATCTGTTCTTGAAAGCAGTAATCAATTTGCAATAGACGAACTTGATAAGATTAGGCGAAAAATTGAAGCGGCAACGAATGGTTGGAGTAAGTTTGAGGAAGTTTATGAATCATTCTTGTTAGGCGATAAAAAGCCTAATGAATATACAGGCTACCGAATGCCTCACTTGGAAAAAATAGCCAATATGGTTTTGTTTTTTGCGCAAAGAATGCAGCCTTACAAAACGAAACTTAATAAGCTTTTATTTTATGCTGACTTTTTGCATTTTAAAAACACAAGCTATTCTATTAGCGGCGCTACTTATAAAGCAATACAAATGGGTCCTGTGCCGAAAAATTTCGGAGGATTATTTGATTATGCAATGGAAAAAAAATATGTTGACATCGAACTTAAACAGTTTGATGATTATATAGGAGAAAGATTTGTCCCAGTTTCAGATACTGTTTTTGAAAAATCACTTTTTGAAGAGAGTGAATTGAAAGTATTGGAAGCAGTTGCGAAAAATTTTTCTAACACAACAGTAAAAGAGATTGTAAATATTAGCCACAATGAAAAAGGTTGGATAGACAATGTCGAGGGGTTTCGGCCAATTACCTATAAGTATGGCTTTGATTTAATAGATTTCTAGGAAAAAATGGCAGTAAAATAATTTTGGAACGAAAATTGAGAAAGAAAACTTAAAATTGATTAGGATAACTAGTATTTAAAAACGTGAATGCTCCTCTCAGTCGCCAAACATACGAGGAGCACTCATTGTCGGAATGAATTTGTTCTTGAGATTTAGAACTATAGGGCTAATCCACCCTTAATCATTCTTGTTGTCTGTAAAAGTGACGTGCCGCAAAGGTAATTTGTTTTATCAATAAAGCAAATCTTCCCCTAGTTCGCCTTTTATATCCAAATTTAGTCAAATCTCTACAAGGCTAATTCAATCCCAATTTAACAGAGTTTAAGAAATGGGCTGGATCCGGCAATTCAGTTCCTGATGTCTATATGAGAACAAATTTGATAATCAACAAAAAAATTAGAAAAAATGGATAAAATTATACAAACTCAGTTTGAGAAATTCCATTCGACAATTAAGCTCGATATGGATGACATTAAGAAAGTAATCGAAAAACGCGACATGCTTTTCGAAGAATTAAGGACTTATCTAAAGAAAAAATCAGAGGATGAAAAGAAGCCCCTTATCACCTTTAGCACATTTAACCAAGGTAGCTATCCTATGGGCACTGGTGTTGAGCCAGCCTTTGATGAACATGACTACGATATTGATGCAGGCCTAATGTTCAACATTTCTAAAGATGACTATACACCTCTTCAGGTAAAAACATGGGTTTATGAAGCGTTAGACAAGCAATTTAGGACAGTTGAATGGAAGAAACCATGTATTCGGGTGCAATATCAAGAAGATAGTTTGCCAAAATTCCATGTTGATTTTGCAATTTATTCCTCCGGGAATAGCAATAGTGACAAAAAGACATATTTGGCAAAAGGGAAGCCTACTTTGGCAAGTTCCAATAATAAATGGGAAGAAGCTGAACCAAAAAAATTGATCGATTTGGTTTGTGATAAATATACTGATTTGAAAGAAAGGGCTCAATACAAGCGTATAATACGTGATTTGAAAAGATGGAAAGATGAAAAATTTCATTCAGTCAACGGAAAACCTACCGGGATATCACTGACGGCCCTTGCGTACAAAGGATTCAAACCATATACAAAGAACGCCTTTACAAGCGAAGAAGAGGTTGATGATTTCAAAGCGTGTACAGAGTTCGTAAAATATATTATTTCTCAGTTTAGCTGGTCTGGTCGAATTTCGGTGACGTTACCGACACCCCCAGGAAATGACCTATTTGAAAAAATGACTGATGACCAGTGCAAGAATTTTAAAACGAAACTGGAAAGTTTAAGGGATAGTCTTGCTGAAGCTAGTAATGAGGCCGACCCACATGAAGCCTGTAAAATATTGAAAAAGCAGTTCGGTGACGACTTCCCTGTTCCAGCAAAAGAACAAACAGCACAAAGTAGGGTGAAGGCGATTGTTGGTACAAACGAATCAGCCTAATAATGGACCAAAAGGCAATCGAAGAGATATTACAGCAAGAAGGATTCGAAAACCTCAAACGTAGCCAAAGTCCGATTCTCAAACATAGGGGATTGGACTTTGGGTTTACGTTTGATCTGTTAATAGGAGGTATTGTGTTTAAAATGACAATTGGCTTTCCTAACCAATTTCCTTTGATTTTGCCACAATATTTTATAGCTGAAGATAACGGGAATATTCCTTTTATTCCTCACGTTGAAGAAGATGGTAGAATATGCTATTATCAGGATGATTACCTCCTAATAGACGTTGAAAGAGTTCCTGATATTTTGAAAGAAACCTTAAATAAAACGAAAGAAATAGTTGAAAAAGGATTAACCAAGGAGAATTTTTATGATTTTACTTCTGAATTTGAGGCCTATTGGAACAGACTTCAAAACTTAGAATTCGCTTCGTTTAACGGTAGTGTAGATGACAATGCTTGCATCATTAAAGTTGGAACTCGTGGAGCTACGAAGTATATAGTAAGCGAACAAAATGAATATCTTAATTCTGCGGCAAGATTTTTCAGTATAAAAGAAGGAGGATTTACATTCAATAATGCCATACACATACCTATTAATGGCTCTCAAATTATCGTCCCGCCAAGATATAATTTAGGTTTGACAATTGACTATTTGAGAAATTTAATTAGAGACTATGTTGATCCACAAGTAACTCAAAGCGCAAATAAGTTAATAAGTAGGGCGAGTAAAGCTGAAGAGTATGTGATTTTTTCAATCAAGCGAACTGACGGCAGTTCGTCTTTATTTGGAGTGAAGTTTACAGGTATGAATAAGATCATACATCCTCTATTACAAGATGATTTTAAAGGAAAAATCATACCGGTAAGAATTACCAGGATAGATAAAAATTATCTGTTTAGGCGAGGTAGTAACGGAATAAGCCAAAATAAAAAAGGTCTGTTAATTGGAGGTGGTTCGATTGGTGGCTTCATTTCTGAAGATATTATTAGAAGCGGATTCTTTAATTTGACAATAGTAGATGCAGAAAAAATTTCTGCGGATAACTGCTACAGACATGTTCTCGGCTTTAATTCAATTGAACAAAACAAAGCCATAGCACTCAAAAACTATCTGGAACAGAAGTTTCCTCATTGTACAGTAAAAGCGCAAAATGCAAACATTGAGCAGTTAATTGCAAAAAATAAAATTAGTTTGGCTGATTATGATTTTATCATAGTTGCAACTGGCAACGTTACAATAAATATATATCTAAATAACCTTATTAAATCTCGTAAGCTAAAAATGCCAGTCTTTTATGTGTGGAATGACCCATATGGAATAGGCGGACATTGTTTAATTACTAATTTAGTTGGTTTCGGCTGTTATGAATGTTTATACACAAATGAAACCAGAACTAATGCAGCATCATTCGCACATAGACAACAAGAAAAATCTTTTTTAAAAAATGCTTCAGGTTGCGGTAGCTATTTTACTCCGTATGGTGCGACAGATTCAATTCAGACTTCTCTTTTAGCTATTCGCAAACTTCTCACCATATTTTCAGGTGCAGAATTAGAAAACGCGATCTATTCTTGGAAGGGCTGTCCTGATATTTTTATCGAGGAAGGATACAAATTGTCAGCCCGTTTCAATATGAATGATCAGGAGTTAGAAGAAAGTAAAAATAAGTTTATTAACTCTCATTGTCAAACATGCAATTCAAAACAGCAGTAAAATTTACTCTAACTAATAATGGTATATTTAAAATTGATAACGAGGTACTACCTCGACTATGCAAATATTTGCAAATTAGCAAAGATGATGCAGAAGCAGGTGGTGTATTGCTAGGTAGATTCCTTAAGGATTCAAAAAATATAATTGTAGATCATATCAGCGTTCCTATGATTGGAGATAAAAGAAGTCGTTTTTCGTTTGTACGAAATAAAAAAATGCATCAGAAAATCATTGATAATGAATGGCTAAAGAGTAATGGAACATGTAATTATGTGGGTGAATGGCACACCCATCCAGAAGATTACCCTACGCCCTCTAATGTCGATACTGATAATTGGAAAAATAGACTAAAACAGGATAAATTTTCAACCAGATACCTATATTTCATGATTGTCGGTTTGAAGGAAATTAGGGTCTGGGAAGGTGATAAAAGAACATTAACAATAACTAAATTAAAAAAACTATAACAATATGCCTAACGGATATGTAATTATTAAACATCAGGTTTTTGGAGAAATAACTGATACCGAAGTTTTACAACAACTTCCAAATACGGGTAGCATACCTGCATACAAGATATTCGACATTAAAAAAGAAATTGTCTCGATGGATAATATCGAACGTCTTGACAGCTTTGAGTATCGGATATACCAGAAAAATGTTATTGACAATGAGATAAAACCTTTTTTAGAAGCTCATCCAGACTATGATGTTTTGTATTTTGGGACGGCTACAATACCGCTCGCACTCCACTTGGGTTACTGCTTTGGGTCATGGAAAGACGTTAATGTCTTTTTATTGCACAGAGAACATATGAGTTGGAATTGGTCAAAAGATGAAAACGTAACTCCGCTTTTATCTTCTTCCGAATACGTTAAAGAAGAATTTTCAGGACCTATTGATGTGATTTATAAAGTTGAGGCTACCTATACAACACAAGATGACGAACTTAAAAATGTTGTTGAAAATGCCAGCAAAATCATCAGCCTAAGCTTAGATGCATTTGGAAAAGATGTTTTCAAAAACCAAGAACAACTAAAGACCTTTGCTCACCAATTCTCGCTTGGGCTTGATTCCGTTGCTATAATTATTTGCCACGTACAGAAAAGATCCATCTTTTTCCTACCGTTCCTGTCGGACTTGCATTTCTGATGGGAACTAAGATAAATCCGTTGATAACTAAACCAATTGTTACATATCAGTATAACGCGAATAAAACCCCTAAATATGAACAAATACTGATACTTCAAGAAAACAATCAGGTTGAAGTAAACATTACTGAAGCCGACCAACAATTCATTGAGGAAATAAAAAATGACATCAAAGCTGAGTTAGAAAATAAGATAGCTGCATTTGTCCAAGGTAAAGTCGAAGACAAAAATAGATACGGACAAAATGCAAGTTGGGTGCAGTTTGTTCTGCCAGAAGGAGAATACAGTGAAATTGAAAAAGGTTATTGGAAAAGCTTACCAGATATCGCAGAAACAATCCTCAAAGATTCTACTTTATCGAGCAATACAGATTTAGCTGGTGATGGCTTTTTTATTTCAGAAAATAACGAGTGGCAAATCAATGACAGATTTATTTTCAATATTATTAGCCGCCTTGGACGCAACAAATCTAAAATACTCCGTGCTTTACGAATGTTTATTTTTCATGAAGCGATTCACCTACCTCAGGGTTTAACAAACTATACGGCACTTAATATTGGAAGATTTCCAAGAGTGTTAGAAGAGGCAGATTATATAGCGGACGTTTGGGCCATGATACATGAGTACAGCTATTCAAAGATGCATCATAATCAGGAAACAAAAAGCGAAAAAGAGTTCTTTAAAGAGATGATTTCAGTTGCTTCAAATACTATGTGGGCTTTCGATGACTTAGATCCTAACAATGATGAAATGCAAATCAGAAGAGTAAACCGTTATTTAATATGGTACTGGAATTATTTACAAATAGAAGATAGAAGTACGGTGAACTTACAAAGTATAGTCTCTATTTTAGCTAATAAACCTTTGTTAGAGCTTCGTGGATTAGATATACGAGCGCAGGCCCAACGAACAATTTACCGACTTACAGGTTTTAAAGTCGAGGAACTTGAAATAGGTTATTTGGAGATTTCCGGTCGCATCAAAAGAGCATCGAACGCAGGAGGCCTTCAGTTGAATGAAGTGATAAAAGGCTTTAGAGAAAGAAATGGCGAAAGGATATTGTCACAATTAAAAAGTTGGCATCATCAAATTCGAAGCTAATATGGAACTGGAAATGAGCTAAAAAATTCATATACGGTAACCATTAGTGCTGCAAATAGGCTCTACTTTTTTACAAAATCTATCGCTAATACGTCTATTCAAGGCGGGTCACCTTTTTCAGGGACCCGCCTGCAATCAGAGCAACAAAGCCGACTTTATTCGATGAAACTCATTAAATAAAAACATTATTTGGTTCGAAGTTTTGTCTGTTAGGTGCACAAAAATGAGAGCGGAGAAACAGAGCGGAGAGCGGTTTCTCCGCTTTTGCTTTAAGTCTATTTTCTGATGTCTCAAATCAAACAGTAAGCAATCACTACAATTAGTATGGAGAGGACTGTTATAGCTGTCAATGGGAATAGGTACTTTTCACTTACTCTGTCATCAATAAAATTCTCTGGATTTTCTGGGTCGTATCTAATTCCGATTTGCTTTCCAATACTGTTTTTCCCAAAAATATTGGTGTCTGTATTGATGAAGTTCTTTGGTTTACCTGTTATCTCAATGCCATTGGTTGTCAAGAACCTGACTATTATGTGATAGGTACTAGGTCCACTTTTTGTCCGAATGTGTTCAATGATTGTGCCCATTGTCAGGATTCCATTTTTTACCATTTTTCTCGCAAAGAGAACATTCCGAACCAATTTGACAACAATTAAGACAAACGGTCCTATTCCGATTACAAAAGCGAAAAGTAACTCCCATTTCATAATTTATTGAAAGTACAAAATATTATTTCCCACATTAAAGAAGTCGATAAAATTCCGTCTCTGGCGAGTCTTCTCCTTCAGGGCCCCACCGTCAATCAGAGTACAAATGCTGACTTCATTCGACGCAACTCATAAAACAAATTCATTATCTGGTTCGAAGTTTTGTCTGTTAGGGGCACAAAAGGGCGAGTAATCGAACCGATTTTCTCCCTTCTTGGATAGAAATGTTTAATTTTCCTTTCTTATCTGCTATATCAGGGCTTTTCGCAATTAGAATGTCTAAACAGAGGAATTTCAAAATAAAAGAAATTAAACCGGTAATTGAGCCGATGGGTAGCTGTGTTGCGACCGATAAAATAACCGTGGACGGATTGCCGATACAATACATGTATCGTGAGGAACCAATTAATGATTTCGATAGTGGTTGGCGATTTTTTTCAGGAACCGAAACACAAGAGTACGTTGATGATGCTGACAATTCATGTTTCTATAACGTAAATACAATAGCGAACTATGACGAAAGCATAATTCCATACCTTCAATTGCCGATAGGTGTCGAACTTGAAAAGAACCACAAAACAGGGCATTTTGACTTAATTCCTCAGTAGGTCATTTTCACGTATAACGGCTGCGATCCATTTCAAAATCTTGATCAGCAGTTCTATTCCACCACCATCTCGGGCGCACTACTCTATTTTACTCAATCTTTCAATTTAATCGATTGGGACAAAAACGTTTCTACATCCACTCTTTATAAGGTAGATTATTTTCGATACATGTACTGGCAATTAAAATAACATCTGATGAGAACTGTGGTACATCAAACTTGATTTTAGTTTGAATATCTTGCAAATTAAATCCCTTAATTGGAAATTCTGTATATTTAAACAAGCCCCAAAAGGTACTTCAAGGCTTTTGTGGGCTATTTTATTGCTTTTAAAGTACTACCATTCTTCAACGTACTGGAAATGTTGTATACATTGCATAAAACATGCGTGAGTGAAAAGAGCTTTTATCGTTTTGTATATTTTAACCAACTTCTTTGCTGTGACTAGGGCTCAGTTAGCCGATAGTACAATAGAGAAATTGATGACCAAAAGGGTGATTTCCTGTGCCGATATATACTACAACGTCCTCACGTTAGTTCCTGAACTTTACAATGAAGGAAAGACAGATACTCTGAACGCTATTTTAGACTACACGCATCGCAATTGTGATATATACACTGCTACTGTTGCGTATCTCTTGCTATACTCTATCGAAACACATACGTTTAGCGAGTCTATAACAAACAATTGTAAATACTATTATCCTGGTTCAAATTTAGATAGCCAAGCTGGCAAAGCCTATTACGAAAAGAATATTATTGGTTTTCTGAACGCGTATATTATAGGTGCAGAAAAAAGCAGAAATGGCACTCAATATCAAGGCGATAATTTTCAATATCCCGTAATAAGTAAAGACTATATCAACTTTATAGAGAAAATGGCATTATCTCTTTCGAAAAGAAACGATCTTGGCCCTGTTGAACGTTTCATTGTAGAACTATACGCTCACCCCGATTTCAGCAAGTTTGCAGATCTGAAAACCAGACAATACAACGGTACACTACTTCAAAAAGCATACAAAGTTAACGCAGGTGATGGTGGTGTAGAATATACAGTCTTTGCAGGACGGTGGCAACCATTTGGTAAACTGTCTATACTTGGCAACCATCCAGTGGTAGGTGGTTTCATTGGGAGCCGTGAAAACAAAACTGCTCTTGGAATTACCTTTAGTGCTTCGTTCAACAAATCTCCGGTGATGTATGACGTAAAAAAGAACGGTAGTGTTTTCGCAACTGACCGGTTTGTACAATATTATATTGGATATGACTTCTCACAAGCCCTTTATTCATTGAAAAAAACAGAGTTTACGGTTAATACAGGTATAGGCTATGATGGTATCAATGCACTAACAAAAAATGACAAACATGGATCAAGGACAATTGGTTCTTTTAATTGGAATTTAGGTGTTGGGCTGAAAGTGTTTCTCAAACATCGGGAGAAGGATGAAGGCGCCCATCATTCCTATATTGGTCTACAAGCTAAATATAACTTGGTAAACTACAGCAACTCTGGCGGAACTGACCTTACTGGTCAATCGGCATGTTTGGTATTAACATTTGGCGGTTTTCAGGTAAATCGTGCTATTCACTATGAAACATTAAGGCAGGCAGTTCGCTTCAGATGTTGGGGATAAAATAATTACATTCTGCTATATTCAACTCTAGATGGTCTGTTCTTCAGAAAAGATGTAAGCATTCAGCATAATAACGCTGACTATATTAGCTGTAAGTCCTATAACAAATCTCTTTCTTGTTGGGAAGTTTTGTCTGTTTGGCGGCACAGATTATGGCCGTGTCGAAAGAAACCGCTTCTTTATATGGCTTATAAGGTATTAAAACTACTATGCTTTCAACATGCTTTCAATTAGCAGCCATGAACTGAATGCAAAGCAAAAGGGCTAGCTATAGAAGCCAGCCCTCACAAATTACATAATTCTATAAAAATTAACCATTATTGCTACCAGAGAAAATAGCACCTACATACTCACGATTGAGGCGAGCTATATTCTCGAGAGAAATACCCTTAGGACATTCTGCTTCGCAGGCACCAATATTTGTGCAGCTACCAAATCCTTCGGTATCCATTTGCTGTATCATATTTACAGCTCGGTTTTTGCGTTCTGGCTCGCCCTGTGGCAACAATGCCAAGTGAGCTATTTTAGCAGAAACAAACAGCATTGCAGACGCATTGGGACATGCTGCAACGCACGCACCACAACCTATACAAGATGCAGCAGCGAATGCTTCATCAGCTTTTTGTTTTTCAATGGGCAGTGAGTTAGCATCCACAGCATTACCTGTGTTTACTGATACATAACCACCTGCGCCTATAATTCTATCGAATGCACTACGGTCAACTACTAGATCTCTGATAACAGGGAAAGATTCAGCACGCCATGGCTCAACCACTATAGTATCGCCATCTTTGTATTCGCGCATGTGTAGTTGACAAGTTGTGTTTTGTGTCCATGGTCCGTGAGCACGGCCATTGATATACATGCTACACATACCACAAATACCCTCCCTACAGTCGTGGTCGAACGCTATAGGATCCTTCCCCTCAGCCACCAGCTGTTCATTCAGTACATCAAACATTTCCAAAAAAGACATTTCAGACGAAATGTTTTTTACCTGAAAAGATTCGAAATGACCTTTCACCTTGTTGCTCCTCTGCCGCCACACCTTCAGTGTGAGATTCATGTTATAATGTTGCATAACGTAAACTTTAAAACTTTGTCGTCTAAATTAACCAGTTACCAAATCAATAAACTTTAAAAACACCTACATCTCTGCCCTACCCCTCCGAAACCAGCGTCTATTTATAGCTCCTCGCGCTTGGGTGAACTATTTCATACTTCAACTCTTCTTTATGTAGTTCGTACTGACTATCTCCTTTGAATTCCCAAGCAGAAACATACATGAATTTCTCATCATCGCGTAGTGCTTCTCCCTCTTCTGTCTGAAACTCTTCGCGGAAGTGACCACCACAGCTTTCTTCGCGATCCAAAGCATCTATACACATCAACTCTCCTAACTCGAGGAAGTCTGCTACCCTACCCGCTTTGTCTAGCTCAGGATTGAACTCGTTTACCTCACCGGGTATACGAACATTGCTCCAGAAATCTTTACGTAACTGCTGAATCTCTTTTATAGCATGTTTCAAACCTTCAGCATTACGTCCCATTCCACATTTATCCCACATTATCTTACCCAAACGTTTGTGGAAGCTTTCTACACTTTCTTTGCCTTTAATGCTCATCAACTTGTTAATGCGGTCACTAACTTCTTTTTCAGCAGCAATAAAGGCAGGATGATCTGTAGGAATTGATTTTGTTCTGATATCATCAGCAAGGTTATTACCTAGTGTGTATGGTATTACGAAATAACCATCAGCCAAACCCTGCATCAATGCTGAAGCACCCAAGCGGTTAGCTCCATGATCACTGAAGTTAGCTTCACCAAGGGCATAAAGGTTAGGAACAGTGGTCATCAATTCATAATCTACCCATAAACCTCCCATCGTATAGTGTACTGCGGGATAGATACGCATTGGGACTTCGTAAGGATTTTCGCCAGTAATCTTGGCGTACATATCAAAAAGATTACCATACTTTTCCTTAACTACATCTTTACCAAGAGCAATAACTGCATCTTTGTCAAGGTTTGATTTTCCTTGTTTGTTAGCTTCTATTTTACCGTAACGCTCTATTGCGGCGGCGAAATCGAGATAAACAGCCATCTTAGACGAGCCTACTCCATAACCAGCATCGCAGCGTTCTTTTGCAGCGCGACTCGCTACGTCTCTTGGCACCAAGTTACCGAATGCTGGGTATCTACGCTCCAAATAATAGTCTCTTTCCTCTTCTGGTATATCACCAGGTTTGCGGTTGTCACCTTGTTTTTTGGGCACCCATATTCTACCATCATTACGTAGCGACTCTGACATTAAAGTCAATTTAGACTGATGATCGCCGCTTACAGGGATACAGGTTGGGTGAATCTGTGTAAAGCAAGGATTTCCAAAAAATGCACCTTTTCTATGAGCTTTCCATGCAGCGGTAACGTTGCTGCCCATTGCATTGGTAGACAAATAGAAAACATTACCATAACCACCTGTACACAATAGTACGGCGTGACCAAAATGACGTTCTAACTCACCATTTACCAGATTACGAGCGATTATACCACGAGCTTTACCATCAATTTTTACCACATCCAGCATTTCGTGACGAGCATACATTGTAACATTACCTAGTGCCACCTGACGCTCTAAAGCTTGATAGGCACCAATAAGTAATTGTTGTCCGGTTTGACCAGCAGCATAGAATGTACGCTGAACCTGAGTACCACCAAAAGACCTATTGCTCAACAACCCACCATACTCACGTGCAAAAGGAACACCTTGCGCAACACACTGGTCAATAATATTTGTACTTACTTCTGCCAAACGATGCACATTCCCTTCGCGAGCTCTATAGTCACCACCTTTAATAGTGTCATAAAACAAACGATAAGTACTATCTCCATCGTTTTGATAATTTTTTGCAGCATTTATACCACCCTGAGCGGCAATAGAGTGCGCTCTACGTGGGCTATCTTGAAAGCAAAAGGCTTTCACTTTATAGCCCATTTCTCCCAGAGATGCCGCTGCTGATGCTCCTGCAAGTCCCGTACCCACCACAATGATTTCCAATTGACGTTTGTTAGCCGGATTAACCAACTTACAAGTCGACTTGTATTTTCCCCACTTTTCATCCATCTTACCTGCGGGAATCTTAGAATCTAAAGCCATATCAAAAAATTAAATAAAATATCAAAAAGAGAAAATTAAATAGAATAAAAAATCACGAACAGAACTAGTGACCAGAACTACCAATAAAATGTAGATATACTGGCATAGCAGCAAAAATCAATGGGATAAGAATTGAGAATGCTACTCCTACTGACTTAATAGTGGCTTTGTATCTGTGAGTTGTAAGACCAAAAGTTTGGAAAGCACTGAAAAAACCGTGCATTAAGTGCCACGCAAGAGATACACAACCCAAAACATAAACTACAACAACCCACATTTGACTGAAGACCTTAACCATTTTCTCGTACAAATCTTCTTCTCTCCAAGCTGCATCAAAAGCCTGACCATAACGGTTAGGCGCCCAAAAGTGATACAAATGCAATATAAGGAACAACAAAATAAGTGTACCCAATAAACCCATTGACCTGCTGTACCAACGGCTAGTATTGTTGCCTGCAGACACCTCATATCTAACTGGACGACGCTTAGAATTTTGACTCCAAAGCAACAAACCTTGTACGATATGAATGATAAGACCAGCAAACAACCCTATTTCCATTATGCGAATAGCAACGTTGCCACCCATAAATGCGGCAGCTTCAGTAAAATGTTTACCTGTCTCGCCCGGCTCGTCTGGCCAAAAAATCATAGCGTTTACATAACAGTGAACAACTAGAAATAAGATCAGAAACAACCCTGTACCACCTACTAAAATCTTTTTACCAATCGACGTGCTGAAAGCATTTTTCCAGTTCATATTTTTCTGCTTAATTTTTTAGTTTAAATTAACCGATGTATACTACAAAGATAATACGGTATTCAATAAAAGCCAATAAAAACCATAGATAAGCATATAATTACTTAAAGGTCAAACTTTAAGCAAGTGCAGTAACAATATGAACACTGCATTTTAAAATTCCACCAAGATTTGCATAAACATTTTTGCTTCGGTACCACATGATTTCAACATCAATTACTACTTTAGCCATTCAAAACTAAATTAGTATGAAATTGCTTGATAACAAAGTAGCACTTATAACTGGTGCAAGCAGAGGCATAGGTGAGGCTATTGCAATAAGATTTGCAGAACAGGGTGCTAACATTGCATTTACTTATCTCTCGTCCACGGAAAAAGCAACTGCATTAGAAAATAGACTTTCTGAAATGGGAGTTAAAGCAAAAGGATATAAAAGTGATGCTGGTGACTACAAGGCTGCTGAGCAACTTGCCGCTGATGTAATAAAAGAATTCGGCACTATTGATATTTGTGTAAACAATGCTGGAATTAGCCGTGACAATTTACTACTGAGGCTCACCCCTGAACAATGGGACGAAGTGATGCAAGCAAATCTGAAAAGTGTTTATAACCTAACTCGTCAGGTAATAAAACCAATGATGAAAAGCCGGGCAGGCAGTATCATCAACCTGAGCTCGATAGTGGGGGTTAAAGGCAATGGTGGACAAAGCGCCTACTCTGCAAGCAAAGCTGGGATAATTGGATTTACTAAAAGTATAGCACAAGAGATAGGCAGCCGTAATATTCGTTGTAACGTGATAGCTCCTGGATTTGTAGAAACAGATATGACCCATTATCTGAAAGATGGTGGGGCAGAAAAATGGTTTGAAAAAATACCATTGGGACGTTTTGGTAAACCTGAAGAAATTGCTGATACCGCTTTGTTTTTGGCGTGTGACATGAGTAAATATGTTACGGGACAGGTCATAAGCGTGTGTGGTGGCATGAGTATGTAGCACCTACATGATAAATTATCAATAATCGACTCCTATGTTTTCAAAAAGAAAAAGAAAATATTCGGGTCGATTTTTTTGCACCACAACCATTACAATTTCATTTTTTGTATTATTAACCAATACAGTTTACAAATATGAAGGTGATAAACAAGAATAAAGTTGACCATAAGTACCTAATGATATCTGACAGCATAGAACAACAGATAATGACACAGGTACTAAAAATAAGCGACAAACTACCCTCTGTGCGGATGCTAAGCAAACAATATGATGTAAGCGTTAGCACTATTCTTCAAGCATATTATTATCTGGAGGGTAAGGGACTTATAGAATCGCGACCACAATCGGGCTACTACGTAAGGTTTAATCCTTCTAAGTTTCCAAGGAAAATTGGAAAAAGTAATCCTCAGCAAGTAACATACGCCAAAAATGTAGAAGCAATTATAGGCGAAGTGTATGACAACTTTTCTGATGAAGGAGTCATCAAATTTTCGCTGAGTGTGCCGGCACCTGAAATATTGCCTTTGGCTAAGCTAAATAAGGCCATGATGCAAGCATTACGCGACTTACCTGCAAATGGAACACAATATGAACAAATACAAGGCAACGACTTACTGCGCCGACAAATAGCCAGATGGTCGATGCAATGGGGAGGCAACCTACAAGCATCAGATATTGTAACAACAGCAGGATGTATGAACGCGATAAGTTATTGTCTAATGGCGATAACTAAACCTGGTGATACCATAGCGGTAGAAAGTCCGGTTTATTTTGGTACGCTTCGATTTGCACAGAGCATTGGATTGAAAGTATTGGAACTACCAACAGACCCAGATACAGGTGTAGATCCGGATGATGTAAAAAAAGCATTAAAACAACATAATATTAAAGCTTGCTTTTTTGTTACCAACTTCAGCAATCCGCTAGGATATTGTATGCCAGACGATAACAAACAAGCTCTAGTAAAACTGCTTGCCCAAGAGGGTGTACCACTAATAGAAGATGACCTATATGGCGATGTATACTTTGGCAAAAATAGACCGAGGTCTTGCAAAAGTTTTGATGAGGAAGGTAATGTTTTGTGGTGTAGTTCGATATCAAAAACTCTGGCGCCTGGATACAGAGTGGGATGGGTGGCACCAGGAAAGTATATTGAAAAGGTGAAAAGATTAAAACTA
This sequence comes from Sphingobacteriales bacterium, assembly GCA_027484425.1. Taxonomy (GTDB): domain Bacteria; phylum Bacteroidota; class Bacteroidia; order Chitinophagales; family Chitinophagaceae; genus Nemorincola. Next base: position 52,087 of record JAIXSZ010000014.1, read on the forward strand.
TATCACAGTATTACTACTGCTACTGCACAACAACAAGCTATAGGCAGCTTTCTAGCTACGGGCAGGTATGAACACCACTTACGTAAACTTAGACAAACACTACATGCAAATAGCTTGCTTTTTACGCAAGCTATAGGTGAATATTATCCACAGGGAATTAAAATGACAAACCCAAAAGGTGGATTTATACTGTGGATAGAACTGGATAAAAAAATAGACACTTATGAACTTTACAGAGAAGCAATGCTTCATAAAATAAGTATAGCTCCTGGCACCATGTTTTCGCTGCAAGAAAGGTATCAGAACTGTATGCGCCTGAGCTATGGAATGCAATGGACACCTGAAGTGGATAAGGCATTAAAAACGCTTGGCAAATTGATAAAAAACATGATGTAATTCTAAATAAAAGCACCAAATAGTGCTGGGTAGAACACCTACTTCTGTTACAATAGCCTAATAGAAAGAAACGAGAAAAAACAGGGCTGGTCAATAGATTGACCAGCCCTGACAATATCAAAACAGATAACTAGATTAGTTACTGTTGTTTTTACCTTTCACTTTTGCAACTACTTCATCTTCGATGTTGCGAGGGGCAGCAGAGTAATGGCTGAATTCCATTACAGAAGTAGCACGACCTGAAGACAAAGAACGGAGCTGAGTTACATAACCAAACATTTCGCTCAATGGCACTTTAGCACGTATTACCTGTAGGTTGTTGCGGCTATCCATACCTTCTAGCATTGCACGACGACGGTTAAGGTCACCTGTTACATCACCCATGTACTGATCAGGAGTAGTAACTTCTACTTTCATGATAGGCTCAAGTATAACAGTTTTTGCTTTGCGACCAGCCTCACGGAAACCAGACTTAGCACACAACTCGAATGACATAGAGTCAGAATCGACCTGGTGGAAAGAACCATCAAAAATACGAACTCTCATACTCTCTACTGGGAAACCAGCCAGAGGACCATTGTTCATTGATGTTTCAAAACCTTTCTGAATAGCTGGTATAAATTCACGTGGAATTGAACCACCAAAGATATCATTGATGAACTGGAAGCGTCCTTTACCTTCTTTCAGGAATTCTTCTTCAGCAGGGCCTATTTCAAACTGGATGTCGGCGAATTTACCACGACCACCAGTTTGTTTTTTGTATACCTCGCGATGGTCTACTTTAAGAGTAAACGCCTCTTTGTAAGCAACCTGAGGAGCACCTTGGTTGATTTCTACCTTAAACTCGCGACGCATACGGTCTACGATGATTTCAAGGTGCAACTCACCCATACCGCTCAATACTGTTTGACCAGTATCTTCGTCAGTTTTTACACGCAAAGTAGGATCTTCCTCTACCAGTTTTGCAATAGCCATACCCATTTTATCAACGTCAGCCTGAGTTTTTGGCTCTACTGCTATTGCGATTACGGGTTCTGGAATGAACATGTTTTCGAGAACGATAGGATGTTTTTCATCACACAGCGTATCTCCGGTTTTTATTTCTTTGAAACCTACAGCTGCACCAATGTCGCCCGCTTCGATGAAATCGATAGGGTTTTGTTTGTTTGCGTGCATCTGCATGATACGGCTGATACGCTCGTTTTTACCAGAACGCATGTTCAACACATAAGAACCAGCATCCAAATGGCCTGAATAGCAACGGAAGAACGCAAGACGACCCACAAAAGGATCGGTCATGATTTTGAAGGCAAGGGCAGCAAATGGCTCTTTAGCATCTGGTTTGCGCTCAATTTCTTCACCAGTATCTGGGTTTGTACCTTTGATAGACTCAACATCTACAGGGCTAGGTAGGTAGCGAATAACTGCATCCAAAGCTGTCTGTACACCTTTGTTTTTGTAAGCAGATCCACACATCATTGGAATGATGCTAAGATCGATGGTAGCTTTACGAACTGCTTCGTGAATTTCGTCTTCAGAAATACTATTAGGATCTTCAAAGAATTTCTCCATCAAAGTATCGTCATACTCAGCAACTGCTTCAACCAGCTGTGCGCGCCAGTGTTCAACTTCATCTTTCATATCTTCAGGAATCGGAACTTCAGTGTATGTCATACCCTGAGTAGCGTCATCCCAAATGATACCTTTCATTTGAATAAGATCTACAACGCCTTTAAAGTTATCTTCGGCACCAATAGGCAACTGTAATGGCACAGATTTCGCACCGAGCATATCACGCACCTGCTGCACCACCATAAGGAAGTCAGCACCGATACGGTCCATTTTATTAACGAAACCTATACGTGGAACTTTGTAACGGTTAGCCTGACGCCAAACAGTTTCAGACTGAGGCTCAACACCATCAACTGCTGAGAACAAAGCAACCAGACCATCCAACACACGCATAGAGCGCTCTACCTCGATAGTAAAGTCAACGTGACCTGGAGTATCGATGATGTTGAATTTATATTTCTTAGAATCTGGTGTGGTTTTACCTTGAACCATAGGAAAATTCCAGAAACATGTAGTAGCAGCAGAGGTAATGGTGATACCACGCTCTTGCTCTTGTGCCATCCAGTCCATGGTAGCAGCACCTTCGTGTACTTCACCAATTTTGTGGTTTACACCTGTATAGTAAAGAATACGCTCGGTAGTAGTTGTTTTACCGGCATCAATGTGAGCAGCGATACCAAAGTTGCGCTGTAAGCGGAGATCAGCCATTGTTTTATGTAGTTAAAATTGTTTTCTCTTTAAATTGAGGTGCAAAGGTAGGATTTTAATAGGGAAATAAACAAACATGCGAGTGAGTTATGTAAAAAAAACACGGCAGTAACACTTAAGTTTAGCCAATAGGTATAATATTATCATGTTTACTACTTTGCCTTCAATAGTATTTCAACTAGTACAAAATAAAAACTACCTCCCAAATTTATTTTTCAATGCACTGAGGGCATCATTCATACTTACTGGTGGTATGTCTTTTTCTGTTTTTGGGGATATTGGTTTTGATGAATTTCTGGGTGAGCCGACGTTGGGCTTTACTTTTGCAACAGCCGGCGGTTCTTGTGCTTGTTTTATGGACAGTCCTATTCTTTTACGTGCTTTATCTACTTCCATCACCTTTACCATTACCTCCATGTTTAGCTTTAATACTTCATTGGGGTCTGTGATGTACTTATGCGCAATTTCAGACACATGTACTAGTCCATCTTGCTTTACACCTATATCTACAAATGCACCAAAACGGGTAATATTAGTAACAATACCAGGCACTATCATACCTGCATGCACATCTTCAATACTATAAATATTAGCAAACTCAAACTGGCGAACTTCACTACGCGGATCTAAACCTGGTTTTTTAAGCTCATTTATAATATCTCGTATGGTATGCTCTCCTATGTCGGTAGTTATGTATTTTTTTGCATCTATTTGCTTAATGAGCATATCATTGCCTATCAAATCTTTTATTTGTACGGTAAGGTCAGTTGCCATTTTACTTACCAAACTATATGCCTCTGGGTGTACAGCACTGGCATCGAGCGGATTGTCGCCATCTTTAATTCGCAAGAATCCAGCACATTGTTCATAAGCTTTGGCGCCTAACCGTGGCACTTTCATTAATTGGCTGCGTGAAGTAAATCGTCCTAGCTCATTGCGCTGTGCTACAATATTGGCTGCTATTGAAGGACCTATACCACTCACATAGCTAAGTAGGTGCTTGCTGGCAGTATTCAGGTTTACCCCCACTGCGTTTACGCAGCTTATAACAGTTTGGTCTAGTCGCTCTTTTAGTCGTACTTGGTTTACATCATGCTGGTACTGCCCTACCCCTATACTCTTAGGGTCTATTTTCACTAGTTCTGCCAATGGGTCCATCAGTCGTCTGCCTATACTAGCTGCACCACGAATGGTAATATCCTGATCAGGAAACTCTTCACGAGCAATTTCTGATGCTGAATAGATAGATGCACCATCTTCATTGACCAAAAAAACAGGCAAACCCAAATTGAGTTTTTTAATGAAACCCTCAGTTTCTCTGCCTGCGGTTCCATCTCCAATAGCTACAGCCTGTAGCTGCTGCTGTTGCACCAGCGTGCGCACTCTATGCTCTGCATCTGCGAGCCTGTTGGGCTCATGTATATATATCAGGTCAGTTTTTAGTAGATTTCCTTTTTCGTCAAGTGCCACTACTTTACATCCGGTACGATAGCCAGGGTCGATAGCTAGTATACGCTTACTACCCAGAGGAGAACTTAATAATAACTGTCTAAGGTTTTCTGAAAATACATTTATAGCTTCTTCATCTGCTTTAACCTTGAGCGCCATCCTAAATTCACTCTCTAAACTCACCTGTAGCAACCTTCTGTATGCTTCTTTAACCGCTTTGCGCACTTGCTCGCCAGATTCATTGTTATTCTTGACAAATATTTCTTCGATAAACTGAAGTGCCTCTTCTTCATTGGGGGCAATTGTTAACCTAAGCACACCTTCCATAAAGCCACGCATTACTGCCAGCAACCTGTGCGATGGGATCTTGGAAACCGGCTCTGCGAAATCGTAATAATCTTTGTATTTGATGCCTTCTGCTTCCTTATCGGATATTACTTTGCTTTGAACATCAGCTTTGTGTTCGAACATGCGACGCATCCCAGCACGCACTTGTGCATTTTCATTTACCATTTCTGCAATGATATCTCTGGCACCCTGCAGTGCCTCTTCGGGCGTTTTCACATTTTCTGTGATGTACCCTGCCGCTGCCGAGAAAGGGCTGGTATTATCTTGAGCTAGTATAGTAAGCGCCAAAGGTTCCAATCCGTTTTCACGAGCTGTTTGGGCTTTAGTTTTGCGTTTGGGTTTGTATGGCAGGTAAAGATCTTCCAGTTCGGCGATAGTTGATGCGCTGTTGATTTTGGCTTGTAGGGTGTCGGTCATCTTTCCCTGTTCTGTTATCGTTTTTTCGATAAAAGCTTTTCTATCGGCATATTCTTGCTGTCGTGTTGCTTCATCTTGTATTTGCTGAATTTGCACTTCATCCAAGGCACCTGTTTTATCTTTTCTGTAACGAGCAATAAAGGGTATGGTAGCACCCTCTGCAAGTAGTTGCAGTACTGCTGTTACGTCAATGGTTCGGAGGTTGAGGACGGCTGCTACACTGTGTGCGTAATCGATCATGCTATGCTATTTTTTTGGGAGTGCGAATGTAAGGAAGGATATCAAATTAAAGTACCCTAATGAAAGTAAGATAGCTGATGACACCTGTACTTAGATAAAAGCACAAAATATCATCAGCTGTAACGAATTGAAATATTCTAGTACCTACTTATACCGTTGTTTTTTTCAACATTCCTATTTTAGATGAAACTACATCACCTAAACTAATGAAGAAACCTAAAACCATGACAACGATACCTATCCACAACACATTAATGTATGGAAATACCAATGCTTTGAGCACAATAAAATCATCCATTGGATTTGTTTGTCGGACTTGAATATCAATAGAAGCAGAATCTTTAGAATGTACATTAAGAGCACCGAAACGAGCATATAAGCCCATCGCCAAAACAGTGTCATCTACCTGCATTATATATTGCTTATCTCTTAGTATGTATATCGGGTTAATTTCCTGTTTCACGCCTTGCATATTGTGCACAGTAAGTTTCGCCTTAACTGCTAGGTCGCCGTCTTTGGCTACATACCGTTTATCATTAATCTCATTGCTAAAGCCGTTAAAAATCATAAAACCATTTGCCAAATAAATAGAATCGCCAGGCTTACTTACTATGTGGCTGCGATAGGTACTAGTATCTGTTTTACTTTTATCTGTAGCGCTATTGATGTATGTGAATATATCTCGATCCCAATAATGTTTGGTAGATGGATTAGCACTTAAACCTTGCTCTCCTTTGGGATTGATGAAAGCGTCGGGATATAAAACAAATCGCTCCAATGTTTTTTTAGTAACACTGTCTTTTCGTTCAAAAACCACTCTGTAATAAATTCTTTTGTCTTTGCCGTTTACATCGCTATCGCCTATGTAGGTAGCATAATAGTTGCCCATAGCAACTGGTATCCCCCTGAACATGATAACATTTTCCATGTTCTCTTTAATGGTTTCCTGATCGGTATTTTTCTTAAAGTTGAACGGAACACCTGTAGTATTGAGCGAAATAGCGTGCTTATTATAAGATGATAACAAAATGCCCAATAACACTGTAGCAAAACCTAAGTGACCAACAGATGGACCAAGCTTTTTGAATTTAGATTTTTGGATAGCTACACCGTAATATATGGTTGCAACTATGCCATAACAGGCAGAAAATAACATGATTACATATTGCCATGCAGTAATATCTTGACCCCAAGCTATAAAACCCGTCATGACTCCAGCCACAGCTGCGGTTCCACCCAGTTTTGCAGCTAATGATTTACCCTCAGTATGTTTGTACTTCATGAACAATACCATTGCCGAAAGCATACCAATTATAATAGCCACCCATACCTGAATATTATTGTAGTGAGACATGACATCGGTAGGCGGGGCAAACTCCTTGCCAGTAATCCATTTGGCTAATGGAGACCAAACAGGAATGGAGGTAGTTACTGAAATTTGAACAGATGCTAAAAACAATACTACTGCGCCTATAAACATCCAAAACTCACGGGATAATGTTTCTTCTTCAGTTTTGATACGTGGAAGGCTTTTCCACTTCCACCCCATTGCCACAATACTTATCAACAACAAGAATGCTATAACTGCAACCAAATGATAAGTAAGTGCTGCACCATCGCCGGTAAACGCATGTACTGATGTTTTGCCTAGTATACCTGTACGGGTAAGGAACGTTGAGTACCAAACTAAAAGGTGAGTGAGCAGTAGCAGAACAGAAGTGAGAATAAACGCACGTTTAGTGCTACGATAAATGAGTAAAGTATGCAACCCTGCAACTAATGTAAGCCATGGCACTAGGGATGCATTTTCAACTGGGTCCCAAGCCCAATAACCACCAAAATTGAGCGATTCGTAAGCCCATGCACCACCCATCATAATACCAGTGCCTAATATGGCTCCGCAAGCCAACGACCATGCCAGGGTGGGTTTTATAAAACTCTGGTAATCGCCTTTCCACAAAGCAGCGATACAATATGCAAAAGGAATAAGCGTGAGCGCAAACCCCAAAAAGAGTATAGGAGGATGTATGACCATCCAGTAGTTTTGTAGTAATATATTCAGGCCATTACCATCTTTTACAAACTCAAGATAATTTGGCATTGCAAAAATGGGGGCGTTTTGCATAGCGTGACGCAGGAGCATGAAGGGTGTAGTACCTATCTTGATATCTGGTCCCAGATAAATACCCAATATCATGGTGGTGAGAATTACCTGTACTATCCCAATGATAGCCATGGTACGGGTTTCCAATTGTTTTGCAGTCTTCATTACAATCAGCCCTAATACAGCATGCCAGAACGTCCAAAGCATAAAACTACCTTGCTGCCCTTCCCAAAAGCAAGAAAGTAGATATTCAGAGGGCATATCGTATGAAGAGTGCTCCCAAGCATAGTGATATTCGAAAAGATGATTAGTGATGATGTAAAACAGCGCTATGAATATGGCTATGATGGCACCTGTATGTATTCCAAAACCTATACGACCAAAAATTCGCCAAGTTTTTTCATCAGCTAGGCCTTCCGTCTTAACAGCGCGTAAGTAGCCGAAAGTACTGAACAAGGCAGCCACTAAAGAAACTATAACAAAAAAATGACCCAGTTGCCCGGGCCACAAATGTTCACCTATGAATTGCGTATTAGCCATAACAAATAAAGAAAAATTGTAAACACATTAAAATCAACCTCCACAATAATATTGATCAACCATTATTTCCTACTGCCACCATGTCTTTTTTATATTTAGATGGACACTTCATCTGTATTTTGGAGCAATGGAAAGTATCTCCATCCATATAACCCATCATTACTATCTGCTCAGATTTTTCTATGTCTCTGGGCTTTTCACCGTTAAAAATTACTTTGTTTTTACTGCCCGATTTGTCTTTGGCAAAAAAAGTGAAATGATTGGCATCAACTTTAGGGTCGTAATGCATGCCCTGAGCAGTATCTAACGTACCAATGATATAATAACTTTTTTTAGGTTCTTTAGCAGCAGAAGCGAAGGTTTCGTAAGAACTAAAATCGCCAAATACACTTATAAGTACAGCGATTGAAGCCATAATGAGTATCAGTAATACTATTTGTGTTTTCTTCATGTTTGTAGCTATAATACTTTATAAAATCTAACCCCTACTAGGGCAAGTCATTACCAAAAAATCTGTAACAAAGTTAAGGCTTTAACAAGTTATAAGGGCTATTGCGGTATTATTTGATGTCAGTAAATTGTCTTTTTGCAAAACATTATGTTTTGAATGACGAAGCAATTGGATCAATAAAAAAATACTCCGTTAAAGCTGGAACTAAAAAAAGAGAAAATTAAACTGAAAAACTTGCCGATAATTAGAATACTCAATAGCACGATAATGAATTTTCAGGCATTTATTTCCTGTACTGCTTCACTATTCCTTTCATTTCGTTTAGTTTCATCAGGGCTTCTACAGGTGTGAGGGTATTGATATCAGTATCATCCAGTAATTGTTGTATACGACGTATATCTTCCGTCACACCATCGAAAATATTCAATTGATAGTTTGGAGCAGGTTTGATATTTTTTACCCTTTGCTGAATCGAGTTCGTGCCAGTATCAGCATGTTTTTCTTCAAGCTGGGCTAAAATTTCATTAGCTCTATCTAGCAACTTAGGAGGCATACCGGCCATTCTGGCTACCTGAATACCAAAACTGTGTCTGCTGCCGCCCGGCGCCAATTTCCTCAAAAAAATGACTTTGTTGCCAGTTTCTTTATGTGTAATGTGGTAATTACGCACTCGTTCCAGTTGTTTTTCGAGTTCATTCAGTTCGTGATAGTGCGTTGCAAAAAGGGTTTTGGGTCTATTAGGACTATTATGCAAGTGCTCCACTATACTCCATGCAAGCGATATGCCATCATAAGTGCTCGTGCCTCTGCCAATTTCATCAAGCAGTACTAAACTTCGCTCGCTAAGGTTGTTGATGATACTTGCAGTTTCGTTCATCTCTACCATAAAAGTACTCTCACCGCCACTTAGGTTGTCAGAGGCCCCAACACGTGTGAATATCTTATCTGTGAGCCCTATAGTAGCGGATGAAGCAGGAACAAAACTACCCATATGTGCCATGAGGGTGATAATAGCAGTTTGTCGCAACAATGCACTCTTACCACTCATATTGGGCCCGGTAAGTATAATTGCTTGCTGTTCTGTTTTATCGAGCCTGATGTCGTTTGCTATATAACTTTCGCCAGGTGGGAGCTGCTGTTCTATTACAGGATGTCTGCCGTCTTTGATGTCAATTAGACTTTCGGTCACAAGCAATGGCCTGCGATAATGATACTGCTGCGCGTTATATGCAAAGCATAATAAGCAGTCGAGTTGAGCCGTAACTTGAGCATTATTCTGAATTGGAGCTATGTAAGGTTCAATTGCTGCAAGTAATTGCTGGTATAAATCAACCTCAATTGCAAGAATTCTGTCTTCTGCCCCAAGAATTTTTTCTTCATATTCTTTCAACTCAGGTGTTATATACCTTTCAGCGTTTGCCAGTGTTTGTTTTCGTATCCAGTCAGTTGGTACCTTGTCTTTATGGGTATGAGTAACTTCTAAGTAATAACCAAAAACATTGTTATAAGAAATCTTCAACGATGAAATACCTGTACGTTGCGACTCTTGCTGCTGAATTTGTAATAAATAGTCCTTTCCACTGCGCGAAATCGTTCTCAGTTGGTCAAGCTCTTCGGAAATACTAGCTTTTATCATGCCACCTTTTGCTACCTGAGCAGGAGCATCTTCCGATATTGTATCTATAATTCTTTGTCGTATTTCAGCGAGTGGTTGCATTGGCAGTGCCAATTGCTGCAATGACGTTTCATTGTCTGCTAAGCATAATTCACGTATTTGCTGCATACAATATATGCTCTTTGCCAGTTGCAGAACTTCGCGTGGATTAGCTTTTTTTAGTGGTATTTTACCTACTAGCCGTTCTACATCGCCTGTTTGTTTTATTAGAGCAGTAATTGCTTGTGTTAAATCTTGCGATGTTATAAAATGACTAACAAGATTTAACCGCTGGTCAATTTTGTTCATATCATACAGTGGAAAGATCATCCACCGTTTCATAAGCCTAGCCCCCATAGGCGTATGGGTGTGGTCTATAGCTTGTAACAGATTAGTGCCTTGTTCATAACTACTGTGTATAAGTTCCAGATTTCTAATTGTAAATCTATCCATCCACAAGAATTCAGTAGCTGTTATTCGCTGTAAGGTATTTAGGTGTTGTAGGTTGGCGTGCTCTGTGTCTTTAAGATAATGGATTCCCACACCACAAGCTACTGTAGCTGCTTTTAGCTCTTCTATCCCAAAACCTTTCAATGATTGTGTCTGAAAATGGCTTAGTAATAAGTCGTAAGTATATTGCTCTCTAAACACCCATTCATCTAGCTGAAAAGTGTAAACTCTAGTATCAAATTGCTCTTTAAAACGCTTTATTTGTGATTTGGACAAAATCACTTCTGATGGCTGAAAACTCTGCATGAGTTTATCCATGTATTCAGTATTGCCTTCAGCTGCATAAAATTCCCCAGTTGTAATATCCAAAAATGCGATACCACATACTGGGTCTGCCAAATGCAGTACTGCTAAAAAGTTATTGGTTCTATTTTCTAATAGTTTGTCGCTTGTAGCTACACCAGGTGTTACCAGTTCAGTTACACCTCTTTTCACTATTCCTTTCGTAAGCTTAGGATCTTCCAGTTGGTCACATATCGCAACTCTGTACCCAGCTTTTACAAGCTTATGAAGATATGTCTCTAGGGAGTGATGTGGGAAACCAGCTAATTCGACGGCCGAGGCAGAACCATTTGAACGTTTTGTAAGTGTTATGCCTAACACTCTTGATGCTATTTGGGCATCTTCGCCAAAAGTCTCGTAAAAGTCACCTACCCTAAACAATAATATAGCATCTGGATATTTTGATTTAATATCCTTGTGTTGCTTCATTAGGGGCGTTTCCGCTGCTTCTTTTTTTGCCACATCGCAAATTTAACTGCTTACCACCGCAATAAAGCATGGTGAATACACTATGTTGGGTATGTGTGGATAAATACACTACACAAGTCGATAACGTTAACAAAAACTGTATATGAAATGTCATTTACTTTCGGCTATCGCCATAGAAACAGTGGCGACATCGTGGCTCGTACACATTTTTTTCACCTAGAAGTACTTGTTCTTCTTTTTCTGAAAGTCGGTAGGAATAATTAGCAAGGTTACCACACCTCACACATATGGCATGCAACTTAGTTATGTACTCAGCTCTGGCGAGTATTGCAGGCATAGGCCCGAAGGGTTTGCCGGTAAAATCCATATCCAATCCTGCAACTATAACCCTTGTACCTCTCAATGCAAGACTTTCTGCCACTTCTACTATACCAGCATCAAAAAATTGTGCCTCATCTATCCCTACTACATCTACACCAGATGCCATAAGCAAGATGTTGAATGGATTATCTACGGGGGTTGATATCACTCTCGATTCATCATGTGATACAATATCTTCAGGATGGTAACGAGTATCTACAGCAGGCTTAAATATTTCAACACTAAGCCCGGCTATCTGTACCCTTTTAAGCCTTCGTATGAGTTCTTCTGTCTTTCCAGAAAACATACTGCCTGCTATAACTTCTATCCATCCTCTTTTTCCACCTATATATGGCTCTATAAACATAGTATTATGAGTATTGCTTTCAAAAGTAAAAAAACATTACCCAAAAGCATAGCAACTCGGGATATTTTGGGATGACAGATAAATGAAAGAATATAGGGTTAGAGAAATATAAAATAAAAAGCGGGAACAACAAAAAAGTGTGTTCCCGCTTAGTAGCACGTACGGGAGTCGAACCCGTCATTCCTCCGTGAAAGGGAGGCGTCTTAGCCGATTGACCAACGCGCCATTGTCATTTCGGAGTGCAAATATACGAATGATTGTATACTCAGCAAATTTTATTTGGCATATTTATAAACCTACTTTGTCATAGCATTTATGATACCTAAAAATTCTTCAGCTTTCAGCGACGCTCCGCCTATGAGCCCACCATCAACATCGGCACATGCAAACAATTCTGCTGCATTAGAGGGCTTGCAGCTACCACCATACAATATTGAAGTGTCATTAGCTACGTGTGCACCAAATTTTGCGGCTAATACAGTTCTTATGTGCGCATGCATATCTTGTGCCTGGGCCGTACTGGCAGTACGCCCAGTACCTATTGCCCAAATAGGTTCATAGGCAATTACGACATTATTCATTTGCTCAGCTGTAAGATGAAAAATACCCTCTTCTAATTGTTGGGACACATAGGCATTTTGGGAATTTGCATCTCTAACTTCTAATGGCTCACCGCAACAAAAAACAACTTTCAAATTGTTGGTCAATGCTTGATCAGTTTTTTGAGCCAACATAGCATTGCTCTCAGCGAAATACTGTCTTCGCTCAGAATGGCCTATAATCACATAAGCCACCCCAGCTGCACTTAGCATAGACGCTGCTACTTCTCCAGTATAAGCACCAGAAGGCTCTTGATGACAGTTTTGCGCAGCCACAAACACATTGGATATACCTGACAATTGAGAAGCTACACTAGTTATGTTTATAAAGGGAGGTGCGATTAACACTTGCATATTTTCAGCAAGCGTTGGCAATGATTTACAGATATCGCTCACAAGGTTTGCGCCTTCTGTCAGGTTCAAATTCATTTTCCAGTTGGCTGCTACTATTTTTTTACGCATAAGTTAACGTACTTTATATTTGTGATTAATGATTACTAGTTAAAAAGCTATTTATTTTTACTTCTGCTGCAAAGGTAAGTTTTGTCACTATCATTCAAAGTGATTCAACTACTTGTACAACTTTGTTCGCAAGCAACATACTACTGCCCACTATGAAAAACACGCATATCAATAACCCGAGAATACCAAAAACTATTCAATTAATATCATTTTCATTATTGATATTAATAAGCACCCATTGCACATGTATTGGTCAGGAGGATAATGTGCTGGCATTCTCCTGCACCGAGACCAAAGTAGTTATTGATGAAAACGATAACAACATTAGAAAGTGGGTAGTACTCAACAGATGTAGAACTGTTGGGTTAGTAGCTAATCTTAAAATAATATCCAAAATATATAGCGCAGGTAGCGAAGACACAACCTATACTATCAAGGACACAGTGATAAGTTATATAGCACCAGGCGAAATGCTGTATCTAAAAAATGAAGCGTGTGAGTCTGTGATAAGCAACAAAATTAAATGTACTTATTACAAAAAATGGACTTCAGCTTTCAAATAGAGAAGTTAAAACAGGCACTACCTGCATATTTTTTTCAACTCTATCTCCTCCAAACTTCCTTTAGGTATCGGCAACCACTGTGTTTCTTTTGAGTCAAATTCAATTGCGTCAATTTCCTTTCCGCCTACTTCAAAATAAGTACACTCCATCACTCGATACTTCTTGGCTGAGCAGCTAAATTGAACTTTACGCCTGTAAAAACCTAACTTATCAAAGTTTTTAGTCTTGACACTTCCATCTGCCATCGTTTTGGCATTGTGCCGGAAATCGCCCAACCTACCTTCTACAGGTTTTAACCTATCAAAAACCACCAAACTGTTAGTAGATCTATTGCTAGTAACAGATTGAATGAACATTTCCTCTACACCGTCTGATGACTTACCCACATAATAGTTTTGTGCTGTAGCGGTAAAAACTGAACAAATTAATAGATAGAATAAAAAATAACGCTTCATAGTTTATATTAATTGGTTACAAAATTACAAAACCGAAATTTATAATCAAATGAAAGCTAAAGAATAATAGCAACTGGATAACAATATAAATATTGCATATTTGGCAGAATCACTGTAGGTTTGAAGTTTTTACTTAAATTTTCATCCAATCAACACTAATTATACTGTTATGAAAACAGAGCTAAATGACTTTGAAAAAAGATTGCTGGACAAAATTATTCCTACCCAAACACTGAGTGATTCTAAAGGAATACAAATAGCACTTCGCAATTTTGTAAGTGATGAAAAGGAGCAAATCATGGCTGAGCAAAACATAGATGAACGCACTTTCAGGTCACTACAAAGCCAAACAGTAAAAAATATTTTTCAATACTTAATTGACAATGAATTTATAGGAGAGCGTGAAGGTGGAGTAAATTTTCTTACTGAAAAAGGTAAAAACCTTCGCCGACAAAAATCTCTCGCTGGATACGATGCTTGGCAAAAAGAAACACGAAGTAAGAATAAAGAGATAATACACACTATAGAAACCCGGGGCTACCTTGACCAAGACGAGGTCGTACGCAACAGAAGAAGCATCATAATGAAGCGCATTAAGCTTATGATTGTGTATCCTTTGCTTGTCATCATAATATTAGCAGTAGCACTATCTGCAATGCACCACTACAAATTGGATAAGAATATACCGATGATAAACAACTTTTTCAAAGAAAAGTAGTGACTAAAAATACATTAACAATAGGTAGAGAGCTATTTTATGTACGCGATCTACCTATTTTTATTTTTTATGTTATTGCAAAGGCAAAATGTAATCTGGTATACAGCCAACAACAATATTTCGATTGAATTTCAAAATCAGAATGAAGTTGTGATGGATTTATTACTTTTACTTTAGCTAAAAAAGCAACACACTAAATGAAAATCTTCATATCAGGAGCATCAGGGCTTGTAGGTGGCAATTGCCTGAAACACTTTACTGAACAAGGCTCACAAGTTGTAGGCTCTTACTTTTCATACCCTACGAGTAATACAGTATTTTATGACACATTGAACCCACAACACCCAGATAATTTTGATGTACAAAGTTTTGCACCAGATGTGATAGTACACTGTGGTGCACTCACACATGTGGACTATTGCGAAACTAACGTTGATGAAAGCTATCAAAAAACTGTTCAGAGCACAATTAATCTAATAGCTCTTGCAAAGGCTTGCGATGCCAAAATGGTATACATATCTACAGACTACGTGTTTGACGGTGAAAATGGCCCTTACAAAGAAGATGCACCTGTAAACCCCATTAGTGTGTATGCACGACACAAACTAGAGGCAGAACAGATGGTTTTGGCTCAACTTGCGGACGCTCTTGTACTAAGGGTTACTAATGTATACGGCGATGAGGTCCGTGGCAAAAACTTTGTAGCACGCATTATAGAGCAGTGTGAGAACAACCAAAAACTTACATTAAAATTACCTTATGATCAGTACGCATCTCCTGCAAATGCATGGGATATAGCTAGAGCTATGTATGTGCTGCTAAATGATAAAAAATC
Source organism: Sphingobacteriales bacterium (assembly GCA_027484425.1). Taxonomy (GTDB): domain Bacteria; phylum Bacteroidota; class Bacteroidia; order Chitinophagales; family Chitinophagaceae; genus Nemorincola. The sequence goes on from JAIXSZ010000014.1 coordinate 67,546, forward strand.
TGGTATATACCATATAGGAAGTACCGACTACCTAAACAGAGTAGAACTAGCCCTAAGAGTACTTAGTTACTACCCTGATGCACAATATGAATTGATACCAATTAGCACTGCCGACATGAAGCAACCAGCACCTAGACCATTATTAGGTGGGTTTGTAAAAATGAAATTCAGTAACGAATACCCTGATTTTCTTTTTGGGAATGTGGATAGCTACTTAAGAAGCAAAATGAAGAAGTAAAATATTTTTTAATTCGGAGAAAAATATGCCTGCGTAACCGGATAAAAGCGGTGAACGAATATTTTGTCACCGGCTAAGTCGCTAAGAATATGACTGATAGAAGGAAGTTTGTCAGATTTTCGTTGTTAACATCTGCAGCTTTGCTAGCGGGGAGAGCAATAGCCGCACAAAAAAAAACAGAAGAAGATGAGGTGATATACCGCACCCTTCGCGGACAACCAGTAGTAGTATCTACTTGGGATTTTGGGCAACAAGCAAATGCTGCCGCGTGGAAAGTACTGGAACAAGATGGGACACCTGTTGATGCAGTAGAGATGGGTGCTAGGGTGCCGGAAGCTGACCCGTTCAACCAGACTGTAGGCTACGGTGGTAGACCTGACCGTGATGGCAGGGTGACGCTCGATGCCTGTATTATGGATGAAAATGGAAGATGTGGTGCTGTGGCTGCTCTTGAATTTGTAAAACATGCTATATCGGTAGCCAGAATGGTGATGGAACGCACACCTCATGTGATGCTGGTGGGTGATGGTGCGCTGCAATTTGCTTTGGCAAATGGATTTAGAAAGGAAAACTTACTAACTGTGAAAAGTGAGATGGAATGGCGTGAATGGCTCAAAACTGCGAAATATACCCCCTATAAAAACATAGAGAATAAAATGCCCGGAGGCGAGTACAATCATGATACTATAGGTATGCTGGCGATGGACAATAGAGGCAATATGGGCGGTGCCTGCACTACAAGTGGCATGGCTTACAAGCTTCACGGACGGGTAGGCGACTCGCCTATCATTGGTGCGGGCCTGTATGTAGATAACGAAGTAGGTGGGGCGACAAGCTCTGGGGTAGGTGAAGAGGTGATAAGAATAGTAGGCTCACATTTGGTGGTGGAGTATATGCGAATGGGTTATACACCTGAAGTAGCCTGTAAAAAAGCAGTGCAACGTATAGCTAAAAGGAACCCTGGTATGAAAGACGATTTCCAGGTAGGTTTTTTGGCTCTCAACAAACATGGTGAATATGGTGCCTACGCTCTACAAAAGGGATTTTCGTATGCCGTAAAAAACGGAAGAGAAGACATAGTGTACAATGCCAATCACCTTTTTTGAAAGTTTATAAACATTAATTACTTTAAGCATAGGTGGTGATATTGAGTCAAAAGGTGTGCAATGGTAGTGGAATATGAAATTGCAGAAAATTGCCGGTGAACTAAAAGCGCACCGGCAAATGAGATGAACTACTTTATACAGATCAAAACGTAAACCTCACTGTTGGCATCGGAAAGAAATTTTGCTGATAGGTGGTTACCATTTTCTGAGTTTTTGCATCATAGTAATTAGCAAAAATGTTCTGCTGGTTAGTAAGGTTTTGAAAATCTACGGCCATTTCAAGGGTGCTTTTCTTATACTCCTTGCGGTATGCTATCCTAAGGTCTGTTCTAAAATATGCTTGTTGCTGTTGAGAAAATGCGAGACTTTCCTTATATACACTTTTACCTTCTATTTTAGACTGTTCTAAATCGAGTGGTGTAAAATACCTGCCACCCACTGTTGACAGCTTTAGGTTCAATGCTAACACACTACCCTTCTTTCCTACTTTAAATTCTTTACCTGCCAATACATTCAGCACATGCCCTGTATTAAACGCAGTGTTGCGCTCAACACCATCACTACCTGAATACCTAGACTGAAACAATGAACCAGTGATGAGAAAATAATAACCTTTGTTGAAAAAACGTTCCACTGTGACCTCTGTACCATAGTTATATCCCTTACCCTTATTTACTAGGCTGTCAACGTCTGTAGTACCAAAATCTGCCCCAGTATTCAGCACAGAAAATGCAGTGGACCTTTGCTCTACAGGCACATTGCCCAGCAGTTGGTAATATGCTTCTGCCTTTATTCGTAAGTGTTCATTAATATTCCAATCGTATGTAAGTACAGTATGATGACTGCGAGTGAAGCCCAAATCCTTATTAGTAAGGACTGCCCCGTTAGTGGTATTTGTTTGCACAAAGTATGTGTATATGTTTTGTGCCTGATGGTGTAAACCATACCCTATACTTATAGCTTTTTTGCTACTTATAGCATAGCGCACACTTGCCCTTGGCTCTGCAGCCATTGTGTTGTTTAGAGTGATGTATTGGGCATGCACGCCAGCCACTGACGACAATTTATCATTATACCTATGCTTCCATTGTGTATACGCCTGCATTAGGCCAAAATTGCCTTTACTGTTTATAAATACCTCTTCACTTCCATCGGGCTTTATATCCTTGTTCAGCAGTTTGTAGCTGGTTTGGTCATATATAACACCACCTTGCAGGTTGTTTTGTGCGTTGATTTTATGATTTATTGTCCACACACCAGATATCTTTTCTGATGATAACCTACCAAATGCATCAGCATAGGGCTTGTAGTCATCTGTGCTCAGCGAATCGGCTTTATATTGTTGCATAGTCCCGCTATATCCTATTGTTAGTTTTGATACAGTTTTATCTGAAAGTCTGTATTCATACGCTACACCATTTACTGTCGTTCCAAATAAATTTCGCTCATCATAGTAAGGATTACCGCCATAAATACCAATCTTGGTAGAATCTACGTCTTTGCCGAGAAAATCTATCTTACTTCTACCACTCATACCAAACAGGGTAAGCTTAGCTCTTTTGTTGATATTTGAAGTCACCTTAAAATTCAAATCCTGATAATAGGGCACTATAGACCCTGCACCAAAATCGATACCCATTTTCTGAAAAACACCTAACGTAGAGTATCTGTAGTTGACTAGGTAGGTAGTGTTCTTTTTCTTACCTAATGGACCCTCCGCTCCCAGCTCAAAGCCGTTAAAACCCATTTGAGCCACGAACTCGTGTTTGTTACGGTTGCCTTCACGTAGTCTCATATCAAATACACCCGCTACTGCATTGCCATACTGAGCTGGGAAAGCACTAGTCATAAAGTCTGACTTATCAATGTTGTTGTTATTGAGCATACTTACGGGACCACCAGTACTGGTCATAGAACCATAGTGATTGGGGTTAGGTATGTTCAATCCCTCCAATTGCCACAGCATACCTATAGGGGAATTACCCCTTACAACTATATCGTTTCTGGAATCATTGCCTGATACTACTCCTGCAAAATTAGCAGCCATACGAGACGGATCGCCCAGTGCACCAGCATATCGTTTAGTTTCATCCATGTTAAACGATCTTGCGCTCACCTGAGCCATATCATTGTTGGTACGGGTTTTATCCTTTGCTTTATTGTAGGTTACTGTAATTTCATTAAGTTTATGAAGCGCTTCTTGCATTCCAATGTTCATACTTACTTCTTTACCTGCCGTCACCACTATATCATTGGCCATTCTTTCTTCATATCCAGTATATGATACTTTTATTGCTTGCCTACCTATCGGTACTGCTGGTAATTTGAAATAACCATCTATATCTGACACTGTGCCATTTGCATTGTCAGTACCCATTAGCACTATTACAGCTCCTGTAAGAGGTTGTTTGGTTATATCATCATAAATCTTCCCTGATATGGTTTGTGTAGCTTGCGCAAAAACTGTGTTATTCATACCTAACAGCATCAGGAAATAAACTATATAAATTGCATTCTTTTTCATTATTGATTTTTTTAAGTAAGGGTTCCCATATTGCCTGCCACATAAGTTGTAGCTGGTCAGGAAAAAATATTGTTAATTTGATTAGGAAAAGACTAGCCTTAATGAGAAAGGCGAAATATGTATTTATGACCAGTATTAGGCGTGCGTCTAATATCGAGTTGATAAAAAAGGTAACGGTAAAAGTGAGTTATTTATATTCTACTTACTTTACCAGAGCCAGAGATATTGGCGTTAATTGAAGGATTACCACGATAGTAAACATTACCAGAGCCACTTATGCGTACATTTAGAAAGTTGACAACTTTTGCTGTTAAATTGCCTGACCCACTGGTGTTGGTAGTAACAGATCCTGACTCTAGATTTAGCATATCTATGTCTCCACTACCACTGATTTGCAAATTGCTGTTAGACACAGCACCACCACTAACCGTTATTCTTCCGCTACCACTGATATCTGCCGAAATTGAACTACCTGTGTAGGAAAGCACATTTATACTTCCAGAGCCAATTACGTTCAAGTTGATGTTACCTGACACAATTGGTTGATTGACAAACATGGAGCCAGAGCCATTAATACTAAGGCCAGTTATATTTGGAGAGTGTATGTAAGTGATGATACGATTGTGTTTTCCAATTTTTAAAAATTTCTTGAACTGAAGCCTCAGCTTTCCCCCCACAATTGGTGTTTCTATTTGATCCAATATGTTTGACTGACCGTAAATTTCAACTTTATAAATACTGTCTTGAGTATAATATACTTCTCCATCAAGGCTGGCTTCTACTGAGCTAAAACCTGTTAGGGAATAATTTCTGGTAATAGATGGACCGTCGCCCATCGTTTTGTTGCATGACTGAAACGATACTAATGCTGCTGCTGCGAATGCTACTAAGATGTTCTTTTTCATTACTTGTTTGTTTTGTATAATTGTTTTAGTGTTTGATTAAATGACAACTGTGTTGGTGTTTACCCCTATTAGTTTTCCACTTTTTTTTCAAAGAATATTTTATTGAATAGTTTTTTGCTGTTTAATTGATATTGAATGCCTGATTCAAACCCGATAGACAAATCCTGAGACTGATAGTACCTTTCCTTACTCCACAAGCTATATCCTACCCTACCCAATCCTTGATGATCTGATGTGGTAGTGTAGCTGAATGTAGGTCCGGCATATAACTCGAACCTACCTAGCCTTATAGCAGGAAGCAATTTGACACTAGAACGTAAATCTGTATTAAACCTTCTATCAGAGAGAGATGTAACGGTGACTTCAGTATTCAATCTGAAATTGCGAGACATAGGTATGTGCATACCTAAACCAGCCTGCACAGCAAAAGCCTCGTAATTATCAGTGAAGTTGCCCCCTATACCTAGAATACCATATAGTTTATTTCCGCCGGATCTGAATGTAGCAATACTAGTACCTATTTCATTTATGGACATACCCAATGCCTGTTCACCATTACCTATTATATTGATGATACCAATTGGGCAGTCACTACTATCTGCAATATTTATAAAACCAGAGAGCTGAACACCGGTAACCTTTCTCGCCACATTGACAAAGCCAGCTACCTGCGTACCTTTTACTTCATCTGCCACATTTATAAAACCGGCTACCTGAACATCGCATTTTTCTGAAACATTTATGAAACCTGATATTTGCACTTCAGCTGAATCAGCAAGATTGAGAAATCCACCAACTTGTACATTTGATTCATGTGCTATATTGGTAAATCCACTGATCTGAGCATGTGCGGTATCTGTTATATTGGCAAATCCCGCTAATTGTGCTCCATGTACACCCTTGTTAGCCAGATTGGCAAAACCAGCTGCTTGTACACCGCTTATAGAATGTGCCATATTCAGTACTCCTGCAGCTTGAACACCATGCACATTTTTACCTGCATAGTTATAAATTCCAGCAGCAGCTAGGCCTGACACATTGCTCCCAATGACATTAACCACGCCACTGGCCACCAATCCCTGAGCATTTTGAGTTATAACGCTTGCTATCCCGGCAGCACAAAATGCCTCCTCCTGAAAAGACAGGCCGAAAAGTGCATGGGCCGAAAATTTATTGGTATACAAACCGGCTTTGACACCATTAGTGCTCAATGGATAGGCAAACCCTATATGAACATTACTTCTTAGAGTGGTGTTTTCTTGAGCTGAAGATGAGAATGCTGAAAGTAAAAATGCTACTGTAACTAATTGTGATTTCATATTTCCTTGTTGTTTGGAAATATGACAATCAACATCTACCGTACCCCTATGTCAATCTAAAATATTTTTCTGGTTACTTCATCCATTTAAGCATGTAAGAAGGGTCTAGCTGGTAATAAGCATACTTACTTTTGTATTCTATTACGCCGTTATTTATCCAATAAATAGATGGCACCGACGGGCCTGCCATCAATGCAAAATCGTCGGTGTGTGGGTATAATAAATGGGGCACGTCTTCAGCATGTGTTTCTTTGAAAAAAGATTCGCGATATTTATCAGACCCATCCAGCACCATGTATACTGGTATCTCTGGATGCTCTCTGTGTATGACGTGTAATAAATAGGCTGCTTTTTTGCAGTGGGGGCAAGTAAGACTCATAAAAGCTATGATGTGTTTGCCCTTCCTCAGATCCTTTTCAGGTGCCGTGTTGTACTTATACAGCAAATTAAGGTCAATAGGCTGTGTATAACTAACTGGATTTGTACCAATAAATATATTTTTCAATAAAAAAGGAGCAGAAAACGAGATAAGGCATACTACCATAATGGCATATTCCTGATGCTTGTATGGTTGCACATCATAAAGGAACATCAACAGTGAAGCAACTACTATCATTACCACATTTTTGATGATAGCTTGCAGAGGGGTCATTGCCAATTTATCGCCAAAACATCCACAATCACCCGCATTACCTTGCTTCAGCAAAACAAAAACAAGATAAATGATAAACACAACCAAAGTAGCTATTACAGCCTTGTATGTGAACTGCTTGAGGAATATATGAGCTAACAAAAACAACCCTAACATAAACTCAAACCCAATCATTATACGGGCAACAATGCCCGCTACAAGCATATTAGTAATTCCTAAATCTAGAAAGGTCCACTGAAAGTTATCGAATGCATTTTCGCTATGTATTTTGCTATATGCCGAAAAAAAGAAAGTGGCAGATAATGCAAAAAGCAATATGAATCCGGCAATACGTTTTACTATAAAAAATTTATCTTTTTTGATGACATCCATAACTAAAAGTAGAAAATTCAATGAACAATAGTAGCCTTTAAAATGCAAAAGTTAGTACAATATTACCAGCCACTAGCTCAAAAAAATTACTTATTGGGCGACACCATTAATTTATAAAATTCCCGAATATCACCATTGATAATCGTAACCAGATGTAATCCAGAAGAAATAGCATTTAAATTTATTTTGTATGGTACAGCTGCAGATAAGTTGATGCTTTCATCTAACTCTAGTTTGCCTGTTATATCTGTAATGAGTACATGAATTTTAGATTGATAGCCTCCCAAAATAAAAACTTCATTTATTGCTGGATTAGGATATAATAAAAAGTCACCATCAATATTTTTCACCTCTTTTACAACAGAATATATGTAGGGATAAATAGTGTATAAAGTGGTACTTTTTCTGAAACTTACATTGGTTTTTAGGTAACTAGAAGCAACCAATTCTACTAAAGTAGAAGGTGTGGTATAAAACCCATATTCTTCAGGATAAACAATATAATTGCCAAATCCTAAACCAGAAAATTGGTAAGCCCCTAATGTATCAGTGTAGGTAGATGCAACTACATTACCAGAAACTGCACTCTTAAGATACACCAACAAACCAGCAACTGGGGCATCGCCAGCCGTGCCTTTACCAGCACCTGAATAAACGAACCCACTTATAGCACCAGGCCCAACGGGAACAGTAGCGTATTGTATACCTACATTTTGAGTAGTGGTATTACCAACATGATTGATACTGCCAGCATAGTTCCAATGAGGTGTAGATGAGCCATAGGTGGGTATAAAATTATTGGTGCCAGACGTACTACTAAGTAATTTTGCTTTAATATAATAGTTACCATTGGGTTTACCGATAAACTGGAAATATGGCATAGTTCCATCTGAACAAGTAAGTGTAGAATCAATGGAAATAACCGTACTATCTGCAGGGTTATACTGAATGAGCCATACTTTGGAGTCAGTAACAGAAGGTGTAAAAGGTGTAAAAGTGATGTTACCATTGATTCTGTTACCCGGAATAGTAACGATAGTGATATTGCTGCAACCGGTAACAGAAGTGCCTGTAACAGTGTAACTGATGGGACCAGTTGGTGAGCAAGTAGGATTCGGACAATTATCGCAAGACAAACCAGCAGAAGGGCTCCAAGAATAAGTGTCAGCACCTGTAGCTAAAGTGGTAAATGAGGAGCCACAAGCAACAGGATATGCGTTAGCTACTATTACAGGCAATGGGATTACCGTCATAACATGTGTGGCGATACATGCACCTATGGCGTACGTGATAACGCTAGTACCAGTTCCAAGGCCTAATACGACACCAGTTACCCCACCACCTACTGCTACTGTGGCTACAGTAGCATCACTAGTGGTCCAAACACCACCAGAAACTGAATTTAGAAGATTTTCTGTACTACCAGCGCACACTACACTGACGCCAGTTATTACTGAAGGAGCAGGAGTAACACTGACAGGATGAGTGATTCTACACCCAGTACTGAGCACATAAGTAACTACTGCACTGCCAATATTTACTCCTGACACTAGCCCACTTGAAGCATCAATAGATGCAATAGTTGGATCGCTGCTACTCCAAGTACCCCCTGAAACGCCATTAGTATACAGAGTATTAGCACCTAAACATAAAGTAGCAGAACCACCAATAGATGTGGGTGTACTGCTGACAGTAACTGAAATAGTAGTATGTACCGTGCCACAGAAACCACCAACTACATAACTTATCAACGTGGTTCCGGCAGATAACGAAGTAACAAGACCTGAAACCAGCCCAACAGAAGCCACGGCTGGTGATGAACTTACCCAGGTACCGCCAGAGACAGATCCGGATAGAAAGGTAGACGTGCCTACACACATTGCAGACGTACCCCCCGTTATTACTCCAGGTACTGTAAGCGGATGAACCGTAACAACTACACTAGATAAACATGTTGCGCCAATGAGATAACTAATGGTGGCAGTGCCCACTGAAACACCTGTTATGGTAATACTACTGCCTGTAGAAGCACTTACACTCACTATGCCAGAAGCGCTACTGCTCCATGTGCCACCAGATATTGAATTATTAAGAGTAGCAGAAGCTCCCTGACATATTGCCGTAGCACCGGTGATAGGCCCTGGAGTAGGGTTTACAGATACAGTAGTGGTATTAAAGCAACCCGAAGAAGGTATAAAATAAGTGACAGTAGTAGTGCCAGCACTGACTGCCGACACCACACCAGTAATAGGGTGAATTGTAGCAGCTGAACCTACTGCTGACCAACTACCACCAGATGGAGACGATGATAATGTGGCAAAAGTACCAGAACAAATAGTGGTGCTACCGGTAATAGCAGCAGGTGTAATATTGACAGTGATGACCCTAAAGGTGTAACAACCAGATGGCAATAGATAAGAAATGATGGAAGTACCTGCACTAATGCCTGAAACAAAACCAGCACCTGAAACAGCGGCAACAGAGGGCGTACTACTAGTCCAAGTACCACCAGATATGGAGTGAGCCAATGCAGTGGTACTGCCACTACAAATAGTTCCTGAGCCTGTGATGGCAGCGGGTGCAGGATTGACCGTTACATTAGCTGAAGTTTCGCAACCAGTTGATGTGATTACATATTTAATAGAAGTAGTACCCCCAGATATTCCTGTAACATTCCCTGTAGTTAATCCTACAGTGGCAACTGCTGTGTTTACACTCAACCATGTACCACCACTTGTAGCTGACGAAAAAGTCACGGAGTTGCCTACACATATTCTCAATGAAGTACTAGTGATAGCAGCAGGTGCAGGATGTACAGTAACAACAACTGTATGAATAGTAGGAAAAGAAATATATGAAATAACAGAAGTCCCCGCCGACACACCTACAACGGTACCGGAACCATCTACTGATGCGACACCTGACGATGATGAACTCCATGTTCCGCCAAGTGTGGTGCTTGAGAGTGTAGTGACAGCCCCCTCACAAACAGACAAAGTGCCGGTTATTTGACTAAATGCATCGACACTAGTAAGTAAAACAAAGAAAATAGCAACAAAAAAATATCTCATCAAGTGTTTGTTTCAGGAAAATAGAATCGAGAATGAATAAACTAGTTTTTCATCCACTCTGTAGGCGTGTGTAAGGAACAAGGTGTTAGTAAACATTATATAAAAACACACACGATGCAAAACTACGGTAAAAATCAACGTTCAAAAAACCTATACACAACAAATCAAAACTAGAGTAGGCTTTCTTGATTACTTTTGCAGCTTGAAGCTCTCGTATTTATGAATCAAATATTGAGTTGTTACTGAAAATTATGGATATACATACAGCCACGTACCTTATTAGTAGCCCTAAAGTAGAGAACTGCCCAAAGCCCGATATGCCTGAATATGCATTTATTGGCAGATCTAATGTGGGCAAATCATCGCTGATAAATATGCTGACTGGCCAAAACAAACTGGCCAAAACATCAAATACACCAGGTAAAACACAATTGATAAATCACTTTCTTATCAATAAGTCATTCTACATTGTAGACTTGCCTGGTTACGGATTTGCAAAAGTTTCTCAGAATACCAGAGCTACTTGGGAAAAAATGATATCTAATTACTTACAACAACGCCCCAACTTAGTAACAGTATTTGTGTTGATCGATAGTAGGCATGAACCCCAAAAGATCGATATTGAGTTTTTGCGCAAACTGGGCGAATGGGGCGTGCCTTTCAATGTAATTTTTACGAAAGCTGATAAGAGCACCCAAAGAGATGCTGCAAGAAATGCAAAATTATTTATTGAAGCCATGAAACGAGAGTGGGAATTTATACCGCGGAGCTTCATAACAAGTGCCGTAAAATATCTGGGTAGAAAAGATATTCTGGCATTTATAGGCGAACTAAATGTTGATTTTGTAAAAAAATTAGCCAATCCCGACATTGAAGAGTTAGATGAGAATGTTTAGCAAAGTACTTCCTGAATCATTCTTGTTGGCATAATAAGAAAGCGGTTGTGCTCATTTAAGACACAACCGCTAACATATACTATTTACCAACATGAGCTGATAACACAAAACGAACTATTATTTTTGCACAACACTACCTCTTGTAGTATTAACCACTCTTCCCACTCTACCAATAAGATCATCAGAAAGACCGACTTTTTTGGCACCAATCACTAAATCTGCCACAAACTGGTCAAAATCTGCATTGCTAGACTTGCCATTCATTCTAGGATTTTGAGCCGGATCGTGAGCCGCTACCATATCTTTACCTGTGTATGTAAAGTTTTTAGCACCCGTAGCAACACAAAAGAAATCGGTAAGATTTTTACTTAGAGTAGTGAAACCACTGAGATTGCTACCTGTAACCTCCGCCAACAATACTGGAAAAAACTTGTTAAGTGAAGTATCGGCTGCTATCACAAAAATTGTGCTATCCACCACTGAACGTATACCTAATCTACCTTTTTCGATCATCTGACCACTGTTGGATGGATCAGCTACCATAGTAGTGCCACCAAGGGAGTCGTAAAGTGTAGGAGTAGCTGCAGGTGCAGTGTTGTTTTCTTTTTTACAAGATGGTGCCAACAACATCGTTCCTGTTATGGCAACTGCTGATAAAATCAGTACTGTTTTTTTCATTTTTATTTGATTTGATTGGTTAGTGAATAAACTTTTCTAATAATTTGGTTTTGTAGATTGATGCCAAATTTTTGGTCTTACATCTGCCTAAACATATTATATATTTTATCAGTAAAAGACTCCACAACTACTGGACAGCCTGAACGCATATCTTCTTGCGAGGGTACGTATCTTTCCGCTTCGTAACTTGTACTACTTATTAATGATTTGATAATATTATTAGCATTATTCATTTCCGGAGAGAAAGTGAATACAGCGATATTAGTGGCGTCATTGCATAATACATGATCTACGCCTTTTTGCATGTAAAGGCATGCTGTAATTTTCTGGGCATCCTCAGGAGCTATATCTTGTTTAAAGTCAATCCGCGCCATTACACGTTGTTGTTCCTTATTAGGGTCTGGTCTGGTTACCAAGTATATATGTAAAGCCAAAACAACAGTTAATGACAATGTGACACCTGCAGTAACGTAAGCAACCTGTTTAAAACCGTTTTTTTTCATTTATGGTTAGTTTTGTTAATAATGAGTTACACAATAGTATACGAGGCAATATTGTTGATGGTTTTGGGGAACAATAAAATAATTGTAGCAAACAAGGGAAAGTCTTGACTATGGTAGGCAAAAGAACTTTTGACATAATTAAAATAAACTACATAATACAACAATGGCAATAGAAGCTAAGTTTTTACGTTTGTTTAGGAAAATAGCATTCTACTTTCTACTTTTGGCATAACAGACTTCTTATGGCATTCGATTTTAAGAAATACAAATCAGATATATTTATTGTTATCGGCTTTATAGTGTTGTCACTGTTTTATTGTTTTCCTCAGTTGCAGGGCAAAAAACTGAACCAGCATGATAATATATCGTGGCAAGCAATGTCTCACGAAGCGATGAGCTATTATGAAAAAACCGGAAAAGACGTATTGTGGTCAAACAGTATGTTTGGTGGTATGCCAACTTACACCACTTATGTAGGAAGTAGCAACACTAACTATCCCGGGTATGTGCAGGCGTTGTTACAGTCTGTTGGCAAACCTGCATACTTCTTTTTCATTGCCATGTTGTGTTTTTACTTGCTGATGCGTGTACTCAACATCAACAAATGGCTGGGAGTAATAGGGGCAATAGCTTATGCCTTCTCCACTTACAATGCCATAATTATAAGTGTGGGTCACGAAACCAAAATGCTTACTATGGGTTATTTACCAGCCGCTCTCGCAGGTTTGTACCTCATCTACAAAGAAAAATGGCTTACCGGTGCTGCCATTTTAGGAGTATCCTTCACTCTAATATTTTCCAATAATCACTTTCAAGTTATATACTATTCGTTCATAATGTTCGGCTGCTTTGGTGTAGCAATGCTTTATACAGCTATCAAAGAGGGTAAACTTAAACAGTTTTTCATATCTTCTTCAATAGCAGCTGCTACCATGGCTGTAGGAATTGGTCCTAGTATGCCTTCACTCCTTACTACATCAGAATACGCACACGAAACTATGCGTGGAGGCGGTAGCGAATTATCAGGGCATGATAAAAAGACAAATGGCGGACTAGATAAAGAGTATGCATTCAGATGGAGCAACGGCATAGGCGAAACATTTTGCCTGATGATACCCTATCTATATGGCGGATCTAGTGGTGAAAAAGCTGAGAAAGCCCCTAAAACATTGGAGGCGATAGGCGGAAATGCGGAACAACTCCCTCTGTATTGGGGCCCTCAACCGTTCCTGAGCGGTCCTGTTTACTTTGGCGCAGCAGTATGCTTTCTGTTTGTATTGGGCTTATTTGCTGTTCGTTCACCTAACAAATGGTGGATAGCTGTTGCTTCTATTATTTGTATAATGTTGTCTTGGGGCAAAAACTTCGAATCAGTAAACTTTTTCTTGTTTGACCATATACCCTATCTCAACAAATTCAGGACAGTATCAATGGCTTTAGTTATCCCTCAATTCTTATTCCCACTACTTGGGGTTTGGGGTATACAAGCAATAATGGATAACAAGGACAACCCAAAAACATGGAAAAACATCCAAATGGCTGCTGGCATTACTGCAGGCATGTGCTTGCTGTTGGGTGTAGGTGGTAGTATGTTTTTCGATTTCACAGGCATGGGCGATGAACGCATGCAACCAGAAATGTTGAAACTATTGCGCGAAGACAGAGCAGCACTGGCTGCGAGTAGCGGCATTAAAAGCGCTGTATTGATTCTGATTGTTGCCGGACTATTGTGGGCATACATAAAAAACAAAATCAACCCTACTCTACTTATGGGTGGAATAGGAGCTGTAATAGCTATAGACCTAATACCGATATCCATGAACTACCTTAATGAAAGTAACTATGTAGATGCAAGCGAATATGAAGCTATTTTCGAACCAAGAGAAGTGGATAAGGCGATAATGAAAGATCCAGACCCATACTACAGAGTGCTGGATTTGACAAAAGACCCGTATAATGACGCTGTACAAGCCTATTTTCACAAGTGCGTAGGTGGTTACCATCCGGCTAAAATGGAAATTTATCAAGATCTTATTGACCGTCACTTGAGTAGAGGCTTTAATGGTGCTGTACTAAGCATGCTCAATACAAAGTATATCATTGTAGGCAGACAAAACACACCTCCACAAGTAATGCCCAATCCGGAAGCATGTGGCAATGCATGGTTTGTAAATGAAATAAAATGGGCTAATAATGCCGACGATGAAATGAATGCCCTTACCTCCACGCAATTGGGAGACACTGCCGTGGTACCAAATGCGTTCGTACCTAAAAATACCGCTGTACTTAGATCTACCTATAAAAATGAATTGGGTAATTTTGTGCCGTCGAAAGATAGTGCCTCCTTTATTAAGCTTAATGAATATGGCCTGGATGAACTCTCATTTACAAGTAATAACAGTAGAGAAGGTTTGGCAGTATTTTCAGATATTTACTATTCAAAAGGCTGGAAAGCCTACATTGATGATAAAGAAACCAATATTCTACGTGCCAACTACGTGCTTCGCGCTATAAAAGTACCAGCAGGAGCACATAAAATAGAATTTAGATTCAGACCTGAAAGTTTCTATACAGGCAAAAAAGTTGCACTAGTGAGCAGTATACTTATTATAGCATTGTGTATAGGCGCAATAATTCCAATGTTCAAAAACAGTACTGCTAGTAAGTTGCAATAACAACAATGAAAATATTTGAAATTTAAGTTTCGGAGTAAACCAGAATGGAATTTCATTGAATTAGCACATGGATAAACAACCTGCATACAACCTCAAAATGCTTTTTGGCTTGCGCCGCGAAATGAGCATGGGGTTTTACATCGCAGATTTATTATTTCGTAAGCTATTGCGTCAGAATGCCGATACACCTTGGGCCGTGCACCACACCAGTACCATACATAGCCCAAATAAAATAAAAAGAGGAAAGAACGTATATCCCGGCGATTCTCCAGGTGTGTACATCAACGCTGCCAATGGTATAGAAATTGGCGACTACACCAATTTAGGGCCTAATGTAGGTTTGGTATCAGGCAACCACGATTTTATAAATAATGAAATTCATACTGCTACCCAACCAATTATTATAGGCAAATATTGTTGGCTAGGAATGGGTGCTGTGGTACTACCAGGCGTAACACTAGGCGACTTTACCATTGTAGGTGCAGGAGCTATAGTAACTAACGATTTCAGTGAAGGATATTGTGTAATAGCCGGCAATCCTGCTAGGGTTATAAAACAGCTAAATAAGGAAGAATGTAATGCCTTTGCTCAAAGCAAATAACATATTTGTAAGTAATTCATTTTTCATATTCATCACCCGGTTTTTCCCTTCTCTGGCAAATCTTGTGGTGATGATTTGGTATTCCAGAATGCTTCCTACTGAGGAATATGGCAACTATCAGCTTTTTTGGATCCAATTGTATGTTGTATACCCAATTATATGCTTTGGTATCCATTCACTTGTAGTTACCTACAGTAGCAATGTCCTTGCCAACATCATAAATAAGCTACGGTTAAAGCACTATTTGTACTTCGTATTTTGGATGGTTACGTTGGGTTCTTGCTTTGCTGCTTTACAATTTACTTCAGACGGTATTACATTTTTCACCTCTCTTCTTTTTATCATTACTTTCTCCATCAGTGTCATTATTGAATCTTTGCTTATTGTTTTTAAACGATACACCCTGATGAGCATTACAGGTTTTTTATATGCAATAGCATTTTGCGCCGTCCATTGGCTAGCTTTAAAAAACACATTCTCTCTTCAATTTCTGTTCTCTTTGTTATTAATTATCAATTTGTTGAGAGTATTCGCCTATAGTGTCACAATACTTAAAGTATTGAGAGACAATAATTATGGGTACGATCACCAAGAAATAGACATTTCTGCTATTAAATCACTTTGGCTTCATTTGGGGTTGTATGACATTGTACAAATGCTGTCGACTTGGGTAGATAAATTCGCAATATCCATACTACTCACAGCACAATTATCGGCAATATATTATAACGGTGCCCAAAACATACCCTTTCTACCACTGCTGCTCAGTGCTGCCGGTAGTGCGGTATTGCTGCAACTCGCAGGCACTGGTGTATCAACATTAGAAAAAGCAAGCGCCTTACATTTAGTAAACCAGTCTGGTAGACTATTATCTTGCATTGTTTTTCCTATTTTTTTCTTTCTATTCATTTTCAGAAATGAGTTGATTGTTACACTTTTTTCAGAAAAGTATATACCTGCGATTCCCATTTTTGCAATAGCAACATTAGTGTTACCTGTTCGCGCATATAGCTTCACTACCCTATTGCAACGCCTTCACAAAGGCAACATAATCAACACAGGTGCAGTAGGCGAATTGGTACTTGCTTGTATACTAATGTACCCTCTTTATAGGTATCTGGGCCTTCCTGGAGTTGCTCTTAGTTTTGTCATTAGCACCTATCTACAAGCTATTTACTATCTAATTTGTACAGGTAAAGAATTGAAAACTAATCCTTTTAAACTTATTCCACTAGGCAACTGGGTACTGAAGCTTATTATACTAGGTAGTTTGTTCATAAGTTTACATTTTTGGTGTGGAG
This sequence comes from Sphingobacteriales bacterium, assembly GCA_027484425.1. Classification (GTDB taxonomy): domain Bacteria; phylum Bacteroidota; class Bacteroidia; order Chitinophagales; family Chitinophagaceae; genus Nemorincola. The sequence goes on from JAIXSZ010000014.1 coordinate 84,387, forward strand.
TTAATTATACCGGTAAGTTTACTTTATTTTTGGGAGCAATATTAATGCTACTAAGTATAGTAGTACTGCTAGTTGCGGAACTAAAATGGAACAGAAAAAATGGCATCAGACAGGCTTAAGTCTAAGAATATTGACAACACTGGTTTTGGCAATAACAGCAATGTAGAGGGCGGAAGACTTGTTAATAGAGATGGCAGCACCAATCTTCGCAAACGAGGAATGCCAATTTGGGAGCGTTTATCTGTGTATCATACACTGTTAAGAATGAAGGGTAGTCATTTCTTTTTCACTATCATTTTATCATACACTATTATAAACATTACTTTCGCAGGTATCTATTTTGCGATAGGCGTTGAGAATCTTTCTGGTATCGATACCTCTAAATCAATGCTTGATGAAATTCTGGCTGCATTTTTCTTTAGCTCACAAACACTTACTACTGTGGGTTATGGTCATGTGGCACCCACCGGACTACTAACTAACATTGTAGCGTCTACAGAATCATTATTGGGTATTCTGTCGTTTGCAGTTGTAACTGGTCTTATTTATGGGCGTTTTTCTCGCCCCAGAGCATTTCTTTTGTTTAGCAACAATATATTAATCGCTCCTTACAAGGATGGTAAAGCTCTAATGCTTCGAGTAGCCACCTATAAAAATAATCATCTTACTGAAGTAGAAGCGCAGCTAACAATTGCGTTACATCTAAATGAAAATGGGAAAACAGTTACTAGATTTTATCCATTGCCATTAGAGTTTACTAAAATAAACTCTCTAGCATTAAGTTGGACTATGGTACACCATATTACAGAAGAAAGCCCACTGTACCAATATAGCAAAGAAGCACTCTATGAAGCAAAAATGGAGTTAATGGTATACATGAAGGCTTTTGATGATCATTTCTCCAACACTGTGCAGCAAAGAACATCTTATACATTCGAAGATCTGGTTTATGGAGCCCGTTTCTTACCCATGTTTGAACGTTCTGCTGATGGCAGTTATACATTGTTAGAACTAGATAAAATAAATCTGCATGAACCAGTAGCGCTTAAAGAAGAAATAATGGCCTAAATTTGTAGTCGTAAACCTCTATAAAACTGAGGTGATAAACAAACATAATTTTCATGAAAAAAGTGATATTTATTGCTATTATAGCATTTTTGGCTATATCGTGTGGTAATGAAAAAGCGGCAGACGGAACTGCACAAAATATGACTACTCCCACAGAAGAGACAACAGTTGTATCGGTAAATGATATAAAAGCAGGTAAAATAGACCCAATTTGTGAGATGACCTATGACACAAGCTGGGTAGAAAGCACTGTTTACATGAATGATACGATACGTTTTTGTAGCGAGAATTGTAAAAATGCATTTGTAGCCAGCCCTGAGAAATACTTGAAAATGACCAACTAAAATACCCAAGGTATTTATGGGTAGTTTAAAATGCTTCTTCAAAGTGTACTATTTCTTTAATGTGCTCCCCATCCATCAGCACGCTTACGATGTCAAATCTGATATTTTGTCTTGATGGATATTGATCTGCATAACCCTCTGCGGCAGCTTTTAACAACAATTGTTTTTTCTTGTTAACAGCTTCCTCGGGATATTGAAATTGTTCTCTAGACCTTGTCTTTACTTCCACAAACACAATCAAATCTTTTTTAGCAGCTATAATGTCAACCTCTTTTTTGCCATATCGCCAATTACGAAAAAGAATATTATAACCTTTATTTAGCAAAAAGGTTGATGCAATTTCTTCGCCTTTTATCCCAATTTTACTATGTTTGGACATTGAAAATAAATACAGTGCTAAACTAATGTTTTGATGCTTTAGAAAATTGAATATCGTATAATATTGTTGTTCAGTTCTTATTCAAAATCGTTTTTAAGTAGTACTAGTTGAATCCTGAAAGATACCCCAAGAACAAAAAATACTAACAATAAAATGAAAAAATTAGTACTTGATTTCCCAATTCAGTTGCAGGAAGCATTGATTATTGGCAAGAACCATAAATTTGTTACACCTGTATCTACTTTCAGCAATATTGTTGTTACTGGCTTGGGTGGTAGTGGTATTGGTGGCTCTATTGTTCAGAATTTTGTCTTTGACAAGCTAAATGTACCATTTATTGTCAATAAAGATTATTTCCTCCCTTCATTTGTCAACAAGCATTCTCTGGTAATAGTGTGTTCTTATTCTGGAAACACCGAAGAAACATTGATGGCAATGCAACAAGCACGTAAACAAAAAGCTACTATAGTATGCATCACATCTGGTGGAAAAGTAGCCGAGTTTGCGAATGCTAAGAAGTTAGACTGTATACTTGTTCCGGCAGGTATGCCACCCCGTTCGTGCTTGGGCTACTCTATGATTCAGTTACTGTGGGTATTGCATCACTTTCAGCTAATTTCAAACAGCTTTGAGCGCGAAATAAAAGGGGCTATCAAAAAAATGATAGCTAATGAGAACGAAACTCAAAAACAATCATTGGCTATTGCTAAAAAAATGGTGGGTAAAACTCCAATCATCTACTCAGCAGCTACCATTGAAGGAGTAGCTATCCGTTTCAGACAGCAGATAAATGAAAATAGTAAAATGCTGGCATGGCATGGGGCCGTACCAGAAATGAACCACAATGAACTAGTAGGCTGGCGCGATATTGCCACAGATAAGGTTGTGGTAATCCTTCGCAATCACGATGATTTTGAAAGAGTGCAACTGAGAATAGAAATAGGAAAAGAAATAATAAAAAAGTATAAACCTACTATTCTGGAAATTTATTCTGAAGGCAAAACATACTGGGATCGCATATTTCACCTCATTCATATTACTGATTGGATTTCTGTACATCTTGCCGATTTGAGAGAGCTGGATGCAACAGAGGTAAAGGTGATAGATTTTCTAAAAAAATCATTGGCAGCCAAAGCATAAGCAACAACATTAAACCAAAGAATATTTATCAGAATAGCATTTTCTAGATAATTTTTCTTGTTTTTTTGATAAAGCATTTTTACCTTTGCAGCCCATTAACACCATTAGTTAGTTCCATGGTGTAACGGTAGCACAACAGATTTTGGTTCTGTTTGTTCTGGTTCGAATCCAGATGGAACTACGCAGTTGGAATGGCTCTCATTTTTGAGAGCCATTCCTTTTTTATATTCCTTCAAAACCTTTTCTGGCTTGCATATCAGCCTGACTGCTTCATTAATTCTGCCGGTTCGATATGTATTATTTTCAAAAATCAGCATTTCGGGATACATCGAACCGATTATGCGCTGTTTGGTGGCTAAAGTAGCCGTCTGGTAATACTTTGGCAGGATTCTTAGTCCTTGAGTAACCGTAGTAATGTATTTCATCAGATTGTCGTCTACCTTGCTTACATCCTGTTTTTTTCGAAGCAGCTTCTCTATTTCAGGTTCATACATGTTCTTAATGTCCCTGTATTCCGCCGGACTTATTTCTTCGTCAGACATCCGACGCAGGGCATTCTGTATCCTAACCCGATGCTTTTCTATTGCATCATCAATCTCCTTAACGTTAACGGACTTGGCACTACCTGCTTTTTTATAGTAATCCGTAGCTATTGTTTCAAATAACAATATATCCTGCTCATCCGGCGTGATCTTCTTTAGTTCTTTCAAAAACTCCTTATTAAGCACCTCTGCTTTGTGACGTACCCCGCATTTGCTGTTACAGTGGTAATAAAAATACCTGCTGCTCCTTCCTTTTGATGCACTACCTGTTAGTTTGGTGCCACATTTAGGACACTTTAAAAAGCCCCTTAAGGGTAACTCATCTTTACCAGCATGAACCGTAGGGTGACTAGGCCTTCTGCCATCGAGTATTTCCTGAACAATATAGAACAATCCCTCCGATATGATAGGCTCGTGAATGCCTTTTACAATGGTTGCAGGTTCGTCCTTATATGCGCCTATCTTGATCTTGCCCATGTATATTGGATTACGCAGCATAAGAAAGACATTGCTTTTACTAACCCTTAGTCCCTTTTTCGATGCTTCACGCCATATATCCATAACGTTATTTTCCTGCTTGGCGACTTCCTCGAATAGCCATCGCACCAATAGTGCGTCATTGCCGGGTACAATAATGGGACGGTTATCCTCTGTCCTGATATTCTTATACCCTATTGGTGCCCAAGTACAATGCCTACCTTCTTTCATTGCCCGGCGGGTTCCTGCAATAACGTTCAGTGAACGCCTGTCATTCTCCACTTCAGGAGCGGCAAGATAGAAAGCTAACATGATCTTGTTTTCGGGAACATTCAGGTCAAGCGGCTGTTCCATAGCCTGTGGCTCTACTCCGAGCCTATTGAGCTGGTTGATCATTCCGTAAGCATCTCCTGCATTTCGACTGAACCTGTCCCACTTTAAGAATAAGAGCAGGTCAACCGCTTGCTTGTTTTTCTTAAGAAAACTCAACAGTTGGGTGAATGCAGGACGGTCAAAGGTCTTGGCTGAATGGTCTTCTTTATAAAAGCCAACTACCTCGATATTTTGTAATTTGCAGTAGTTCCTTAGCCTTTCTTCCTGATGTGCAAGGCTATATCCTTTTTCGCTTTGCTCGTCCGTACTAACTCGCACGTAAATAATGGCTTTCCTCATTGTCTGTTTTGTTTTGTGTCAGTGGTATAATAATATTTGCTTTTCGTTGTTCGTATTCCTCGTAGGTAATTGCTGCCAGCTTGTAAAAAAAATCTCTTATTTGTTCAATTTGATTGTCTGTATAACTTTTCGCTTTTTCTTTCAAAATTTTCCGGCAAACTGCAATTGATACTTTGTTCTCTATAACGACTTCTGTAGTCACCTTGTTTTCATACAAAGGTAGTATTTTCTTATTATATCTGTTTTTCATTGCTCATAATATATTGATTATCAAATATCATGCCATATTTCATGCACGGTTTTAACCCAATTAATAATATATAGGCAGAACGTTTGTTCCAACGTAGTGCTTTTTCCAAGACGAACAATTTTATCACATCAAGAATGTGCTGTGTTATCCAAAAATGCAAAAACGTTCGCTCTTTCTTCCTCCTGTTTTCGTTTTCGCCGCTCTCTTTGCCATTTATTTTTGCGCATTTTCATATCGAATAGTGGGTCGGTACTTTCGTCTGTTTTTTTGTTTGGGTTCAGTTTGTCGCTTACCCAACGTAAACCGATAATTGCCAAAATACCCATTGCTGCCTTAACCGGGGATAATTCAGTCTCGTAAGTAGCCACTTGTTGCTTGCCGTCGCTCCTTTTACTATGGTTAACCGCTAACTGCTGTATTTGGAGCAATTTTTGCTCTGCTTCCTTCCTACTTTCTGCTTCAATTCCTACTGTTACATCGTAAATTTTGTTCATTTTAGTTGTAGTATATTGGTGAAAAATTCGGTTTAGGCTGCCTGCTGTTGTTCCGGATTACGAGATATTGCGAAATATTGAAAGTAGTGAATAACTTGCAACCGTGCCATTTGTAAGACCGTGTCAGAACAATGATATTGGTAAAATTCGATCCCGATTCTGGTTGGGTTGTAGAAAATCAGTCTACCTGATTTGCTTTTATGAAAGTAATGGTGAGCCGTTTACGGCATCCCGCACAGAATGATACATAAGTTATAAAATACAACCCCTGATGGCACTTAAACTGATTCTTTATGTCACAGAAAAAGACAAATTTACCTGTAGTCAATCCGCATGCTGCAGGCATTGACATTGGTTCACGGACTCATTTTATTGCCGTAGGACAAAATGCGGAGGACGTTTGCAGTTTTGGTTGTTATACTGCAGATTACGTTGAGGCTTCAAAATATTTGAAAGCCAATGGAATTACTTCGGTGGCAATGGAAAGTACAGGAAGTTACTGGAAAGGTCTTTTCCAACACTTGCAACAAGATGGGTTTGATGTCATACTTGTTAATGGTAAACATACCCACAATGTAAAGGGAAGAAAGACAGATGTACTTGATTGCCAATGGATACAACGGCTCCATAGTCTTGGTTTGCTAAGTGGTAGCTTTTTACCCAATGAGTTTACCGCTGAGCTACGACAGTACACAAGAAACAGAGAGCACCTTATTGAACAAGCTGCTGTGTATGTCAAGAAGATGAAGCAATCTTTAATATTAATGAATATCCGTCTTGATGTCGCAATACGCGATATCATGGGAGATTCTGGTAGAGCCATTGTTGAGGCAATTCTTCAAGGAAATAGAGACCCTGTGAGTCTGGCATCGATGACAAATTTCAGGGTTAAAAAGAGCAAAGAGGAAATCGCTCTTTCTTTGGAAGGCAATTGGAAGGACGAATACTTATTTGAACTGAAATTAAGCTATGATCTTTACAATATTTTTCAGAATAAAATAGCAGAATGCGACTGTAAGATTGACCAAATATTACAACAACATTTGAGCGAAAAATTAGCAACGGGTAAGCTGCAAAAGGCAAACAATATCCCCATCGTAAAAAAGAAGACTAACAAAAACGCACCTAAACTTGACTTGCAAACAATAAGCACACAATTAGCCGGTGGGATAAATCTATTTCAAATCGAAGGCGTATCAAATACAACTGTGCTGACCTTGCTTTCTGAAACCAGTTTGGATTTAAGTAAGTTTCCAACAGCAAAGCATTTTGCAAGTTGGTTGGCATTATCTCCCAATAATAAAATATCAGGTGGAAAAGTGCTGAGTAGCCGTATAGCACATCACAACAACAAATTAGCTCAAGCACTTCGACGAGCTGCCAATGCCATTGGAAACATGAAGACTGGCAAACTGAACCAGTTTTTCAGGCGAATCGCCTTTCGATATGGTAGGATGGCTGCAATTACAGCAACGGCTAGAAAGATTGCAGTCATTCTGTGGAATATGCTTACCAAAAATGAACCCTATAAGTATGAAGAAAGTGTTGTTTACAATGAAAGACTGCGTAAAATGCAGTTAAAGAATATTCAACGACGAATACGTGCACTCAATATCCAACAAGACGAACTGAATTTTACAACCATGTGATCTACAATGATTTATGTGTTAGTTATACAGAATCGTCACTAGACAGCAGCTCTGCTATTTCAGATATCAGGTTGTTATTGTGGTACATCACACTCACAACAGTTGATACCGTTTCCCTATGCTCCTGCGCAAATAATGGAATAAGTGATCTTTCCAATCTGGTAAAATCTTCTTCTGTAGCAGTGCCGGTATATTGCAGGTCTTCGTTACGAAAATCCGGGGACTCCTTTTCTTCGGATGTCCTTTCTACATTGTCTGAGCGTCTAAAAGTAGCTACCATATTTTCTGTACCATCGTCTTCTGTTGCTGAAGGGCTTAACAAACCAGCAAGCAAGGATGTGTCTTCCTGACCGTTTTTATTTGATAGAAATAGCCCTGCAAGAGAAATCAACGCATTGGTTACCTTACCGGGCATCTGTTCTTTTTCAGCCCTCATCGTATTAATAAGTGCTTCCAATTGCGACACATACTTAGCCTTTTCATCAAGCTCTTGCCTTAGTTCATTGTTCTCTGATTTTAGCCTGTCGTACTCCCAGCTTTTCTTTTCCTGTTGCATCCTTGTGTTAAACGACTTTTCAATACCGGACAATTCGTGCTCAGTTGATCGCTCGGGTTCGAGCAATAAGGTGTATTTCATGCAGCGTGGCGATGCTCCGTCATAAATATTGACGACAATACTCTTACTGCTGGCCACAAGGAACTGTTCATGTTCAAAAAAACGCTCCGGGTCATTGTTTCTGCTAACCACCTTCATAGCATCCACTTTTATATCATAATCCTTAGGACAGCCACTTGCTGCCTCATTCTTCAGTAGCTGATAAATTCTATTTATTCCGCTGACCGAATACATCTCCTTCATAAAAGCCATAACTCTTTTGTTTTATTAGTTTTATGTTATTGTTCTTGTGTTTCTGACATAGGGTTCTTACGCCGCAGTCGCCTGCTTTTTCCTGTTTTCGGCAATAAGTTTTTCAACTCCTGCTTTTGTTTGGTCAATAAAACGATTGTCATTGAAGAATAGCACTACTACTTCCATTGCTTTTTCTATGTATTCTGGTGGAAAGAAAGGAATGAACGCCTTTTTCAAACGTATAGCATCTTGTTCGTTAACCTTTCCGGTAAACTCTTTTGGAGCTTCGGCACAAGAGCAGTTCACCCGATCGGTTCCTGATAACGCTTTGTTCATTCCGCCTCCCAAAATATTGCCGAGTATGGGAATACGCCCAAGAGCATCTGGGTTATTCGCAAAATAAGTCCCAGCCAAACCAAGAACGGTTTCCGTGAGCTTGCCCGATGATTTACTTTTTTCCACCTCCAGTTCATGATTTTTGTCCTTTAGTTGATTGCAATAGTCCTCACACTCCCTTAGCTGCTGCTTCAAGTCCGTGTAATCCCGTTGGAGCTGATTATACGCCCATTTAGACTTTTCATGTTGCATCTTTATCTGCAGGTTCTTTTCTATCCCAGACAGATCATCACCATTGGGAACTTCTTTTTGCAATAATAGGATGTACTTTGTACTGGTATGCGACTTGTCATGAATGATAATGGTTATGTTCCGGCTCTCAGGCATAACAAATTCCTCATACTCGTAAAACCTGTCGGGATTATTGTTCCTGCTAACCACCTTCAATTCGTCAATCTTTATTTCATAATCTTTAGAGTTGCCAATTGAAGCCTCCTTCTTTAAAAATTCAGAAATCATCTCTACCCGGCTTTCCGAATAGGGTTCTTTGATAAACGCCATATAGTTTGATTTTTAGTTGCTGTTTTTTTGTTTCAGATAATTTATCAAGTGTTCTTTCGTAAACAAGATTCTGCTCTTCGCTGTCCGCTGAACCGGCGTGATGTTTTTCTTGTATATTAACTTATAAATGCTCGATGTTGACAAATGCAGAAATTCCGCTGCCTGTTTCAGTGTTAACAGAGCAGTGTCACCATCGCCAACATCTTTTTCAGCTCCTTGCCTGACTATTTGCAGTAATAGACTTTCAATATTATCCAATCTGTCCACCACTTTGCTCCATTGGTCTTGCATAGATCCCACCGTTTTAGTCAAATAAAATTACCATGGCAAAACGGAGTAATCCTCCAACTTGGAGTTGAGGTTGGGGCAGAAAAATGTGAAATGCCCGTCAGTGCTGCATTTGCAAAAACGAAAAAAGGCAGCCGATTAGACTGCCTTTTGCTATTATGAATTACTTCTTAATTCATTTGTTAGTCTTCTTTGCCATGACCAGATCATCAGCGTAGCGCAAATAAGCCTGCTTTATTTTCTCGAAAACAAGAGGTTCATAATCCTTTTTCGATTTGTGTACACTTGAGGACAAATTGCTTTGCCAGCCTTTGCCAAGAGAAATTTTCAGGATGGAGGCAAGGCTTTCTACGATTTTCGTAATCTCACCATTACCCTCATTGAGATAGCCGGCTTCGTGCAACCCATATATCAACTGAACAAACTCGTTGTTATTATTTCGGCTACCTGTCCAAATCACTGGATATAATGTAATATTTTCTGCGTGTGAGGTTTTATCCACCTTTATTGACAGCAATGGCAACCTGTCTTTGATTTGCTGTATAGCCATATACTGAACAAGAAACTTTAATAGTTTGCGCTTGTCGGAAGCAAGGAGGGAAAAACGCCGATCTTCGTCATTTGCGTAATATATTGTCAAGTTCTTTTGCTTATTTATATGCCCTGCAAAAGCCTCGTAATCACAGCCGTAGCGACATTTAATATCTTCTATTATCCCGTCGATTGTTACGCCACTTTTATATTGTTGAACAAAATCACCAAGCAGTTCTGCTGCTTTAGGTGTAGCCGACATTAGCCTGTTGACATTTGCTAGTTCTCTACCAATTTCCTCGAATATTGCTTCTTTATCCCTCGCATTTGTCAAACGTTCCTTGATAGTACGTTCGATTTGAGCGACGTATCTGGATAACAATTTATCATATTTATCGGTAATAGTATCGTACATTCCTAGGCTCGTTTTGCCCAAAAATACGTAAGAATGAGCCGAAAATGGCATGTGGGCTATACTTGGTAATTTGCTGGGCTTTTGTTGGCCGGCTACCAGGGAACTGATGGCGATTTGATGGGGTATTAACCATTCCTAATAATTATTAATGGTTCATAACTGGCTAATTGATGGTTCTTGTCGAACACGACCATATATGCCTATATACGAAGATAATTTGAATAAAAAAACGGGGAAAATACGGTATTTTATTTCTAAGGGCCTAAGTAACTTAGCCTTAAAATTTATTGCTATGCCAAACACCCAACTAATCATTAACGGAAAAGTACAATTCAGCCCTAACACCCTGACCCTCGAACAAACTCGTGTCGAGATTTGGGATAATGCGGGCACATATGGTTTAATTGGTACCGCTTATACTGATAAAGCTGGTGCGTTTAGGGCCTATTTCAATAGCCCGATCTCAGATCTGATTAACAGTGCTACGATTGTCCCGAAATATAAAACCTTTTACAATAATAAAGAAGTAGCAAACAGTCCTGCTATTCAACAAAACATCACTGTGCTCACCATATCAGAGGGTGCATTTGATATTATAGTACAGGATTTTGACACGCAGGAAATTGCCACTTACCTCACAGTTTGGGGAAAAATAACAGCAGAAAGTGGCGTTGCAGCCACGTTTTTGACGGTTGATGTTTATGAACAAGAGTTTCGTTCCGAGACCCTTTTGGCGCAAGCAGTAACTGATCTCAACGGTGAGTACTCAGTTAAAGTAAACATGCGGAATATAGGCCATGCGGCAGTGTTGGATAGCCGGGGTATTATCATAAATGTAACGAACCAGAATAACAAGTTAGGAAGTTCTGAAGTGGTTTACCTCGACGGAACAGATCAACTCCAGATCAACCTTACGTTGGACACTCAAAACTACACGCCAGCTCCGGTCTTTGATAATTTAATCAATAAAATTACCTACGTCATCAATGGCACGACTTTTAGTGATTTTGCCGAAAACGTTGACTTTGACAATACTCCCGTAGCTCCAGATGATACAGTTGGTTTGCCATTGGACAAAGAATATTTATCAAAGGGATACGGAAATGGCAACGGTGAGTTAGACTATGTAGCAAGGGCAGCGGGGTGTTCCTTGTTGGATGTGCAGCAAATCACTCGTTCTCTTCAGTTTGCGCAACTGTGCGATGTGGCACATGATATGATGTATGCTTTGACGACCACGAAGGAAGTAAGCGCCAATCCTGCCACCGTAATGCTGGAAGACGAAATGCGGACTACCATCGCTCAGGCGATTGAAAATAATACGATATCAGATAAAACGCCACAGGAAATTGATGACTTTGTTACGGGAGTTGTTGATTTTCAAATCACTGCAACTAAGAATATACTCATCACTGAGGAACAATACACGATAGGGACTGTACTGAACAGCATTTTCGGCGGACAGAACCCGGAAGCTGACACAACGCAATTTCTTCAGTTGTATGGGGTAAAACAAAATGACATCGATATTTTCTGGGATGAGTACTTTACCATTTCGCCAACAAAGGCAGAATTGGCAAACCGGGGACTACAACTGGCAACGCTTACTGGCTTTCAGCCGGAAATGATCGCTAGCCTGATGACAGATACTGCACAGGGGATGTACACGATCTCCGAATGGAGCCAAACTGATTGGTTTGATTATATTTCCGATGTAAGTACGCAGGCGCAGAAACTGTGTGTGCCTCAGGCAATCATCGGTGATCTGACAGACGAAACAGAAATTAAAACGCTGTATGCGAAAAAGCTTCGTTCTCTGGCACAGGATAAATTTCCGCTAACAGGGTTTAAAGTTTTGTTGCAGAATCAGCAGTCAGGCTCACAGCTGATACCTGATGCTGGCATCCGTCAGCAAGCAGTAACCTTCATTACAAATAACCCTTCTTTCGATCTCAGGGTTAATAATGTATATGATATAAACACCGACAATCCGAATGTGAACATGACAGGCATTCAGGATGTTGAAGATGTTCAGCAGGCTATGGCACCAATACAACGTATGTTCCGTTTGGTTGGGGGTAATCCTGATGCATCCGCAAAGCTTATCATTGATAGCCTGCATACTTATGCGGCTATTAGTGCAGTACCTTCTGATGATTTTGCTACATCTTATGCCTCACTGCTGGGTAGTAGGGATGCTGCATACGCTGCTCATGCTAAAGGCACTATGCTTGCTGCAACTGCTATGGGAACGTTTACAGGCATGTATCAGTCATCGGCGCAGCAGCAGATCGGCGTGTTTGCCTGGCCGCATAGCTCGAACCCGCCGGTAGTGCATGTGGATCCAAACATAAAGAATCTATTTGGCAGCACAAGTTATTGCGCATGTGAGCAATGTCTTTCTGTATACAGTCCGGCTGCTTACTTCACGGATATTATGAACTTTCTGAAGGCAGGGCTTCCGGGAGTGACACCCAATGTCTACAGCGAACTTATTCGCCGTCGTCCAGACCTGGAGCACATAGACATGACTTGTAAAAATACCAACACGCTCATGCCCTACATTGATCTGGTGATCGAGCTATTGGAAGGTATCATACTGAAACGTTTCTCACAACCGTCCATCGCTGTTCCTCCATCCTATCAAACGAGCGGTACAGCCTTGGAACTGGCTGCCCATCCAGAACACGTTTATAAACAAGCGTCAACGGTCGGTGGCGTGTATACATGGCAATACCTTGATTTTCCGGACTATGTCAAAGCCTATGATCCGCTGAGCTATGGTTCCAATAATAAAAATCTATCGAATGTTGTTTACCCTTTCAACCTCCCTTTCAGCCTGCCTGCCGCTGAGACCCGTACCTACCTTGGTTATCTGGGATACACAAGATATGAAATGATGCGGCTATTCCAGCCCTACTATCTTCCGACTACCATCTCAGATTTTGACCTATACAGCGAGCTGCTTGGTTTAACAGCTGAGGAATCTAAAATTGTCACTGACGCTCATTCCCTCAGTGCGAACACATGGTTGTTTTATGGCTTTACCTCGTCAGCGGTTACCAATTTTATCGATCCGGCGGATATGTCTGCACCATTGATCAGCGGACTTTGGAGTGACCTTCTTGCTGGCAGGATGGATATACTTATCCAGCAGCTGCAAGTAACCTATAAAGAATTCCTTCAATTCCTAACTTCTGACTTCCTTAATAAGCGGGTTAGCGGAACGAGACTGATTACAGTTACCTCTACAGACCCTGCAAGACCTGACACCTGCGATCTGAGTAAGCTGAAATTAGTGTTTGCGCCACCAGCAACGCCAGCAGTATTTTTTAATAAACTGCACCGTTTTATTCGCCTGTGGCGCACAGGTAAAATGTCGGTAGCTGATTGGGATAAGATATTTACTTCCTTACTCGTTACCAGTCTGAACACGACCGAATTCAATCTTATCGGACGTTTACTTCAATTTACTGAAAAATTACGGATGCGCCCTACTGAACTTGCGGGTTGGTGGTACTACATGGATATACATCAGTATGTAGATTATACCAGTGAGTTGCAAAGCAAACAACCGTCAGTATACGATATGTTGTACAGGAACCGGGCAGTCCTTAACTTGCCGCTGCCTGAATTTCACGATCTTGGGGGTATGGATCCGGCAAGTATCCCTCCGGGTAATTTACCTCCTTATTATAATGGATTCACCGCTGCCATAGCTGCTGCTAATAATATCAGGGAAACCGACCTGCTGCTGATCCTTACTTACATGGGCATCACGGATATGCTTACCCATGCGGTAACGCTGGATGAACTGAGTGCGATCTATAGTTTTTCTACCTTATGCCGTAAAACAGGCTATCAAGTTAGCGATATGCTGAAAGTGTTGTTTCTGTTGGATCTTGATATTGAGCTTCCAGTATCAAGCCAGATCGATATACCCGCAAGGCTCGATAACCTAGGCAGCATTTTAACAGCAATAGATGCAATAAACAGCTCTAGCCTCACACTTGCGGAAATTGATTATCTCGTTGAAAACTTTGATGAACAGGGACCTTCAGCACCTGCGCCACTCAATATTCAGGCATTTTTTGAGAAACTCCGTAATGAATTGCAGAAGTTCCCTGTTTACACTGGAACCATTCCCCCGGTAGGAGCTGAAGAAACTACTGCCTATAATAAGCTGGTGAATATTATCTACCAGAGTTTCAGTAAAGAGTTTAATGTACCGTCTGAATGGGTAGCCACTTCAATGCAACTTTCTGACATCTCTTACCTGATCAGCTCCCTTTTTGTTACGTCGACTGTCCCATTGACACCTCAAGAGCCGACGGTCTCAATATACGTATACCCGATGTATAAATTGGCGTATAAAATGGCATTTATTACTGCAAAATTCAGGCTCAATACACCTGAATTCCAGTATTTATACACACAACCGACAACAGTTGGCTTCAATTTCGCTGCTTTGCCAGTAGCAGGTTTGGAGCCTCAACCTTCAGTCGGCAGTCTTTTCCGTGGCTTATTGCAGCTTTCACGCTGGATCAATGTCCGAGATAGGTTATCGTTGATTGAAGATCAGCTAGTACAATTGCTGAAAGCTGCTGTTGATGAAGTTGGGGATGTGAATATAAGTATGGCAGCATGGCAAGGCATAATAAACAGGGATCAGTGGGGTAATATGCTTATTGACCTGATCGGTGACCCAACACTTATTGTCGCATCTACTCCAGCGGGACTTCTGAACGCTCGTTTCCCGGAGGATTTTGTTCCGTCAACGCCTGCCAGCATCAGTAGATTATGGGGTATGATCGCCCTTATGGCAGGCTGTCTGCGTACCGGCTTAAAACCTGTAACGTTACAGGCAACCTTGATGCAAGGGCTGATTATGGCAGATTCTCATCAGGTTATTTTAGCTGCAAAGGGCAAACAGACGGAGGAAGAATGGGCTGCAATAGCCAAACCACTCAGAGATACGCTCAGAAAACAACAACGGGATGCGCTGGTCGGTTTTGTCGTAGCAAGACCTGACCCTGCTAATTTGCTGAACGTGCAAAAATGGCGCAACGTAAACGACCTATATGCATTTCTGCTCATTGATGTGGAAATGGAATCGTGCATGAAAACTTCACGCATCAAGCAGGCGATCAGCAGTGCCCAATTGTATGTAGACCGTGTTCAATTGGGTTTGGAGTATAGAAATGGTGACACCGCAAACCGTATCACTATGCCTCCTAAAATGAAATATCAATGGGAGCAGTGGCGTTCTTGGTATCGAATATGGGAGGCAAACCGAAAGGTATTTCTTTATCCTGAAAACTGGATCGAGCCGGAACTAAGGGACGACAAATCGATCTTTTTCCAAGAAATGGAGAACAAGCTTTTCCAAAGTGATGTAACCGACAGCCGTGCAGAAGATGCCTTATTTGACTATTTGCGTAGGCTACAGGAAGTAGCCAAGCTCGAACCAATGGCCGTTTGTAATACCAAAGATCCGATAACTGCAAAAATCATTACGCATGTGGTAGCTCGGACCTTTGAAGAGCCTCATAAATACTTTTACCGTCGAATGGTCTATGGACAATGGACACCTTGGGAGCCATTGAACATAGAAGTAAAGGGTAATCACCTGACTATGATCGTATGGCGCAACCAGTTGTACCTGTTCTGGTTAACCATGCGTGAAAAACAAATACCCGGTAGGGCCAGTATAGTCAACTACGTAATGGCAAATAATGGGTTCAGCAAGAGTAAGTGGTTCTATCATGACCTTGGAAAACCCAACTCAGATACCAGCGTCAACGAGGCCAGCCCAATGTATATCAAGCAGATCGAGATCACGGTCAATTGGAGCGAGTACAAGGATGGTCAATGGCAGGAACAGCAGATCGGCAAAGAGAAGATGACTCTTGACCTTAACCCGATCATCAATGAGTATTACAAGAAGATGTTCCCGGCGGACGGGCCTTCTGGTACTGCGGTAAGTGGTTTGCCGTTTACAGGTGATGCCTTAAAATATTATAACTACCTCACGAAAAACCGTTCATTAAATGTTGCTGAATTGGTGATGTCTAAGTTGTCGGTGCATTCTTCCACGGAAGCTGGCGACGGCAGCGTCATTTTCCTTTTCATACAGATGACCAATGAGTTCAGCTCGGGTGTAGGGGAATACGGAGATAACATGCATACTTTCGTATTCTCTAAAGACAGGGGCGTTCAGGTATGGAATTCATGGTTTGGAGGAAGGTATAATGCGCCTAGCCGCACCGCATACAGGAATAATAAATTCATCAACTACTATCCGAAGCAAGCTGATGGATCTTTGAACGAAATACTATGGGCTAATAATCTCGGACCCACGGCTGTCACTCCGTATTGTTATCCCGCAGAAGCTAATTATGGTACGCTGAACCTGCCAATGAGGTACAGCGGGTATCAGATATTGCTTAAATCGCCTAATGGTCAGTATAATGTCTTCGGGTACTCCGATACAATACGCAACATGCGTTACGTATTACAGAAAGGCTTCTTCTACCACGACGATAAAAATATATTTTTTGCGCAGCCTGTGCAAATATCCGGTTCTGGTGGAGCTTTGTCGCTTGCCGCAGCAGCAGAGACCGCAGCAGCATATTATTATTCGGGCATAAAATATTCCTCTTTTTATGCAGGGACTATCTCACTGACAGGAGTTTACTCTACCCAACAATTCTACTTCCAGTCTTTCTTTCATGGCAGGGTGAATGATTTTATGTGGAAGCTCAATAGCGGTGGCGTTAGTGGTTTCCTGGACATCAGTACCCAGGATCAGAATGACATTCTTAATTTCCCGACATATAACCCGACATCGATAGTTTATGGCACAAGGGTGCCAACCAATAAGGTAGATTTTGCGTTCGATTCTGCCTATGGTGGTTACAACTGGGAACTGTTTTTCCATATGCCATTGCTGATAGCCAAGCGATTGAGTGATAACCAGCAATATGAAGATGCCCGTAAATGGTATCATTACATTTTTGATCCCACTTGCAATGTGGATGCTAACGGCAGCATATCCCATTCCAAACAAAGGTTCTGGAGATTCCGTCCATTTTACGATGCGGCAGGTGCTGCCATATCAAGTGTTGATGACTTACTGGCTCAGATACATTCCGGCAATGCAGCAGCTTTAGATCAGCTGTATACGTGGATGGATAATCCTTTCAAGCCACATGTTATTGCACGGATGCGCATATTGGCATACATGAAGAATGTCGTGATGTGCTATATGGACAATCTGATAGCGTGGGCAGACCAGCTATACAGACAGGATACCCTTGAATCAATCAACAAGGCCACCAATCTGTACATAGTTGTTGCTAATATCCTTGGAGACAAGCCGCAGGAAGTACCTAAGCGATTAACTACCGGACCAAGAACATTCAGCGAGCTGGCGGCAGCCGGTCTGGATGCCTTCTCGAATGCTATGGTTGGTGTTGAAAATTACATTGATCCCAACTCCGGTTCACTTTTTGCTACAGGAACGGGTGGCGGACCAGTGAAAGGAGATACACCTCCATTGATCAAGTTATTCTACTATTGCCTGCCGAACAATCCGAAACTATTGGCCTATTGGGATATTATTGCCAGCAGGTTGTTTAATATCAGAAATTGCCGCAACATAAACGGTCAGGTTCGGGAATTACCATTATTCGATGCGCCTATAGATCCCGCTTTGTTGGTAAGGGCTGCGGCAGCAGGTATTGATGCCAGCAGTGTATTGGACGACCTGAGCACCCCTCCAATGCCCTACCGTTTCACTGTCATGTTGCAAAAAGCCAATGAGCTTTGCAATGACGTCAAGGCGTTTGGTGCTGCGCTATTGTCTGCATTAGAGAAAAAAGATGCGGAAGAACTTGCGCTTTTGCGTTCCGGACATGAAATAGCTGTTCTGGAAAGCATGAAGCGAATGAAACAGGTAGCTATAGAAGAGGCTTCGGCAAACATTGAGGCTTTGGTGAAATCTAAGGACGTTGCGCAGCTACGCTTTACCTATTACAGTACAAGGGTTTATAAAAATGCAAGAGAAATTGAACACCTTGCATTGTTGGATCAGGCTCAGCGGCACCAGAATGCAGCAAGTATCCTGAATGCCGTTGCATCTGTCGTAGCCATCATACCTGAATTTAATGCCCAGGTACCTATGTCAATCGGTCCGAGTTTCGGAGGAAGGGAGCTTAGCGCAGTATTCAGCGCATTGAGTACCATACAGTCCATGAAGGCCAGTATTAAAAATAATCAGGCAAGCAAAGCTGTAACAGAGGCTGGTTATGAGCGCAGACGTGACGATTGGCAGTTTCAGGCAGAAAGTGCAGCTAAGGAGATCATCCAGATAGAAAAACAGATCATCGCTGCTCAAATACGTAAAAACATGGCAGAAAGAGATCTGGCTACACAAGAGTTACAGATCACAAACGCCAAATCCGTTGATGAGTACATGCATGAGAAATATACCAACATGGAACTCTACAGCTGGATGGTGGGGCAAATATCTTCATCTTACTTCCAGTCTTACCAGTTTGCCTACGATGTGGCTAAACGTGCCGAGAAGAATTTGAATTTCGAAGTTCCATGGGTATCGACACCGGGAACAGGATTTATTCGATTTGGTTACTGGGATAGTCTGAAAAAAGGATTGTTGAGCGGAGAAAAAATGCAATATGACCTTCGGAAAATGGAAATGGCTTATTTGGAAGCCAATACCCGTGAACTTGAGTTGACAAAGCATTTTTCATTGGCGATGGAAGATCCTGCGCAACTGCTCACTTTGCGGTCTTCGGGAATGTGTCAGCTGATCTGTACACAGGATATGTTCGATCTTGACTATCCCGGCCATTATAACCGAAGAGTAAAATCGGTGAGTATTTCTATCCCGTGTGTTGCAGGACCATACACGACCATTGCCGCAACGCTGACGCAAAGTGCCGCTGCTATTGAAGATGCGGCAGGTGCAATTACTGCAGGATACACATCTCCATCTATTGTTGCTTTGAGCGGTGCCCAAAACGATAGCGGAATGTTTGAGTTAAACCTCAAGGATGAACGTTACCTGCCATTCGAAGGAAGCGGCGCATTATGTACCTGGCATCTTAGTTTAATGGATGAGGAAATTTTACGCCAATTTGATTACAATACCATTTCAGACATAATCATTCATGTAAAATATACCGCAGCGTACAGCGACACCAAACGTACAACACGCACGGCTGAGCTTAGGGATGCAGTTATAGGAGACGGAGTTACTCCAATTGACCTGCCAAGGTACTTTAGCCTGAAACATGAGTTTGCAGACGGATGGTTTGCATTTGGCAACGCATTCCCAACCGATGGCGATACCCAAATGGAGATAGTAGTAGATGCTGGCATGTTCCCATTCCTGTCTAACGGCAAGGACATAACGGTGAAACAGTGGGAGATCATGCTCAAACCATCCTCGCCACTCTCCCACACTTATAAACTGGAAGTGGATTATGCAGGATTAACCAGCCCTTTATTGTCTGGTTCATTGAATACAGCGAGCAATTTTGCTGCAACAATGACGCTAACGCCTGTTGCATCTATCGCAGCCGGTGGAAGCATCATGTTCAAGCTAAGACTAATAGATCAATCAACATTGCCCGACCCTGAACCTGTTAACATGAGTGAATTGCTTGATGACATATATGTTGTAGCCACTTACAATCTGTCTTTGCCATAGTCAGGTAAAATGGTTAGCGTTATTTATTAGCAACTAAAAATGTGAGTCATGAGTAATACACCCGATCCAAAGCAAGATCAGGCTAATGCTGGTGGTGGTGACCACCAGCAAGGCCATCCGTTAGACAGATATACCGTATCTCCCAAGGGAGATGATAACGAAGATAAAAGTCCTTATTACAAGCCCTCTGCCCCGGTCATTTCGATGCCCAAAGGCGGTGGTGCGCTAAAAGGTATTGATGAGAAATTCGAAGTGAACGCAGTTAACGGCACCTCTTCGCTCAGCGTGCCGTTGCCACTCACTCCCGGTAGAGGTGGGTTCAACCCGTCTCTAAGCCTGAGTTACAACTCAGGTTCCGGCAACAGCGAGTTTGGTCTGGGCTGGTCACTGGGCTTGCCTGCTATACAGCGAAAGACAGACAAGAAGCTGCCCATGTATAACGATGCGGATGAAAGCGACGTTTTCGTTATGGCGGGTGCTGAAGACCTTGTGCCGTTGATGTATGAAGACAGCGGTGTTTGGCTTAGAGATACCTTTACCAGCGGCGATTATATTATTAAGCGATATCGACCCCGTATAGAAGGGCTATGGGCACGTATTGAGCATGTCACGAAGAGTGGCACAATTGGGAGCTGGTGGAAGGTGACCACTAAGGAAAATGTCGTTACTTTTTATGGTCTCACGCCCGAGGCTCGATTGAGCGACCCTGCCGACAGCAGGCGTATTTTTCGCTGGCTGCCTCAGGTGAGTTATGACAACAAGGGCAATATTTCCGTTTACGGTTACACTGCCGAGAACCTCATCAATGTAAAAGAAAGTCCGCATGAGCACAACCGTCTGAACGGTTACGCTCCCATTGCCAATATCTACCTCAAAAGCGTGCAATATTGTAACCGCACTCATTGGCAACCTGCCACGCCCGACACCTATGATATAAGCGCAGAGCTGCCGGCTACGTCAGACTTTTTGATGGAGGCGGTACTGGATTATGGCGATCATAATGGCGATGCACCTACCCCAACACCGTCCGGCTTATGGCCACTGCGCAAAGACCCTTTCTCTGACTTCCATGCGGGTTTTGAGGTGCGTACCTACCGCAAATGCCAGCGTGTGCTGATGTTCCACTATTTTGATGAGCTAGATGGCGGCAACCCTGTACTGGTGCGTTCCCTTGACCTTACTTACAGGCCAGATACTACCGCTTTCCTTGAAGCCGATTTTATTACGGCTATCGGGCAAACCGGTTATATGCTTAAACCCGGTGGTGGCTACTACAGCAAGTCCCTGCCGCCAATCACAATGGACTACCAGCCGTTGGTATGGGATCATACCGTCCATAATGTAAGCCCCGGCGATAGTAAAAATGCACCACAGGGGCTTACTGGCCCTTACCAGTGGATAGACCTATGGGGAGAAGGGCTGCCGGGTATCCTTACCGAACAGGGGCACGGCTGGTTCTACAAGCGAAACCTTGGTGACGGTCATTTTACACCTGCTCTTACGGTAGCCCCTAAGCCTTCATTACAAGGACTGGGGAGCAACCTCCAATGGCAAGACCTCGACGCTGATGGCCGCAGGCAGTTAGTGAGTATGGAAGGTCCGCTACAGGGGTTCTATGAGCTGGATGATGATCAGCACTGGCAGTCGTTCCGGGCATTCAAGCATAAGATCAACATTGACTGGAAAAGCCCTTATACCCGAATGCTCGACCTCGACGGCGATGGCCGTGCAGATGTGCTGATCACCGAAGATCGGGTGTGGAAGTGGTATGAGAACGAGGGTAAGGAGGGACATGTGGAAGGTGGCTATTTTTCGACAGGCTTTGATGAGGAAAAGGCACCAAGGCTGTTGCATAACGATATGGTGCAGACCATATTCCTTGCTGACATGAACGGAGATGGCCTTACAGATATAGTACGTATCAAGAACAGGGAAGTATGCTACTGGCCTAATAAAGGATATGGCCGCTTTGGAGCCAAGGTGGTCATGAGCAATGCACCGCTCTTTGACAGGCCAGACATTTTTAATCCTTTGTACATCACTTTGGCAGATGTCAGCGGAACAGGCGCACCCGACCTAATATATCTGGGCAAAAATAGCTGTCGGGTATGGATCAACCAGTCGGGTAATGCGTTCAGCGAAGCGTATGATATAGTTCCTTTGCCGGGCATAGACCCTCAAAGCAAGGTGATGGTGGCTGATTTTCTGGGTAATGGCACGGCTTGCATTGTATGGAGTTCTCCTTTGCCACAGTATGCGAATGCACCGATGCGCTATGTTGACCTAATGGGTGGCAAAAAGCCTTTTCTGATGACCACCTACCAAAATGGCATGGGCAAAAGCGTGACGGTACAGTATAAACAGTCTACCAAATACTATCTGGAAGACAGGCTGGAAGGAAAGGAATGGGCAACAAAACTCCCATACCCGGTACATTGCGTGGAAAAGATCACCACCGCCGATGCGGTAAGCGAAACTCAATACACCCAGCTGTTCAGCTATCACCATGGCTATTATGACCACGAGGAGCGGGAATTTCGTGGTTTTGGCAGGGTGGAAACCATAGACACGGATAAGGCAGTCATTGATGAGACTACCTCCCTCGACCAGTACCCTGTACTTACCAAGACCTGGTATCATACGGGCGCATGGATGCGTGACAGAACGCTGCATGAAGCATTTGAGACCGAGTACTACCCGACCACATGGGCAGAGCTGCCAAAGGCACCATGGCTGGAAGACCCGCTCAACCCACAGGAGCAGCGGGAAGCCTACAGAGCGTTAAAAGGGCAGTCGCTACGGCAAGAGGTATATGGCATGGACGGTTCATCGCTGGCTGGAGTGCCCTATGCTGTGACAACCAATTCCTATGCAGTTAAGAAAATACAGCCGTTATCAGACAACAGATACGCCAGCTTTATCAGCTACCAGCGGGAAAGTTTATCTTGGAGTGCGGAGCGGGACGTGGCAGACCCGAGAGTGGCGCACCAGCTTACGCTGGAAGTCGATGCGTTGGGCAATTTACTGCGCTCGGCAACCATTGCATACCCAAGGGTGAGCATACCCGCAGGTACACCTGTTAAAGTGGCTGAGATACAGCAGAAAATGCTGGCTACCTATACCATCAATCTATATACCAATGATGTAATGACCGGTGGTTACCACCTGCGTGTAGCGTATGAGGCGATCACTTATGAGCTGACAGGCGTATCCACAACAGCCCCGTTATGGACATGTGAAGCATTAAATGCGGCTATTGCTGGTGCAACCGAGATAGCCTATACAGATACACCTTCACCAGTTACAGCCGAGATACGGCCTATTAACCATACCCGTACACTTTTCGAGGACAACAATTGTACCGGACCGTTGGCTTTAGGTACAATAGCTTCGTTTGCATTGCCTTATACGCAATACACGCTGGCGTTTACCGATGGTATACTTACTCACGCTGATTATTATGACGGGCGGGTGACAGGAGCCATGCTAAGTGTCGGTGGCTATCTGCGTGAGGACACTATCCCGGGTTTTGGCAGCACCGATATGACAAAATGGTGGCTGCCAGGCGGCACCCAAGATACTGACACCACACATTTTTACACGCAGACGGTTTTTTATGACCCATGGGGCAATGCTACAACCATAACCTACTGGAATAACAGCGGAACCAATTACTACCTGCTGCCCCACACCACTACCGATGCCGTAGGCAATGTGACTACGGTCAATGCCTACAACTGGTACAACCTTCAGCCCACTCGCATCAAAGATATTAACGATAACGAAGGGTATACTTTATACGATGCATTAGGTATGCCGGTGGCTGCCGCCATGATGGAAAAGGATGGCAGCACTATCGGAGACACACTGGCAGGTATTGATCCTGATGATGTTACCGATTTAGCTAATCAAGCAGCGTTCTTTACCGATCCTGAGAGCGTGGCGGCCGACTTACTGAAGGGAGCCACATGGCGTTGCGTTTATGATCTCTCTGCCAGCCCGGTAGCTGTAGGCATGGTCGCCCGTGAGCGGCACTACAGCGATATGGCGGTAAGCCCAATGCTGGTGAACCTCACCTATACGGACGGTATGGGGCGAATTGCCATGAAAAAAGTACAAGCAGCACCAGCCGAAGGCAGCACGGAAGTGCGCTGGATAGGCAGCGGCAAGGTGATATACAACAATAAGGGCAAGGAGGTAATGCAATATGAGCCTTACTTTACCGATACACCATTGTTCGATCTTGCTGAATATGCCGCTACACATGGCGTAAGCCCGAAGCTACATTATGATGCGCTGGGCAGGGTGAAGCGGACGGATATGCCTGATGGCACGTTCAGCAAAACCGAGTGGGATGCATGGAAAATGGCGCAGTATGATGCGAATGATACCGTAGATGATAGCGCATGGTACATAGCATCCTTGGCCGGAACTACGGAACAACAAGATGCTGCCAACAAGGCACACAAACATTATAACACACCAACTGTAAGCCATTTGGATACGCTTGGGCGTGAATTTTACACGATCCTGCACGACCGTTATCCTGACCCAACGACATGGACAGACTTTTATTATCCGAGCTGGACGGAACTGGATATCCGTGGAGAAAGGTTAGCTATCCATGATGCACGTTTGCTCACGCCACAAATGTATAGCTATAGCCTGCTCAAGGTCGTAGTCCAACAGAAAAGTATGGACAGTGGGTTGCAGCATATACTGTCCGATGCAATGGGGCATCCCTTATATGGCTGGGATGCTGATGAGCGACAATTTCGCTTTAGCTATGATGAGCTACGCCGACAGCTTACAAAAGAAGTGACACCAGATGGGGGGAGCACCAAAGTGTTGGAAGTAACTCAATACGGAGAGGGCGTTACGGACGATACGTTGCACAACCTGAGAGGCCAGATACATAAAATTTATGATGGCGCAGGCTTGCTGGAGTTTACCAACTATGATTTTGGTCAAAAGGCACTTTCAGTAATACGTACTTATGTCGAGGACTTTACAATGCATCCTGATTGGACATCAATTGGTAGTGTGGCCATGGAAAGTGTGGACTATACCACCCAAACGACCTATGATGCTTTTGAACGGGTACTTACAAAAACTACACCAGACGGCGGAATTACTACTTACACATATGAGCGGACGGGTTTACTATTTAGTGTGCGGGTTGATAATGTGCATAGCCTTGATACTGAAATTATCAATGAGGTCTATTGCAATGCCAAAGGACAGAGGTTGAAGGTGAAGTTCGAAAATGGCGCAACTACAACTTATGCTTATGACGCTGACAGCTTCAGGGTAACGAGGATCAAGACAACCCGGAGCAGCGATAGTGCCATTCTACAAGACCTGAACTACTGGTATGATCCTGTAGGAAACATTACCCTACAAACAGATGATGCACAGCAAAGTGTGTACTATGATAACACCGTAGCAGACCCCAAAAACGATTATACGTACGATGCGCTATACAGGTTGATCAGGTGCGAAGGGCGGGAACATGCAGGTAGCAATGCGCCTATAAGCTACAACGACAGTACCCGAATTGGGAAAGCACCATTACCAACCGACGCTTCAGCAATGCGGCGGTATGTGCAGTACTACAAATATGACGAGGTAGGTAATATGCTGCAAATGAAGCATACTACTACAGGCGGAACAGGTAACTGGACTAGGAATTTTGTTATCAGCGGCACTACTAACCGGCTTACGGAAAGCAGTATAGGCAGTAATGGAACAGGTACTGAGTCTTACGACTATGATAGCCGTGGCAACATGGTAAATGGGATGAACCATCTGCTGTCAATGAACTATAACGATGAGAACAGGTTGGAGCAAGTAGAAATAACCAGCACTCATATAGCCTATT
The DNA here is from genome assembly GCA_027484425.1 of Sphingobacteriales bacterium. Taxonomy (GTDB): domain Bacteria; phylum Bacteroidota; class Bacteroidia; order Chitinophagales; family Chitinophagaceae; genus Nemorincola. The sequence goes on from JAIXSZ010000014.1 coordinate 110,000, forward strand.
ACCAATACGACCATGACGGACAACGGATAAGGAAGGTAATTACTAATACTGCCGCTGCTATTAAACAAGTGAGGAAGTATGTGGGAGATTGGGAAGTATATCAAAAGATAGATACAGGAACCAATACTGTTATTTTGGAACGTGAAACTTTACACTTCGAAGATGATCAGAAGCGTATTGCGCTGATAGATACCCCTACTATTGATACCCTATCTACTGGCGAAGTGCAGTTATTACGTTTTCAATACAGTAACAACATTAGCACTGCATCGTTAGAGCTGGATGAAAATGCAGCAGTAATTACCTATGAGGAATATTATCCTTATGGCAATACCAGTTATCAAGGTGGCAGAAGTGTTGCTGAATGTTCTTTGAAAAGATACCGGTACACTGGAAAAGAACGAGACGAAGAAACTGGATTGAATTATCATGGTGCGAGGTATTATGCTTCATGGTTGGCAAGATGGTGCGCGGTTGAACCCAATTCAAATTCATTGTATCGGTTCATGTACAAACGCGACAATAATCCCAAAAAGAAACTTGACAAGAAAATTCATGAGGTTAGTTTTTATTGTTATGTTTTTTGTAACCCGATTAAGTTGATTGATCCAACAGGAGAAATCCCATTATTGGCTGCTGTTGGATTAGTTGCAGGAGCTGTTTTAGTTGCAGGAATGGTTTTGAACACAATTTTACATTTCCAAAATGCCAAAAAAATATGGGGAGGATTGTTTCAAACCAATCCTGATAAATCAAAAGCAGGTAAAGCATGGCAGATTATCTCTAGGTTTACGTGGGAATTGCCACAAACTATTCTGGGATTGGCTGGCTCACATCTTACAAGTTTAATCGGGGGTAAAAAAACGGATGTATATTATCTTCCTAATGGTGCGACTGTAACAAATATAACACCAAGAGGAGATAGTGGCTTTGGCCTCACATTAGGTTCCTTTGAAATGGGTGCATATGTTGATGATATACATGAAAGTGGGCATTATCATCAGAGTAGAGTATTAGGTCCGCTTTATATACCCCTTATTGCTATCCCAAGTCTTTTGCATGCATGGTATTTCTCCATAAAGAAGTTTGTAGTTAACAACATTTTAAATCCAATTAAGGAAGCAATAAATAGATTTTTGGATAGAATTTTTCTAGAAAGAACACATAAAGGGTTAAATGTGAAGAATATTCAGGACGAACAATATTATAATTTTTATACCGAAAGCTGGGCAAATAAATGGTCTGGCTGGAAAAAGTAACTCATCTAAATTACATTGTCATGAATAGAAAAATAAATTCAAAACGTATAATAGTGTATATTTTATCGCTGATTATTTTTTTCTCATTTAGTCGCTTTTCGTGTAAGCACACCCCGCCAAACCATGACCTGATTAAATTGACAAACGAGTCAAATAGGCGGTTGATATTCTATATAAATACCCTTCCCAGCGACACGAATGTACATTTATTAAATATAACTGATTCGCAATTGGTATATTCTGTTGACTATCACAATGATGAGTTTTATATGACTTCTGTATCACCATTTGAAAATACTTATTTTAGAGGACCCAAATATTGTTACAAGCCATTTTGGGATAAATATTTAAAATCTGGAGTATTAATAGTGTACGTGATCGACAAATCCGAACTTTTAAGCAACCGTGATATACATAAGTCTATATTGAAAAAAATGGAGCTTACATACGATTATTTTTTTTTCAATTCTTGCACGATAGTCTACAAAGATTGATAGTTCTATGTATTTTAATTTATTGACAGAAAAAAAATTACCCCTTAGGTTCGAATCTACGCCTATTGTATGTATATGGCCGTAATATATGCATTGCTCTTTTTGATACGCCAACTGTTAACGTCTAGATGCCCTTCGGAACATCTCGAACAACGGAGAGTGGTAGGTTTATTGGTTGGGAAAGTAAAGATGGTTTGAGAAGGTTTAGGCCTCCTGCGGAAAAGAGTGGTTTTGGAATAGAGGCTAATTTTGAACAGCGTGCAAATAGCGATGTTAGTTGGGGCAAAAAAAATACAGAGGCATTGCGAAGTAATATGCATGTTGAAACTTCACAAAAGTTTGATTATTTTTCCATGCCAAAAAATAACTAACATGAAAATATATGTGCACGATTTTTTAATTGATTATTTGGGGGCGCTTAAAACAGGTGATGTTTGTTGTGGAGTTGATGTATATTATACTATACATTTGAAAAAGAATATAATTTGCCTTATGTCCCAAATTCTTCGTTTATCGTATATGTTGCTACTCCTAAAGGTATTGCCGATTATTTGGAAAGAATAATTAGTAAGGGTATTATACAGCCAATTTCATTCTTTAGGCCGTTAATTGTCGTAAAAGAATATGATGAGCGCAAGGTGTTTTCTTTTATCAGAAGCCACATAGAGAATATACGTGGTAGAGATGAAAAGGAACTTATTTTAAGGGCAATGGAATATTTTGATGTAAATGAAGAAACATATCGTGTTGATGACATTTATAACCATCTGTTGTATACAAAATAATTTGGTAGTGTATCACATTTGTTGATGACCTAGTTTTACAAGTATAAATTATTCATTTTCGGTAGTGTATCAGATTTGTTGTTGAGATAGTTTTACAAGTATAACAGGTTCATTTTCAATTATTACTTTTCATTTTGTCAGATTTTCAGGGTGGGCATATGCCCACCCTTTCTTATTTTAGGGTAAAAACACCCCTCTATTGCATCAAAAGTTCAGCTAGTGTTACAGATTTGTTGTTCTAAAAAAATCGCCATGTGTCCTTATTGTTCAGGTGTCTGTACCCGCTTTGGGAAAAGCGTCACCAAAAACCAACGGTACCGTTGTAAAAAGTGTAGGAGAACGCACTCCTTCTCATATTCCTATAGTGCCTGTAATGCTGGGATAGGTGAGGCAGTCATGAGCCATGTAAAAGAAGGGTGTGGTATTCGTAGTATTGCAAGGCTACTGAAAATATCAGCTACCACCGTTTTGAAACGCATCGTTACTATTTCAAAGACCATTACCAAACCTGTTATTGCTATGGGTAAAGACTATGAACTGGATGAAATGTGTACCCATGTAAAAAAGAAAACAAACTTGCGCTGGATTGTGTATGCAATAAGAAAAGACAATAAAGAAGTGGTTGATTTTGCCGTTGGATGCCGCACGAACAACACCCTAAAATTAGTTACGGATACACTGATATTATCTAAGGCAAGAAAAATTTATACTGATAAGTTAAAGCAATATGCTACTTTATTACCTTCAGAAAATCATTGTACCAAACAGTATGGCACAAATTGTATCGAAAGGAAAAACCTTAGCCTTCGTACTCACCTCAAGCGCCTCGGTCGACGGACAATTTGCTTTAGTCGAAGTATGGGTTTATTACGTGCATGTCTTGCCATTTATTTCTGGGGATGAGGACTATATGCAGTAATGTTTGCGCTCGTGTTTTTTTGATAGTATGACTATAACGTTTAAATGTGATGACATTTAATGAATATTTCCAATACTTGAAAGTAAGTTAAAACTGGCATCTAACTCACCTGTCAATTATTTTCAATACCTGAAATACATCCACCAATTTCTTCAAATCTTCAATGAAATGGTTCGAGAATATTCCTGTTCGGACTACAGAATAAACAAAAAGCCTTGAGAATCGTACTCAAGGCTTTTTTTATACTTGTTTTGCTCTTTTGAAAAAATGGATTTCTCTATCCAACACTCTTAACTAATCAACTTATTACCTATCTTAGCCCCTTAGGATAAAACTGTGTCATGGGAATATTCACAAAGAAGCCAATCAACAAACTGATTCTAGATTCATCAGACGGCGAAAAGGGACTTAAACGTACTCTTTCAGCAACTAATCTGGTAGCATTGGGAATAGGTGCTATTATCGGTGCAGGATTATTTGTTCGTACTGCTGCCGCTGCTGCTAACAATGCTGGCCCCTCAGTTACTATAGGATTTATAGTTGCTGCACTAGGCTGTGCGCTGGCAGGTCTGTGTTATGCCGAATTTGCATCAATGATACCTATTGCAGGGAGTGCTTACACGTATTCCTATGCCACAATGGGAGAATTGGTAGCATGGATAATAGGATGGGACCTAGTACTGGAGTATGCTGTGGGTGCGGCTACTGTGGGTATAGCCTGGAGCGAATACTTAAATAAACTACTAGAAATGGTTGGTTTGCGTATACCGTACGAATGGTCGCACTCTCCTTTTGAATCACTGAAAAATGCGCAAGGAGATGTTGTTAGCCAAGGAATGATGAATGTACCTGCATTGTTTATTATTCTTATGCTTACCATGCTGCTCATAAAGGGCACTAAGGAATCTGCCTTTGTTAATGGCATTATAGTATTATCTAAAGTTAGTATCGTTATACTTTTTATCATACTTGGCTGGAGCTATATGAGACCTGAAAATCACATACCATATATTCCCGAACCTTCTATTTATACTGATACTCAAGGTGTTAGCCATAACTATGGAGGTATTTGGGGGATTCTAGGCGCCGCAGGGGTAGTATTTTTTGCGTTTATTGGTTTTGACGCAGTATCTACTGCCGCTCAAGAAGCTAAAAACCCTAAACGAGATATGCCTATTGGGATACTTGGTTCATTGGTTGTTTGTACAATATTATACATACTTTTTGCACATGTATTAACCGGAGTGGCCAAAGTTGATGATTTCAGAACCACCGGCAAAGAAGCTTCTGTGGCATACGCCATTACTACTTACATGGCAGGTCATGTTTGGTTAGCCAATCTTGTTACTGTAGCAATACTTTTTGGTTTCTCTTCTGTTATACTGGTGATGCTAATGGGACAATCAAGGGTGTTCTATTCTATGAGCCGCGATGGACTGGTGCCCAAAATTTTCTCTGACCTTCACCCAAAATATCACACACCCTATAAATCTAATTGGATATTTTTTGTTTTGGTAGGTGCCTTTGCAGCTTTTGTTCCTGGTGATATTGTTGGCGATATGACTAGTATAGGTACGTTGTTTGCTTTTATGCTGGTTTGTGCGGGGGTGTGGATATTACGAATCACCAATCCTGAAATACAACGTCAATTTAGAGTTCCAGCAGTAGGATTGGTTTCCACCTTAGGCATAATAGTATGCGGTGCTATGATAGCTGGTTTAGGATGGACAAACTGGGCAAGATTGGGAGGATGGTTAGTGTTAGGTCTTGTATTTTATTTTGTTTATAGTAAAAAAAATAGTAAACTAAAATAGAAGTTAGTATTTACTTAAATCTATACCGGTAATATTTTCTATAAAATCATACTTCATTGCTCAAGGATTTAAAGATATTGATTGCGGAGGATAACGTTCTGAATCAAAAAATTGTCAGCCACAATCTATTAAAAAGTGGTGCAAATGTTACCGTTGCAATAAATGGAAATGAAGTAATTGAGGAAATGAATAGAGGTCAGTATGACCTTATACTTATGGACTTGTACATGCCATTGACAGATGGATTTGAAGCAACTGAATACATTAGACAGACGCTCAATAGTAAAATACCTATTATAGCTCTTTCGGCGAGCAATTATGAAGATGAAATGAAAAGATGTATAAACATCGGCATGAATGCGTGCATAGTAAAACCATTTGATATAGAGAAACTTCAGAAAACACTAATAAAACTGGGGATTTTCAATTAAAAATATGATCACAAACCAACTATGAACAAACCGATATTAGACTTGTCCTACTTATACGACACTTCGTCTGGCGACAGTCAATATATCTATGAAGTTCTCACTTTATTCATAGAATCGTTTCCAGTTGGACTAAATAATTTAGAACATCTGATCAGGACTACAGAAGATTACTCAGCTATTCACAAACAAGCTCATGCACTTAAATCAAGTGCTAGTGTTGTGAAAATAAAAGATGTATACGAGTCTATTTCAAAAATTGATGCATTATCAAGAATCAATACAGGAAAAAATGAAATAACATCAAATCTGGAAATAGTAATCTACAGCTTCAGTAAGGCTCTACCTATTATACAATCTGAAAGAAGAAAAATAATACAGGCAAAATCTGGAAAATAGTCCTTGCTTCGTGTTTTTTATCTTCCTATCCAATTGCAAAAATGACAATTTCACATTAAACAAATTTACTCAGTCTTATTCATTTAAGAATTAGATTAGAATTCGGTAACATGTCCCTAAACACTCCTTAACAGTGGAGAGATAATTTCGTACCAAATTCAAAATCTCCCAAATGAAAAGAAAGCTATTCTTAAAGCTATTGGGTATCAGCGCATTAATGGCAGCTGGTGCGCCTTCCCAAGCACAGATATCTCTGTTGCAAGATTACAAAAATTACAATTCAGCACCTATTGGCACCTATCAGGGAATCAATTTCCGTGAGGCGGGATTTTCTGGTCTTTATGCCATACCAGGAACGGATGGTAAAGAATTTTGGGTATGTTCGGACAGAGGTGTAAACGTGGATGCAGCTAACGCTAATCCATCTAGCTGTCGTCCTACGTATGATAAGATATATGCCTTCCCTAACTATGCGCCTAAAATACATAGAATTCGTCTAAGAGGTGATTCTGTTCAGATCTTACAGACTATTACCATGAAGCGCCCAAATGGCACAAATGCGACTGGTATCATTAACCCTACAGGTTTTGGTAGTACTGCAGCAGAAATAGCAAGTACTGATACAGTACAAGATTGTGCTAACTTCTCTGCTAGAACCACTTCGAAAGATGTTTGGGGTATTGATGCCGAAGGTATCGTAGTAGACAGAGAAGGTAACTTCTGGATATGTGAAGAAGGAGGACCAACCATTTGGAAATTGAACCCCAACGGTGTAGTAGTTAAAAGATACACACCTTATGCTACCCTTCCAGGTGCTGAGCCACAAGATGTAGCTATTGACACTGCATTCGGATACAGAAAAAACAATCGTGGTTTCGAAGGTATTACTATAGCACCAAACGGTAAAATATATGCTATCATACAGAGCCCATTGCTGTACCCTACAAGAACAGTGGGTGAAGCTACACGTGTGCACAGAATACTGGAAATAAATCCAGTAACCAATGCAACTCGTATGTTTGCTTACCTGAATGACGGTATCATAGGTGCATCAGGTTCTAACCAGATACGTCTTAGAGATTGGAAAATAGGTGATATGGCTGCTATCAACGACAGTACCTTCCTAGTAATGGAAGCTGCTCTAAGGGGCACATCTGACTTTAAGAGAATCTACAAAATAAACATCAATGGTGCTACAGTTGTAAACTCTGGTCTGTACAGTGGTGTTACAATGGAAGCACTGGTTGACTCAGCTGGTTTGGCTGCCAATAGCATCGTGCCTGTATCTAAAACCTTGTTTATGAACGTTCTGGCTTCTGGCTGGGATCCAGCTCTAGACAAAGCTGAAGGGTTGGCTATACTAAATGACAGTACAATTTTCATAGGTAATGATAATGATTATGGTCAGTTTTCTGCTTTAGAAAATGGCATAGCTACTGCAACAACTAATCTGAGCCATGTAGTAAAATATGGCTTGAGAGGCAGCAACAAATTAGTAGGATTCTCTCCTATTGGCAGCAACCTTATCCCTGGCGTAACTGGTCCTAGCACTGCAGGTACACCATATATGGTACCTACAATAGCTGGTGCATCATTCACTTCATTACTTACAGCTGGTGAGAGTGTTGGTGGCTACAAGTTAGCTGGTATAGGTGATGGTATGGGTGCTTTTGACAATGGTGATGGTACCTTTACAGCGTTATTGAACCATGAAATCGGCAATACAACAGGTGCTGTAAGAGCTCACGGATCTATAGGTGCTTTTGTTTCTAAATGGATCATCAAAAAATCTGACTTATCAATAGTTAGTGGAAGTGACCTGATACAAACTGCAAACATTTGGAACACTGCTACGTCAAGTTACATTGCATACAATGCAGCTTTCCCATCTACAACAGCAGCATTTGGAAGATTTTGTTCTGCAGATCTTCCAGAAGTATCTGCGTTCTACAATAGTGTAACAGGAAAAGGTACTACAGCTCGCATCTTTATGAATGGTGAAGAAATAGGTAGTGAAGGTCGTGCTTTCGGTCATATAGCTACAGGTCCTAACGCTGGTAAAACTTACGAATTACCTTATTTAGGTAAATTCTCTTGGGAGAACGCTGTAGCTAGTCCTTTAGAAAGCGATACTACAGTAGTAATAGGTCTTGATGACGCTACTCCGGGTCAGGTATATGTGTATGTAGGTACAAAATCTACTACAGGGTCAGATGTAGACAAAGCAGGTTTGAATGGCGGTAAATTATATGGTGTAAAAGTAACAGGTTTGGTAGCTGAGACTAGTAGCTCTGTTCCAGCAGCAGGCACTGGTTTCACTCTTGCTGATTTAGATTTTGTACACAATATTACAGGTTCTGCCCTAAACACACTGAGTAACACATTGGGAGTAACCACTTTCTTGCGTCCTGAAGATGGTGCATGGGATCCTAAGAATCCTAACGATTTCTATTTCGTTACTACTAACTCATTTACAAGCCCTAGTCGTCTATGGAGATTGCGTTTTAATAATGCTGCAAACCCTACTGCTGGTGGAACTATTACTGCAGTGCTTGATGGTACTGAAGGTCAGAAAATGTTGGATAATATGACAATCGATAATTACGGTCATATACTCCTGCAAGAAGATCCAGGTGGTAATAATCACCTTGCTAAAGTATGGGAATATAAAATAGCTACAGACGTGCTGAAATTGGTAGGATCTCATGATAGTACTAGATTTTTACCAAGTGGTGCTAATTTCCTAACTATTGATGAAGAATCATCTGGCATCATAGATATGGAAAACATCCTAGGTCCAGGTATGTTCCTTCTTTACGATCAGACTCACTACCCTATACCCGGCGAAGTGGTAGAAGGTGGACAGATGTTGACTTTCTTCAACCCCGGTACTTTCAATGCTGCTCCAGAAGTAAATGTAACTGGTAACTCATTAAATATTGCTGATGGAACTACAGCTACATCGACTACCAATTTCACTAACTTCGGTGATGTTAGTACTGGTGGCAGTGATACTGCAATCTTTGTAATACGCAATACAGGCGCTGGTACATTGAGAATTTCAGGAATCAATTTCTCAGGTACAAATGCATCAGAGTTTACTGTGGCTTCTTCTACAATATTCCCATTGAGCGTAGGATCAGGTTCTACTCAAACGTTATCTATACGTTTTGCACCAATGGCGTCTGGAAGCAGAACTGCGACCGTACATATACTCAGCAACGATGCTAACGAATCAAATTATGATTTCGCATTGAGCGGTACTGGCTTAGAAATACCAGAAATCAACCTGCAAGGTAACAGCACCAACATACTAGATGGTGATGCCACATCTGGTAGCACTAACAACACTGATTTTGGTAATTCAAACGTAGGAACAGCTATTTCTAAAGTGTTTGTAATACAAAATACAGGTCTTGGTAATCTTACTGTTACAGGTATCAACTTCACAGGTGCTAATGCTTCAGACTTTGCAATTACAGGTACTCCTACTTTCCCTGTAACTATTGCTAGTGCTGCTAGCTACAGCGTAACAGCTACATTTAACCCAAGTGCATTAGGTTCAAGAAATGCTACCATGAACATAAATAGTAATGATGCAGATGAATCATTGTATGATTTTGCAGTAAGTGGTAACGGAGTTCCTAGCCTTAGTGTTAGTACTTTGAGCAACCTTTCATCAATGAAAGTATTCCCTAACCCTACCAACAACACTGCAACACTACAAGTGGAACTGGTAAAAGCTGGAAATCTCAGTGTAACATTAGTAGACGTACAAGGAAAACAAGTAATACCAACCATTGCAAAAGAATTGAAAGCTGGTATGCATAGTTTTGAACTGAATACTTCTTCTTTACAGAACGGTGTTTACTTCTTACAGATAGCTGATGGTACTGCTAACACTAACTACAAACTGGTGATAATGCACTAATAATGCATTAGTCAATGCGTTAAAACAAAAATGAGGGGTTTGCCGAAAAAATCGGCAAACCCCTTTTGTGTTTTGGAAATTAACCAGTATTTAATATTAAGTAAACATTGCAGCAACAGTAAGAAAATATGTTTGCTAGCCACAGTAATAAATACAGAAGCACAACTTGTATATGCGAAGAAGAATAGTGAAAAGTGGATTTTGGGTAATAATAGCGTGTATCATTCTTTCCTTCAGCCACGACCAAAGTTTAAATTACAGCCAACATTACAATAGGAAAATAATTTTTTTCAGCCGCACTGAAAACGAACTATTAAGCTTTGTAAACAATCAGAAATCGTTGGACAGTAGCAATATTCTAGCCATTAAGGCTAAAATAGATAGTACACGCAAGACGATGAAAACAGTTGATTTCTGGTTAAGATATCTTGATCCTTTGGCTTACAAAAACATCAATAGTCCTCTGCCTGTAGAATGGGAAACCGAAGTTTTTGAGAAATTTGAAAAACCCTACAAACGAATAGGAGCAGGGCTAACGTTATCATATCTATACCTAGATGAACCCAACCCCAATAGAGATACATTGGCGGCCTACATTACTAAAGCTATCACAGCTACAGATGGATACCTAAATGACTCAATTACTGGCAATATAATTACTTACCATCACTTTTACTTGTGCAACAGATTGTATCTCCTAAATTTGGCAGCGATATACACCACCGGATTTGAGTGCCCTAACACCGATGCCGTAATCCCTGAGTTAAAAAATATGATAGGTGCAGTAAACGGCATCTATGCCTCATTCAATAGTAGTTTTCCTGCTACAGCTCTACCTGATACCTATACCATACTTGCACAAAAAATGCAAACCTTTGTCGCTGCTCAGCCTAATGATTATACACAGTTTGACCACTATACTTTTATAAAAAACTATGTAAACCCACTGTTTGCCATTAATCAAGAATTGATACTAAAATATAGCGTGACCAGCAGAAGTAATATTGATTACTCATTGAACAAAAAGGCAACTTCAATTTTCGACAAAAATCTATACAATGGGCAGAATGCAAAGGGTATATACCTTAGGGTGAAAGACTCTGCTACACTAGCTGAAATAGAACATGTTGGCAAATTACTGTTTTACGACCCCATATTATCTGGCAACAATATGCGTAGCTGCGGTTCGTGTCATAAACCTACCCAATATTTTACCGACACTACTATACGAACAGCGGTTAACTTTACCCGTACTGGTCAACTTGCCCGCAATACACCATCCCTTATCAATGCTGGCTACAACCATCTATTAATGCTCGATGGCAAACATATAAGCATGCAAAACCAGGGAAAAGATGTGATAACAAACGCTGATGAAATGGCTGGCGACGAAAATAAAATATTAAAAAAAGTATTAAGCTGTACCGAATACAAAAACACATTCAAGGGACTACTAAAACATACTCCACAAGAGCCAGAAATAACATTTGAACATATAGTATCGGCGATATCTTATTACTACAACAAATTTAGCCTGTTTTCAGCACCTTTTGACGATGCAATGAATCAATTGAAGACATTGAATTCGCAGGAAATTGCAGGATTTAATCTTTACATGAGCAAGGCTCAATGTGGTACATGTCATTTCGTGCCACAATTCAACGGAGTAAAACCACCGTATGTAGGATCAGAATTTGAAGTATTGGGAGTACCTAATGATACTGGATATACATCGCTGAGCCCTGACAAAGGTAGATATGGTATCAATGCTGCTACCGAAACACAAAATGCTTTTAGGACGGGTAGCATAAGGAATGCTAGTTACACAGCCCCATACATGCATAATGGAGTTTTTAAAAATATGGAACAAGTGATAGACTTTTACGATGGAGGAGGAGGCGCTGGTAGAGGACTAGTTGTAACAAATCAAACATTATCGTCAGATTCTCTACATCTTTCAAAATCAGAAAAGGCGAATTTGATTGCTTTTATTCAAAGTTTAAATGAACAGATAGAATTCGAAGCACCGCCAAAAACATTACCAAAATCAAAATTAAAAGCACTCAATAACCGCAAGCCTATTGGCGAATACTAAGAAACATGAATAAACATAAAGTAATAGCATTATTAATTTCCACTTTAACAATAACTTCTTGTATAACAAGTAAGTCAAAAATAACGTATGATTTTCCTGCTGCTATGGCAGCTGATGTGCGCGAAGGATACATAAAACAATGGGAAAAAGGGAAATCATTATATGAACTAAACTGTGCAAAATGCCACAACACTACTGTAAAAGGAAAAACAATAGTGCCTGACTTTACTGAGAGCCAACTAGTGGGCTACACACTGAGGGTGACCAACCAAAAACACGAAGCTGCTTTAACAGATGAGTCGGTAACTGAAGAAGAGCTTGGACAGATTATGACTTTTCTGACTTACAAGAAGAAAAATAAAGTGAAATAAATATTTTACCTCAAAGAATTTATTTCAGTTACTGACCAATACTTTCAAGATATAACAACTCTACTTTTTTGCGAGCCCATTCTGTTTTTCTTAAAAATTTAAGGCTAGAACTGATGCTGGGATTGTCAAAAAAACAATTGATGCGAATGCGTTCATTCATCACCTCCCAACCGTAATGGGCTACAAGGTGCTTTAGAATTTGCTCTAAAGTTACACCATGTAATGGATTATTTTTCTGTGTTTCTGCCATTGTAACTACAGCTTAATAAAATAGTGGAAAAAGTCTGTTACTGATAAACGTACTCATGTGTGGTAGTATGCTTACCAGCATAAAAATATTGTGTTTCTGCGATTTTGCCTTCAGCATTATATTTTGTTACCGTTTTCTCAAACTGTTTGTACCTGCTTAGGTCATTTTTGAGGTATGCCCCCCAGTTCGTAGGTATATTGCTTTTGCAGCCACCACCATCAAAATCTTCAATATGCATCCATAATGCCACATCTACTACCCTACCCTGTTCGTCTTTTTTGTACACATTTATCAACGGATGTTTTCTATCGCACATCCATGAATACTCTCTGTATTCATTGCCATAATATTCATACTTGGTAATGATACAAAAGTCATCATTAGCACTACAGCTGCGGATGCTATCTCCCATCAATCTGCCACCTTGATCATAAATAAGATATTCACGTGTATTGGCCCCATAGGTACCCGCCTTTTCAACAATTCTGTTACCATTGTCGTAAGTGTAATTAACAGTGTTTCTGAAACTTCCTGGCTTCTTTCCGGGTTCTCTTTTTTTGAGGTGCTTTACAGATGTTTCTCGCTCTAGTCTATTAGTAATACTATCATAATAATAAAAAGTCTTTGACGAGTCAATGTGAGCACCTGTAAGGTCATCAGTGTTAGTAACAACAGTTTTTATGAGTTGTGTATCGTCAAAGTAATAATAATCATAAATGCCATCTTCACGTTGGCAATACATTGTGTTGGTATTTTCAAGAAACACATAATATCCTTTCACAACTTCTTTGGTTAGTTTACCCCATTCGTTATAATAGCTGGTTTGAACCTTTTTCTTCTTTGCTTCTTCACCTACAGGATATTGGTATATAGTGCATACTCGCTGTGCAATAGCACAAGAATGCATCAAAACCATTAGTATTAATATTTGGAGCTTCATTGGGTATGTAATATGAGTACTAATATACAACATAAAAGCCGCCTGAAAATGGCGGCTTTTATGCTTTTGTTATTCTCTACTAGTAGAGCATTGTAAGCTATAGATAGTAGAACTATTCTTCGTCGTCAAACTGTAGTACATCTTTGTTTGCCATCAGCAGTTCAAACTCTTCTTTAGAGCCCACTACCAGATCATCAAACTCACGCATACCAGTACCCGCAGGTATTAAATTACCAGTGATAACGTTTTCTTTAAGACCTACCAGTGAATCTGCTTTACCATTGATGGCAGCCTGAGAAAGTACTTTGGTAGTTTCCTGGAACGAAGCGGCTGATATCCAGCTCTGCGTGCCCAAAGAAGCTTTGGTAATACCAAGTAACATAGGAGAAGATGTAGCAGAGTTGGCATCGCGATACTCTACCAACTTCCTGTCTGCACGACGTAGTGCACTGTTTTCCTCACGAAGTTCGCGAATAGTAACAATCTGACCTGGGTGTAACTTGTCTGAATCACCTGAATCCATTACTACTTTCTTGTCAAAAATCCAGTCGTTTTCGTCCATAAACTCAAACTTATCAACGATATCTTCTTCCAAGAATTTAGTATCTCCTGGGTCTACTATATTTACTTTACGCATCATTTGGCGAACGATAACCTCAATGTGCTTATCGTTGATTTTCACACCCTGTAAACGATAAACTTCCTGAATCTCGTTAACTAGATATTCCTGAACCGCGAAAGGACCTTTGATGTTCAATATGTCGCTTGGCGTAGTAGCACCATCAGACAGTGAAGTACCAGCTTTCACAAAGTCACCATCCTGAACCATGATATGGCGAGTAAGTGGCACCAAGTATTTCTTTACTAAACCTTCACGAGATTCTACAACTATTTCCCTATTACCACGTTTTACATTACCAAAACCTACAACACCATCTATTTCAGCAACAACAGCAGGGTTGCTAGGGTTACGTGCTTCAAATAGCTCTGTTACCCTTGGCAGACCACCGGTGATATCTCGGCTACGACCCATCACACGAGGAATCTTAACGAGTACCTGACCATTGTGAACTTCCTGATCTGGCTCTACTATGATATGCGAACCAACAGGCAAGTTGTACATTTTCTGCTCCTTGCCATCTACATATATAGAAGGTATTTTTGTTTTATCCTTAGTTTCAATAACTACCTTTTCGCGGTGACCGGTTTGTTCGTCAGCCTCTTCGCGATAAGTAACACCTTCTATTACTGCATCGAACCGAACCCTACCGCTAATCTCTGATATGATAACAGCATTAAATGGATCCCATGTGCATATAACATCTCCCTTTGCAACTTTTTTACCATTAGCAATCTTCAGTACAGAGCCATAAGGTATGTTGTTAGTAATCAGCAAACGATCATTAGCAACATCAACTATTCTCACCTCACCCGTACGACCAATAACTACTATCTGATCTTCGCCTTCTGAATCCTTATACTTAGTGGTACGTAGACCATCAAACTGAATTGTACCGTCGAAACGAGCAACCAATTGAGATTCAATAGCCGAAGAGCCTGCAACACCACCCACGTGGAACGTACGAAGTGTAAGCTGTGTACCTGGCTCACCGATTGACTGAGCGGCTATAATACCCACTGAATCACCTTTCTGAGCCATGTAACCAGTTGCTAGGTTTTTGCCATAACACTTAGTACATACTCCTCTACGCAATTCGCAAGTAAGCACCGAGCGTATTTCTACAGTATCTATTGGGCTTTCTTCTATGCGTTGTGCTATATCTTCTGTAATCTCATCTCCTGCATGTGCAATTAGCTCATCGGTCAAAGGATCATAAATGTCATGAAGTGACGTGCGACCTAGTATACGATCATACAATGGTTCTACTACTTCTTCATTGTCTTTAAGCGCTGATGTAGCTATACCACGTAGTGTACCACAATCTACACCATTGATTACTACATCCTGAGCCACATCCACCAAACGACGAGTAAGGTAACCCGCATCTGCCGTCTTAAGGGCGGTATCCGCCAGACCCTTACGAGCACCATGGGTAGAGATGAAGTACTCCAATACACTCAAACCAACTTTGAAGTTTGAAAGGATTGGGTTTTCAATGATTTCAGAACCAGATGAACCACTACGACGAGGTTTAGCCATCAGTCCTCTTAGACCAGCCAGCTGTTTTACCTGCTGTTTAGACCCACGCGCACCAGAATCAAGCATCATGTACACAGAGTTGAAGCCCTGCTTGTCAGCTGCCATTTCACGTATCAGCGTTTCAGTTACACGAGTATCTACGCGAGACCATACATCAATCACCTGGTTATAACGTTCGTTATTGGTGATAAGACCCATGTTGTAGTTATCCCATATTTCATCTACTTCTACCTGTGCGTTAGCTACTAATTGCTCTTTTACATCAGGCACCGTAAGATCTTTAATGTTGAACGACAAACCACCTCTGAATGCCGTACGGAATCCAAGTGTTTTGATGTCATCAAGGAAGGCAACAGTCTTCGGTATTGTAGTGTTTTTCAAGATATTACCAATGATTTCTCTCAAAGACTTCTTTGTAAGAAGTGCGTTAACGAAACCATTTTCTTTTGGAACAAACTGGTTAAACAATACACGTCCCACAGTAGTGTCGATAAGTTTGGTAACAATTGAACCATCAGCTTCTCTCACGCCTGCACGAACTTTTATCCACGCATGCAAATCAGCTTTGCCCTCATTGTTGGCTATCACTACTTCTTCTGCACTATAGTATACTTTATTTTCTCCTTTTACCTTTTCAGTTTCGGTAGATTTTTTACCCTTAGAAATGTAATACAAACCAAGTACCATGTCCTGAGAAGGCAGGGTAATAGGAGTACCATTCTGTGGGTTAAGGATGTTGTGCGAGGCCAGCATCAACAACTGAGCTTCTACTACAGCAGCATTGCTCAGCGGTACGTGTACCGCCATCTGGTCACCATCGAAATCCGCATTGAACGCCGAACAAACCAATGGGTGAAGCTGTATAGCTTTACCTTCAATAAGTTTTGGCTGGAATGCCTGAATTGACAATCTGTGAAGCGTCGGGGCACGGTTTAGTAATATCGGGTGTCCTTTAAGTACATTCTCCAATATATCCCAAACCACAGCTTCTTTGCGCTCTACCAGCTTTTTGGCACTTTTTACTGTTTTTACTATACCTCTTTCTATCAGCTTGCGTATGATAAACGGTTTGAATAATTCAGCCGCCATATCTTTCGGCAATCCGCATTCATGCAGTTTCATTTCAGGACCTACCACGATAACCGAACGACCAGAATAATCGACACGTTTACCCAAAAGGTTCTGACGGAAACGACCTTGTTTACCCTTCAATACGTCAGATAGCGATTTCAATGCACGACCACCTTCTGCCTTAACAGCATTAGATTTACGGCTATTGTCAAATAGAGAATCTACTGCTTCTTGAAGCATACGCTTCTCGTTACGCAATATCACCTCTGGTGCTTTGATCTCTATCAAACGCTTCAAACGATTGTTACGGATGATTACCCTGCGATACAAATCATTAAGATCTGAAGATGCAAAACGGCCACCATCAAGTGGAACAAGCGGACGCAGTTCTGGCGGTATAACCGGAATATACTGCATTACCATCCACTCCAAACGGTTTTCGATACGGGTATTAGCATCGCGGAAGGCTTCTACCACACTCAGACGCTTCAGGGCTTCCTGCTTACGTTGCTGAGATGTTTCGTTAGCTGCTGCATTACGCAAATCGTAAGAAAGTTTATCAAGATCTATTCTAGACAACAACATTTGCACAGATTCTGCACCCATCTTAGCAATAAACTTATTGGGGTCTTCATCAGGCAAATATTGGTTCTCCTTAGAAAGACCATCCAATATTTCCAAATACTCATCTTCAGTAAGCAACTGCTGATGCGTGTTTTCGCTTTCTTTAAGGTTCAATTTTGTACGAACCATTTCTTCTGCTTCACCAGCTTGAATTACTACATAACGCTCGTAGTAAACAATGCTTTCCATCTTCTTAGAGCTGACGCCTAATAGATAACCGATTTTATTTGGCAAGCTTTTGAAGTACCAAATGTGTACTATAGGCACCACCAACTTGATGTGGCCCAGACGCTCGCGGCGTACTTTCTTTTCTGTAACTTCTACACCGCAGCGGTCGCATACGATGCCTTTGTAGCGTATACGCTTATATTTTCCGCAATAACATTCGTAATCCTTAACAGGACCAAAAATCTTCTCACAAAACAGACCATCGCGTTCTGGCTTGTAAGTACGATAATTGATTGTTTCAGGCTTCAGCACTTCACCATACGAACGATCTAAGATCGCATCTGGCGACGCAAGGCTGATTGTGATTTTACCAAATCCCGCCCTTGGACGGTTATCTTTTTTTATTGCCATTTTCTTTTTTATCGTTTGGTAGGGATACATTAGAATGTATCCCTACGTTATTAAATTGCTTTTTACAAATAACTACCTACAACCTGCAGTATTCATCTATTCAAATTTCAACTCCAGACCTAAGCCCCTTAGCTCATTTACCAATACATTGAATGACTCTGGGATACCAGCCTTAGGTATGTTATCGCCCTTCACAATAGCTTCGTATGTTTTTGCACGACCAACGATATCATCTGATTTAAGCGTCAGCAACTCTTGAAGTATGTTAGATGCACCATATGCTTCCAATGCCCAAACCTCCATCTCACCAAAACGCTGACCACCAAACTGTGCTTTACCGCCCAATGGCTGCTGTGTGATAAGACTGTATGGTCCTATAGAACGTGCGTGCATCTTATCATCTACCATGTGGTGTAGCTTGATGATATATATTATACCAACAGTAGCTTTTTGGTGGAAGCGCTCTCCTGTTTCACCATCATACAAGTAAGTATGGCCAAACTCAGGTAAACCAGCATCATTGATTAGACCATCTATCTGCTCAACGGAAGCACCATCAAATATCGGAGTAGCAAATCTAACACCCAGTTTTTCACCTGCCCAACCTAGGATCGTTTCATAAATCTGACCAAGGTTCATACGAGAAGGTACACCTAGTGGGTTCAGTACAACGTCTACTGGAGTACCATCTTCCAAGAATGGCATGTCTTCTTCACGCACTATCTTAGCTACAATACCTTTGTTACCGTGACGACCCGCCATCTTGTCTCCTACTTTCAGCTTACGCTTGCTAGCCAGATATACTTTGGCAAGTTTCAACACGCCAGCAGGTAATTCATCACCAATGCTTAGGTTGAATTTCTCACGCTTATAACGACCCAGTTCTTCGTTGAACTTGATGTTATAGTTGTGCAACAACTGATTTATCAAGTCATCTGTTTCTTTGTCACCTGTCCAGCCTAGAGGGTTTACATTCTGATAGTCTACAGAACCTAAAGTTTTAGTATTGAATTTACCGCCCTTAGTTAATACTGTCTCTCCAAAGTTATTAGTGATACCAGCAGAAGACTTGTCCTTAAGCAATATCATCAATTTCTCGAACAGGAAGTTTTTCAAATCTTCCAGATTCTTTTCATGCACTTTATCTATTTTCTCTATCTGTGCTTTTTCACGCACTTTAGAGTTTTTGTCCTTTTTAGCACGCTGAAATAGTTGTTTAGAAATAACAACACCTTCAGTACCACTTGGTGTTTTCAGAGATGCATCTTTAGCATCACCTGCTTTGTCTCCAAATATAGCGCGCAACAGTTTTTCTTCTGGCGTAGGGTCAGTTTCACCTTTAGGAGTGATTTTACCTATAAGTATATCTCCTTCACCTACATGCGCACCTATACGTATAATACCATGCTCATCAAGGTCTTTTGTAGCCTCTTCTGATACGTTGGGGATATCTGGTGTAAGCTCTTCTTCACCCAGTTTAGTATCGCGTACTTCTAGTTCATACTCATCGATATGCACAGATGTAAACCAGTCTTCGCGAACCACTTTTTCATTAATTACTATCGCATCCTCAAAGTTGTACCCTTTCCATGGCATGAACGCCACTTTCAAGTTACGACCTAGAGCCAATTCACCATCCTGAGTAGCATAACCTTCTGTGAGGAAGTCACCTACTTTTACTTTCTGTCCTCTGCGCACACATGGGCGAAGGGTCATACTGGTACTTTGGTTGGTTTTTTTGTATTTAGTCAGCGTATATACCTTCAAATCATCTTCAAATGATACTAAACGCTCTTTTTCGCCACGGTCATAGCGTACATGTATGTGGTCAGCATCTACATACTCTACTACTCCATTACCTTCTGCATGTATCTGTATACGTGCATCGCGCGCAGCCTTAGCTTCCAGACCAGTACCTACTATTGGCACCTGAGGTATGATAAGCGGCACAGCCTGACGTTGCATGTTTGATCCCATCAATGCACGGTTGGCATCATCGTGCTCTAGGAAGGGGATAAGTGAAGCACTCAAACCTACTATCTGGTTAGGTGCCACATCCATGTACTCAACTTCATTGGGGTCAAGGATTGGGAAGTCACCTGTTTGACGAGATTTGATTTTATCTTCGAGGAAGTTGCCCTTATCATCCATAGGCACGTTAGCCTGTGCAATTTTTGCTAGATCTTCTTCTTCTGCACTCAGGAATCTGAAATTCTTAAGGTCTACTTTACCTTCTTTTACTTTACGATAAGGTGTTTCAATAAAGCCCATGTCATTGATCTGAGCGTGTACGCATAGCGTAGATATCAAACCAATGTTTGGTCCCTCTGGTGTTTCGATAGTACAAAGACGACCGTAGTGGCTATAGTGTACGTCACGTACCTCAAAGCCTGCACGCTCACGACTAAGACCACCCGGACCTAGGGCAGAAATACGACGTTTGTGCGTAATTTCTGAAAGTGGGTTGGTTTGATCGAGGAACTGGGAAAGCTGAGATGTACCAAAGAATGAGTTAATAACTGACGATAATGTACGGGCATTAATAAGATCAATTGGTGTAAACACCTCGTTGTCACGTACATTCATACGCTCACGTATAGTACGTGCCATACGTGCAAGACCCACACCAAACTGTGCAAACAATTGCTCACCTACCGTACGTACACGACGATTGCTAAGGTGATCAAT
Organism: Sphingobacteriales bacterium; assembly: GCA_027484425.1. GTDB lineage: Bacteria > Bacteroidota > Bacteroidia > Chitinophagales > Chitinophagaceae > Nemorincola. The sequence goes on from JAIXSZ010000014.1 coordinate 130,808, forward strand.
ATCATCAATCTCGGCCTTACCATTGGTCAGACGTACCAGATATTTGATGATAGATATGATGTCTTCTTTGCTCAATACTTTGGTAGTAAGGTTGATATCAAGACCCAACTTACGGTTGATCTTATAACGACCTACTTCACCTAAATCATAACGCTTGTCACTGAAGAACAGTTTTTCGATGATGCCACGTGCTGTTTCATCATCTGGCGCATCAGATCCACGCAACTGGCGGTAGATGTGCTGCACTGCTTCCAGCTCAGAGTTAGAAGTGTCTTTGTTCAGCGTATTATATATTATAGAATAGTCACCGCTCACTTCTTCTTTCTGAAGGAACACGGTTTTGATACCCATTTCCTGTACCAACTCAGCATTGCGCTCGTCCAGTACACTGTCGCGATCCAATACTACTTCGTTACGCTCAATGGTTACTACTTCGCCGGTGTCTTCATCTACGAAGTCTTCAGTCCAGCTGCGTAATACACGAGCTGCAAGACGACGACCGATATGGTTAACCAACGTCTTTTTGTCCACTTTTACTTCTTCAGCCATATCAAACAGATCCAGAATGTCCTTGTCTGTTTCATATCCTATAGCGCGCAGCAGTGTTGTAACAGGGAATTTTTTCTTACGATCGATATATGCATACATGACATTGTTGATGTCCGTAGCAAACTCCATCCAAGCACCTTTGAAAGGAATTACACGAGCACTGTATATTTTCGTACCATTGGGGTGTACACTCTGTCCGAAGAACACACCTGGTGACCTATGTAACTGAGAAACCACAACACGCTCAGCGCCATTGATAACAAATGTACCACGAGGTGTCATGTAAGGGATGTTACCCAAAAACACGTCCTGTACAATAGTTTCAAAATCAACGTGCTCCTCGTCGTTACAACTCAACTTCAACTTTGCTTTCAGCGGCACAGAATAAGTGAGTCCGCGCTCCATACACTCATCTATAGTGTAACGGGGTGGATCAATGAAGTAGTCGAGAAACTCCAATACGAAGATGTTTCTTGTGTCTGTGATGGGGAAGTTCTCTTTGAACACCCTGAACAGACCTTCATTGTTTCTCTTGTCAGGCGTTGTTTCCAACTGGAAAAAGTCCTGAAACGACTGAAGCTGAATAGCCAGCAAATCGGGGGTAGCTGCGGCATCATGTAGTTTGCCGAAATTAACTCTCCCGGAAGCGGTCCTTTTTTGTGGTATAGCCATAATTTAATAATGCTCCTTTTACAAATAAAAAAATCCTGAAAGATAGGCTGAACCCACCTTTACAGGCAATCTGCAATATTCAAAAGTTAGTAATCTTGTTAATGTGCACGTATGTTGTCTAAGAAAAAAGGAATGCAAATATACGTGTGTGCAAATTAATAAGCAAAAAATGTTCCAATTTTAAGATTTTAACAAAATATTTTGACTATACCCTTCTCGATACTAGATAAAATCTTCAATTACAACCAACTTTAACATTTCATACTAATAATTTCTTGTTAAATATTTCCATTTCAAACAAATATCCACCTTTTAAAGAAGATATAAATTTACGTACTTTGACGAGAAAGTACTTTTTACAAATTGTATTTTCAAAAAAAACAACAAAATTTGCATTATGGTAAAAGTACTGAGTTTCTTAATCACAATTTTGGTCAGTTTCGCATCCTGCAAGCGTGACTACAACTGCAATTGCAGCGTTAGTTCAAGTTTGAAAAGCATTAAACCCTCTGCATCAACTAATAACATAGGTACAAGAACCAAAAAAGAAGCAACTCAGGTATGTGAAGAAATGTCCTCAGTGGTTCGCTCTGGCACTGTTTCTACGACTATAACTTGTAAAATAGAATAAATCTTACTACATCGATAAATTTAACTTATTTTCGTTCCAATTTCAAAAATGCTATCAGTAACCGTGGTTGCATCTTTTAGAATAAGTTGTCAGAATTTTATAAAAAACAAAAACTAAAATTGATGAAAAATAAGTCTCTTTTGTTAGTACTAATCTCAGCTATTGCACTTGCATCTTACAAAAAAGAATATACATGTACCTGTACAACAACAATAGGCAATATCGTTACCAAAACTTCAAAATTCAATATCGATAATTCCACCAAAAAAAATGCTGTAGCCACTTGCAAATCAAAAGGGGGGGTAACAAGCAATAGTGGTGTAACGACTAACATTACTTGCATTGCAACAAATTAAAATGTTTGTCTAAGCCTGTTGACAATAACTGGTCGGTATTTACCAAAAAATGAAGAGAATTTTTCATTGAAATGCCATTTGATTTTTCAATCCCAAATATTGTGATTACTTTTATCCAAATTTTTCATTCCAAAAAGCAATTCTGGAAAGATGTTTTTTTTAACACTCCTAACTTTTGTTTTTCAGCTGAAAATATAAATTTTATGAATAAAACACACTCAATAATAGCTTTCATTCTCCTTGCTGTGGTTTTCACTTCATGCAAAAAATCATATATTTGTCAGTGCACTTCAAAGTACAAAAAAGATAAAAGTGCCATGTACACCCAAGTGAAGTACGAACTGAGCGAATATGACAGAAAGACTGCAAACGCATCTTGTAAAACACGCCAAACTAAATATCAATATATTAACGGAAGTATCCTTACCACAACATGTGTGTTGAATTAGGTAAAATAATAGTCCCATCAGTTTATTTTTATTAGCTTGTACAGCCTTATTGTATTAACGAACTAAATCCAGTCTTACATCCATTAAAATGAACCTCAAATTTTCACAACCAGTTTTTATTACTATACTTTCTTTACTGTTTATTTCATGCACTGCACTAGGTTTTTCAAAATCAAAGAAAAACCTAAAGCTAATAACTGCATATACCAAAACTATCGAGGAAGGACAACAAAGTAACCCGCCCATGGCTGGCTATTTCTTTGTAGTAAAGTGGGAGAATAAGAACTATCCTGAATCATTCTTTTGGAGAGGAAATTCTGGTTGGCTATCGTGCAACATTGAGAAAGCTCACAAAAAGACAACAAACGGCAAAACAGAATATACACATGAGTCGTTTGATGTAACAACATTACAAAAAGGAGATACACTTATGTTAGTGCCAGTTACTGGAGGCAGATTCCCAATCCCTAGCGAAATCCCCGCTAAAGCTAAAAATACATTGTATTATAAAGTAAATGGAAGTAAGTGGTTATCTTTCCCAGTAACAAAAATAACTAAGAAGTAGTATAGCTATAAAGGTTAGCAGGACCCTTAATTACTACCCTACCAACTCCCTGGCGCTATTTACCGCAGACTCTGAAGGTTCTTCACCACCTATCATTCTTGCTATTGCTAGTACACGCTCCTCTTGTTGCAACACTCTTATCTTGGTATTGAATTTGCCTGTGCTGTCCGCCTGTTTATAAACAAAAAAGTGCTTAGTGCCCTTAGCCGCTACTTGTGGCTGGTGTGTGATACAAATAACCTGATGGTAACCAGATAAGCTACGAAGCAGTATCCCTACCTGTCTTGCTGCTTCGCCCGATATTCCTGTATCTACTTCATCGAAAATCAAAGTAGGAAGATGCAACGCTTCTGCAATCAACGATTTAATGCATAACATGATACGGCTCATTTCCCCACCCGAAGCTGCCTTTTGCAACAATTGAAATCTTCCACTTTTATTGGCATCAAGCAAGAACTGAACATTGTCTATACCATTACTACCAGGCTCGGTTGCGAGTATTTCTACATTGAAGCGGGCGTTAGGCATACCAACCAATGCGAGTGAATCATTGATCCTACTGACAAATGGTTGTATTGCCTGTTTCCTAAGCATGGATAGCTCTTCGGCAGTATGGAGCATTAACTTATGTTGCCTATCGGTCTCAATACCAAGTGCAATAATTGCATCATCAAGTTCGTTAGTTTCCTTAAGTTCCGCAATCAGTCTCTCTTGCAAATCACGAAGATCTTGGGTGGTTTTAAGTGCATGTTTTTTCAGCAATTTGTTGCCTAAATCCGCTCGTTGTAGTAGCTCTTCCATAGCTATGGGGTCCAACGATACCCTACCCTGTAGTGTTTCAAGTTCATCTGCTAGGTCTTTTAGTTCTAACCATACTGATGACATTCTTTCTTGCAATGGCTTAACCTCTGGATATACGTCATTAATAGATTGCATTTGTTGCACCATCCGTTTCAGTTCGTTCACCAATGGTTGTTCGCCCTCCGATAGCACATTATAGGCACCCTGCAATACACTCAAAATACGTTCCGCATGGCTCATTTGTTTTAGCTGAAGTTCTGCATTTTCTATTTCTTCCTCTTTGAAATCCGCAAGCAACAATTCATCTAATAAGTATTGCTTATAATCTGCTTCTTGTTTTAGTTTTAATTGTAGATTTTTCTTATCACTTAATGCTCGCTGCACTTTTCGCCAAGAATTGAATTTATTTTTATAGTCTTCGCTTAGAGTAGTGGTGCTAGCAACAGCATCAAGTGCATCTATCTGAAATTCATCTTCCTCAAGCTCCAAGTGACCAAACTGCTGTTGTAAATCAACCAACAATGATGTCAACTTATTGAGCACTTGTAAGGTTACTGGTGTATCGTTTACAAATGCTCTAGATTTACCAGAAGCAGCTATTTCGCGCCTTATTATGCAAATGGGTTCAAAATCCAACTCAGCCTCTGAAAGAGCTACACGAAAAGGCTCATTTAATGACACATCAAAGTAACCCTCTATTACCGACTTTTCTTCTTTATTTATCAGTACAGATGTGTCTGCCCTATCACCCAATATAAGCGACAATGCACCTAAAATGATACTCTTACCCGCACCAGTTTCACCAGTCACTGTATTTAGTGCGGCGTCCGGCTCTATTACCAGGTGGTCTATTATAGCATAATTCTTAATTACCAACTTCTGCAACATAGTACCAAAATTAGTGAGAACAGTGGACAACGAACACTATTTTTGCATGATGAAATGTTTTTTGAGAAAGAAAATCGGCGACCGTGTAATAAATGGGCATCCGTGGATATTTGGCAACGAACTGGGCGATAGCGAAGGAACAGCCGAACCAGGCGATATAGTAGAAGTATACTCCTATAACGGCTCTTTTGTAGGCAAAGGCTACATCAATCCCGCTTCACAAATACGCATTAGATTGCTAACCAGACAAAAAGACGACATCATAGATGATAAGTTCTTTGCACGCCGCATACGCGAAGCTTGGGAATATCGCAAACAACTGGGATATGTAGAAAACTGCCGCCTTATTTTTGGCGAAGCAGACCAATTACCTGCGCTCATCATAGATAAATTCAACGATTATTTCGTAATTCAAACTTTAGCATTGGGCATTGAAAAATGGAAACCAGCTATTGTAACTGCTTTGCAAAAAATATTTAGCCCCAAAGGTATTTATGAACGTAATGATGTACCTGTGCGCTCACTAGAGGGTATGGAGCAAATAAAGGGTTTTCTCTCTGAACCGTTCGACACAAATATCATCATAAACGAGAACGGATTAAAGTTTCATGTAGATATTGAAAACGGTCAAAAAACAGGCTATTTCCTAGACCAACAAGACAACAGACGCGCCATCCAACACATAGTAAATGGAGCAAATGTATTAGAAGCCTTCTGCTACACTGGTACTTTCTCGCTTCATGCAGCACACTATGGCGCCAAAAGTGTAATGGGGCTTGATATCTCTGAAAATGCTGTAGCTACCGCAAGAAGAAACGCAGAGCTCAATGGATACAGTGATATTTGTAAGTTTCAGGCAGTAAATGCATTTGACGTACTAAAGCTATGGGTAAAAGAAGGAAAACGGTATGACACAGTAATTCTAGATCCACCTGCATTTACAAAAAGCAGAGAAAATATACAAAAAGCCATAACAGGCTATAAGGAAATAAACCTTCGAGGTATGAAGCTCGTAAAACCAGGTGGTTTTCTAGTTACTGCTTCCTGCACTAACCTTGTACCTCCAGACTTATTCCTAAAAACCATAGAAATGGCTGCAAAAGATGCACACCGTACTCTAAGACAAGTCTGCTGGCAGACACAAGCATCAGACCACCCCATACTTTGGAATGTACCCAACACACAATACCTGAAATTTTTGATAGTACAAGTGCTTTAATATAACAAACCATTGTTTCACACCCCATTTTGCAGTGTCTTCTTTGGCTGCAACTTGGGGTGTTGCTTGTTACACGTTAAGCAATTCAGTTCAGTAATTTAGAAACGAATGTCACAATATTGCTGATAAAACTTTTTTGAAAAAAAATTTTAAAATCGTTGTAACTTTTCTCTACAACAGACGATATAATAGAGAATGGACGCTAAACAGTACAACCAATGTGTGCAGGAATGGGCAGATGCTCTGTTCAGGTTCGCATGCAAGTGTACAGGGCAGCAAAGCGATGCTAATGATGTAGTGCAAAGTAGTTTTGAGGTATTGTGGCAAAAAAGAGAAGACGTGCAGCCAGCAAAAGCAAAAGCTTTTCTCTTTCAAGTCGCTTACAGGCAGTCGGTAGACAACTATCGTAAGAAATCAAAAATTAGCTTTAAAGAAGCACCAGAAGAAACCTATTCCCCTACCAACCCTGACCTGAAAAGAATACTAGACCGAGCACTGGCACAACTTGACGAACAAGCAAGAGCACTGGTGCTGCTTAAAGACTATGAAGGGTATAACTATGAAGAAATAGGGCAAATAACCGGACTCAACGAATCGCAGGTGAAAGTATACCTGTTTAGGGCAAGGAAAATACTGAAAGAATATCTGGTAAGTGTAGAAAATATATTATAAAGATGATAACCTGGGATAACTATGAGGAGTATATGATAATGCACGCCGATGGCGAGCTGAAGCCAGCTGAAGAGCAAGAGCTAATGAACTTTGTATTTGAGCATCCTGAACTTCAAAACGAACTGGCTGCCTATACCATGACCAAAATGATACCAGACACCACTACAACCTATTCTAAAAAACAAACACTGACTAAACCTGAAACAACTACTAAATTAATACCATTTGGCAACTGGAAACGCAGTGCAATAGCAGCTGGTGTTGTTGCGCTGATAGGTTTCTCTTTTTATAAAGTAACTGTACAGCCTAACACAAACCCAATCTTAACTAATACAAACAATAACAGCAATCCTTCAATAACAGCCCCTACAAATAACAAATTAAAGAAACAAGAAAACAACAATTTTACCTCACCAGCAATACCAGCAACCACCGAACAAATAGAAAGTAATATTGCCGCTGTGCACCAACCAGTAAAAACACAGAAAAATCGTGTAAAAAATACAACTAACTCAATACAAACTCAAAAAGAACGCTTAGCTACATCGAACGATGCAATAGCTAATAGCATACATTCCAAAGAGGCTATTGACAAAATTGAACCTAATTATGTTGCGCTTGCTACTGACGAAAAAAATAATTTTGCTGTAGCTGTAACAAATGTACCTAGTGTAGCGATATACATAGACAATGGGCAAACAACGCAGTCTTTTCTGGATAAGCTGCCGATAGATGAACTGAAAAAAGAAGGCATGGAAAATGTAACATCTGCACTGGCCAGCGGATACGACAAACTAAATGCAATCAGACACAGTATATCTGAATCGAGCGTAACACTGAAACTGCAAAACAAAAAACTAACAGTATCTTTTTAATCACACTAATCTTATAATTTATTTTTATGAAACTTACACTTTGCGCTACCGCCGCAATAGCCGGCTTGCTTTTTGCCAACAGTTTAATGGCTCAAGAAAAAACAGAAGAAACCGAAAAAAAGAAAAAATCTCATTCCATAAAAATTTCTAACAATGGGATCACTTTTGAAACCAATGATGGCGACAGCACTGTTACGATAAAGACAAAAGATGGCAAAACAGAAAAAAAAGATGAAGAAAAAGCTGGTAAATTCAAAACAAGCTTTGCTATGTTTGACATAGGTGTAAACCTGCTAAATGACAACACCAACTATGCCGACCCAAGCGTAGTAAACTACCTAAACGTACCTGCCAACCGTCGCAATGAAAGCTTGTTCGACTTACGCCCATCAAAATCTATTAATGTAAATATCACCCCTATAGGTGTGAAATTTGTAGCAGTGAAAACTAAAAACCAACGCCTTTACTTATCTACAGGGTTAGGATTGCAGATATACAACTTCAGATTTGAAGAAGACCTTAGTTACAAAAAGAACCCTAATGGCATTATACTAGACACTATAAACTTCAGCAAAAACAAACTAGCTGTAAGCTACTTGAATGTACCACTGATGCTGACCGGCAAAACAAGAATGCATAAAAACACATGGCTGGTATATGGTGCTGGAGTAACTGCTGGCTACCGCCTGACCACTGTAAACAAACAAGTATCTGACGAACGTGGTAAGATCAAAACTCGTGGCAATTTTGACCTCGCCGACTTTAATACTTGCCTTACCGCAGAGTTCGGTGTAGAAGGAGTGCTTCGGTTCTTTGCTAGTTACCAGCTCACATCAATGTATGACAATGGCATAGATCAACGTCCTATTTGTGTAGGTTTAAGATTCGGTGGCAACTAAATTTTACGATTTATATGTCTCAAATGAAGGTGCAGTCTGTTCTTAACGACTGCACCTTTTTTATGTATTTCATCATTCTAAAAACTACATATCTGAACACTTGTTTGTTGTATCTTCACCATCAAACAACTTAAACATGGCAACAACTAAAATAACCATCAACAGCAATGGCTCTATGCGAATAGAAGGCGATTTTGAAATTGCAGACAAAAATGGCAACACTTATGGCCTAGGAGGCAGAGAAGTTGTATCTATCTGCCGCTGTGGTCTCTCCAAAAACAAACCTTTTTGTGATGGATCTCATCGCGGAAATTTCGAACACGACGCAGTAGCTTTCGACCTTCCTCCTAAAAAAGAAGCATAAATCCAAAACCTACAATTGTACCCGCACTACTCAGTGAGTAGTGCTTTTTTTATGTATTTAAGTAGGAAGTCTGTAGCTTCACACAATTAAAAATTATATTTCCATGAAGTTGCTTTTTACGTTGACTCTTCTCGCTAGTTCCCTCATTGTCGAGGCACAAAACTTATATATCAAAACCTTTGGCAGCCAAAGCAACCCTGCAATCCTATTTATGCACGGCGGACCCGGCTATAATTGCGCTAGTTTCGAAGCTACTACTGCTCAAAATTTAGCAAACAATGGCTTCTTCGTCATTGTTTATGACAGACGAGGCGAAGGAAGAAGTAAAGACGCAAATGCAAAATTCACCTTTGAGCAATCGATAGATGATGTAAACACAATTTTGAATGAGTACAAACTGCAAAAAACAACTATAATTGGTCATAGTTTTGGAGGAATAATAGCTACCAACTTTGCTTCAACGTATCCTAGTAAAGTGCAGGCACTGGTGCTTGTGGGCGCCCCAATGGGACTGCAAAGCTCTTTCAGAAACATTATTGCCAAATCAAAAGCATTGTATCTTTCTAAAAACGATAGCCTAAACCTGATGTATACTGGAATGCTGGAAAAAATGGATACCTCCAGCCTTGAATATGCAGTGTACTGTTTTGGACATGCAATGCAAAACAAATTTTACAACCCCAAAAACCCAAATGAGGAAGCACAAAAACTATATAGCAGCTTCAAAACAGACACTATACTCACAAGATACGCCAGCAAAATGACCCAGGAACCTACCAAAGGTTTTTGGAAAAATGAGCATTACACTACTTTGAATCTTTCTACTACCTTACAAAACCTAAAAACTAAAGGGACAAAAATATATGGCATGTATGGTAAAGAAGATGGTCTATATTCCACAGAACAAATCATGGCATTACAGCAAATAACTGGTGATAGCAACCTAAAATATCTAGACAATTGCTCGCACAGTGTGTTTGTAGACCAGCAAACTGAATTCATTACTGCTATGAAAATGTGGGTAGGGAAGTAGAGTCACTACTCTACCTCACCTAGTTGAACAAGTATATTTCCTTTAGCATTGATGCTTACCCATTTACCTTGATACTGTACCACTGCTACGCCCTCCGAAAATTCTCCACCACTGTCAAACTTATGAGGGATAATTGTTTTCCCTTGTTTGTTGAGGTATCCCCATTTGCCATTAAGTTTTACCGAATACAAACCCGAAGAATTATTATTAAAATAAATTTCCTCATAAACGCAAGGCGCTACAATTTCTCCATTTTTGCCTATCAATCCCCAGCCATATGTGTGGGAAACAGCAATTATACCCGTACTATCCTCAATTGCAATCCAGTTGTAGATGGCTTTGGTGATTTTTAGACCATTTTTATCTACAAGTCCAAACTTGTCAACTGATTTTAACTCACTTTCTTTCGATTCCACATATACAGCCCTACCTTTCACAAATTGAGTAACGTGCTGAAAAGAAATCGGCACTACTACTTTTCCTGTTTTATCTATAAATCCATATTTATCCGAATCAGATACTCTCGCCAATCCATTTTCGAATGGATTTACATCGATTATACCCTCTTTTAGAACAATTTTCTTTTTGCCATAAATGTCCAAATAAAAACACTTGCTGTTTTCTTTAACGCCCAGCAATCCTTCTGAATAATAGAATTGTTCATCGTATTTAAAATCAAGTACAACTTTGCCAGTTTTGTCTATCATCCCCCACTTACCATCCTTTTTCATACATGCATATCCATTCAGAAATACGTTTCCGTCTTCATATAAACAAGGCACCTTAAATTTTCCTGATGTGTCTATAAACCCATAACCATTATTGTTTTTTACAAGCGACAACCCCTCATAAAAATCAGTAGCATCATTTAGAAATACCTCTACAATTTTTCTACCTGTTTTATCTATAAGCACATACTTTCCATTTTTTAGACACCATGCTACACCATAATTAATCTCTGTAATAGTTTCACATTCGCAGTTTTGTATTAGTTCTCCCATCTTGTTTATCAGCCCTTCCATACCACTTACATCAGTAACCACAGCTACTCCGTTTACAAAAGAACCAATTTCCTTGTATTTACCTACTAAATGTTTCGGTTTGATTTGATTGCCATTAGCATCAAAAAAAAGAGTTACATCAGCTTCGGTTTGTGTGGTTATTAATCCATTCTCTGAATGGAAAGGTTTTGAGTAAGCAATGGGTATAAGTATTTTGTTGGTGGTATCTACACATCCCCATTTATCATTATTCTGCACAGATATCAACCCATTTCCTGCATCTACTATGTTATCATAGATAAAAGGAATTAGTTGTTTGCCAGCCAAATTCTGGCATCCCCATTTATTGCTATTTGTATCTTTTACACTCATAATACCATTATGCAATAATAATACGTCACTGTACTTGTGGTCTGTTATTAGTTTATCATGAACATCTACTACACCATAAAAATCGCCTCTTTTAACTTTGTAATAATTGATACTATTACAGCCACCGAGTAATTTAATATCATCATAAACAAAAGGCAGCAACAGATTGTTTACACTGTCTATCAGACCATATGAGGAGCCTAGTTGCACTATAAATAAACCTTCTGTTACGCCCCACTCTTCTATTTTGTTGTACTTACAAGGTAATATTACTGTTCCTGCGCTGTTTACTACACCGTATCCGTCTTGCCTGTTATACACTATGATGTATTTTTCATAGGCACTTTCTGCAATTTTATTGTAAATAATTGGCAAAATCTCATTGTTGTTATGGTCTATGAGTCCGTATTTATCTCCTTTGTTAACAGCTATATACTGGCTATTAATAAGCATTAATCCATCATATTGTATTGGTGTAATAACGCTTCCAGTGTGCGACACACGTCCTTTTTTGCCATTAAGTGTCACATGTATTGCATCATCTGGAAAATGAATTCCGATATCAGCTAACCTAATCTCGTCATAAATGCATTCCAGTATTATTTCACCTCTATTATTAGCTAAACCATATTTACCATCTTTAAACAATGTGATAAATCCACTTTTGTCATTGATAGTAATATCATCATATATACAAGGGACTATTTCTTTAAAGTATGTGTTTAGCAACCCATGTTTACCATTTTTCATCACATATCTCATACTATCTTGCACTAACCACGATTCATCATACCTGCCGGTGGGAGGCAACATTTTGACAATAGCATTTCGAAGACTGTCTAAAGATTGACTACTTGCACGCATTGGCGCAATCATTAAACATAACAGTACTAAAAGGGAGTTATAGTTCATTTCTCAAAAATAGGTGAGTCTTTTAAACACATCTAATTTCCACTCACCTAATAATATCTAAAAGTCAATTATTATGTCCGTAATCATCAACCATCGCGTAATGTTAACTTACTGATAGCATAAATTTGCTTGCAATTTTTATCCAAATAATAAACTCAAAAGCAACCAAAAATATTCTTAAGAGTTTGTTTAATGTCTGTTAGAACAATAATTTACATTCTATCGTACATTTACATTAATGGGTATAATTGACGTACTTAAGATCCATAATTTTGCACAAAAGCCTGATTGTTAAACAAAAATAGAAACTAGTATTTTATGATATTAGAGTATAAAGAAGTGTCAGGGGAAGGAGTCTTTAGATTAATAAAAGAGGAAATAACATTACGGGTAAATTACTATAATCAGGCAAAAGACTACAATTTCCACACTATCGCATGGAATACTGGTAAAGACCAGAATGTAACAATAGACGAAGTGGTATATTCATTCAAAAGCAACTCTATCATCCCACTGATGCTCAACCAATCTTTTAGGTTTGGCAATCCTGCAGATATTATTGCTGTACAATTCAATAGAGAATTTTATTGTATCGTAAATCATGATGCTGAAGTGGGTTGTGTAGGATATCTTTTCTTTGGACCAAATCCTGTTATGTTCATTGCACTTGATGAGTTAAATCAAGATAGAATGCGCCAACTTTTCAACCATCTGACTGAAGAATTCATGAATCAAGAAGACATCAAAACTTCTATGCTCAGAATGCTACTAGTGCAGCTAATCATAAAAATTACACGATTATCAAAAAAACAATTCATCGGCACGGAACCTGTTGAAGATCAATTCAACCTTCTAAGACAATTTAACTTACTAGTCGAGATACACTTCAGAAAGGAAAAACAAGTTAAGTTCTATGCTGCTCTCCTCCACAAATCACCCAAAACCATTTCAAATGTATTTGCACAATACAGCAAATACTCTCCTTTGGCTATAATCCACCAACGGGTAGTAACAGAAGCCAAGAGGTTAATATACTACACAGACAAATCAATCAAAGAAATTGCCGCAGAATTAGGTTTCGAAGATGTATCACATTTTAGTAAATTCATCAAAGGAAATACCCAAAAAACTCCCACTGAACTCAAAAAAGAGCATACCGAGGGATAACTAACGAACAAGCTTAGGTTGAGTAATGCCTCCAACTAGAACATTCAGGAAAAATATACCACTATAAGGGAAATCGCAACATTGTAAGAGTCTCATAATTACACGCTATTTGCAGTAACAAAACTGATAGCGATGACTAAACTAAAAATGTTGCTTTGCCACATATCATTTCTTATGCTGTGTTTTGCTGCACACGCTCAGCAGGAAACAAGATTGAAGCATTACAACGTCGAGAAAGGAATAGCGATAATGGGATATGACCCAGTTGCTTATTTCAACCAAAAAAAAGCTGTGAAGGGTAAAAAAGAATATTCTGTGAATGCCAATGGAATAATTTACTACCTGTCTTCACAAGTCAACAAAGACCAATTTCAAAAGAACCCCGCTATTTATGAACCACAGTATGGTGGATGGTGTGCTTACGCAATGGGAAGCACTGGCGAAAAAGTGGAAATAGATCCCGAAACGTTCAAAATAATAGACAGCAAACTATACCTTTTCTATCACTCGTGGACGAACAACACACTCACAAAATGGAACACCGATGAAACAAGGTTAAAAATAACTGCAGATAAAAACTGGTCAAAAATTTACCACTAATCTCCAAATCCAACAATAAAATGAAACTAATCACAATTATATCTTGGCTTCTGCGCATAGTAGCAGCAGTCATTTTGCTACAAACGCTGTACTTTAAATTTACTGCTCACCCTGAATCCGTTACATTATTCACCAAACTTGGTGTAGAACCATGGGGAAGATTAGGAACTGGGGTTATCGAGTTATTCGCAGGTATACTACTTCTGGTTCCAGCTACAATATTTATAGGTAGTTTTTTAGGTATTGGCTTAATGCTTGGCGCAATAGCATCTCATATTTTCGTTCTTGGTATTGAGTCTGCTGGCGATGGTGGACAACTATTCTTGTATGCCAACATAGTTTTAGTTTGTTGCATAATAATATCAATAATTCATAAAAAGCAAGGTGTGATACTATTAAAAAAATTGAAAAAATGATCAAAAAACTTGCTTTCCTCATTATTCTAATCCTTACCGGAAAAACTACTTTTTCACAAGGATGCAGTGATGCTGGTTTCTGTTCTGTTGGCAGCTTAAAACACAAACCTAACAATGATTCGTCCAATAACACAATAAGTGTTATTGTAAACAATGGTGTTGGTGATGACAATGTTTTTGTATCCACATGGTATTTGCAATATGACAGACTGGTAAGAAAGAACTTTGTATTTCAAGCAAAAATAAACGGTAATTATGCTTCAGGCAATCTTGGCTCAGTATCTGGTCCCGGCGATTTACTTCTTAACATAGTTGCAGTGAAAAAGTTGAATACCGTATGGAAGCTAAGCGGAACATTGGGCATTAAAGTTCCATTGTCAAATTCTGATATCGAAATCAACACCATGCCCTTACCTATGCAATATCAAAGCTCTCTAGGTACTTTTGATGCAATAGCGGGTATAACATTATCCAACAACAATTGGATAGTAAGTACTGGTTATCAACACCCATTAACCACTAGCAACAACAATCACTACGACAGACTAAAATTTCCAAATTTCAATACAGAGTCCTACCCACCATCTTACCAACTAAAGCGGTCGGCAGACTTACTACTAAAGGTTGGATACAACATAAATGCTATCAAACACCTTACAATAAGTGCCAGCATTTTATCAATATACCATCTGAAAAGAGATGAGTTTTTAAATACAATAAACAATAAATACAAAACAATAGTAGGTTCCGAAGGATTAACAGTAAATGCTGTGTTGGGGGCTTGGTACAAGAAAAACAAGTTCTCATTTGGTTTAATCACCGGAAGACCTTTTGTCGTAAGAGACAAAAGACCTGATGGACTCACAAGAAGCATAATAGTTTCTCCAGAGATAGCATTCAATTTTTAAATCAATATCAATAGATTTAGTATGATTTTCAAACAACTCACTGAACAAATAAATTATCTATCAAAAGTTCTTTCGAACATTTCACCAGACAATTATACTACTCCTATCCATTGCTTAAGTGGCGCTACAATTGGTGGTCACAGCAGGCATATTGTAGAATTGCTAGAATGCATAGTTAAGGGTTACCAAACAGGAACAGTTGATTACATAAACAGAAACAGAGACTTAAATTTAGAACAAAATAAAAATGTACTGTTAGATAAAATTTTAATTATTGAAAACGAGCTCGTAAAAATAGACAAACCATTATTACTAGTATGTGATGAACAAATCGAAATAGCTACAAATTACTTCAGAGAAATAGTTTATAATACTGAACATATCATCCACCACCTTGCAATTATTAAATCTGCCTTGATAGAACTAAATATCGCTGAGAATGTAGATGACAATTTTGGACTAGCTTACTCAACAATACAATACAAGCAAAAAGTTACAAATTTGAAACTAGACTAGATATGTGCACAGTAATATACATACCTCAAATCAACAAAAAGATATTTGCTTCTCTTAGAGATGAAAATCCCGAAAGGCATACCATTTCTAACCCCATAACTTATACTGCTGAAACTACGACCTACATTTCTCCTACAGACCCTAAAGAGGGAGGTACATGGTTGGGTATCAACAACAAAGGTAATGTTATCATTCTCCTTAATGGTGGGTTTGTGAAACACGAGAGAAAATCGATCTACAAAAAAAGTAGAGGTTTGATCGTAAAAGAATTAATAGAAAATGAGTCTCCAATTTTTGAGTGGATGTTAATGGATTTGAGTGAAATTGAGCCTTTTAGTTTAGTAGTGTACACAGAGTCTATGTTGTTTCAACTAGTTTGGGATGGAACCCAAAAACACAAACTTAGATTAAACGAACATTCATGCTACATATTCTCATCTTCAACTTTATACACACCAATTGCTAAAAACAACAGAGAAAAAATGTTTAAAAACTTGATAGACAACAATGAAACTATCACCGAAAATTCATTGTTGAATTTCTTTAAATCAGGTTATGACCCTGAAAATGGATTCCTAATAAATAGAAACAATAAAGTAAAAACATTGTGTCTATCCTATATAGAAATCAATAGTCAAGATTTTAGTTTTAGCTATCATGATTTTATTAATAACACCATTTCCCATAACTATCTGAGCTATGAACTGTGTGCCGATTAAAATTACTATATAACAAATTATGTTTTCCTTCCGTCGATTCAAAATCAAACTACTTAACTGGGAATATTGGCCCATGCCCATCGTTTACCTCCCTACATATGCATACTATTTATACTTATCTATAAGGGCTCGTTCGTTTTTCTTCTTTTCTGCTACCAATCCCGGAATCGAAACGGGCGGTATGTTTTTTGAAAGTAAATGGAAGATATTTGAAGGTATTCCCTCTTTCTTATACCCTACCACTATATTGGTTACTAACATAGAATCTATCCAATCGGTAGTTTCTAAAATGAAATTGGCCTCAATTGATTTCCCCATCATAGCCAAACCCGACAGAGGAGAAAGAGGATGGAAGGTAAAAAAAATAAACAGTCTGCAAGATCTAATTTCGTATGTCGAGACAGCACCTGACACATACCTAATACAACGGTATGTCGATTATCCAATTGAGTTAAGTGTATTTTACGTCAGACACCCATCTGAACATTGTGGGAAAATAACTTCCGTTACTTACAAAAAACTACTAAGTGTTACTGGTGACGGTCGCTCCACACTTCAAGAGTTAATTATTAAAAAAGATAGAGCTTACCTTCAAAAAGAAAAATTGTTTGTAACATTAAAGGATGAACTTCAATATGTACTTCCATTTGGAACTGAAAAACTACTTGTACCTTATGGCAATCATGTACTTGGTGCAGAATTCCTAGACTATGAACGCATCATTGATCAACAACTATTAGCTGCTTTCGAAACTATAAGTAGATCAATTAAGGGATTCTATTACGGTCGGTTCGACATCAGAACTTTAAGCATAGAAGACCTTAAGCAAGGGAAAAACATGTATATCTTAGAACTAAACGGAACTGGTGCCGAACCAGCTCACATATACGATCCAAAATATTCTTTTTTGAAAGCACAAAAAACGCTGATGTGGCACTATAAAAAAATGTTTGATATAGCTCAATATAACAAAAAATACGGGGCTATATTCATGTCTTACAAAGAATATCGAATACTAAGAAAACAGGAACTAGCATACAAAACAATCGCTAATTGACATGCCAGTTATAGCTTTTCTGATAGGTTTTTATGGCTATGTGTTACCGGGTATTATCAATATGATGATGATGGAGCTACACCTTCAAAAAAGACACTCTGTATTAATCCTAATTTTCCTTCTTGCCCTCACATTCGAATTTTCATATTGTTATTTTTCATTGTTGTTCTTCAATTTTTTTAGCAAGAACACAGCTCTTATGTTTTACCTAACTGTCATTGGTTGCTTATTTACTTTAGCAATTGGTATATGGATGCTGGTTGGTGTTCAGAAAACAATCAAACAAAATACAGAAGACAATTATATATCTCGTGGCGTTATAAATATAATAGTACACCCACAACAGATTCCATTTTGGCTTATCACTTTCGTGCAATTAAAACCATTCATAAAAATCGATTCGGCATTAACATTTTCATTATTTAATGTTTTAGGCTGTGCTGCTATATTCTTGCTGTATATCCTTGGTGGCAACAGATTCATGAGTTATATGAATCTCAAATTAACTACCGTAAAAAAGGCTGTTAGCATACTATGGATTTCTATATCCGTTATATCTCTTCTTAATGTAACAATAAAACATATAAACCCCTGATGTGACTCTTGTCAAAAACTGAGTACCAAACAACAAATAATTACAATATATTTTTATTGTTTCCACTCCACAATTATTCAAACATAAAACCATAATTTTGGGTCATGCAATTGAAACCAGGTAAGGGACTAGGAGAACTAACATTTGGTATGCTGCCCTCTACTGTGGTAGCAAAACTTGGTGAACCAGACAGAATATTTGTGTCTGACGATGAAGAAGATGAGTTCATTTATCAGTACAACTCACTGCGTATGATGCTCACCTTCTACAAGCATGACAATGACCGAATGGGGTATATTAGAACATCTAACCCTGCTGTTACCTACAATGGAGCCCTATTGATAGACGAACCAGTTAAAGCAGTGCTCGAGGGACCTATGAAGGCTGTAAAAAACTGGCAAGTAGAGAAATATGATTTCTTTGACACCTACCTCAACGAAAAGAGCTGGATAGTACTGAACGTAGAATATGAGCGCATCAGCGACGTGGCAATAGGTGTGCCACTTGATGAAAATGATGTATATGTGTGGCTTTAATAGCCTGTAA
This sequence comes from Sphingobacteriales bacterium, assembly GCA_027484425.1. Taxonomy (GTDB): domain Bacteria; phylum Bacteroidota; class Bacteroidia; order Chitinophagales; family Chitinophagaceae; genus Nemorincola. Next base: position 149,590 of record JAIXSZ010000014.1, read on the forward strand.
TTATTAAAATAAAATGAGCCAATTGTGCATCACGATTGGCTCATTTCATTACAGTCCTTTGCTCTATTTGCTACCCCTGTATGGATTGTAATTTTTGCGACGGTAGTCGCCTCGCTTCCATGCTTCAAAGAACTCTCCCCATGCTATGGGATTCAGGATGTTCATTGGTGGGCGCTGACCATAATACACAGCATCCTGTGCTTGTTTCTGCAACTGGCGCGACTGGGCTTCATGACCATCCATAGGCAGCGAATAAGCTAACATGCGCAACAGATAGGCATCTGTATTTTTTCTTGCCAATTCATACTGATCATTGGGAATGTGCCAATATTTAAAGGCGTAATCAAATGCCTCTTTAGATGGCAATGGCTTGATGATGGTTTCGGGCAGGTAGAAGGTGTCCTGCACCATTAGTTGAATGATTGAATAATACTGACCCTGCAAATCTTTTGAAACCACAAAGTCCTTTGATCTGAATCCAATACAACTAAACTCCAGCGTATCCCCTTTGTAACACACCAGCGAAAACACACCATTGTATTCCGCCTCTACGCCTCGGTTTTTGTTTTTTACCAGAATTGTAGCTCCAGGCACAGCACGAAGGCTATCAGCTGTCATTACTACACCATTAATCTGAATGATGTTATCATAACCCGTCTGTGCAGAACTTACAGTTGACAAAAACAACAATACCGCAAAAAGCAAAAAATGAATAGATGGTTTCAAATGCAAAGAATTATAAAAGTTAAATGTTACGTCCCATCAAATATAACATACCCGCCGGTATTCTACATTAACTGAACTCGATTTCATGTATTATTTTAAAGAGGTGATGGTCAACAAAATAAGACTGATTTATTGTACTTTTGCACCTTGACCAACGTACTTTAACAAAGGTTTATATGATAACAAACGAAGCGGTGATAGCGGCTCTCAGCCAGGTGGAAGAGCCAGATTTGGGTAAAGATCTGGTGACCCTTAATATGATTAAGGATATAGCAATAGATGGAAAAAACGTTTCGTTTACCGTAATACTCACTACTCCTGCATGCCCACTAAAGGAAATGATAGAAAAGGCTTGCGTTAATGCTATCAGACTATTGGTAGATAAGGAAGCTATAGTGAAAGTTAACATGACATCTAACGTTAACAGCAACCGTAAAGACAATAAATCTATCCTACCAGGTGTGCGCAATATAATAATGGTGGCATCGGGCAAGGGTGGCGTAGGTAAGTCTACTGTTTCTGTAAATTTAGCTTTAGGTTTGGCTGCAGAAGGTGCTGCAGTAGGGTTGCTAGATGCTGATATTTACGGACCATCAATACCAATAATGTTGGGCATGCGCGACGAACGCCCCAAAATGACCGAAATAGACGGCAAGGGGATGATAGTACCTATGGAGCGTTATGGAGTGAAAGCTATGTCGATAGGACTACTGATAGATGAAAAACAAGCAGTGATTTGGCGTGGACCTATGGCTAGCTCTGCGCTGAAACAATTCATATCAGATGTATACTGGGGCGAGCTCGATTATCTAATTATAGATTTGCCGCCTGGCACTGGCGATGTGCACCTTACAATGGTACAAACAGTACCTGTAACTGGCGTGGTTATAGTATCAACGCCCCAAGCTGTAGCTGCGGCTGATGCTCGCAAAGCCATTATGATGTTTAAACAACCACAAATCAATGTACCGATACTCGGAATTGTAGAAAATATGGCTTATTTTACACCGCAGGAATTGCCAGAGAATAAGTATTATATCTTTGGCAAAGGTGGTGCGAGGAAAATGGCAGAGCAATTCGAGTTGCCATTCTTAGGTGAAATACCAATAGTACAAAGCATACGTGAGGGTGGCGATAGTGGCATACCAGCAGTGGTAGATGATGAGCCTGTTTCTAAGGCTGCATTTACGGAGTTGGCACAAAGTGTAGCACGTAATGTGGCAATGCGAAATGCCAATATAGCACCCACTAGCGTGGTACAAATGAATTAATAAACACTAAACAAAACAGATACCATATGAAATTTGGTTGGTCATCTTTGTTATTGCTGCTGCTGGCGCAGCCTGCTATGGCCCAAAGAAAATACAACAAAACCATTAGCGGACCACTAGAAATAGCTACCGTAAAGGTAAAAGGTGGCTTCTTCGATATGGGTAGCGACGATGAAGCGCTGGACAGAAAGCCTGCTCACACTGTGCAACTGGCCAACTACAAAATGGGTGCTTACGAAGTAAAGCAGCAACAATGGGAAGCGGTGATGGACGAAAACCCATCTTTTTATAAATGCGATGAATGCCCTGTTACTAATGTAAGCTGGGATGAGGTGCAGGAGTTCATAAAAAAACTCAACAGCACCACTGGCAAAAACTATCGCCTGCCCACAGAGGCAGAGTGGGAATATGCTGCTCGCGAAGGGAATTATGAACGCCTTATTAAGTATAGCCGTCCTCGCACTGCTGCTGGTGAAGTGCTCGCAGCAGAAAATAATAAAAACTTACGCACACCTGAAAAAACACTGAAAGGTGAAAAATATAGCGGCAGAAGCGCAGGCCCTCAAAGTATAGCATGGTATGTCAACAATGCTGATGGTCGAGTTCATCCAGTGGGTCGCAAACAACCTAACAAACTAGGTATATATGATCTTTGCGGTAATGCCGAAGAATGGACTGCAGACTGGTATGCTAGTGGATATGGCAGTAAAGATACCGTACAAAACCCTACTGGTCCTGTAGGTGGACGATCAAAAGTGATTAGAGGTGGTTCTTTTACCAGTACAGCTAGTGAAGTCATTGTCACACGTCGCGCCGCCTATCTACCTAGTACTAAAGAACGTTACCTAGGTTTCAGATTGGTAGAAGAAGACAAATAATACTACATTCAAAACGCAGTCATAATAAATCTAAAGCGGTACTCCTAACAGTGTACCGCTTTTTTTATACTCTTTATATAGGTTTTTCAAAAATTATGGTTTTGTCCTGTGAGACAGCTATACGACATTTGCAATCTTTGGGGGTTAGGCGAATTGTGAGAAAATGACACATAAATCATAACAATGCAGCACTATAACAGATACTTTATTATCATTCTAATATCAGCAATCCTATTCCTTCCCTTTCTAGGAGGAGTACACTTGTTCGACTGGGACGAGATAAACTTTGCAGAGTGTGCCCGTGAAATGATAGTAACAGGCGATTACCTACGACCCCAAATAGACTTTATGCCTTTTTGGGAGAAACCTCCATTTTTCATTTGGATGCAAGTTGCGGCTATGAAGATGGTAGGTGTTGGTGCCTATGCTGCTCGTTTGCCAAACGCCATTGTAGGTATACTCACGTTGGTTGTTGTGTATCATACTGGAAAGAAAATAATGAACGAAAAGCTGGCTCAATGGTGGGTGCTTATGTTTGCTGCTTCATGGTTACCACATCTCTACTTTAAGTCTGGAATTATTGACCCTACGTTCAACTTATTTATATTCCTCTCTTTTGTCCAGGTTCATTGGTTACGTAGCTCCCCTAACCCATGGCGAAATGCAACCCTTGCTGGGCTCTTACTAGGCATGGCTGCTATCACCAAGGGGCCAGCAGCTATTCTCATAGCAATGTTAGCTCTAGGTGTATATGTGCTGCTAAACCGCGGACTAAACGGCTACAAAATAAAGCATCTTCTACTGCTGTCAGTTATGGCTGCTGTGCCAGCCCTTGCATGGATAGCTGTCACCACTGGTGTGCATGGTGCTACCTACGGCAAATGGTTTCTCAACGAATTTGTAACTTATCAAACCAGGTTATTCTCAACCGAGGATTCCGACCACGGAGGCCCCTTCATTTACCACTTTATAGTATTACTAGCAGGCTGTTTTCCAGCATCAATTTTTCTCTTTCAGTATATCGACAGACGCAACGAAAGCAGACGTTTGCCACACGATTTCACAAAATGGATGTGGATCCTATTCTGGGTAGTATTGATCTTATTCTCCATCGTTAAAACCAAAATCGTTCACTATTCATCCTTATGCTACTTCCCGCTTACTTTTCTAGCTGCGCTCCAACTATACCGTATGGGTAATGAAGATAAGCAGATGAAAAAAGGTGTTAGATATACCCTGCTTGGAATTGGCACCTTACTGGGCGCGGTAATTGCTTCACTGCCACTGGTAGGAATCTACAAAACCGAACTTACACCCTTCATTGCCGACAAATTTGCTGTGGCAAATCTAAGAGCAGAAGTACCCTGGAGCATGACCGAAAGCATCTGGGGTATTTTATACATCGTTGGTATTTGGACTGCGGTACTTGCTATGCGCTCAAACTTTAATAAAGGCTTGGCTATACTTTGCACAGTACAAATATTGATTATTCAGGTAGCCGTTCTGCATTTTACTCCCAAGGTAGAAGCATATTCGCAAAAAGCAGCAATAGATTATTTCGAAACCATGGCTAATAAAGATGTATATGTTCATCCACTGGGATATAAAAGTTATGCCAACCTGTTCTACACAGATAAAAGACCATATAAGGCTAAAGAGTATCAGGGCATGAGAACGGATAAAGATGGCAGACAAACACCCGAACCAAACCAACACTGGCTATTATATGGCAAAACTGACAAACCAACCTATTTCATCAGTAAAATAAATGATAGTTTAAAGTACAGCCAAATGCCTGAATTAGAAATGACAGGAAGTAAAAATGGCTTTGTTTTTTATAGAAAAAGATAAACTTAACCTATCTCGCTGGGGTTATTGGTACGATTTTCTTCTTTTATCATGTCTTTTACTACATTATCCAACACCACAGCCGTTTCAGATATACCGTCGATTATAACTTTGTTATCTGGGTCTGCAAAATCTTCATCGTTAAATAACGCCACCAAACCCAATATTGTCGACACCTGACCACTCACCTCATGAGCATGTGTATAGGATATACTATTCATTACTTTTTTCTGCTCAGCTATGTGGGCTAGGTGTTTCTCTTTCTCCACCGCCAATGCTGCATTTCGCTTTTTTTGTTGCAAGAACTTTTGAACTATTATGCCAATTATTATCAGCAACAACACAACTGTTATAATAAGAATGATTCGCTCGTTTCTCTTTTTTTCAATTTCTAGTTTCTCAATCTGTAGTTCTTTTTCTTTTATAATATACTCTCTTTCTGTTTCCAGATTGGCAATACGTGCCTTACTTTCTGTAGATGTAATTGAATCCCTGAAAGTTATGTGTTGTTTATAACTCTCCAAGGCCATTTTATAATTGCCAAGAAAAGTATAGGCCTCTACCAATCCATAACTAAACTCCTTTATATTCTCTAGCTGCTCAATTTTCTTGCTTATAGCTATACTTTTGTCGAAATAACTAATAGCTGTTTGTAGAAAATAAGTTTTTGAGCCAATTGGTAGTGGTTCAGGCAATAGTACATTTGAATCCTTATATACCGCAATTGCCACGTATATACCACCTATGTTACCAAGATTTATAGCTATACCGGCATTATCACCCAACTCCTCAAAAATCTTTGAAGATTCATTAATCGATTCTAGTGCTTTCCTAAATTTCCTTTGCCGTTTGTATATGTTCCCGATGTTACCATAGTTGTGCGCTATACCATCTTTATCTTCCAGTTTCTTGAAAACTTCTAAAGACATAAATGAATACTCAAGCGATTTCTCCAAATTGTTTTTTTGCATGTAGATGATACCGATGTTTCCATAGTCGCAACCTACATTAATAGAATATTTCCCTTCTTTTTTATCATACTCCAGTATTTGCAAATTATATTCCAGTGCCTTGTCATGATCGACAAGCTCTTGGTATACTACAGCTGTGTGGCTGATGATGCTGCAATACAATTCAGGATGTTTGATTAACGAAACAGTACTTAAAGCCTTATTGAAATATTCAAGCGCTGTAGTGTAGTCAGACTTATGGTAATAATTTAATCCTAACTGATCGTAAGCTGACGCAATAGATCTAATGGAGTTGATTTTTTTTGCTAAATCTAGCTGAAGCTGGGCATACTTTATACCTACATTTGGATCTATCGTTTTGTATGTATTAGCTAGCAACTGATAACATTTCACCCTTACACTATCCTCTTCTATCTTTGGCAATTGTTTCAGTATAGAGTCCGCAAAATCCTGCCCCTGAAGCTGAGAATAGCCTCGAAAACTACAAAAGAGCGTAAATAATACTAATAGTATCCTCACTGAGAAATAATCAATTGAAACAAAAGTATACAAAACTAATATTAATGGTAGTTAGCGAATTGCTAATGACAAATTATTTATCAAGTAAGCTCAATGTATATATATCGGATTAGGTAAACAAAATATTAATGTACAAACCTAGTGCGCAAAAGTTAATTAGGTAGGCTTATATTTGACAGCACAGTTGGAAAATGAGCGATATTCATATAGATACCAAGGTAATAATTGTAGGTGCGGGACCAGCAGGAGCAGGTGTATCTTTTTATCTCACTAAATTTGGGATACCACACATAGTTATCGACAAAGAGAGTTTCCCTCGAGACAAGGTATGTGGCGATGCATGCAGTGGCAAAACCGCATTGGTAATCAACCGTGCCAACCCAGAGTGGATGACAGAAATACTGGCACAAGCTACTGACTTCCTACCATCTTGGGGTATCACCTTTGTAGCTCCTAATGGCAAACCACTAGATATTCCTTTTTCACCCTTCAGAAATGCTGACAGCAAAGCACCAGGTTTCACAGTACCCAGACTTTTTCTCGACAATTTTCTTTTTGGCAAAATGGCTTCGCCGCATTGCACTATATACCAGCAGGCGAAAATTGACAACATCGTTCACAGTGACAATAAAGTAACTGTGACTATGACCTGCAATGGCAACACACACACCATTACAGCACCTGTGATAATAGGCGCCGATGGTGATAAAAGTATCGTGCGCAAACAGTTTTTAAGCGAAAGCACATCACCTAAAACCTATGCCGTAGGACTTAGAGCATATTACGAAGGTGTAACAAACATGCACCACGACAATTTTATAGAACTTCACTTTCTTCCCGAAATGCTACCCGGCTACCTTTGGATTTTCCCATTACCACATGGTCAAGCCAATGTAGGAGTTGGCATACTGTCGGAAGTAATAAGAGATAAAAAAATTAACTTGAGAGAGCAGATGCTAGCTGCTATAAAGAACAACCCACAAATTGCGCCCAGATTTGCCAACGCAAAACTGGTTGACAAAATTCAAGGCTGGGGACTGCCTCTTGCCATGGAGCGACAACCCATGTCAGGCAATAATTTTATCTTGGTTGGCGATGCAGCTGCACTCGTAGACCCCTTTAGCGGAGAGGGCATTGGCAATGCACTATATAGTGGTATGCTAGCCGCAATGGCCATCAAAGATGCACTACCCACCGGCAATTTCTCAGCACCTTTTCTCAAAACCAACTATGATGATGTGCTCTACAAAAGACTGGGCGACGAGCTAAAAATAAGTGCCACCCTACAACGCCTCTGCAAATTTCCGTGGCTTTTCAATTTTGTTGTTAACAAAGCCTCAAAAAGCGAATCGCTCAGAAACACCATCAGTTGCATGTTTGCCGATGTGGACCTAAGAGACCAACTTCGTAAGCCATCTTTTTATTTTAAAATATTATTTAATAAATAGAATTATTGAATTTGTCTTTACTTATTGTCTACCTATTTGTTTCAATAAACCTAATTTCATTTCTTTTGGTAAATCATCCCAATGAACATCTAAAATAGCACCTTGTAGGGAATAAAGATAGTAGCATACCGGAAATACTTTACCCGGATTGTTCTCGCATATCTTCTTATATGCAATTACCGGAGTTACTTGTGCTAACTCTGCAAGAGAAAAAATTCCAATTTCATTAAGTCGGGTATGAATTGTAGAACCTATATTCTTTGCCCCTTTTAAACTAATTCTAGATATTGAATTTGACATATACTACACATTGGGTTGAATGTACTTAACGATGTCTATTGCAATACCGTTTGGATCTTCTACAGCAAAATGTCTATCGCCCCAAGGTTCATCTCTTAGATCCACTTTAATTTCTACCCGTTTGCTTTGCAAATCTTCATAATAAGCATCAACATCATCCACTTCAATCGTTAAATAAACTCCCTTTCCACTAAATTGTGAATGAAAAAATGGTTGCTGAGTTGCATGATTAGGTAGTAAAAAACTAATCTCTCCATGTCGATTTGGACTGTGAAGCAATAGGTAAAATTCATTTTCGAAAGTAACCCCAAAGCCTAAATTATTAATGTAAAAATCTTTGCTCTCTTCTAATTTTTGTGTAATTATGCCTACATTAATTTTCATATTATACTGATTTTTTCGTTATTGATGACACAAAATTGCAGACAATAACAGAAAAATACTTGTAAAAAACGGACATTTTCACCTTCCAAAAGCTTTGCTTGGCGTTACGCCATAAAAACTCTTAAACTCCTTAGTGAAATGAGCTTGGTCGTAATATCCCAGATCAAAGAAAAGCTTGCTTTGTCTGAGGCTCTGCGTAGATGGCTTCGCATTTAATATATTCTGAAAACGCACTACTTGACTGAAAGTTTTTGCTGAATCTCCAATGTAATATCCAAAATAACGTCTCAATTGCCTTTGACTCAATCCTACTTCTATATCTTTCTCTATATTGACAACACCAAAATTTTTCAAAATTATATCCAATGCATTTTGAAATCTTGAGTCCAAACCTATTTTCGCAACCTGTAATTTGTCAGTGAAATAAGCATCAAATCTATCTTTTACTGTCGCAATATCATCTTTAATAGAAAAACCATCTCTAATAAAATTTGACGTTTCTTTATCTATATCTTCAAGTTTTTGAAACCGATTACTTAATTCTCTAGCATCAATGTTATAAATAATAGGAAAAGCTGTTGGCAAAAATCGAACTCCAACATAATGAAATAATCTATCTAGTGAAAATTCAGTATATTTTCTACAAAAGCCCATAACGAAATTCTCAGATGGGTTGTTCAATTCAAAGAAGATGTCTATACAACCATCCGCTACCACTCTGTATGTAAATGAGTCTTGTAGCTTTTGATGAGTTTTCAATTCCCAATAACAGTAAATGAAATTATTTAGCAGGTGGCCAGGAAAAGTTTCTATATAGGATACGCTTGTTCCACTCTGTTTTATCACAGGCTGAACAGGTCTATATAACTTTCTAAAACTAAATTCACTTAGCAATGTCTCGCTATTTAGTTAGATAAAATAATATTAGATCATCTAATGAACAAAATATCACTATAAAAATATGCTTAATCCCCCAATTCAATAGCAGCCTCATGCCAAGGGTAAGACTCGGCATTTCTGCCTAGCTCCCAGAAAAACTTACCTCTAGTGGTATTATAGTTGCCTATTTCATTCATTGTTTCAGCATCATAGAGTCTGCCATTTACCATGGTATACTTTATGCTTTCTGTGTTGCGAATGTCAGTTAATGGGTTTTTATCCATTACCAGTAGGTCAGCCAGTTTGCCAGGCTGTAAAGAACCCACCCAGTTATCTAGCCCTAAACTGGTAGCCGGGTTGATGGTAGCAGTGCGCAGTGCCTCCATTGGCGACATGCCGCCCTGTGCCATCATCCATATTTCCCAGTGTGCACCTATACCCTGTATTTGTCCATGGGCGCCCATATTGATGGTCACACCAGCATCACTCAGTTTTTTCAGACTACGCGATATCAACATATGGCCATTTTCATATTCTTCTTCGGGCAGCATCGTGCGGTGGCGGCTACGGGTGTCTATCACAGAGCGAGGAGTGAAACGCAATAATCTCTCTTTTTCCCACACATTGGTGTGCTGATACCAGTAGTACTCACCACTCACTGCACCATAGCCCACTATAAGCGTAGGAGTGTTTGCGGTTCCAGCGTTTTTCCATAGTTGTAGCACGTCATTGTACAATGGCGCTACAGGTATATTATGCTCTATCGTGGTATGCCCATCCAGTATCATACTAAGGTTATGATAAAAGAATGACCCACCCTCTGGTACTACTTCCATTTTCAGTTCTCTGGCTGCTTCTATTACCATTTGGCGTTGCTCACGACGGGGCTGATTATAGCTCTTTACACTGAAAGCACCAAAGGCATTAGTACGCCTCAGTGCACTCTTTGCGTCTTCCAGCGAATTGATCACAGCTTTAAAATCTCCCTCCGCACCATACAGAATGGTACCTGTCGAAAACACTCTCGGCCCCACCATGTTGCCCGACTTCACCAGCTCGCTTTGTGCAAAAACCATCTCACTCACCGCCGATGGGTCATGCATAGTAGTCACTCCATAAGCCAAATTAGTGTAGTAAGGCCAGTGTTTATCGGGCGTAAGGCCATACCTGAAGTGATTAGCATGTGCGTGTGCATCTACAAAACCTGGCATGATGGTTTTGCCATTGCAGTCTATTACTTTAGCTCCAGCTGGCACAGCTACATCCTTACCCACTGCCTTTATAAGGTTACCATCTACCAGCACTGTGCCACCTTCTATTACCTCGCTGCCATTCATGGTTATGATCCGTGCATTCGTGAATGCCACCAAACCTTTAGGTTTGTCAGTCTTTGCCATCAGCCCTACAGCTAGACCTTTTTCGGGCATTTTAAACAACGAATCGGGCTTGCCCGCTACAAACTCAAATCTATCCTCAAGATTGATAGTATAATACTGATCTCCAAGGGTATAATGCAACTGTTTATTATCTGCACCCCAATGCAAGTTGATACCTGCGTCTTTCGATACCCTTTTTACTGGAATGTCTGTAATATCATCACCCAGCGTAATAGGTTTCCCGGTGTGCGGAAAAGCCGCTACGTACACATTATGTAGATGCACAAAAGCTACCCAATTACCATCAGGCGAAACTGTAAACTGATTGCCATACTTGCTCTTAAAGATTACTTTATCATCACTACCATCGGGGTTGCAACTTGCAAAGGTTTTCTCCAACGAACCAAACAATGCGCCACCAATATTATAATAAATTCGAGAACCATCATTGTTGTAGCGTGGATTCTCTCCCTTATCTGTCACAAATTCTTCCTTCCCACCACTTGCTGGCATACGGTATATACCTGGCTTTACCGTGAATGTGTTACCCATACTATTGTCACTACCATCCTTAGTGTATACTAGCCACTTGCCATCAGGCGACAGGGCGGGCGTACGATACATACCCTTTACAGTGGTAAGTGTTACAGGCTTTGATTTACCATCAAGCACCAGCTTACAAATGCTACCTGTTAGGGTATCATTCCATGTCACATACACCAGCGATTTTCCATCTGCCGAAAAAGCGGGTTCAAACTCCTGCAACATACTATTGGTCAGCCGTTCGGGCTTACCATTTGGCAACGTTTTTTTGTAAAGATGCCCCAGCGCGTTAAAAACCATCAGTTTACCATCTGGCGATGTAATAGCATGACGAATAACCTTCACTACAAATTCATCCGTATTAATATTCTGCTTAAACCTTACAGCATCGGTTATGCGCTGCTTTACATTACACTCAAAGGGTATTTCCGTCGCTGCATTTACAGCATTTACATCTATTTTCTGCAGCTTACCTCCACTCCATATCACTATATTTTTATCATCGGGTGTCCAGGCATAACCAGTATATATCCCAAACGTCGTCCATGCCTCTTGTTGGTCTTTGGTTAGCTTGTCGTAGATAGGCCACTCTTCACCATTATCCAAATTACGGAGGTAAAGCACAGTTTTGGTGCGTACTCGCTTCACAAAAGCCATTAGTTGGCCACTATGCGATAGCTGTGGCCGCACTGCCCCACCCGGCCCTCCAGTTACTGTTTCTATTTCACCCTTGTCGCGGTCATATCTTTTTATTACAAAAATCTGGTTGTTAGGATCTTTATTGTACTGAAAGTATCCACCCGGATACACATCTTCGCTGTAATACACATACCTACCATCTGGCGACACACAGGGTTCATTAAGGTCTTGCTGGTCGTTTTTGCGTGGTGTTAGTTGCAACCCACCTCCGCCCGATGTATGGTACATCCACAACTCACCAGCACCTAATGATCTTCCCGATGTAAAATGCTTACGGGCTACTATGTAGTTGTTATCAGCCCAAACCGCATTATTGAGCAATCTAAAATTTTCTTTAGTTATTTGGGTGGCGTTGCTCCCGTCTCTGTTCATCACCCATATATTATCACCACCTGCCGCATCTGATGTAAACAAAATCCGCTTACCATCTGGGCTAAAGCGGGGCTGCACCTCCATTGCCATGCCTTGCCTTAGCACTTTTGCCTTTCCACCTGCAAATGGCACTATGTATATATCGCCCAGCATATCAAACACTATTTCCTTTCCATCTGGCGATACATCCAGATTCATCCACGTACCTTCATTTACCGTAAAGGTCACATCCTTTCCCGGACCACCCGGGGCACTAACATCCCACTTCTTCTTTTCTTCTTTTTTGTCCTGTGCTTCGACACCTACCCACATTCCCGACATCAATGCTACCGCTACTAATTTGCTTACTTGCATACAATAAATACTGTTTTATCAGTTACTAAGCAATAAAGATAAGTGGCTCGCTCGACATTAAAGAATAACCGACGGGGGATGTTTAGGGGTATGCACACAAAAAAAGTACCACAATCTTGTGCATTTGCATCCAGATTGTGGTACTCTATATTTTAAGTATTGTGCTGCGTAAGTACTACAGCGTTTACTATTTCTCTAATGTCAGTTGATAGATGTTTACACCTATGTTTAGTTGTGCTGCATTGTCACATGTACCATTACCGTAATTCAAAATTCTATTACCAGTAAAGCCTGTGACGTTCACTACACCCGACTGTGCAAAATTGCAAGAAGTTGCAAACTGCAGCGGTGTTGCTATATTGAAGTTAAACACATGACCATTAGGACGAGTAAGTGTTGCCACACCCGACACTGAGAAATAATCATCAGCTCTATCATTTGTTTTGTCACCACCCACCCACTTGCGCATCAGGTTACCAGACCACACTATGTATTGGCTCTTAAGTGGGTCAGGGCTCATGTTCAGAGAATCATTAACCTGCACTCTGTAAAACCAGTCGCCTGTTACTGTAGTGTCTATTCTTGTGGCCTTTACCCATCCAGTTAGCTGATTGCCATCCAAATAATAGTTGTTATAAGTTATCGTGTGCAACTGATCGTTGTCCAAATAACTTCCGTTGTATTTTATAATGATAGAGCCCCTGCGCAGTCTACCATCAGCACATTCACAATCTATATCTCCAAACCTTATAATCAGAGTATGAGGAGTATTTACAGTATCTACTGCTACAGTAGCACACTTGCTGGTAGACTTACGTATAAACTCAGCATTGTATAGGATACCAGCTTGATCGGCAAGCGAAAGCACATCATTATTGGCAAATTCTATTCTGGAAGCATCAGAAGCATATCCTATCCTGTCATCATCGCTGGCAAGATAGTTATCATCGTTTTGAGCTCGCTTACAGGCAGTAAACAAGAACAAAGTAGATAATACCAAGAGTGTAAGCTTACTGAAATTTGTGTTGCGATACATAGATAATCGTTTAGTGCTTATGCGCAATTTAATGAGTTGTGAATTGAATTTTGCTGCTAATATACGAATAGTGTCAAATGTAGCATAAAAAAGAACAGAATAATCTACCCCCACTACCCATAAATGACGGAAAAAAATTAAAATTTAGCCTCAAATACATTCACTGACTTATGTATACCGTTTTTTAACACCGTTCTTTTCGTTTTGGGCATTTAATGTTGTACTTTTCGCCTCAAAATCTAGATTACATGCTTAGATTACTTATATTAATATTACTTACGCTGCCTTTGTCCTTTACCTATGGCCAAGTAGAAGACAGCCTGTTTGTGGTAAAAAAAGAAGGTAACTGGGAAATAATGTACACTGCCAAAGAACGGGAAAATGCTCGTATGCTTGCGAAGAGGTTTTTCATTGATGCCGAACAACTTGAATATGCAAATGACGAAGGAACAATGAAAAAACTAACGGAAGGTGCGGTCGTATATATACCTGTTACAAAGCGCAATTTCTTTTCTGTCAAACCTCCGCCACTAAGCATGAAGCATGTACGCGAACTATACTACAAGGTTGGTAACCGAGATGACATTGGTATGCTCAGCACGTATTCTGGCGTTACCAAAACAGAGTTCAGAACATGGAATGAAATGAGAGGTAATACCCTAAAACCTGGACAAATATTATTTGTAGGTTGGGTAAAAATGATGAGCAAAGACACTGCAGATGCTGCAACCTTAGTAGCTTACCCCGCACCTAAAAAAGTAGTAGTTATCGATACCACCAACAAGGTTCCTGTTCCCGGCAATCTAGATTCTGTTTATAATATACAAACCAACAATGGCCTCAATGTTCTATCAGAAAAAGGTACAGCAGTATTTTTCGAAAAGCCCGGAAAAGTGACTATGTACTACGCCTTTCACAACGAGGCAGCACGAGGCAGCATCATAAAAGTTTACTATCCTGGGTCTGGCAAATCTACCTATGTAAAAGTATTAGGTCCACTACCCGACACTAAACTGTATGCCAACTGTATTATTGGAATAAGTAGTAGCGCTAAGGAGGCTTTAGGTATCAACGACGCCAAAGCATGGTGCGAGCTCTTTTATGCTGCCGATTAATACTGAACAAATTTTACATTTCGTTTATTCCTGTTTTATTATCCCGAACTGTTATACATGAAGGTACTGGTAATTCGTTTTTCGTCTATTGGCGATATAGTGCTCACTACGCCTGTGCTTAGGTGTCTGAAACAGCAAAGACCAGACGTAGAAATTCATTACCTCACTAAGCACGCCTACAAAAATCTGCTATCACAAAACCCATATATCACCAAATTTCATTTCTTGCACGATGAACTAGATGAAATCATAGAACCACTACAGGCTGAAAAGTATGACTACGTCATAGACTTGCACAACAATTTGCGCACAATGCGGGTAAAAAAAGCACTAAATGCGCAAAGTTATTCTTTCAGAAAGCTCAATATACAAAAATGGCTACTCACCAACCTAAAACTAAATCTTATGCCCGATATGAGTATAGTAGACAGGTATTTGGAGACAGTAAAACCACTCAAAGTGACTAACGATGGTAAAGGATTAGACTACTACCTGCCCTCTAACCAACAATTGACTAACAACGACATTCCCATGAGCCATTGGGGCGGGTATGTAGGCTGTGTTATAGGCGGGTCTTGTGGCACAAAGCAACTTCCAATTGCGCAATGGAAAAAGTTTTGTGATATCATCCCCTACCCTGTCATGCTGCTCGGTGGACCCGAAGATCGTGAAGATGGCAACGAAATAGCAGCTCAGGACCCAATAAAAATTTACAATTCTTGTGGAAAGTTCAATATCAATGAATCTGCTGAGTTGGTGAAAATAGCCCGAGTAATAGTTACAAATGATACTGGGCTAATGCACGTGGCTGCTGCCTACCAAAAACCTATAGTTTCTCTTTGGGGCAATACTTCTCCCGATATGGGCATGTTTCCATATTACGGATATAACAATCTTAGAGAAAGAATAGCCCCTCAATCCGTTGTGTTAGAGAACAAAACTTTGGGCTGTCATCCTTGCAGTAAAATTGGTTATGCTAGATGCCCAAAAAAACACTTTAAATGTATGAATGAACTGGATATGCGTGTAGCAAGCGATGCAGTACAAAAAATGTGGGTAATACCAGATAATCCTAATTCCAAGTAATACTAAAAGTAAATTGCCATACCAAACCAGTTAAAATTTATAATTTGCATCATCCCTAAGTGTCACTTCAAACAGGCTTCTAATAAATAATAAATTTTGAAAATACTATTCCTTGCAAACAGGGTACCTTACCCACCCTATCGCGGCGATAAGCTAAAGATTTATAACCTGGCTCGCAGACTATGCAAAAACCATGAGTTGCATCTTCTCACATTTGCACAATCTCAAGAAGACCTCACCTACCAAAAAGATTTAGAACAAATTTTCGCAAAAGTAAAACTAATATACCTCCCCAAATGGAAGTCGGCAGCTAATTGCATTGCGGGCATTTGGGACAATACTCCTTTGCAGGTGCTATACTTCAAGTCGGCTCAGCTGAAAACAGAATTGAATAACATGTTGGCACAACATAAGTATGACGCTGTCCATGTTCAGCATCTCAGAATGTCTCCTTACTTGGCAGCCAATAAAGAACTACCCAGAATTCTCGACCTGCCCGATGCGTTCTCACTGTATTGGGAACGTAGAAAAAATATCAAGAGAAGCCTACCCGTTACCTTGTTTGAAAACATGGAACAAAAAAGGGTAATGCAATTTGAGAAGGTGCTGGGCGAATACAACATGGCTCTTACTTGTTCTGCTGAAGACTTACAGTATCTCGAGCAACATCACCACACAGGTAATTTACGATTACTACCCAATGGCGTAGATATGACCACGTTTTCACCTCGTCAGCACGACTATAGCCACAACCATACTTTGCTCTTCACCGGCAATATGGACTATGCCCCCAACGTTGATGCTGTAATCTACTTTGCTCAAACCATTTTACCCGAAATTCGAAAAAAAATACCTGATGTACAGTTCATCATCGCTGGGCAAAGACCTATACCCAAAGTGCAAGAACTAGCTTGTGACCACATTAAAGTAACTGGGTTCATAAAAGACCTTGCCGATACTTACAATGCAGCATCAGTAGTAGTGGCACCACTCAGGTTTGGCGCTGGCACCCAAAACAAGGTGCTAGAAGCTATGGCGATGGGCATTCCGGTTGTGTGCTCCAATATTGGTTTTGCTGGTCTAGGCATCACAAGTGGCGAAGGCGCTATTATGCAAACAGATGCTGGACATTTTGCCGACACTGTAATACAGCTTTTATCTTCAGCTACTATGCGAGAGCAGGTTGGTAGAGAAGGTATTAGGGTAATAAAAACTAAATTCGACTGGGATATTGTTGCAGCTACATTAGAAGGATATCTAAAAGAAGTAGCTAACAAACGCATATAAACCTTGCTTAGATTACCATGATTCTATAGTTATCTTTATAGAATTGTACTCATGTGCTTTGAAAACCACCGTTACCGTACTCGTCACAAACTTATCTACACGCCTAAAGATCACTTTTCTTGCTTCTATTGAAGTATTTAGCTCTACTGATTTGTCTGTTTGAGAATCTTTCATCGCATATCCCGGCAATCCCTTCAGCAATAGTAATTTGATATTTTTATGTGCTGCTGGCGTTACAGATACCGCAGTTACTATGTGTTTGTCTGCAGGATGTATAGGATCTAATTCAACTAATGGTAGAAAACCATCTAACTCCAGTCGCGAATTCCATATTCCTGTACTCAGTTCTGTATGCTTAAGAGAATCAAAACCAGATGGCTTGTTAGCTACATATATTATACGCCTTAGTTCTGTACTAAACTTATAATTAGCAGGGGCTTGTCCCTTTGCATTTGCGGCATTTACAAACAATACCATAACCCACAACAGATAAAAAATATTTTTCATGATATATTCAGTAAAGTATTTTGTCGTTATTTCTCTTGTCCACCAGCTACCTATCCCATCTATTTTACCGCCTCTTGTTACAAAAGTAACTTTTAAAACAGCTACATCAAAACAGAGATAACTAATGTACAATCAAAAATCAAGATGATGGTTTTTATCAAGTATACGTCTTATCTCTCTGATACATATTACATAATACCAGAAAGAAATTGACAAACCTATTGCTAAAAGCAAATTGCTGTAAACAGGTATGCTTATGTGCCCACTTGCTATATTATCTTCAAACTTCACCTCAGGCACAAACAAACTAACTACTATATGCACCAAAACATACCCAATTGCCACTCCCAAAAAAATATTTCGTTGCTCTTTAAGCATTGTGGCTTTTTTGAATCCCCTATGCACAAATACACTTATAAACTGCCAAACCAGCCACACAAAATAAATTATCTTGTGTGGAAACGAATTCAACAAAAAAACAATAAACACTAGTATCAGTATGCTCTGAATGATAGGGTCGGTTATTTTGAAATTGCGTATCTTGGATTTCATAAAAGTGATAATTAGATTCTACTGCAAATATTGAAACTTTTTTCTGACACTACGAATAATATATAGCAATAATAAATGAAAGCAATGATTTTTGCTGCGGGTCTAGGCACTCGTTTGAAGCCTTTTACCAACAACAGCCCTAAAGCTCTCGCAGAAGTAAATGGCAAATCACTACTAGAACACAACGTACGATACCTTCAGCGTTTTGGGATATATGAATTAATCATCAACATTCATCATTTTGCCAACCAAGTAATCGACGCGGTAGCTGATAATGATGGGTATGGTAGCGAAATTACTTTCTCCGACGAATCTGATAGTTTATTAGAAACTGGTGGCGGACTAGCTAAAGCTGCACACTTTTTTCAAAACGAACCTGCCTTTGTAGTCATGAATGTCGATATTCTTACCAATCTCGATTTGGGCAGAATGATAGAAGCTCATTACCATTCTGCGGCTCATGGCACATTAGCAGTTATGCAAAGAGATTCATCCAGACAATTACTATTTGATGAAAATAATAGACTCTGTGGCTGGGTCAATAATAGCACAAACCAAAAGCGCATTGCACGCCACACTACTGTGGCTCATCCATTTGCTTTTAGTGGTGTTCAAATATTGTCGCCCACAATTCTTTCCCAAAATCCATTTGAAGGTAAGTTTTCGCTGATTGATTTGTATCTACATCTGGCACCTACACTACAGATAAATGCTTATGACCATACTGGCAATCTGTTTATAGACGTAGGTAAGCCTGGCAGTGTGGAACAAGCAGAGTATCTGTTTTCGTAACGCGAACTAAGAATGCAAAATAGTCCTCAACACTTGCAGCGATCTTATGTTACCCAAGTGCTGAGCATACTGCTGCAAAAAAGCTATGTACCAGTCTATTAGCCGCAGCCTCATTTCGCTATTCATTTGCACTGCTATTACTGTAACATATGTTTCGGCTTGCAGCAATGCCCCTAGAGCTCGTGCGTCTTCATCAGTAGTATAGGGTGGCACCACCGGTGGGTGTACCGAAAATCCCCCCTCTTCCCTATCCAGAAAAGGGGTCTCAATGCTATACCCTCCCTTGGGTTCATAGCCGAGTAATCTACTACATTGTATCATAAAGTACAACGGAAAATTAGCTACATCCCTTGTACTTAATGAGTCCAAGGCAATAAAATAACGCTGTGTAAAATCAAATAACTCAATCAGTGGCGCATGCTCTGGCAATAATCGCAGCATAAATTCTGAAGAGAACAACAGTATACTATTCTTCACCACATCTTCTTGCACCGAGTTGTATATATACGATGCCTGAAACTCCCTTATACGTTGCATGTTTTTATTGCTCTGCATGTATACTACCATATCAAGCAACGTACCAGGCTGAAAGTAACTCGATTTACTTCGACTTGCCTTGCTACTGCGTACCCCTTGTACCATATATGCCTGAATGCCATATACAGAGGTAAACAATGTAACTATGAGGCTGGTTTCGCCATATTTTACAGATCTAAGTACAATTCCATTTGTTTTCTGAAGCATAGTTTATTTTAGGAAAACTACCTTACCAGTATGCGTTTCTTCGCCCTGTGTATCAGATGAGAATATAAGATAAACACCACTTTGTGGTCTGTGCCCTTTATAGTCAAGACCATTCCATACAGCTTGCCCACCCAGTGCTTTTGTCCTATACACTAGTTGTCCATTTAAGTCGGTGATACGTACATCTGCATTCGCCACAAGCCCTTTTATCGCTATCGTACCCGTATATCCCGATGGCACAGGATTAGGAAACACCAATACGTTCTCGTTTGATGTACCGCCTTCAGTAGCCGTACTTCTAAAACTCATCAAACCTTGTTCGGTACCTATATATACTTCGCCTGTTATTCCATCAATGGCAATCTTTTGTATTCTGTTTGATGGCAACGGACTGTTATCCACCGTAAAACGATACACTATACTACCTGCATCTGGCGAAAGTAACCATACTCCATCATCTGTCCCTACCCATTTTCTGTTCGCACCATCTACAGCTATCGTTCTCACATTATTACCTGCAAACAAAAAACCTGCATACTGGTCATATTGCACCACAGGTATCTCAGCATCGCAGGGTGCTTGCTGTGAAAACGGAGGGGCACAGTTATTCACTATACCTATGCCATTTCCTGTACCCACCCAGATATTGTTATTCTTGTCTTTTGCTATACAATTCACGGTATTCGAGGGTAAGTTCCCAAACCCTTTACCTGTGCTAAAATGATAAGTTGCATCATCTGAACGGTCAGCTATCGTACCATTTGTGTTATAAACTGACAATCCTCCTGAATTATTACAGGTCATCCATATCTGGTCATTGTCATCCACTAATAGTTGGCCACCATAATCAGAACCTGGCACCTTGAACTTGTACCATTCATTTTCAGGTGTTTTCACATACAGTTGATTGAACGTGAACATGGTAGAAGACCACAAATTCTTTTTACTATCTAGTGCCAATCCTACAATCTGTGTATACCCAGCACCGAGAGAGGCACTGGGATCATAAATCGTATTACGATTATACAAGGTACCTGTACCATCTGCTCTCAATTCATACAAACCGTAAGCAAATGACCCCATATATGTGGTTCCACTCGCTTCATCTTTCATAATTGATGAAAAATCACTCAAAGTATCAAATGGACTAAAAATCCCCCTTGAGTAATACTTCCATTTATCCTTGTTATTGTTACATACACCACTCGGATTATTCGCAGGAAGATATTTGTCAGAATAACCACCATGAGCTACCCAAAAACTACTATTATTTGCATAAATATCAAATGAACTTGCCCCCAGTGGTCCAGAAGGTGTGTAATATCCGAATTCTCTTTTTTCATTAAACCTCAATAAACCACCAAAAGCATCCGCTATCCATATATTCTTATCAGCCGTACGCACTGCCTGACGCGGATAATTTCCTTTCATCTCCACAGAGTCTACCTTAACGCCTGCCTTATCCAAAAAAGTAATAAAACCCGTAAATGATGTGTCATTATACTCCGTAACATACAATCCAGTCTCGTTTGCATCTATATGTTCTATTGACCTGCCTGTAGTATGCACACCTACCAATCCAGTATCCGACAATTTAAATATAGCTCGTTGGGTAGCCACATATACCTCATCGTTCATAATTGTAATGTCAGTATATACATAGGATGTATCTACTGCTCTCCAAATCTGAAAATTTTGCAACTCATTACTGTTAACGTTTGCTGTATATATCCCCTTCCCAGCTATCGCATAAAGAGAATCTCCTTTTACAGTTACACCTTTTACAGGTATCGTACGCTTATTTATACTGAACTCATACGTTTCTTTCACACTCACTTTATCCAAATCCACTACTATTATCCCTAACGACGACGAAAGATAGGCATATCCGTTACGGGTATAAACACTATACACTGTTTTATCACCAGCAATAGTTTTGATTTTTAGCTCTGGCAAATTGTAGAAAGTATTATCCTTGAATATATCTATATTCCCATTCTCATACACCAGTATTACTTTGCCGGTTGTCGCATCATAACCCACACACCCCATTCCAATGTCCGACATCCCTTCTACCTTGCTGTAATCATCTGTCTGACCATTTATTGTATTATAAACATAAAAACCCTGATTAGCTATTGCATACACCATCTTGCCTTCAGTAGCTACGCCTACCGCAGAATTGTAGGGCAGAAACGATCGCCAACTCCCGATTGGGGAAGTCTGAGAAATTGCAGCTGTCGAACTGACTAAAAACAGGGTAATAAATACAGAAATCCTTAAAAACATCATCAGAATTAGAAGTTGGTAAATGTCCTAAATCAGGAACGGAAATAAACTAAATATATTGTGAAACAGAATAGCCAATGTAGCTATTCAGCACAATGTAATATTCTCTATAATCGTGCCACAATCATCGACGCAATTGTAAAACACGCAAACACCACACTAGCAATACCATTTGTATTTGCAAATGCAATGCCCACTTTACTTAAGTCGTTCGGTTTCACCAACATATGCTGGTACACCAGTAAAACAGCATAAAAAACAGCACCTATCCAATATATCACACTAAAATCACCTTCATATCCAGCCCAAAAAACAAAACCCGCAGACAACACATGCAACAGCGATGAAACCATCAATGAATTCCTAGTACCCAATGCTGCTGGTATTGAATGCAACTTATTAGACTTATCAAATTGCTCATCTTGTAACGCATAGATAATATCAAAACCCGAAACCCAAGTAACTACTGCAAATGAAAACAACAAGGGCAGCAAGGCAAACTCCCCAGTAACTGCCAGGTACGAGCCAATAGGCGATAACGACAGACCTATACCCAACACTATGTGGCACAGTGCAGTAAAACGTTTGGTATAACTATAGAATAACACCACAAAAAGTGCGACAAACGACAACTGAAAACATGCCTTGTTGATAAACCAAGTAGTAACAACAAATAAAACACAATTAACAATAGTAAATATTAATGCTTGACCTGGTTGTATAACTCCTGCAGGTATTTCGCGTTGGGCAGTTCGCGGATTCATTGCATCAAATCTTCTGTCAAGATACCTATTGAACGCCATTGCAGCACTTCGGGCAAAAACCATACACAGTACTATCTTCACCAGCAATGTCCAGTCAAATGGCATTGCACCATTAAACTTGGTATACTCCAAATAGCCCATCGTGAAACCAATCAGCGCAAATGGCATAGCGAATATGGTGTGGCTAAACTTAACCAATGACAAATAATGCCTGATACTGCGCACAGGGGTTGACACTATACTTTCCATTTTATCAATTTATATCTGCCTCTATTCCTATTGACACTGCTTCCGGCAAAGTATTGGCATGAACTATAATGTTCTTTTGCTGAAAACCTGATTTTCCCGAACTATTAAATACCACGGTCAACTCTCCATCACTTCCAGGTGCCACTGGCTCCTCCTGAAAATTAGGTACTGTACATCCACATGTCACATCGGTTTTGGCTATCATCAACGGATGAAAACCGGTATTCTTAAAACGGAATGTGTGTTTTAGCACCTTACCTTCTGGCTGCTTACCAAAATTGTACTTAGTTTCATAAAACTGTATAGTTGTTTTGGGCATCTGTGCCACTCGTTGGCTACGGGTAAGTGTTTGCTCTGGAAAAATTTCCCCCCTATACACTTCACCATCTTTACTGTAAAATATACCCTCACCCCCACCTCTGAATGTTCTGAAAAGCGAGTTCCGACTCACACCTGTCAATTCTACAATAACCAGTGTAAATACAGACAGTGTAAGTATAGTGAGTAGAATGGCCCTGTAATTTTTTTCCATCGATTAGTTGCATGTATTTTATGCGTCTGCAAAAGTAGTTATTATACCTTATCTCATCAGCCAAATATTGGTAAAGGCTTGTTATTATATAAAAACCAACCATATACCAACCCAAATAATAGTATAATAGCAATTATTGTAAAACAGTGAATTTGGCATAATGCCTACTCCCTCCTCCTTCTACAGTACATATATACATTCCAGCTGCTAGCCCCGATACAGAAAGTTGAGTATGTTGGGCCTGCGAAGGTACTTTATGTCGTTGCATCACTCTGCCAGACACGTCCGTAATCACGATATCAATCTCACTACCTACTATGTTGCTCCAAGATAAATACAACAACTCTTTTGCCGGATTGGGATATACCATTATGCTGCCCTCTGCCCTTACATCGCTTACACCTATTTCATATACTTTCCTCTTATAAAACTCCAACCCACCCTTTACATTCCCTTTAATCATAGCATAGCTCCCACTACCATCAATATCTCCTACAGTTACCGCTGTGCGTCTATTGCCATATATTCCATAATAGGTTCCAGGATGATTGTACATACTGTATGTTGAATCGATATAAGAATATCTCCCATCTACCAATGAGTAGGTAGCAGCGGTGTCACCCGTTTGGAAACCTGTATATTGATATAGGTTGCCTGAGTTGCTACCCAATAACAAATACTCCGTACCAGATGGGTCTAGTTTACCAATAAATGGTGTGGAATAATTCCCAAAATTCTGTGTCGGATCTGCTTTTGCCAGTCCCAACTTAGTCTTTATCAACTTCAGCCTTATCGTGCCACCTGTGGTACTTTCGTTCCTGTAGTACTGCACATAACCATATATATTACCAATAATCAAGTCTTTTTTACCATCCTTATCAATGTCATATACAAATGGAGCTGCATAACCTCCTACGTTTATCACCGCTCCCGAAAAATCTTGCAACTGCAATTGTGTCAACTGCCAGTCAGGTTGCAATCCGTCGCTGGAGGCATTATTCTTGAAATAACTGAGTGTTCCATCAGTATGCCCCACTACTAGGTCAGCCCTACCATCACCATCTACATCGCCCACAGCTGGTGCAGTACCCTGAAAATTGTATATACTGAGGTTATTAAAGTCGGTAGTTTGTAGCGTAAATGAAGCATTACCAGGTATACTCGTGTTCTTGTAAAACGACATCCTGCTTCTCAATTGACCGCTCGATTGTCTATACCCATCCGAACCTACCAACAAGTCTGGCCTGCCATCTTTGTCATAGTCATACAAAATAGGATAAGTAGCGGTTCCCAAATCTATTGTTTTATCACTCAAAAATGAGTCCGATTGAAATTGCCAATCAGCAACTCCAGTTGTAGAATTATTTTTATAATACCATATTCCTCTATAGTTCTCAGCACTTGTTCCCGCATTAGGGGCCACCAACATATCTTTTTTACCATCCAGATTCACATCTATGCTAAATGCCGCTGGCCATGTAGGTATTACTATCCTTTTGCCACCTGTTTGCCACAATGTATCCTGACCTATCATGGTATCTACTGCATATCCTGTTTCCACTTTTCCGTTCTTCAGAAACGTCATTTCATTAAACGATACACTCCCGTTCAGATAATCTACATCTCCGTCCATATCCCAGTCAAAAAGAAACACACTATTGCCCGAGTGGGTAGGCTTTCCTGCCTCACTTGTAGGCCTCAGCAAACCAGCATTACTACAAGAGTATCCCAATGTATGCTCTCTGTAAAAACCCTGATACACCTTACCCCAACACCTATCCGCAAGCCTTATTCGTATGCTATCACATGGCAATCCATCTTCTACACGCATGTTTTTGTAATAATACATATAGCCTCCGGTAATGTAGTAAGCTACAAAATCCACATCCCCGTCCCCATCCACATCTGTAATGGCTGGTATGTCTCCCGGATTCACATATGCATTAGCGGATCCACCACTACTTACATCATTGCTGTAAAACAAACTACGATAAAACGAAAAACACAATTCATTACCAGCATTATAATAGCCTCTGTACACTGAGAACCCATCACCACCTCTATCAAACAAATCTGCTATCCCGTCACAGTTATAATCTTTTAGCAGCATATACCCATAACACGCCGGAAACTTCAATGCATATTGAGGGGCATATTTATAATTAGGCATTCCTCCCACCATACCGGTATTGAGTAATGTTGTCACCCCCAACCATGGCTCAAAAACCACTAAATCTAGTAATCCATCTCTATTAAGGTCGGCTTGCGAAAATTGTGGGTTGTTAAAGCCTCCACACCAAGCCAATGGCAACTGTCTGCTGTATGCAAAAACTTTCACTGTGGTATCGTGCTGGTAAAACTCTTGTGCATGTACCAGATTAGATAATGAAACAATTAACCCCAACAGCAAAAACCTAAACCCTACTTTCATACATAAATACATTCTACATAAAGTTAAGGTATTTTACAGTTTCTGCAATCATTGAGGTCTTGTTTTCATCATTGCTCATACTTCCGCAATGGCGAATCCGGCTCTTTCAAAAAATGTTTGTATACCATTTTATCCGCTACAGACGGCAGTAGTTTGCTGAGCCATACTGCTAGCTTGCCTTGACTGGTAAGTACTACACTTCGTTTTCTTTTCTCTGTAGCGTCTAGTATGTGCCGTGCACATTCTTCTGAGCTCATAAGCTTACTCTCATCCAGTGGTGTTTCGGCCTGCGTTGTGCCATCTGCTATGCGGGCCACATTTCTTATGTTTGATGCGGTAAATCCTGGCGATACCCACATCACATGTGTGCCCGTATGTAATAATTCTGTGCGCAATGATTCTAAAAAGCCCTGCATCGCAAACTTTGATGCCGAATAACCCGTTCTTCCAGGCAATCCCCTGTAGCCGGCAATGGAGGAAATACCCACTATTGCCCCCTTATTTTTAAGTATGTATGGCAAACAAAACTTAGTGCAATACACTGATCCCCAGAAGTTTATATCCATCAACTCACGTATCACTTGCAAGTCTGCATCCTCAAACAATGCTCGCATACTAATACCTGCATTATTTATCAATACGTCAACTCCACCCCATTTTGCCACCACTGCCTGCACAAATGCTGCACAGTCTGCCTCCTTACTCACATCAGCTTTATAACATAATAACTTATCCGATGGCGGGAATAATCCGTTAAGTTTATCAATATTTCTTGCACACACAGCCACTCGTGCCCCTCTAGCTAGTGCATCTATTACCAATGCCTTACCTATACCAGACGATCCACCTGTTATAACTACTATTTTATTGCTGAATGTTGCCATAAATACCTTGTAAAGCGCAAATATAAACCAAATACCAGCCTTTACACCCAGTTGGTAGGCTTGTAGTATTGCATCATCGCCTCCTCAGCACTTCCCGGCTCGGGAGTATGACTATATACCCATCTTGCCCTTGGGGGCAAACTCATCAGTATACTTTCTGTCCTGCCATTGGTTTTCAACCCGAATAGTGTACCTCTATCATGCACCAGGTTAAACTCCACATACCGTCCTCTGCGTATCTCTTGCCATTCTACCTCTTTCTGAGTATAAGGCATATCCTTACGCTTTTCTACAATCGGCACATATGCTTCTAAAAAAGCGTTGCCATTCGCTTGCTGAAACGCAAACAAACGCTCTCTTCCATCCTCGTCTGCCGCTCTCAAATAATCATAAAAAACACCTCCTATACCTCTCATTTCATCACCTCTATGCTTATTAGCAAAATAACTATCGCAGTGTTTTTTATAATCTTCATACAAGTTTTCGCCAAATGGCATTATTGTTCGTTTCAGCGTTCCATGAAAATGGCGGGCATCTTCTGGCTGCAAATAATAAGGAGTAAGATCTGTACCTCCGCCAAACCAACCATCTATCCTGTTACCAGTTTTGTCGTATAACTCAAAGTAACGCCAATTAGCATGCACTGTTGGCACATACGGATTGAGCGGATGAATAACCAACGACAGCCCACATGCAAAAAAATCACTCTCTGGCACGCCAAAGGCTGCCTGCATAGAGGCTGGTAGCGTTCCGTATACTACAGAGGTGTTTACTCCCCCTTTCTCAAAAACAGCCCCTTCACTGATCACTCTGGTTTTACCGCCTCCGCCTTCCGCTCTTTCCCACTTATCCTCCACAAATTTTGCTTTACCGTCTATTTGTTCCAATCCAGCACATATACTGTCTTGCAATCCGTGTATATAATCAGTAAAACGTTCCTTCAAGTTCATGCTATTCACTATTTAAATCCTTCCAACTTTTAACTATGCACCATATTCTTTTACAGCATCTACAAATGCACGTGCATGATCAACTGGCACGTTAGGTAATATACCATGACCCAGATTAGCAACATACCTTCTGGTACCAAACCCATCTATCATCTCTTTCACTTCTTTTTTAATCTGAGGTATGGGTGCCAGCAGTTTCGATGGGTCAAAGTTTCCTTGCAAGGTTATGTTGTTGCCCGTCAATTGGCGAGCTAAAGTTGGGGTTACACTCCAGTCCAGTCCCAACCCTGCTGCACTTGTCTTACTCAGATCTTCTAATGCATACCAGCTACCCTTCGGAAACAGTATTACCGGCACATCAACACTCACAGCATCTGCTATCTGTACTAAGTATGGTTGAGCAAAAATTTTGAAGTCCGCAGGACTCAGCATCCCGCTCCAACTATCAAATACCTGCACCAGATTGGCTCCAGCTTTTGCCTGTGCCTTTAGGTAAGTGATAGTTACATCAGTAATTTTTTGCAATAGTTTATGCGCTAACTCCGGCTGCGTAAAACAAAACTGTTTCGCTTTGTCAAATGTTTTACTACCTTTTCCTTCCACCATGTAGCACAACAATGTCCAGGGCGCTCCCGCAAATCCTATCAATGGCACCCTTCCATTCAATTCTTGTTTCGTGAGCGACAATGCCTGCATCACATAGTTGAGCCTTTCTGCGGTGTCAGTAGTAATTAGGCCATCTATATCAGCTTCCGTTTTCACTACATTGGGCAGCAGTGGACCTTTACCTTCTTCCATCTGCACCTCCATTCCCATAGCCTGAGGAATCACCAATATATCAGAAAATATAATAGCTGCGTCTACACCCACCTGATCTACTGGCTGTAAGGTTATTTCACAAGCAAGTTCAGGAGTCTCTACCCGTGTAAAGAAATCATATTTTTGACGCAATTTTATATAATCTGGCAAGTACCTTCCAGCTTGTCTCATCATCCACACCGGAGGCCTCGATACTGATTCTCCTTTTAGTGCTTGCAGCAACAGATCATTTTTAAGTTCACTCATCCTACTTTATTTTTTGTTTAATTAACTATTATAATTAACTGAAAAACAACTACTTAAGAGAAGTATTTAATTGCTTTATTCAATAGTTCCACCTTTCCTGCTACTCTACCAGCTACTATATTTATTTGTCTGTAATCATATATAGCAGCGGCCGTTGTATCCCCTATCGCAAACAAAACAGTATCGTCTCCTACACTGTTACTCCCAAAAAAACTGTGTACACCACTCGGGCTGTAAAACAGTATAGCATCATACCTAGCAGTTACTTGTTTACCCCTCACCTCATTTTTGTACACCACTAGCTCTGCAACTTTTACATCAGCTTGTTTCAG
This sequence comes from Sphingobacteriales bacterium, assembly GCA_027484425.1. Taxonomy (GTDB): domain Bacteria; phylum Bacteroidota; class Bacteroidia; order Chitinophagales; family Chitinophagaceae; genus Nemorincola. Next base: position 178,773 of record JAIXSZ010000014.1, read on the forward strand.
TGTGTTAGGCAATGTATCCAACCGTTTGTCACCGCAAAAGAAAATCATTTCAGTTATTCCATTAGCTATCAGTAATGTCGCCATCTCTTTAGCATCATCCCCTGCATTAATAACTTCACACGCTTCAAAAAAATCTATAGCTTCGCTGTGTGTATACTTACCCAAACTATAAATAACCCAGTTTTTAGGTTGCTCCTCTATTATTCCTGCTACAGCTCTCACTGCATGTTTGCTAGTAAAAGCTACAGCTATCCGTTGGTTTACAATTTCTTTTACCCTTTCCCTTAGCGCCTCGTTGTCTTCATATACTATATTCACAAATGGCTCTATAGTGAGCAATACACCGTTAGGTATATCTTGCGCTACATTCAACCCATCAATCTCCGCAGTACTCAATATAGATATATTTCTACTCATGTTATACAACCAATTCTAGACTATATACCCAATTTATATTGATTGTTTACAAGTTAACACATTGCACGAATCAGCTTCGTTCTGCGAAAAAGATTAGATACCCGCTTCTTTTATTCCATCTAGTATTGCTTGTCCACCACCTTGTAGCAATGCAGTACCAGCCATGTAGCCTAGTTCAGATGCTTCATTTATTGGAACTTTCAGACCTATTTCTCTTTTCTGCTTTCCGTCTCTGCTTAATATATTACCCTCAAATACAACATTACCTTCTGTTACTCTAGCAAAACCACTGATGGGAGTACTACACCCACCCATCAATACCCTCAAAAAATCACGTTCTGCTTTTGTACATATTTCTGTGTGCCAGTCATTCATTTTATGGCATGCTTCGGCACAATAATCATCACCATGCTTACATACTACTACTATTGCTCCTTGTGCTGGCGCTGGCAGCATCCAGTCTAGCGATATTGAATCAGATGGTCTTAAACCTATTCTTTCTAGCCCAGCTGCCGCAAAAATGGCACCATACCAGTTACTTTCAGCCACCTTACGCAATCGGGTATTTACATTCCCCCTCAAATTGTCTATTGTCGATTCAGGATATCTGTTTAGCCATTGTGCTTTTCTGCGTATGCTGCTTGTTGCTATGTTTATAGTAGTGCCTGCTGCATTAGCTGTGTATCCAGGGCCTGGCACTAATATATCCAGCTGGTTGGCTCTCGGCAGCACTGCCGCTTGCATTACGCCCTTAGCCAGTATGGTAGGCACATCTTTCATGGAGTGTACAGCTATGTCTATTTCATCATTAAGCAGTGCTATGTCTAGCGCTTTGGTAAAAATACCCTGCACACCTATTTCGTACAATGGCGTTTTAAGATCCCTATCGCCTTCACTTTTTATATACACTAGCTCCGACTCATATCCATATCCCGCTAGCAATTGCCTTACAGTATTCGCTTGCCACACGGCCAATTGGCTTTCGCGTGTCCCAATTCTTATGATTTTGTCTATCATAAGGCTATAAAATCGTTAATTGCTTGTATATAATGACATCCCGGAGTGTAGTCTCTGCGCATACGAGTGGCTAGATTATTAATCACTTTCTGCACTTTTTCCTGATGGTCACTTCCTTGCATACTAGCTAACGGCAAGCCACTTAGCAATATCGGACTGATAGGAATTTCTAATAGCTTACTCTTCACTTCGCGCAGCACCGGCACATGCTTGCGCATATCGCACCACTCCACAAACTCAGATATGTGTTCTTCTATAATATTCAATGCTTTGGGCACTTCAGCTTTGCGCTTCTGTAATGTTTCATCTTTTATCTTCGACAACATATCCACATCCACAAATCTTATCCCTGCCAGCTGCTGAGCATCCGCTGCTACATTGCAGGGCACAGATATGTCTATCACAAGTTTATTGGCTGCATTTTCCAGATGTTTTTTCACCACCACTGGCTCTGTAGCATTGGTAGATACCAGCACAATGTCAGCACTTTCTATCTCAGCTTGCAATTCAGCAATCGGAGCTGATCTCAAACCTAGCTCTGCAGCAAGATTGATTGCAGTTTCTTCGGTTCGATTTATTAAAGTGATGTTTTTTGTTTTCAGATAGTCTACCACATTCCTGCATGTTACCCTACCTATTTTCCCTGTACCTATCAGCACAATCTTTTTCTCAGTCATATCTAGTTCTATGGCATTGCCTTGCGGCATACCCACAAACTCTTTTATGTACTGAATAGCTGCAAAAGACACAGATACAGTACCCCCGCTCAATTCAGTATTTGTTTTTACCGACTTCGAAGCTTGTAGTACTGAATTTATAAGGCGCTCCATGAAAGGACCTATAAAACCATTGTTTTTGGCAAACTTAACTGCACATTTAATCTGACCCAATATTTCATAGTCACCCAGTATCTGCGAATCCAACCCAGATGCCACATGATACAAATGACCAATAGCATCTACTCCTTTCTGCGAGTAAGACATATCAGCAAATGTCGCTTCGTCTCCTGCACACACACTACTCACAAAACGCATCATGTCCACGTCGCTCTCTGCAAAACCATAAATCTCAGTTCGGTTGCAAGTCGACAGAATAAAAAAATCACTAACTCCATAAGCAGAGGCCGAGGCTAATAATCGGCTATACTGCTCCTGATTTACAGCAAAAAGTCCACGAACAGCTGCATCACTTTTTTTATAGTTGACACCTACTATCCTGAATTCTTCAATATTATGGGTAACTGGTTTGTGCATGTTTGGTTTATAAATGCTGCTCTGCAAAGGTACTTTCAGTGTTCCGTGCTGCGAATTTTCTATGTCATAACTCCGTCATTTAACCACATGATTATCATCAGTTTTATATGACACTTTACCGCATGATAATCAGGCAATAATAACCATTACTTTCATACAAAGTCACCTTTTTTCTACGCTAAAAACTGTTCGTACTGTCTATGTCATTTACGCATCGCCAACCATAAATGGATTTGATGCTCACGCATTTTACTTTCACCAGACAATCGAAATCAATTCTGCAATTTTTCATTGTAATTTGCGGGTAGGATGGAAATAACTACTACAGCAAAAAATAGATTCACATTATCACTTAGTCATTGGCACCAAAACGACAACACACGTTCTCTGCCTTGGAAGGGTGAAAAAGACCCCTACAAAATTTGGCTGTCAGAAATAATTCTACAACAAACCCGAGCCGCACAGGGACTACCCTACTTTCTAGCCTTTACACATAACTACCCTACCGTTTCAGATCTTGCAACAGCTGATGATGCTGATGTATTCAGGTTGTGGCAAGGTTTAGGTTACTACAACCGTTGCAAAAACATGCTAGCTACTGCTCGTATAGTTACTTCAGTTCACAATGGTATTTTCCCTGGTACTTACACACAGTTATTAACACTCAAAGGTATTGGCCCATATACTGCCGCAGCAATAGCCTCGTTTGCTTTTAATGAGCCGGTAGCTGTTGTAGATGGTAATGTATACAGAGTACTATCTAGATGTTTCGGCATTGAAACTCCTATCGATAGTACCATTGGTAAAAAAATATTTGCAGAGCTAGCACAACAACTTTTGCCAATTCACGATAGCGCAGCACATAATCAAGCTATTATGGACCTTGGCGCTACAGTATGCACTCCTTCTTCACCCAAATGCGAAAGTTGCCCCCTTGCAAATCAATGTGTTGCTACTAAAAGTAAACTCATCGAAATACTTCCTGTAAAAATCAAAAAAATAATAGTAAAAGAAAGGTTCTTTAACTACATAATATTTCAGCACAATGATAGTATCTGGATTAACAAACGGCAGGCAGGAGATATTTGGGAAAATCTACACGAACCCTTCCTCATAGAAACCAAGGAACCTTCAGAAGTAGACGCCTTGCTCGAAGGAAACCTACTTACTAATTTATACCCTAATAACATCAAATTGATTTCAAAATCGAAACAAAAACTAACACATCAACTAATAAATACATGCTTTTACACTATGGTTATCAACGATTTATCCCACTTCAACATACCAAATGGATGGTGGGTTAATAACTCCGAACTAAAAAAATTAGCCTTTCCTAAAACTCTTGTTTCTTTTTTTAAAAATAATTTATACTTTTAGATTGATTATGAATTAAGCATTTTGTAGACTGTGTAAAACATACTGAAATGAGAGGAGTTAACCGAGTAGTATTGATTGGCAATTTGGGTAAAGACCCAGACCTACAGCACTTGGAAGGAAATATAGCGGTAGCTAAATTCCCCCTTGCCACTACCGAAACTTACAAAGACAGAAACGGTACGTTGATTTCGCAAACAGAATGGCATACAGTGGTGTTGTGGCGAGGTCTTGCTGATCTTGCACAGCGTTACCTGCACAAGGGAAGCCTAATCTATCTCGAAGGTCGCATCCGCACTCGCTCTTGGGAAGACAAAGACAAAAACAAAAGATTCATAACAGAAATTATTGGTGACAATCTAGTAATGCTCGACAAACGTAAAGAACAATCTGAAAACAACAACATCGAAGGCACTAACACAGATGTTGCTGGCTTTCCTGATATCAACTTCGACAACAACACTCCCGGCAATATTATCTCAAAAGACGATATGCCTTTTTAAAATAATTTAGCTTCCAATATTAAAAAATTGTCAGAAACTAACTTTGTTTCGTTCATTTTTCTAATTTTGGACAATTCATCAAACTTTTACTTCAAATTGGAAAGCACCGAAGGCGACACGAATATTTCCCCATTGCTCCTTGAAATCACGAATCAGGCATTTGCATCTTCTAATGCCACTATTCTAATAGTAGCAGTACTGGTGCTTTTGCTCATGACAGCTATCACTGCTGGTGCCGAAACCGCATACTTTTCATTGTCTGCAAAAGACATCAACTTCCTCAAAACCAACGAAAAAGGCAGTGCGCGTATCGCTTCACAACTGCTCGAACAACCCAAACGACTTTTAGCCACCATCCTCGTAGCCAACAACTTCATCAACATTGCCATAGTCATTTCCACCGACTTACTGGTCAGGTCCATGTTGCCAGCTAGCATGAATCCCATTGTCACTTTCCTTATTCAGGTGGTTTGTGTTACTTTTTTGCTGGTTCTCTTCGGAGAGGTACTTCCTAAGGTCTATGCTACCCAAAACAACCTCAGAATGGCGCTCTTCTCAGCTCCTTTCCTTCAAGCTTTGAGCTGGACTTTCAAACCCGTAAGTAATATACTAGTTTCGTCTACTCGCTTCATCGAAGGCAGAATGGGTACCAAATCTTCCAACATCTCAAATGAAGATTTCGAACATGCTATCGAACTCACCGTTGGCCATAGCGCTACTCGCGAGGAAGTAAATATCTTCAAGGGTATACTCAAGTTCGGCAATATTACCTCACGTCAGGTCATGCGCACACGACTCGATGTTAGCGGAATCGACTTCGAAATGACCTTTCCCGAAGTGCGAAAATATTGCATAGAAGTAGGTTATTCTCGTTTGCCAGTGTACAAAGAAAATCTCGATACCATCGCAGGCATGATTCACACCAAAGACTTTTTACCCCATATCGACGATGATTCTTTCGACTGGCACAAACTCATGCGGGCCGCATTTTTTGTTCACGAAGGCAAACTAATCGAAGACCTGCTCAAAGAATTCCAACAAAAAAGACAACATTTCGCAGTTGTGGTCGACGAATTTGGTGGCACCTCAGGTATCATCACCCTCGAAGACATAATGGAAGAAATAATAGGCGATATCAAAGACGAATTCGATGAAGACGACCTACACTACAAAAAAATCGATGATTCAAACTTTATTTTCGAAGGCAAAACGCTTATCAATGATGTATGCCGCATCATTGGCCTTCCTTCAGATGAGTTCGACGCAGTACGTGGAGAAAGTGACTCATTAGCGGGACTGGTCCTAGAGATCGCTGGCAAATTTGTAGCCATCAATGATGTAGTGAGCTACGAAAAATATGATTTCACTGCTATCGCTGTCGAAAAAATGCGCATCAACCGAGTGAAACTCACCATCAACTCACCAAAAGTTGATGACGAAAATGAAGAAGAAGAATAAGTAACAACAGAAACGCTCTGCAATTAACCTTAAACTAAAAATGGAGGACAACCACATTGGTTTCCTCCATTTTTAGTTTGTATTATATATAAATCTAGTAGTACTTCTTCATCATTATTAACGTATAAATCACGCCAGGTAACCAACCCAAGACGTAAAGAAGCAGCGAAATAAGCCAGTCAAATCCTTCAAAATTATCATTAAATCCCATCGCCAACCATCCAAAACCTATAATCGCCAAAAGAATATACACACCTTTAGATATATCCAGATTTTCCTTCAGTCTGTCAGATAGCTTAGTGAAAAAACTCTTTTTACCCACCACCATACTCATCTCTTCATCAGCAGTAGTCACATCATCAGTAGTAAACGTACTTTTCGCAGCTACTTCATTTCCTTCCAGTGCATTTACAGCTGCAGCCTGATCTACAGTTACTGATGATTGTACTTTCTTTACAGCATAACCCGCGTACGTAGTAGTGCCACATAACGTCGTCGTGGTTAACAATAGTAAAAACAGTTTTTTCATGTGTTTAAAGTTTTGTAATGCAAAAATATTGTTTTTACCACACAATGACAGTATATTGAATAACATTTACTAAAAAATAATAGTATCACGCCATATCTTTATGTTTTAGCCATCCCATAAGCGCATATATCGGGCAATATCCCGTAAAACCCGTCACCATCAGCACCACTACACCTATCATCAGCCATATACCTATATACTCCGGTATGATGTTCGTCATGTGCAGCACCGTTATCAGCACGCCCATCATCATTCGTATACCTCTTTCCGCAAATGTCATATTAAACTTCATAACCTAATCTTTACTACAAAGGTCCATCAACCATCTTTACCTATTCATGACCACAATCAGCACAATTCATGACACTCATTTTATCCCCAGCTTCCCTCACAAAAAAACTAGTTTATCACCAAACCTATTTACATTTGCCCAGCTACAATGCCGGGTTATCGCCGCACAGAAAATGTGACGGAGGAAAGTCCGGACAGCAAAAAGCAGCGCACTACCTAACGGGTAGGCACTTGCCTAACAACAAGTGACAGACAGTGCCACAGAAAATAACCGCCTGCATCTCCCCCGTGGTGATGACGGTAAGGGTGAAAAAGTAGTGTAAGAGACTACGGCTTTGCCAGGTAACTGGCATTGGGGGTAAACCTTGCGTGCTGAAATGCCAAATAAGCATACGCTCGAGGATCGCTTGTCCGATGTATGTGGGTTGGCAGCGCGAGGCAACGTGCGAACGTTGTCCCAGATAAATGATAACCTGTGTTGCTCTTGCAGCACAACAGAATCCGGCTTACAGGCATTGTAGTTTTTTTTCTTCCGCTCACAGTTCGTTCTTTTCTTTACTCTCCTACCCGCCCCTTCTTCACCTCCTTCCACACGCATTCAGTCAGTTATTCTTGTTCAAATCACACCTTTGGCGTAGCTTTGGCATCCTTGTGCGCCAACATGACAGTTGAAAAATATTTGCATGAATTTTGATACTCGCATTAAGGTATTTACTTGCCGTGAGGCGGGTTTTTTGTTTTTACTTTTAACCTCTTACTTTTTATAAAATGTTAGGCATTCTCGCAAAACTGTTTGGCGGCAGCAAATCCGACAAAGATGTAAAAAAACTCCAACCCATTGTAGCTCAGGTAAACCGATTCTATGAAGAATACCAATCTTTATCTAACGATGACCTGCGCAACAAAACTCAGGAATTCAGAGCGCGCATCAAAGAACATCTTGCTAACATTGACCAGCAGATAGCTGATAAAAAAGCCGAAGCCGACAACGTCGAAGACATTCAGGCACGCGAAGGCATCTACAACGAGGTCGACAAACTCGTCAAAAAACGCGACGAACAAATTGAGGAAATCCTCAACGCCATACAACCAGAAGCCTTCGCAGTAGTCAAAGAAACTGCCCATCGCTTCAAAGACAATACAGAAATAGTAGCCACCGCCACCGACTTGGATACCGAACTTGCTAATACTCGCAAGCACATCCGCATAGAGGGCGACAAATGTATCTATAACAACAATTGGGAAGCCGCAGGCAGCACCGTCACCTGGAACATGCTCCACTACGATGTGCAGCTTATAGGTGGTATGGTCCTTCACGAAGGCAAAATAGCCGAGATGGCTACCGGTGAGGGTAAAACACTCGTGTCCACACTCCCAGCCTACCTCAATGCTCTCGCTGGCGAAGGTGTTCACATCGTTACCGTCAACGACTACCTCGCCCGCCGCGACCAAGAGTGGAACGGTCCATTGTTCGAGTGGCTAGGTCTTGTTACAGATTGTATCGACAAGCACGAACCTAACTCGCCACAACGCCGTCAGGCTTATATGGCCGATATCACTTACGGTACCAACAACGAATTTGGTTTCGACTACCTCCGCGACAACATGGTGCACCACCCCGAAGAAATGGTGCAGCGCAAGCACCACTATGCCATGGTCGATGAGGTGGATAGTGTACTTGTCGATGATGCCCGTACACCACTTATTATCTCTGGCCCTATACCCCGTGGCGACGAGCAGCAATTCCATGCCCTCAAGCCTCGTATCGAGAAACTACTCGAAACACAAAAACGAGTTATCAACCAAAGTATCACCGAAGCCAAAAAACTTATTGCCGACGGCAAAACCGATAAAGATACCGGTGGTCTGCACCTTTACCGTGCTTATCGTGGTCTGCCAAAAAGCGGTGCACTTATCAAGTTCTTGAGCGAAGAAGGTAATAAACAAATACTCCAAAAAGCCGAACACCACTTCATTGGCGAGCAACAGCGCAACATGCCAAAGGTCGATTCAGAATTGTACTTCACCATCGACGAAAAAAACAACAGCGTTGACCTCACTGATAAAGGTATAGCACTCATCACTGGCGCTGGCGAAGACCCACACTTCTTCATCATGCCCGACATCGGTAGCGAGTTGGCTACACTCGAAAAACTCGACCTATCGCCCGAAGAAAAAGTACAACGCAAAGACGCGCTCATACAAGATTATTCCATCAAGGCCGATCGCATACACTCTATACAACAGCTCCTCAAAGCATATACCCTCTTCGACAAAGACGTGGAATATGTGGTAATGGACGGCAAAGTAAAAATCGTAGATGAACAAACCGGTCGTATCCTCGACGGACGTCGCTACAGCGATGGACTACATCAGGCTATCGAAGCCAAAGAAAACGTACAGGTAGAGGCAGCAACCCAAACATTTGCTACCGTTACCCTCCAAAACTTCTTCCGCATGTACCACAAGCTGGCAGGTATGACTGGTACAGCCGAAACAGAAGCGGGCGAACTATGGCAGATATACAAGCTCGATGTAGTAAGCATCCCTACCAATCTACCCATTATCCGCAAAGACGAGCAAGACCTGGTGTACAAAACCAAGCGCGAAAAATTCAAAGCTGTCATAGACGAAATTGAAAAACTAAGCGGTGCTGGTCGTCCGGTGCTAGTAGGCACCACCTCTGTCGAGGTATCTGAGCTACTTAGCCGCATGCTACAGCAGAAGAAAATACAACACAAAGTACTCAACGCTAAGCAACACGCCCACGAAGCGCAGATAGTTGCCGAGGCGGGCCTCGCAGGTGCAGTTACCATCGCTACCAATATGGCTGGTCGTGGTACCGACATCAAGCTCGGCCCAGGCGTTAAGCAGGCTGGTGGTCTCGCCATCATTGGTACCGAAAGGCACGAAAGCCGCCGTGTCGACCGCCAGTTGCGTGGTCGTGCCGGTCGTCAGGGCGACCCCGGTTCTTCGCAGTTCTTCGTTTCACTCGAAGACGACCTAATGCGTCTCTTCGGTTCAGAGCGCATAGCATCACTCATGGACAAGATGGGCCACAAAGATGGCGAGGTGCTACAGCACAGCATGATCTCTAAGTCTATCGAGCGCGCACAACGCAAAGTTGAAGAAAACAACTTCGGCATGCGCAAAAACCTCCTCGAGTACGATGATGTCATGAATGCACAACGCGATGTTATTTATAAGCGCCGCAATCACGCACTCTTTGGCGACCGTCTTTCTATCGACCTCGACAATGCCATCTTCGCAGTGTGCGTAGACCTCGCAGAGCAGTTCGTAGCCAGTGGCGACAAAGAAATCTTCAAACTCGAAGTCATCAAACACCTGTCGGTCGAGTTCGATGTACCTAAAGAACTACTCGCCAAGCCCAACGCCAATGTAATAGGCGAGCAGCTCTACAACGAAGTAAAAGACTTCTACATCCGCAAAACCACCGCTCTTCGCGAGCACATGACACCTACCCTCGCCCAGATACTCACCGACAATGGCGACCGTATCGACAATATCGTAGTACCATTTACCGATGGTGTACGTGGTATGCAAGTCTACATCGACCTTCAAGAGGCCGTAGACCGCGAGGCAGCACCAGTCATCGAATCACTTGAAAAAAATATTACGCTCGCCCTCATCGACGAATCGTGGAAAAACCACCTTCGCGCCATGGACGACCTGCGCCAGAGTGTACGTATGGCATCTTACGAGCAAAAAGATCCATTGCTGATCTACAAGTTCGAAGCATTCAACCTATTCAAGCAAATGATGCTCGAAACCAACCGCAGCATCATCAGCTTCCTCCTTCGCGCCGGCATACCTATACAAGAGGCTCCGCCACAAGCAGCTCAAATGCCCGAACCATTCACCGATATGAAGGGCATCAGCAACAACAAAGCACAAGTCGAAGCCGCTGGTCACTCTTACGCTGCCAACGAAGAAGACTACTATACCGAAACCGACTACAGCGAACCCGAAGTAAAACGCACACCCGTACAGGCCGGCCCCAAAATAGGTCGCAACGACCCTTGCCCTTGCGGTAGCGGCAAAAAATATAAAAGCTGTCACGGTGCTGGGTTACAATAACCCACTACCAACACTGCATTACACAAAACGCCTCCCTTACTAACGGAGGCGTTTTCTTTTTGGGGTCACCAGCCACAGCACTCCCATCAGCGGGCTTTGCGTCGCATCACTTGTACTGGCGGGGCAGTGAGGGGCTTTCCCTATAAAACCCAAACCTAGAAAGGTGTATAAATATTACGGAGTAGATAATGAGTAAACTCCCCTCCTTTTTTAGGAGGGGATGCCACAAAAATAGTGGCGAAGCCAGTTTTTGTGGCTGGGGTGGTAAGGCACTCGAGGAGTTGCTATTCACCACAAAAATCACACATAAAAAATAAGTGTCATTGCGAACCCCGAGCCCAGCCCTGCGTGCCAGCCCTCGGGGTGTGGCAACCTCGCGAAATGAAGGAAAAACACAGCCCATGAGCAGAAAATGCCGGAACTCCCCGCCTTTTTTTTAGGAGGGGATGCCACAAAAAATCGGCGAAGCCAGTTTTTGCGGCTGGGGTGGTAAAATCGCAGAGTACGAGCAATATTACAAATCTACACAGCACATTATCAGCACCCTACACTATAATAAACAATAAATACAAAAAATATCAGAAATCAACTATTACCAGTTGATGAATATACTTATATTGTGATTGGAAAAATGAGGGCATAAAAAAAGGCGAGTTGCCCCACCTTAAATGTTTTCACAACGGAATAATCCTTATTGTGATTTGCTTTCAGACACAAACATACTCCAAAAACCACAAAACATGAAAAAAATTTTAGGTCTCGATCTTGGTACAAACTCTATTGGCTGGGCATTAATTGACCAAAACTTTGAAGAAAAACAAGGCAATATATTAGGTCTTGGTAGTCGGATAATTCCAATGGCGCAAGACGCTATCGATGCTTTTGGCGATGGAATCACTCAATCCCAGACAGCAGAGCGCACTCGACTCAGAGGAGTAAGAAGAATAAAAGAACGTCATCTTTTACGTAGAGAAAGACTACACCGAGTTTTGAACTTACTCGGATTTCTACCTACACATTATTCTAGTAACATAGACTTCGAAAAACGTTTAGGAAAATTTCTGCCCGAAACAGAAACTAAATTCGCATATAGCGATGACGGCAACTTCATTTTCAAAAGTTCATTCAATGAAATGTTAGCTGATTTCCAAAGGTATCAACCTGAATTAGTAAATCGCAAAAACAAAAAAGGAGAAAATGCTAAAATTCCCTACGACTGGACAATTTACTACCTCCGCAAAAAAGCACTTTCCCAAAAACTAGAAAACGAAGAACTAGCTTGGTTGCTGTTACATTTCAATCAAAAAAGAGGATACTATCAGCTAAGAGGAGAAGAAAACGAGGAAAAAAACAATAAAACAGAAGAGTTTTATTCTCTTAAAGTAACAGATGTTACTGCAGATGCTGCCCAAAAAGGCAAATCAGAAATTTGGTATAACGTTGTCTTAGAAAACGGCTGGATTTATCGTAGAGCCAGTAAGACACCTCTTTTCGATTGGAAAAATAAAATAAGAGACTTCATTGTATCTACTGATGTAAATGAAGATGGTTCTGTAAAAACAGACAAAGACGGAAAAGAGAAAAGGAGTTTTAGATCTCCAAAAGAAGATGATTGGCAACTTCTAAAAAAGAAAACTGAAAATGAAATAGATAAATCCCAAAAAACCGTTGGAGAGTATATTTATGCTGCCCTTCTACAAAATCCCAGTATTAAAATAAAGGGCAAACTAGTACGAACAATTGAAAGGAAATTCTACAAGCAAGAGTTAGAAGCTATACTCCGCAAACAAGTAGAATTTAATCCTGATTTACAAAACAAGTCAAACTATCAACTTTGTATTGAGCACCTTTACCCTCACAACATCAATCACCAGTCTACCCTAGCATCCAAAGATTTTATTCACCTTTTCATTGAAGATATACTATTCTATCAGCGTCCGTTGCGCAGCCAGAAAAGTAGTATCAGTAATTGCACTCTCGAAACCAGATCATATACACACGAAGGTATCCTAAAATCTGAGGCACTAAAATGCGCCCCAAAATCTCACCCTCTATATCAGGAATTCAGATTGTGGCAATGGATCAGCAACCTTCGTATATATACCCGCGCCAACGATCAAGACATAACAAGTAGCTTACTTTCATCAGTTGATGAAGTTGCAGAACTATTCGAATTTCTAAGTTCAAAAAAGGAAATCAACCAAAAAGCACTGCTTGCTTATTTCAAAAAAACAAAACTGAAAGACACTACACACAGGTGGAACTATGTAGAAGACAAAGACTATCCTTGTTTTGAAACGAAGACCATGATCGCAACACGCCTCCAAAAGGTGGCTAATGTACCTGCTAACTTCCTCACACAGCAAAAAACAGAAGAACTATGGCATATTATTTACTCTGTTACAGACAAAACCGAGTATGAAAAAGCCTTGAATTCTTTCGCCCTAAAAAATAACTTGGACACCACATCTTTTGTTGATGCATTCCGCAAATTTCCCCCATTCCCTAGTGATTACGGGGCATACTCGCTAAAGGCTATTAATAAATTACTCCCCCTTATGCGTGCTGGCAAATACTGGAATGAAAATCAGATTAATTCCAACACCAGAGACAGAATTGAAAAAATATTAAATGCCGAAGTCGATGCTTCTATTCAAGACCGTGTCAGAGAGCAAACAATCAATCGTACACACATTACTCATTATCAGGCGTTACCAGAGTGGCTGGCAAAGTATGTCGTCTACAACCGTCATGCCGAACGCTCAGATATTGGCAAATGGAATTCCGTTGCAGATCTTGATACATTTATCCGAAACTTTCGACAACACTCCCTCCGCAATCCTATTGTAGAGCAGGTACTCACCGAAACCCTGCGAGTGGTACGAGACATTTGGCAGCATTACGGCAATGGTGCGCCCGACTTCTTTACTGAGATACACTTGGAGCTGGGAAGAGAAATGAAAAATCCAGCCGACAAACGAAAACAACTTACAGAAAACATAACCCGAAACGAAAACACAAACCTTCGTATCAAAGCGCTGTTAGCACAAATGGCCGCAGACAACACAGCCCACAATGTGCGTCCTTACTCGCCTATGCAGCAAGACATTCTCAAAATATATGAAGAGGGTGTACTTAACAGCAACATAGAAATCCCAGACGACATCAGTAAAATTAGCAAACTGGCACAGCCTTCTAGCTCAGAAATGATGCGCTACAAACAGTGGCTCGAACAAAAATACCGTTCTCCATACACAGGCGATATTATACCCCTCAGCAAACTTTTCACACCAGCATACGAAATAGAACACATTATCCCTCAAAGCCGCTACTTCGACGATAGCTTCAACAATAAAATAATTTGCGAGGCTGCTGTAAACAAACTTAAAGACCAACAAACAGCACTCGAATTCATACAAAACCACCCCGGTCAAAAGGTGGAATTGGGAATGGGGAAAACCACCAAAATTTTTAGTGTAGAGGAGTACACCCTTTTTGTGCAAGACCATTATGGCAAAAACCGAACCAAGCGAAACAACCTGCTATCTGTAGATGTACCTGAAAAAATGATAGAACGCCAACTAAACGACACCCGTTATGTCAGCAAATATGTAATGCAGTTATTATCAAACTTAGTACGTCAACAAAACAACGACGACGGTGTAAACGCTAAAAACGTAATTGCTTGTAATGGACAAATAACCTCAAAACTTAAACAAGATTGGGGGCTAGATGGTGTATGGAATGACCTCATATTGCCACGTTTCGAAAGGCTAAATGCACTCACCAACTCTACCCACTTTACTACCTACAGCGACCGCCACCAAAAAATGCTGCCCACAGTACCACTAGAGTTGCAAAAAGGATTCCAAAAAAAACGCATCGATCATCGCCATCATGCACTCGACGCACTAGTTATTGCTTGTGCTACTCGTAGTCACATCAACTATCTCAACAACCAAAACGCTCTTGACAAACGTAAATCGAAAGATGAAAGACAAAAAGAACGATACGATCTAAAATTATCATTATGTCAAAAGAAGTACAATGATAACAGTAAAGACAATTACAACTGGGTGTTTAAGCAACCTTGGAGCCGCTTTGTTCTCGATACCAAAAACCACCTGGAAAGTGTGGTAGTTAGTTTCAAACAAAATCTTCGCATCATCAACAAAACCGTCAACTACAGCGAACGTTACGTAGATGGCAAAAAAACACTCGTAAAGCAAGACAAAGGCACTAATTGGGCTATCAGAAAACCACTACACAAAGACACAGTATCTGGGCTCGTTTCTTTGCAAAAAATTAAAGAAGTAAGTATTTCATCTGCTTTAGACCAACCACAAAACATTACAGACAAAACAATTAGAGCTTATATATCCAAGCTGATTGCTGCAGGATATGACAAGAAAAAACTTACAAAACACCTCAAAGAATGTAATTATCAAATTGGCAATATTAATGCCTCACGTGTATTTATTCGATACAAAGACAATTTGAATGTAGCTTCCCGCTCCACACTAGATACCTCATTTACACCCGACCGAATTCGTAATACTGTAACCGACACTGGTATTCAAAAAATACTACTTACTCACTTACAGCAGCATCAAGACAATCCCGAAACTGCCTTTACGCCCGAAGGCATTGAAGATATGAACCGAAACATAGTATCTCTTAACAATGGTAATTTCCACAAACCAATTCTCAAATTACGCACCTACGAACCACAGGGAAACAAATTTACTGTGGGAAGTACTGGCAATAAGTCAAATAAATTTGTAGAGGCAGCCAAAGGTACCAACTTGTTTTTCGCCATTTATGTAGACGATACAGGCAAAAGAAACTATGAAACAATACCTCTCAATATTGTTATCGAAAGACTTAAAAATGGGATTTCTGGAATACCGGAAACAAATGAAAACGGCCACAAACTATTATTCCAATTATCGCCAAATGACATTGTTTACGTACCAAATAAAGAAGAGGAACTAACTATTGTAACTAATTTAAACAAAATAGACACATCGAAATTATATAGGCTAACTGATTGTAGTGACACTACTGCAAATTTTATTCCTTTAAATACATCTGGGCTTTTATTTAGTATGAATAAAACAGACCAAATAAAAAATAATATTACCTACCCCATACAAAACGAGTATGGATTAGGTAGTCCGCAATCGAAAAATCAAAGATCAGTAGAAGGACTGATGGTAAAAGAAAATTGTTGGAAAGTACTTTTTGACAAACTAGGCAATATAAAAGCTATTATAAAGTGATAAAACGCACCCTTTACTTCGGTAATCCCGCTTATCTCTCCACCACCAACGAACAATTGGTGGTGGAGTTTCCCACACCATCCGGCACGCCCGATATTGTAAAGCCCCCGCCCCACACCATACCTATAGAAGATATAGGCGTAATCGTACTCGATCATCAGCAGATAACCATAAGCCAGGCACTACTAGCCAAGTTACTATACCACAAGGCAGCAGTCATCACCTGCGACGCCTCCCACCACCCCACCGGCATGCTGCTCAATCTCAACAGCAATACCCTACAGAGCCGCGTCTTTGCCGCACAGATAGCCGCCAGCGAGCCACTAAAAAAACAACTGTGGCAGCAAACCATCATAGCCAAGATACAAAACCAAGCCGCCATGCTAGGCAGCCGCACACATGCCGGTAGCCTATATACCGAGCCGGACAAACTGCTGCTAAACATGGCAAGAGAAGTAAAAAGCGGCGACACCGAAAATATGGAGGCACAGGCAGCTAGCTACTACTGGAAGCACCTGCTGCCAGAGATACCAGGGTTTACGCGCAACCGCGATGGCCTCCCGCCCAACAATCTGCTCAACTATGGCTACGCCATACTACGTGCCGTAGTAGCACGCTGCCTCAGCGGCAGTGGCCTGCTGCCTACACTGGGCATACACCACCGCAATCAGTACAACGCCTATTGCCTTGCCGACGATATAATGGAGCCCTACCGCCCCTATGTAGATAAAGTAGTATGCGACATCATAGCCACCACACCAAACCCTGCCGCACCCGATGCACTCGCACTAACAAAAGATATAAAAACCAAGCTACTAGCCATTCCAGCTATGGATGTCATGATAGCCTCATCTCAAACCGCAAAAGACCTGCAACGAAGCCCCATGATGATAGCCATAGAACGAAGAACAACCGCAAGCCTGGCAAGATGCTACGAAGGAGATGCCCGTAAAATACTATACCCAGTAATGGAAATGTAGCGAAAAAGAGCATGGAGCAACTGAAAAAACAAGTAGAGTAGCAAAGCTGATAATTCATAACCAACCATCAATGTTTGAACGGCTAAACGCATATCGCATCATGTGGGTACTTGTATTCTTCGACCTCCCTACCGAGACCAAACAAGACCGAAAAAATGCCGGCACATTTCGCAAAAAAATGCTGGCAGACGGTTTTCAGATGTTTCAGTTCAGTATATATATGCGCCATTGTAGCAGCCGCGAAAACGCTGAGGTACACATAATCCGCACCAAAAACAACCTTCCCCCAAAGGGCAATGTAGGCATAATGTGCATCACCGACAAGCAGTTTGGGATGATGGAAATATTTCACGGGCACGACCCCACCCCACTAGCACCACCACCACAGCAACTAGAATTATTCTAAAACAGGATTGAAAAAACGAGCAAAAACTCATTTTTTCAATCCTATTTTTCGGCTCAAAGCCGCTACCATAGCACGTTTCAGCCATCGGTGCTGTTGTCGACTACTAAAGTAGTAAAAGTTGAAAGCAAATCACAACGCTGCACACGTTCGGCATCGCCTATGCCATGCTGTTGTCGACTACTAAAGTAGTAAAAGTTGAAAGCAAATCACAACCAGCGCAGCAGCACACCCTTACTACGGTCAGCTGTTGTCGACTACTAAAGTAGTAAAAGTTGAAAGCAAATCACAACAGCCCATTTAAGGCGATTAGTAATGTAAATGCTGTTGTCGACTACTAAAGTAGTAAAAGTTGAAAGCAAATCACAACCAGGAACAATCGCACATACACCAGCGCAAAGCTGTTGTCGACTACTAAAGTAGTAAAAGTTGAAAGCAAATCACAACACTTATGTTGACCCCGTTACTTTAGTTTCGCTGTTGTCGACTACTAAAGTAGTAAAAGTTGAAAGCAAATCACAACAGTTAAATAATCTTAGTACTCTATCGTTACGCTGTTGTCGACTACTAAAGTAGTAAAAGTTGAAAGCAAATCACAACATGTTCTGCATCATAGCTTGCTCAAAGCTGCTGTTGTCGACTACTAAAGTAGTAAAAGTTGAAAGCAAATCACAACCTACAGCATTAGCGTTGCCCATAACATTGTGCTGTTGTCGACTACTAAAGTAGTAAAAGTTGAAAGCAAATCACAACTAGTTTTGATTGTTTAAGTATCCTAATTGGCTGTTGTCGACTACTAAAGTAGTAAAAGTTGAAAGCAAATCACAACTGTACATTTGTGTAACTAAACACACAAAACGCTGTTGTCGACTACTAAAGTAGTAAAAGTTGAAAGCAAATCACAACAATGGCACGGCACGTATAAAAGTAGCAAGGCTGTTGTCGACTACTAAAGTAGTAAAAGTTGAAAGCAAATCACAACGTTATCATTATGCACCAGTTTTAGCCATTGCTGTTGTCGACTACTAAAGTAGTAAAAGTTGAAAGCAAATCACAACACAGCCGTAACTACGTGCAAAAGCGGCATGTGCTGTTGTCGACTACTAAAGTAGTAAAAGTTGAAAGCAAATCACAACGCCACACGTTAACGCTGTTTTTCTGCCCAAAGCTGTTGTCGACTACTAAAGTAGTAAAAGTTGAAAGCAAATCACAACGTGATGCGTCTGTAATAAATACGCTAAAAAGCTGTTGTCGACTACTAAAGTAGTAAAAGTTGAAAGCAAATCACAACCGTGAAGAGCAACAAGTATTTACTACCAAGCTGTTGTCGACTACTAAAGTAGTAAAAGTTGAAAGCAAATCACAACAGTATCAAAGCCACTTTGCACAGCAAGTAAGCTGTTGTCGACTACTAAAGTAGTAAAAGTTGAAAGCAAATCACAACCCCCCCACACGCACACTCACGCTGCTACGGCTGTTGTCGACTACTAAAGTAGTAAAAGTTGAAAGCAAATCACAACACAAAGCAAAGGACAGTATTTGGATTAAGAGCTGTTGTCGACTACTAAAGTAGTAAAAGTTGAAAGCAAATCACAACTGTGCCTTTTCTGCCTTATCTATAGCCTTTGCTGTTGTCGACTACTAAAGTAGTAAAAGTTGAAAGCAAATCACAACACAAATTGCTTAGTATGCACCCCGAATTAGGCTGTTGTCGACTACTAAAGTAGTAAAAGTTGAAAGCAAATCACAACTATTACGGTATTCAAACCCGTATTTCTCAGCTGTTGTCGACTACTAAAGTAGTAAAAGTTGAAAGCAAATCACAACATAGCACTTACAGCATTTAGTAGAGTTCTAGCTGTTGTCGACTACTAAAGTAGTAAAAGTTGAAAGCAAATCACAACAGCAAGTGAAGACTAGTAGCAGGCGATACGCTGTTGTCGACTACTAAAGTAGTAAAAGTTGAAAGCAAATCACAACGGCGGCAAGTTCTGAATTGCTAAAGTATCGCTGTTGTCGACTACTAAAGTAGTAAAAGTTGAAAGCAAATCACAACAAATAAATATCTAAAAATAATTCCACAATAGCTGTTGTCGACTACTAAAGTAGTAAAAGTTGAAAGCAAATCACAACTGCAGCAGGTACAAACTATGTAGCGTCAGGCTGTTGTCGACTACTAAAGTAGTAAAAGTTGAAAGCAAATCACAACGGTACTATAAAATTGAAAAGATATGACCACGCTGTTGTCGACTACTAAAGTAGTAAAAGTTGAAAGCAAATCACAACCTGCCGCATAAGGCAAATCAACCAATAGGCTGTTGTCGACTACTAAAGTAGTAAAAGTTGAAAGCAAATCACAACACATAGGATTTTCAACTTCGATATAATGGAGCTGTTGTCGACTACTAAAGTAGTAAAAGTTGAAAGCAAATCACAACCGTAGCTGATTACATCATTTCTACAGGTAGGCTGTTGTCGACTACTAAAGTAGTAAAAGTTGAAAGCAAATCACAACGGCTAAAGTTGCAGAGGCTAAACGTATAGAGCTGTTGTCGACTACTAAAGTAGTAAAAGTTGAAAGCAAATCACAACGGGCTTTCTGCGCTTATTTCATCAATCTTAGCTGTTGTCGACTACTAAAGTAGTAAAAGTTGAAAGCAAATCACAACTTAACGAAGCTTTTGATTGTTGGTATTTTGCTGTTGTCGACTACTAAAGTAGTAAAAGTTGAAAGCAAATCACAACCGATGTAGATATAACAAAATAGCCCACTAGGCTGTTGTCGACTACTAAAGTAGTAAAAGTTGAAAGCAAATCACAACAAGTATTTTCACACTCAAATAAAAAACTAGCTGTTGTCGACTACTAAAGTAGTAAAAGTTGAAAGCAAATCACAACAAGCTACTGGATATGAAACATCAACTAAAGGCTGTTGTCGACTACTAAAGTAGTAAAAGTTGAAAGCAAATCACAACTGAAACTGTTGTTGCATTCAACCTTTCACGCTGTTGTCGACTACTAAAGTAGTAAAAGTTGAAAGCAAATCACAACATTAGAATGATGATTGAAAACGGATAGATGGCTGTTGTCGACTACTAAAGTAGTAAAAGTTGAAAGCAAATCACAACACGTATTCAGACACATCGGAAGGTAAGTAGGCTGTTGTCGACTACTAAAGTAGTAAAAGTTGAAAGCAAATCACAACGCGACTTCCTCAGGTGCAAATTTAATACCGCTGTTGTCGACTACTAAAGTAGTAAAAGTTGAAAGCAAATCACAACGGTTTTACAGATAATGTAATATCGTGTCCCCAGCTGAGCGTAGTATGCACTAATATATAAATATTGTTTGGCGTAGTCTCCGACTACGTCATAGCGGCATCCGGTCTCCAGACCGGCGTGTATGCTTTTTAGCCCACCGAAAAACACCCCAAAAACATCCCAGTTTGCCGTCGGTTGTACCGACGGCATGCACTGTAGCCGGTTTCCGACCGGCATAAAATACATAATAGCTACTCAGCATTTGTATGCACCAGCCCCAAAGGGGCGCAATAGCATAGCGGTGGGCATCGCCCACCGAAAATCACAAGTATATACCCTAGCCCCAAAGGGGCGAAATAGCTCGTTTCCATAGGTATCGCCCACCAAAAACTACTACCATAACAAACATAAAAACATACCATACCCACACATCCCACATCCTGTCCTTCCCAAAATCTTGTAATCGTGTTCAGACATAAAAACACATTAAAACTTTGAAAATAAAACCACTTATCCACAATTTTCAATCCCAAAAACCACCACATAAATCCCACAGAACATAAGCCCACAGCTACATACAGCCCACTAAAGTAAACAAATACAAATATCACCACATTTGTCAGTCTCAAATACCCATCTCAACTTTGTGACACTAAAAATCCTACTACCATGACCCTAACAGACCAAAAGAAACAAGCCCTCGAGTTGTATGTCAACCAATCCTTCACCCAGCAGCAAGTAGCCGATGCCATTGGTGTTTGTATCCGCACCGTCCGCAACTGGGTCAAGCAACACGCCTGGGATCGCCTCCGCCTCGCCACCCATCAAGCCCCAGCATTAATAGCCGACAACTTTAGCAGCCAGCTCGTAGAGCTCCAAAACAACATCGCCGCCCGCGAACCCGGCAAACGTATACCTACCATGCAAGAAATGGAAATCATGCGCAAGCTAACCGTCTGCATAGCCAACACCAAGAAAACGGTCAGTCTGCCACAAGTCACCCAAATGATGCGCATGTTCCGCTCATTCGTTTTCGACAACCGCTCAAAACCTTATGCCCAAGGTGTAGCCGACCTTATCGACGGATTCATCGAGGCACGCGCGCGTTTCGGTTATTCCCCTTTCGAACTCGAATTCGGAGTAGAGAAAATCCAGCACATCGACCCACTCTACAGTCCATACGTCGATACAATAGCCAAAGAAACCACCGAACCTGTAATACCAAGATTTTACGAACCACCAAACACCACTCCACCGCCAACCAGCAAAAGAACCCACGTAATCGATACCAGCACTTGGACCGATGAAATGCTCATTGCCATCAACAAAGAACTCAGCAA
>JAIXSZ010000054.1 GCA_027484425.1 Sphingobacteriales bacterium
CCATCTTATGGTGGTATTGCCGGTGGTGTTCACCTCTTCCCATTCCGAACAGAGAAGTTAAGCCCACCATGGCCGATGGTACTGCACCACAATGCGGGAGAGTAGGTAGCTGCCATATTCATTTAAAATGTCTCGACAATCGTCGAGGCATTTTTGCGTTTAGGGGATGTTTGGGGGGAATTTAACGTCATTTTGGATCAAGTTGAATAGTTGGGGGATGAAAAATATTAGGCATAGATATTAGCTACCCTGAAGAGGAAGAAATTGATATCCCTTACCCCTCTTGACGTTGCTCTGAAGGCTTTGATTTTGGCGTTGAAAGACTCTGCAGGTCCATTAGTTTGTTTATGTCCATATATGATAAGAATATACGCATTTTTTCGTTTTGAGATTCCTGGCAATTCTCAGTACTAACTTTCGGATTTCTTGTGTTTTATTAACCTAATTTTCCAGTAAAATCCAGCAGATAAAATGTAACCATATTGAAACTTTCTATATGTTTCAGTTTCTATTATGTGAGGCTGATAGCTTATTCCTGCGTGTGTAGCGCTAGATATTTGGTATCCTACTGTGAGTGATAGTCCCGTTGCCCAAAATGACCTCTGTGTCACAATTGAATCCATGTTATTAGACGTGGAGAAAGGTCTTAGCCTGTAGTATTGTTTCCAATTTCTTTTGCCGAAACTCAATCCATATCCTATATTAAAGTTGCCAATTTTGTTACAATTCATTATACGAGCAAATAATGCAACTTTTGATTCTTTCAATGGAGGTAAATAGCCATTTACAGGGAAATATGTTTTAAAACTGAGTGGTCCGGCAGCAAAACCTGCTTCAAAAGAATAATAATGCAACTGTCTGACGGAATATTCAACGCCCAAAGCACCTCCAAGGCATACAGATGTGTTTTTAGACCCTTTGAAACCAATTGTATAATAGTCTGCATAAGGTGGTCTTATTATAAGTTGTAACCGAGGTATGGCAATTTGTCTTTTGTTTGTTGTTTTTATACTGTCTATGCTTTCGGCATTATTCAGAAATCTCGGGTCGAATTGTTTTCCAAACGAATTTGTAAGTGGTATAAATACAGCAGACAAAAGTAGATAGGTATATTTCATTGTTGTTTATTAAGTTTTTAAGAGTATTTTTTCTACCATGCTGCATCCAAGAGTTTACAAATGTATCTTTTGTTTGTGATGTTCTTCACATGCTAAATCTTATTCTTGTTGATTTTCTTAAAACTTAGTTCGGCGGAACAACTGCCGAAAAATAATCAGACGTAATTATATTCTTTGTTTATCTGTAAGTACATCGAGGCATAAGCACAATTGGTTAACATTTTCGTTTTAGTCAAGGTATTATATACTATAAATAAATAAAATGTAGTTTTGTGTCAAGACTAATGGTAATCGTATTTTAGTATTTTTCAGTTTTTTGTAGATTCTTAGGTTTAAGAAGTAGGCAACTTGTAATGTAAGAAATTTATATTAATAATATATGTGAATGGGTTTTGATGGCTATTTTTTAGGTATTTTTTGACTAGCATCTGCTTAGGTATTTATTGGTATTTGTCCGTTTTTGGCTCCCATATCCATTTAAAAGCCTCGACTAATGTCAGGGGATTTTTGTTTTTAAGGATTCAAAGTAGTGTTATCTTGACTGTTCGGATACCCTTAGGACATAGTCTGGTTTGTGGCGACTAAGTATCAATGCTGTAATATTCAACATCTGCCGACCTAATTTCAATTGTATTTGATGCTATTTGTTTGTCACTTACAAATTCGACAATAAAGCTTTCTATTGTTTCCGTGCTAAAGAAAATATAACTAACACTACCAATAGGTAAACTATTAAAAATCGAAACGAAGTGATTGTTTCAACTATAATTAACATCAATATGATTTTAGTTTAATATATTACATGGTAAGTATGGGAAATGGTCACTAAAGCCCCGCTAGTACAAGGGAGTGACACAATGCCCGTAGATAGTAGCACTAAAGATGATAACAAAAAAGAAAAAATGGGCTGTCTTATAGAAAAAGAAGCAGCCCATTTTGCGTATACTAAGTTATGTATTATTGATTACTTGACTGGGTATTGTTTTGTTTTTTGCGAGGGAAACGTATAGAAACACCTCCATTGAATGTGCCTTTGTAGCCGGTGCCGAGCTCGGCAAACCATGCTAGCTTGCGGCCCCAACGCATACCGATAGGGGTAAGTTGAAAGCCCCAAGGTTTGGCTCCTGATTCGTCGGCAAAACCTTGCCCTACCTCAAGATCGTTGAGTATAGTGAAGCCATAACCTACTGCGCCATAGAGGCGTACGCGTATGCGGCTATCTTTAGTGTCTAAATAACGGAAGGTGACTTCTGGTACGAATGAGGTGAAGCTAGCCCAATTGCTGATGTTTTCGTAGCCTATGCCCATGCCTAGTGTTACAGTGTTGGACAGATAATACTTGTAGCCAAGCGCTATGGTACCAGATGAGGTATTGAAGGGTGTTTTATTAGCAAACTGATAGATGCTGAGGTAGCCGTAGCCCAGGGTGAGTTCACTTTTGCCTTGTTGTGCCTGTACTGCTGGTGCTGCAAATAGTGTAGCGGCAAGGAGTATGATGGGTAATAATTTTTTGGTCATAAATAAAAGGTTTTGTCTTGAGTTGGGTTGTAAACAATAATACGGTTAGCAGTTGTGGGGTTAAAGATATACTAAACTTTTATTTTCACAAAAGAGGATTGTAGTTTGTAGTGATACATGCGTCACGGTAGGTTGGCTTAGTGGAGTTGTTATGATGGCATAACACTATTAGTAACGTGCTTACTGGGGACTACTCAGTGCCAGCCCGCAGGTGTATAAAGGCGATATGAGCATCGGGGCCAAATGCATCGGCTATGCGGTCGGGGTGAGTATCTGTAAGGATAACCTGCCCAAACCCTTCGCCCCTGATGATGCGGAGGAGTGCCTCCATGCGCTGCTGGTCGAGTTTTTCGAAGATATCGTCGAGCAACAGGATGGGCAGCTGCCCTTGCACCCGGGTGAGCCATGCATACTGTGCAAGCTTGAGGGCGAAAAGAAAACTTTTTTTCTGACCCTGCGATCCAAATTGTTTTAGTGCCAACCCATTAAGCCCAAAAGCCCAGTCGTCTTTGTGTATGCCACGAAGAGTGCGCTGATAACGTAGATCATACTCTAGCCCCTGCTGTAGCCAGGCGAGGAGGGGTTTTTGGGAGAGGTCGGTGATGTAGGAGACGGTAATAGCCTCTACACCACCACAAAGGCGATGGTAAAAATCGTTGAGCAAGGGCAGGAAATCATGAAGGAAGGCTGCGCGCTGCTCATAAATATAGGTACCATCGGATGCCATTTCGGCGTTGTAATGGTCGAGCTCAGTAGTGTTGGTAGTGGGTTTGTAGGCTTGTATCTTCAGCCACGCATTGCGCTGCAGTAGCAGGCGCTGGTAGCGCATAAGTCGCTCTAGGTACTGGCGGTCGGCCTGGCCCAGTATACTGTCTATCCATTTTCGGCGCAGGTCGCTGTGCTCGTTGATGAGTTCGGTATCGTCGGGCGCTATCATTACGGCAGAATAGGCACCTATGTGGTCGGTTATTTTTTCGTATTCGGCATCGTTTTTGAAAATTTCTTTTTTGCCAGCTTTCCATTTGCAGCTAATAGTATCAGTGATACCACCTTTTTGAAATTTCCCAGATACTCTGAATCCGTCCATTCCATTCTGCACGCTGTTTTGCTGGTAGGCGCTGAAGTAGCTTTTGGTGTAGCAGAGGTAATAGACGGCATCGAGCAAATTGGTTTTGCCACTGCCATTGGGGCCAGTGATACAGGTGACCTGTGCAGGAAAATCGTAGACGGCGGAGGTATAATTGCGAAATTGTACCAGCGATATTTTATTTATAGTGACCAAAGGAGTATCGGGAACAAAAAATTTTATAAATTCGCACAAATTTAAAAATAGTGCAGACTACTTTCGATAAAGATACATATTTGTATTGGTACGAGACCATGTTACTGCTCCGTCGCTTTGAAGAAAAAGCCGGTCAGATGTATGGCATGCAGAAGATAAGGGGTTTTTGCCACCTGTATATAGGTCAGGAAGCGGTAGCGGCAGGTATAATGACGGCTACACGCCCCGATGATAATATGATAACTGCGTATAGAGATCATGGCTTGGCAATAGCCAAGGGCATAACATCGCGCGAGTGTATGGCTGAGCTGTATGGCAAGGCTACTGGCTGCACCAAGGGCAAGGGTGGTAGTATGCACTTTTTCTCTAAGGAAAAGCGGTTTTTTGGAGGGCATGGTATAGTAGGTGGCCAGATAGGTCTGGGTGCTGGTATCGCATTTGCTGAGCAGTATAGTGGCACCGACAGGGCTACGATATGTATGTTTGGCGATGGTGCTGCGCGTCAGGGTATGCTGCACGAGACCTTTAATATGGCTGTGCTGTGGAACCTGCCTGTGGTGTTCATATGCGAGAACAACTATTACGCAATGGGTACATCAGTAGAGCGTACCAGCAAAGTACTAGACATATACAGACTGGCTGATGCCTATGATATGCCGGGCGACAGCGTAGATGGTATGAGCTGCGAAGAGGTACACAAGGCTATAGAGCGTGCAGTGAAGCGTGCCCGTGAGGGTGGTGGACCTACGTTTTTGGAGATAAAAACGTATCGCTATCGCGGACACTCTATGAGTGACCCTGCTAAATACCGTACCAAAGAAGAACTAGAGGACTTTAAACTAAAAGATCCTATCAATCAGGTATTGGAAGTGATACGTGCCAATAACTTTGCTACTGAAGAGCAGATAGAGCAGATAAATGAAAAGGTGAAGATGGAAGTGGATGATGCAGTACAGTTTGCAGAGGAAAGCCCATGGCCTAACAATGATGAGCTGTATAAGGATATATATGTGGATGAAAATTATCCTTTTATCACAGATTAATGAAAAAATCCTGTAACTTAACAACCTAAATATAAAAACAACTTAATTACTTACAACCAACATGGCAAATTCTGCAAGAAATACCCCAGGCTCTTCTGCACCAGTGACAGAGGAAACAGTAGTATACGACGATTTTAATCCGCTTGATAATGTGCAGGTGGCTTATGAAAAGAATAAAAAAATAATTAGCACAGTAGCTATAGTAGTAGTACTGGCAGTGGTGGGTTACTTTTTTTATAACAACATGAGCAAAGGAGAAGCCCAGAAAGCTGCTGCTGCTATGTATTGGCCACAGTTGTACTTTCAGGCAGATTCTCTGAATCAGGCACTGAATGGCGATGGTAAAAACCCGGGCTTCACGAAGGTGGCTAAAAACTTTAGCGGTACACCAGCCGGCAACTTGGCGCACTACTACGAAGGTATATGCTACCTGAGAATGGGACAGTTTGACAAGGCGATAACAGCTCTTCAGGCGTTTGACGGTAAGGGTACTACGCTGAGCCGCCAGGCTGCTGGTGCGCTGGGTCTTGCATATATGGAGAGTGGCAAGAACGACAAAGCGATAGAAAACTTTAAAAAAGCTATAGCTGATAAAGATGATGTACTGGTAACACCTATGTATATGTACCAACTGGGTATGGTATACCAGGCAGCAGGACAGACTAACGAAGCTAAAGAAATATTTAAGCGTCTGCGCGATGAGTATCCACGTAGCCAGCAGGCCCGCGATATGGATAAAGAATTGGCTAACCTAGGTGAGCTGAACTAGTATTTTTGTTTTAGAATGATATTTTGTGTCCCCTCAGTTCTTGCTGAGGGGATTTTTTGCTTTTATGGCTTTATATTTTCTACCTCGGTTTCCGTAGATTTATTTTTTTATTGGGTATCAGCTTGCTAATGTTTGTTTTGGATGGGTGACTCAAATGTTGCTGCTTCAGGATGAAGATGTTATGGAAACTGATACTAGTGGCAGTTCGTGATTCCCTTCGGGATAGCGAGGACAACGTCAATTATTTTTAGATGGTATAATTAATATTTGGAATGGCTTCTGGGATGGTGCATAAGTACGTGATATAGATAAAAAAACGATTAATAAAACATACAAAAATAATGATGGATTTCATTTTTGAAACAATACTTTATTCTTTGTTTTCTTTTGTCGGTGCATTCTTTAGGTGGATTTTTTTTCTTTGTAAAAAGCCATACAGCTATTACATTAATCAGGATAGTTATACAAATGGCGTATTTGGAATGATAATTACTGTTTTACTCATAATGGGTGTATATCATTCTGTAAAAGAAAAAACTACTCCGCCTCAAATACAGCATATTTCAACAATAGATACGTCGTTATCAAAAAAGTAGTTCCGTCATTGTTATAGTCAAATGTATAAGCTTTAAAAAGTAAATTTTATGAAAAAATTTCTTACAATAATTATATATATGGGTATAACCACCGGTATATTTACTATTTTCTTTACATGCTCTTCGCAACTTTATGACACTTCCAATTGGGTAGAAGTAGTCGGAAAACTAACTAAACAAAGTCATGGAAAATCATCCGCAACCGAATTTGAGTATAGGTATAATGGTGAAACGTATAATCGAGTAAGTTCTGGAAGGGATGTTGTTAAGGGCAATAAAACTGTTTTGGGTGAGTTATACGTTCTTAAGGTTAATCCAAATAAACCAGAACAATATATTATTTTACCTTGGAAAATGGTTTTTATGAAAGTGAAGTAATTGATAGCTGCATTGGGAAAATCAAAAAAGTAGGAGAAGCAAATCCATTTGGGGTTAAATTTAGGAAAATGGAATTTGAATATGTAGCATATGGTAAATTATATACTCGCTATCAGTATATATCAATTGATGATACCGTGTTTTTCCCAAAACTGAGAAAAAATCAATGCTATCCAGTAACATTTTGGCAAGAAGATCCTCAAAGAGCAATTCTGTACTTTGATAGACCTGTGGTAAATTGTGAAACAAAAGATCTATAAGTAAATTGTACGATAATAATTTGGTAGAATCGCCTCAAAACTCATCAATCGCCTTCCTAATCCTCCATTAAATAGTTATAATAATGACATTCTGGCCACATTTTTGAAAAATAAAACCCGCTATATTAGCGGGTTTTATTTTTCAAAAATGTCTTTATCATTGACCGCATTTTGTTTTCTATTTACAATACAACAAAGGCAGTTTTTTCTTTAAATGTACAGGTGCTTTGTAGAATTTTGGGTTGTCAATATTCTTTTCTATTCGCTCTAGCAAAGAGCTCCTACTGGTGATATCTTTAAGTGTTGTATCTGCAACTAATGATAAGGTCATGTTCCCTCCCCTGCTATCAAGGTCTGTCACTTTCGAGAAAAAGTAACCCACTGTTTCTGTTTCATGGTCATAAAGAGGTACTGTAAGAAAGGTAGCATTCCCCACCTTTGAAAAGTAAGCAGCGACATTTTCATAGGTCCTGTTAGACCCGCCACGGTTCATATAAGTGAATACGTATTGGTTCATATTATATCTTTGTACTACAAAATAGTTGTGTTCATCAACATCTTCTATCAATTTCCAAATGGCTATATGGTTGGTATCTGCCATAATATTCGGTTTTTCTTCAAGTGGGAATTTTGCACAAAACTTTCTAAAGTAGGTACGTTCAGGTAATAGGTCTTCCTCCTGTGCCTGACAGAAACTAGCAGAAAATAAAAGTGATGCGATCAGATAAACGTATTTCATGTGCAGTATATTTATTGATAAAGATAGTGTCTTAAAGAAATTCAATACTTCCTTTTTTTAAGTTTTCGATATCACCATTTATTCAGGATAGATCTATTTTGCACAACAATCAATGAGGTGTTATACTATAAAACCCAAAATGTAGCATTATTGCAGCGTTATTTAATTGCTCATTAACAGAACTTAAATCATTTTTTAGGTTTCTAGTAGCAAATTAGTGGAGTGTTTTTATATAAACGAAAGTTGTTGAGTATATTAATTGTTTTATATGGCGAACACTTCTATCGCCTTCATATCCTCTATAAAATTGTTCGAACATTGACGAAAGGGATGGGTAAATTAGCTGAAAAACGTGTAATGATTTGAGTGGATTTGTACTTACTTCATCATCAAAAATATAGTACCTTTGCAGCCCAAATAAGTATATGAATTTACGTAAAATATTGGTTTTTTATCGCATTCCTATTGCTATAGGTTTGTTGGCATTGGGTTTTTTGGTCGGGTTTCAGGTTACCTGGTGGATAGCATGGATACCATTTTTGGTGGCACTTATCATGATAGCGGCTTACTTCCTGATAGGGCCTATGACACTGATACAGGGCTACATGGAAAGTGGCGACATGGAAGGTGCTCAGAAACTGCTGAAGCTGGTGAAGTATCCTGACCTGTTGTACAAACCTATTAGGTCGTCGTTCTATATGCTGCAAGCCAATTTTTCTACTATTGGCGATGATTTGGATAAGGCGGAGTCGCAACTGCGCAAGGGGCTGGAAAGCGGAATGCCAGAGAAAGAGTACGAGGGCACTGCCTACCTGCAACTGGGTGCTATAGCCCAGAAAAAAGGAAATACTAAAGAGGCATTTGAGCACCTGCGCAAGGCTGTAAGTATTGGATTGCCGGACAAAGACAATGAGGCTACGGCTTACTTGCAACTGTCTGGTATATGCATACAGCGTAGAGACTTCAGAAATGCTAAAATATACTTTAACAAGGCTAAGGCTTGCAAAGCCACCAACCCTCAGGTAGTGGAGCAGATAAAAGAACTGGCGAAATACATAGCACGTATACCAGGGTAAACTGTGGCTAACATATAATTCATTCCCCTTCAGGCATCATTGTTTGAAGGGGATTTTTTATGCGGTTACTTTTGTGGAGGTAGGGTAGCATCCCAGCCTTCGTAGTAGCCTCTATACTTTTTGGCTGCTTGTGTTAGCTCGCTTTTCATACTCATCAGGCTATCCATTACTGGTTTGTCGTATCTCGTTACTTTTATTTCGTAGGGTAGAGAGGTAGTATTGGCATTTTTGGTACTGGTGATGGTGTATCGGTGCTGGCAGACATATTGTGCAAACGCTGCTCTGCCAGTATCGCTGGTAAAGAGTAGGTTGTGGGTAATGGGGCGGGGTAGGGTCAGGTTGTCGCCGGCTTGTAGCAGGGTGAGCAGTGCTTTGTCTGTAGCCATCCACTCTGTGGCAGCACTGTCGGGGTAGAGGAATGTGCGGTAGGTGATCCAAAGCGGATCGTGTTTTATTTTCAGCGTATAGTTATATTGTGGATAATGTGCGGCATAGATGCGGGTTATGGCACTGCGCACTGCTGTGGTGTCGCGTACATAATAATAATTCAGCCGCTCACAATTGTAGGTAAATGTACCTGCTAGTTTCTTGGCGGTAGCACCCGATAGAAAGCTACCCGTAACATTGAGTATGTTTTCGAGTGTGTTGATCTCACCGGTATCTGGTATCCCCTGTGGGTTGTGGCACTCTCTGGCTTTAGGGCCCACCACTACCAGAAACGGTAGTAGTTTGTCGGGGGCTTTGGCTGCCAGTGCCATATCTACCAGCACAGATCCCGGTTTGCTTCCATAGCGTGCCATATAGGTATCCCAGTTTTCTTGCTGGGCAGTGGCGGCGGTGCAGGTAGCGGCAATGATGAGCAGAGATTGTAAACCACAGGTATACTTCATGCTGTAAAATAAACGTTTATAGCTGTAGTGCAGACCGCTTTAAGAAAAATTTATACCTATCTTGGGTGGTGTGGGTATACATTCGTTAATAGTAACCAGTAGTTAATTGACTGTAGTACTAACATTTACAATTGTGTACACGCCTTTTTTTGTGCGTAAAAGTATGTAGGTGGTAATCAGTGTTGATGAAATGGTGCTTTGGTGTTTGCAGCGATACAATGTGCAAATGAAAGTGTGCAACTATAGATTTTCGTTCCTTTTTAGAGTGGGTATGTTTATTTTCGCTTCATAAAAAGAATAGTTTTTGGCTAAAGCAATAGATGTGAGTGGTCCTTTTTCAGTATCGGAGCGAAGTTTATCGGGTCAAGATGAGCTTAGGGTTCTGATAAAGGATTGTATTGCCCTATCGCGTCACTCGCAAAAAAGGTTGTATGAAAAGTATTCACCCGCTGCTTATGGTATCATAAGGAAGTATGTGCATAACAATGAGTCTGTAGCAAAAGAGATACTGAATGAGGCATTTTTTAAGATATTCAGAGATCTACACCAGTATTCTTTTCAGGGGGCATTTGAGGGGTGGATAAGGCGCATAGTTGTGCATACTATAAGCGACTATATGCGCAGGAACGTAAAAGAGGACAAAATGACCCGTGAGGTGATGCCCGAAGATGCTTATGTGAACAGTGAACCTGTGGAGAATATGTCGCACAAGGAGCTGCTAAAGATAATAGAAACGCTTCCAGATGTACAGAGGAATATTTTCAATCTGTTTGTATTCGAAAATTACTCGCACAAAGAGATTGCGAAAATGCTGAATATGCAGCAGAACAATTGCCGGTGGCACTTGAATGATGCACGCAGGAGACTAAAGGAAAAAATAAATTTACTTATAAATAAGTAACAGTGAAAAGTAACAAAAAACACATCGACGACCTGTTTAGGGAGAAATTGGGCAACTACACTGAGGTGCCACCCGCTGATGCCTGGCAGGATCTGGATAAACAACTAGATACACTTACTCCTCATGTGCCTACTGCACCACTACGCTGGCTCACCCATGTGGGCATGGTATCGCTGATAGCGGTGCTGAGTGTGTCGTTTGTACAGAAGTTTTATGGCAAGCACAAAGGTGCTGCTGATGTGGCAGATGCTCAGCAATCGAACACAACACCTACTGAAGTAAATAATACTACTAATGCCGATAATGGAGCAAATAGCCTAGCAGAGGCTACTAACGGAAATGAAACAGATGCTGCTATTGCAGACAATGCTACCCAGGATAATGTATCAGCAGAAGAAGTGCATGATAACAATAATGCTTCAGTAGGGAATTCGACAGGAAATAGTAATAGCGCAGATAACTACCACACAAATAATAATGCACTAGCTGCTAATACTAGCAAGGGAAACAGTGGCAATACAGAAATGGAATATGGTGATGATGTGAGTTTTTCGCCTGATGCTGATAAAGAATACGTAAATGACGGCAGCCACAGCTATGATAAAAAAATAAAAGAGAATAGAGGTAATGGTGAGGCAATTGTGAATAATGAGGTCAATTCATATGCTAGCCAATTATCTAATGCGAAGGCAAAAGCTGCTACAACTGATAATATAACAGAACAAAAAGAAATAACTGCTTACAATGCAGCAAAGGGAGGTTTATCTGATAAAAAACATCAAGTAAGCAACGGTAATAGTACTGAAAATCAATTGATTGCGAATACTCAAACTATAAATGCTGCAACTGATGCAGTAAAACAAGAGATTACTAGCATACCAACAAACCAAACAAAAGCAGCTACGGAAACCAAACAAAAAGCACCCAAACCTACTCGTAATTTTGCGCGTTGGGAGGCTGGTGTGAAGTCGGGATATGAGCGTGGATTTGATAATATGGGGGCAACTAAGTTTGCGATAGCGCCCTATCTGCAATACAATGTAACGGGCAGGATAGCCATAATGACGCAGCCAGCAGTGAAGTTTGCCAATGCGCCTACACGTGTTATAGGTGCACCTGAGCAATACTACAGTGTAAACAATGATGGCAAGGTGACCGCAAAAGAGAGCTTTACAACTGTGAAAGTAGAGGGTGGATCCGTACAGGAATACAACAATACCCGCTACAATTACACCCGCAGCCACGATAGTGTAGTGAAAACTAACAGAACAGGTGGCAGGTATATGGAATATGAATTGCCAGTGCTCATGAAGTACAGTATTTCCAAAAAGTCATCGGTGTACGGTGGTGTTAACGTTGTGTATAGCCAGTTGCAACAGGTAAAAGAACATACTTATACTAAAGCAGGTATCGTGAGGTCGGTAGATACACTGATAACCTCAATAGGTGAACCAATAGCACCTGCTATAGACGATATTTTGACACATAACGGTACCCCCATATCAGACTATAACGGCCCCTTATATCCTGTCTCCGGCAAGCAGAATGTCCGCATGGGCGCTATGCTGGGATTTACTTATCAGTATAGCAGTCGGCTGATGCTGGATGCACTGGTACAGAAAAATCCGGCACCTGTACAATCTTACAACGGGTACAATATCAATGCCCCGTTATCTTCTACCAGCTTCAGAATATCTGTTGGTTACAAGATCACAAAATGATTTAGCTATAAACCCTATCCTTTTGCCCCTTTTAGTCTGTCTTAGATTTTATGGTTATGTAAATTCTGGCTAAATTTGAAGGACTTCCGGCTATCTGAATCTACTAACCTAACCGGGCAAATGAACAAAACATGACCAAAACCTTTTACAATTATCTATACTTGGTTGGTAGTATAGTATTGTTGGTTAGCGGTTCATACAATGCTCAGGCACAAATCATCTCTACTTTTGCTGGTAACGGTACCACAGGATACTCGGGCGATGGGGGGCTTGCTACTGCTGCCCAAATAGATTCTCCTACTTGTCTTGCTACCGACAGGGCTGGCAACTTGTACATTAACGATCAGTTTAATCACTCCGTAAGGCGGGTATCTCCCTCAGGCGTTATCACTACCATTGCAGGTAATGGTACTGCTGGTTTCAGCAGTGATGGCATAGCTGCTACTGCTGCCAGTATGACCCTCAACTGGGGTATAGCTACCGATACATCTGGCAATTTGTTTATCACCGACCAAACTAACCATCGAGTACGAATGGTAAATGCAGCCGGTATAATTACAACCATAGCTGGCAATGGCACTTTTGGTTATAGTGGCGATGGTGGCTCAGCAGTATTGGCCCAAATGAAATCACCTTTGGGCATTACTACAGACCCGGCAGGTAATGTATATGTTGGTGATTTTTATAATTTTAGAATCAGGAAAATTGCACGAGATGGCACCATTAGTACCTATGCTGGCAACGGTAGCAATGGATATAGCGGTGATGGAGGTCTGGCAATAAATGCGCAATTGAGTTATGTTTTTGGACTATCTACCGATGCGGCTGGTAATTTATATATATGCGATGCTTCTAACAACTGTATAAGAAAGGTTAGTACTGATGGTATTATTACCACAGTAGCGGGCAATGGTACTGCAGGGTATAATGGT
Source organism: Sphingobacteriales bacterium (assembly GCA_027484425.1). Lineage (GTDB taxonomy): Bacteria > Bacteroidota > Bacteroidia > Chitinophagales > Chitinophagaceae > Nemorincola. The sequence continues at coordinate 13,224 of JAIXSZ010000054.1, forward strand.
GATGGTATTGCGGCTACAGCAGCCTCACTCTGGCATCCATTGGGGGTGTATGCATTGAATACTGGTGGATTGCTTATTGCCGACTACAAAAACAATCGTGTGCGTAGAGTTACAGCTTCCGGTATCATCAGTACCATTGCTGGTACTGGCGATGCAGGTTACAATGGCGAAGGTATGCCCGCTACAGCAGCTCGCCTACACCACCCAGTGGGCGTGATAATGGATGCCGAAGAGAATATTTATGTGTCGGACATGCTGAATGCACGTGTGCGAAAAATAAATAATGTACTTGCTTTCGTAAAAGGTGATACTGCAAGCTTAAGTATTTGTCAGGATTCAGGACCTATTTCGCTCAATGAGCTACTAGCCGTTAGGGATATATATATAGGTCTTACTGATGTATGGACACTGGCACAGCCACCAGTGCATGGTGTAGCCTCGGTGGGCTATACTACAATATCTACCGGCGGTGTGCTTACCCCTACTGGTCTTAATTATGTACCCAATACTGGCTATACTGGTATAGATTCATTCAGGGTTAGGGTGTCGAACTCACTATCTGCCGATTATATAAAGATATATGTACATGTAGTGCCGTATCCATCTGCTGGTACTATTACCGGGGCATCGAGCGTGTGTGTGGCAGACACAGTAATACTAGCAAGCAGTGTGCCGGGTGGGGTATGGTCTACCACAAGTGGCAATGCTGGTATAGCTCCCCGAACATCTGGTGCCTTGTTATATGGCATTGCCGCTGGCGGTGATACGGTACGTTATACGGTTAGTAATGCCTGTGGAGCAGTTTTCGCAACTTCACCCATTACAGTCAATCCATTGCCCGACCCTGGTGTTATCACAGGTCCTGACGCGCTTTGCATCAGTACCATATCGGCATACGTAGCATCTATAAGTGGTGGCACATGGAGCGCCAGCAACCTCAATGTAGAAGTACTGGCACCGGGTAGCATTAAAGGAATAGCTGCCGGCACAGCCACAGTGATATATAAGGTGGCTAACGATTGGTGTACTGCTGCTGCCATAAAAACAATAACTGTTGAGGTATTTCCAGACCCTGGGCTAATATCGGGTCCAGTAAATGTATGTCTTGGTAGCCAGATAGAATTGACCAATCCTACTGCAGGTGGGGTGTGGAGTAGCGATTTTGGGTATGCGGTAGTAACGCTGGGGGTGGTAACAGGTGTGCTGGTAGGCAATGATTTTGTAAATTATAGTGTCACCAATACTTGTGGAACTGCAGTAGCTACCAGACCGGTGGCGGTATATCCTGTGCCGAGTGTACCACAGATAGAAGATTATCAAGGTTGGTTGTACACCACTATGCCCTTCGCTACGTACCAGTGGCGACTTAATAACTTTGATCTACCCGGAGCCAACAATGATAGCCTATATGCCCTGCAGCCAGGTATCTATCAGGTGCAGGTGAGCAATGACGAGGGGTGCAAGTCGGTATCGGGTACTTACCAGTATAATGGCTGCGGGCCAGATGATATGGTCATTTTTCCTAGCCCTACAAGTGGCGACCTATCTATAACATGGTGCAGAGCAGTGAATGCCCGCCTCACCACTGCCGATGGCAAAACCGTAGGAACCGCCACAGGTGTAAGCTCCATCACATTTAGGCAGCTACCTGCAGGTTTTTATTTGCTCACAGTATATGAGCTAGATGGTACTAAGGTGAAGACTAGTAAGATAGTGAAACTTTAGTAGCGGGTGTATATTTTTACTATATCACCTTGCATATTCAATTCACCACGCTCATCATCTTTCCGAAATTCATAGGTGGTTTCGTCCAATTCTGAAATCAAATCATATATACATGGTATCAACACTTTCCCTTTCCTATCAGCAACGCCATATTTGTAATCATTATTTGTAATTTCAGTAAATATTATTGTACTATTTTTGCATATTTCAATCTCATTCTCATATTTGAATGGAGATATCTCTTTGCCATTTCCATCCAGTATGCCCCATTTATTATTCCTTTTGGCTATAAAAGTTGTCTTTTCCGTCATTTCATCATACAAACCAACTTCGATTTCAGTATACTTTGCTTTTGTAAGTATTTTACCATTGGGGCTTATAAGGGCATACATTTTAGTTTTATCTTTCTTTAATTGAACTCCAAATTTGTATTTTGAAATCAATTCTTCAATTTCATCAAATTCTGTTTCTTTAAGTTGTTTTTGTTTTAGGTCGTAAATGCAATACTTATTAGTAGCTATAGATTTTACTGAAAGGATGTTGTCTTGGGCGAATAGATCAGTATACCCTTCTGGTAATGTAGTATCTCCTTTTTCGTTCAAAATAGGGGAGTAAATGTTGCTATCTCTATGGTAGCCCCACATGTTGTGTGAAATATTGCTGGGATGAAAGTTCCCACTAAATTTATTTAATATCACTCCGTATTGGTTAAGAATGTATGTGGAGTCTGATTTTTTTTTGCTGTCTTCGTCTACCTTCCACACTACAAACCCAACTGACGTTTTTTTTATCATATTGTAGGCTGCAGGTAGTATCCATTCGCTTTCTTCATTATCATAAATGCCAACTTTGCCTTTATCATTTATTACCGCGTATCTCTCAGACGGATTAAGTGTGTCATATACATATGTTCTAGTAGCGTCTGGTTTTGTATTCTCTAGTTTCTCTAATGTATTTAAGTTAGCATCATCGTCATTGTAAGCGGGTGTGCAAGGAAACTGGAAGTATGGATTTGTTGTGTTGCCACTGTTGTATGAATCGTATACTATTTCATTTTCATTTACCACTATGAGTTTTACTTTGTTGTTTTCTGCTTTTTCAGTTGGAGTAGATTTGTAATTCCATACAGTTTCCGAATTATAATAGCGTCTTGGTTTTGATAGAAGTCGTTTATAGTTTTTTGAGTGAGTCTTGTAATCAAGAAATGGTGGTATAACATAGCCGTTGTTATTTAAAAGTGCGAATTTGCCTTTTATACCTAATAAATAGTTGTAATATTCGGAGCTATCACAATTTTCGCTATTCATGCTTCCAAGTGTGTCATAAATAAATGGCGTTATTGTATTGCCAAAAACATCTATAACCCCCCAATGATGGCTGGAATCACAGTATAGCATAGCATACCCATCAAGAATATGAAACTTGTTTACAGCAAAACCAAGGTTGTACAGTAGTTTCCCAGTATGGCTTAGGAAATACATACTGTCATGATTTTTCAAAATTAATGGGTACTTTCTATTGTAGCCTATATCATTACCGTAAGCAGCCCAATCAGGAAGTTCTGTTCCTTTTACTTTGAACACAATCTTAGTGCTGTCAAATACGATAATACTGTCTTTAAGTAAAATGATTAACCACTTATCTTCAATTGTATATCCAGTTAGCTCTTTTATGGTTTCTAACTTGTTGATTTTGTCTATATTATTATATAGTATGTGTGTTTCTCCACTATCTCTGCCTATCAAAAAGTTTGAATTTTGTACCCAATTAAGATAATCATATTGAGTAATTATATGGATATTCAGTTTTTTGTTTAGTTCTTCAATTTGTGATGATGTAAGTTTTGGTAAAGTATCTATCAATTTTTGATTGCTTATTTCTACTGCCACTGGATATCTGTTTACACTCCTTTCTGTGTCTTTACTCACATATAAATATCCATCTTTTTTTACAGTTACCGAATTTACAGGACCAAGATTGCCAATTACCCGATTGTTATTTATTATGTAAGCATTGTTGGAGTGTTTATTAAAGGCTACGTATATGTCATCCTTTATCTTACCTATGAAGTTAATATTCAGGTATTCTTTTTTTACTATGTCATAGATGCATCTATCTTCGCAATCAATTTTATTTTCAAATGCTATATATCTATCTCCAACATAGTAACAATTAGAATACGTGCCACTGTTAAAGATTAGGTTGAATTTATCGTCATATATATTCCCGTTTTTGCCTACTTGCCACCAACCTATGTTTGTTTTCTTTGGCTTATCCTTTAGTCCATCTATTAGCGTTTTCCCATTTGTGTCTAATACCTTGTTGTCCGCCAGTATTACTTTTGACATTGAATCATAGACAATTTGGTTGTAAAACAGAGGAGTAAGTAGTTTTCCTTCATAATTAACGAGGGCATATAAATGATTTACTGTTATTACAATCAGTTTTTTGTTTATCACTTCGTATTCACGTGCTAAGCATTTCCAAAGTAGTTTGCCACTTTGGTTATATGCAAATAAGGTGTCGTTAGATCTGCTGAGCGAAGTTTTCGGAGTATGATTAGTTGTATTCAGTGAGTCTTCTATTTTAATTTCCTTTCCTGAGGTGTCTATAATAGCATGTTTATATATTCCTTCTAGCACAAACTGATAGGGTTGTCCAAGAAGTATTTCTCCACTTATGAAAGGAATAATTGGGATACCTCTGCTATTGATAACACTATATTTTTTTCCCTGAAAAACAATAAAGCAATTGTAGGCAGGTGTTACGGTGATATATACATCTTTTAATTTTTGCAACATAACACTGTCTGTTTGTTGTGCCTTTACGGCACATAACAAACACATAGTGAGTATATGGAGTAGTGTCTTTTTCAATGATTATGCTTATCTGTTACCTGATGTTACTTCATAAGACGTACTTATACGTAATAATCTTTGTTGGGTTTATATACTAAAAATTCTATTTCCAGAGCTCAATATTTTATTTCCCATATTTTATCGATAATCTAATGAATAGTCTGTATTAAATTTTTAATTACTGCTGCTTTTGGCATATTCTCTTTCTCTCTTTATTGAATATTTGTATATTGTGGTTATAGATCAAATATAACGATTCTATGAACAGTAACGTTTATAAACTATTACATCTAACACTTTTGCTACTAGCAGGTGTAGTTTTTTTACCATCTTGTAGACAACCAGTACTCACATCAATATATCCATCTTCAGGCCCTCCCAGCACTTTGGTACACGTAACTGGCGAAAATCTAGAAGGTTGCGTAATAAAATTGGATGCAGGCACCCTCAATGAAAGAACATTGGAGGGAGGTTTCTTTAAAGCTAACTTTTTTACAGTGCCAGACGTTTCCTTGGGATATCATACCGTTAGCATTATTCGCGATCGGCAATCGTCTGAAAACGTATTTCGGTTCAAGGTAACTGGCGGCACTCGTCGGCCTGCGCCTCGTATAGACGATATTACATGTCGTATGTTTCGTGTTGGTAGAGATGGCAAAGTATTCATGTTATTGTTAGTGCATGCAGCCAATATTGATGCGGGTGCAAAAGTGCAAATTGGTGGTGTGCAGCAGCCGTCTTGGTTGTGGCGCGCCATTAGCAATCGTCCCAACATGATTGCTAGCAACCCTGCCACCTTGGGCTATCCAATCTTCCATTATGGCACCTTGTTATGTCCCATCGGTAATCTTACCCCTGGCGACACTATCCGAAATATTACGATAAGAAACACCAATGGAGCTGTCTCAATAAATACTTTTAAGTATAAAATTGCAGATAACCCATTAACACTCGACAGTGATGGTGATGGACTAACAGATAGTGCTGAAGTAAACGGAGTAGATGCAGACAGTGATGGAGTAATTGACATTGATTTGAGGGCAGCTGGTGCACATCCGTTGCACAAAGATCTTTTTTTGGAAGTAGACTACATGGAAGGTTTACAGCCTGCTGAATCGATTTGGCGAGCTTTTGACAGTATTTTTCGGAATGCTCCTGTACTAAACAGCGACGGTACACAAGGCATTGTGATGCATGTCGACAGAGGGCAGGGTGGAGTAGGATATAGTAATGGAGGAAGAATACCCTATTATGATTACATCACTTTAGGTGATACGACAGATTGCCCAAAGGCTGTATTTGCACACCTAACCACCTGTGCCTACTTCTATACACTAAAAGCGAGACATTTTGATAGGAAAAGGTTAGGTATTTACCGATATTGCATATGTGGAAATTACCTACATCCAGGTTATGCAGCCGGTCAGGCATATAGGGATGATATGATCGTTATAACCAAAGAAACAAATCCTTTTTTATCTCCTCAGCAATATGCAGAGATTAGCGTATCTACGTTTCTACATGAATTTGGTCATACTCTAGGTTTGCATCATGGTGGTAGTGACCACCTGCGATTCAAGCCCAATTATAACAGTATAATGAACTACACGTTTAATAGGGTAGGTATTGACCTTAATTGCAATCATCGTGATACAGAGAGTTATCGAGTTTATACCTATTCTCAAGGGATGCGTAAATCATTAAACGAAAACTGTCTCAATGAAGCTGATGGAATATGCGACAACGTACCAATAGACTGGAATGGGAATGGTATTAATAATGAAACATGTATACGAGCGCATATACATGAAGATCCAGGGAATACTATTTTGTATGACCATTGCGACTGGAATAATCTGACCTATAAAATTGGCATTCTTAGGTAGGTTCCATTTGAACGTTCACCTCAAATCTCATTATATGAAAAAAATATTAGTTGTCAATCTGTCTCTTTTAGCTGTAGGATGTATGCTTATGGGCGCTTTTAAGCTTACAGATATTTCATCATCAGTATTTCTGGCTGCACCCTTTGCCAGTGGGCTGATACCTCCGGCTACCGAATTTTCCGAATTGCAATATCCAGGTCCTATTGTAAAGCCCGATGTCAATCTTAAACCCCAAGAGTTAGGGAAGCACGATTTCAGGCTTGATATCGACGATAAACCCGTTTACGGTCCGTCTGCTCATTCAGGATATGTTATGTCGGCTACCGCAGGTAAAATGCTCGTACAAACACCAAAGGGTATATTAACTTACACCTACGTATTGCCCGGCACAGCCATCATACCAGTGGCTGAGAAAGATAAAGTATCGGTAAGGATCAATCAGGGCTCGACGGATAACAACCAAAACTTTGTGATAACAGACAGTGTAAACGGCAAACTATTGCATTCATCAGGTAGGCAAGGAAGCAATCAACCTGTAAAAATTCAATTTTCTCCAGATACCAGATTGTATCAAACAGACGATTACGAAACTATCGTGACTGATAGACAGTACATACGCTACATATCAGTAATATTTCAACATGGTAAGTACACCACCAAAATCATTCCCAATAAAAAAAACATAATAACCATAGATGGTGAACAATATTCTTTTGTTGTTTTGTCTAGTTACGAGTCACATCCCACACCTGCTTATGCCGCTCAGTCGGAATGGGAAGGATACTACTTGGAATATTATATAGCAAAGAATTAGTGTACATCAATATTTACGATTATTACTGCCCCACTTCTACACCATCTATATTCAAAATGCCATTCTTATCCCCTTTTTTGTAGGTATAAGTGGTATCGGTGTGTTCGCTGAGGTAGTCATATTCGCAGGGTATTAGTATTTTTCCTTTCATTGATACTACTCCGTATTTCCATTCTTTATTCCTGATTATCAGCGTGCTATTAGTACATACCTTTATCTCTTGTTCATATTTGAATGGTGATATCTCGTTGCCTTTTTCATCTAGTATGCCCCACATCTCTTTCTTTTGTGCTTTGAACAGCACGTTGTCTGAAATTTCAGGGTGTATTTCTTCTATATCATTATACCGTGTTTTAGTGAGTAATTTACCCTGAGGACTAAAGAGGGCATATGTTTCTTCATCATCCTTATCGGTTGCTGTGGCTATGAATAGTCCTGTCTCGGTTTCATCTATCTCGTCATAGGTGGTTCTTGTGGTTTTTTTGCCCTTACGAGTATAGATGCTCAGTTTACCATCATCTGTTTTTTTAGCCACTATTACATATTTGTAAAACTCTGTATCTTCATAGCCAGCAGGTATTATCTCTTTTCCTACATCTGTTATGATGGGGGAGCATTTATTGCCATGTATCATATTGGACCATAGCCCATTGTCTATCATTACTGGGCTTATTTTCCCCTTAAACTGGTGGATGGTCACACCGTCCTCATTCAATACCCAAGTTTCATCTTTACCATTATTACCATTAGCTCCATCTTTCCATGCCCAGAAGCCGTCGTTGTGCCGAGTTATAGTGTCAAAAACCGGCTGTTGCACCCATGAGTAGGTACTATTGTTGTATATGCCCATTTTGTCGCCCTCTTTCACTATTGCTATGAGTTCATGAGGGGTTTTGTAGTCGTTTTTTCTTGCTTGCTGTTCAGTGGGTCTTACCATGCCATCTTCTGCCAACTGTAGCTGTATAACCCTACCCGAATCAAATGCCTTTATGTTTGGACTCATACTATATTCAGTAGAGATGCTATCATATCGGGCAGAAATTGGCTGTAATGCTTGGTTGACAATCATGAACTTATTGTTTTCCTTTACCACATGAAAGTTCACTTCACGATTCACTGTACTGTATATGTCGTCATACTGTGGGGGGAAGTAGCATTGGTTATTGGTATTATAACAGCCTTTTTTGCCACCTTTGTAGGTAGATATTATACCTTTTTTATTACTCACACTGTCGCATGTAGCGGATTCTATCCAGCCATCGGTAGGGTGATATAGTCCCCATCCTGTTTTTTTGTGTAGTGCAAAAACGTAACTCATCTCTATTGCCGAGTCTATTTCAGTATCCCATAGTGTAGTACCTCGGGCAAATGCGATACCCACTTTCAGGCCTGTAGCACTGAACTTAATTGTTTTACTATTGCCGAACATATAGCTCTTATGCTCCTCTAGCAGCTTTTGTTTAGTAGCAGAGTCTATTGATATTGCATCTGTTTTTGTTGTTTTTCCGTCTATTCTGTATAGGGTATCAATTGCGTTTTTATTGATACTAATTATTGATAAATAATTGGCTATCAATAATTTAGGATGTTTTATAAATGGTATCACTTCATGTCCACTTGTGTCTATCATTGATATTTTCTCCTTTGCAGAGTCTGCTACCAGCATTAGGTTGTTGTGTGTATAGTTGGAGAAGTTGTTGTGTATCCTGGCTATTCTTTTGCCATACCTGTTATAGATACCTGACTCTCGCCCTTGGTTAGGGTAGCCGTTCCAGCGTATGAAATCTTCATTATTGTAGTTGTATATTGTTTGTTTTATATGGGCAGGTAGGGTGGTACCTATATCTATGTAACCACCTGCTGTTATCTGGTAGTAATGCCCATCTGCTGTGCCAGATAAGTAGTAGTGTGTTAGTGTAGGCGGGTAGGATGACTGCAATGGGTATCTCAGGTAGCCGGTATTGGCAATGGCTGCATATTGTCCCTCTTTTACCAGCACAGTTTCCTTAGTTTGGTAGCTAGTGAAAGATGAATCATATATAAACGGAGTGATGGTAACACCCGCAGCATCAATTACACCATATTTGCCCTCTTTATTGCTCAGTAGCATGGCATAGCTATCTAGTATGGTGCAGTTTCTACCGCTGAATCCTCGCCCACCATATAGCATTTTGCCAGTGTGGCTTATAAAATATAAACTATCGTCTTTTTTTAGGGTGGTTATTCCGCTCATTTTGCTACTTACTATATGGTAGGTATGTGGGTATAGTTGCTTGCCTGCAAGCGTATATATTCCATCATAGCCATTATCATCTGTTTTGGCAAGCAGGATTGGGGTTACTATCTCATAATGTGGAATAGCTTTTCTTATACATATAGTAGAAGTATTTTTATTTCCTTTATAAATCACTCCTGTACTATCGGCTATTACTATACTATCATTATAAAGCATTTCTACTATCCAGCTTTCGTAGTTTACGTTTGCAGTAGTACCAGTTTTAGCAATTAGTTTTCCTGTTTTGGTATAAAGGTAGGAACCGTCTTTTCCATCAGCATGTATCATATTGGCATCTTTGCTATACTTTATATTGTAAAAGTTCATAGGTATTATCATTTTGAAGTTGCTATCCAGTATGCCTAATTTCATGTTATTGGGCTGTATTGTACCTAAATGCCGAGTATCAGAATAGCTATAATGACCATATCCCTCACTTTCTTTGTCATCTTTTGCCACCCACTTTATTACATACAACGGGTAGGAGGCGTGTATTTTTTCTATTTTTGTGAAGTCAGGTAAATTTTGTATTTTATTGTTTATCAGCAGTTTATAATTTCTATCTTCTAATTTAATTATGGTATATCCATCGTCTTTTATGGTTTCTTCAACCTGTATATTCACAAACTTGCGCTGTATGCGGTCGTAGGTTTTTGGTGTTTCATTATCTGTATAATTGTTGGTGAGTGTAATAAATCTTTTGCCTTCGAATGTTGAGCTACGAAAAGTGCCTGCCTTTATTATGAGGTTGAATTTTTCGTCATATATATTGCCGTTGTAACTCAGTTGCCACCATCCGCCTTCTTTTGGTTCTGGTGTATTATATCCGCCGTCTAGTACTATTTTTCCTGTTTTGTCTATCAGTTTATTGTCGGCTCTTATTACATCGGGGTGGTTCACATTTTCCAGCTTGCCATAGGTGAATGGTGTTAGTAGTTTACCATCTGCACCCACTATTGCCCACAAGCCATACAGCCTTATACCTATCATATCATTTTGCATTACTTGGCACCTATCAGCTTTTTTAGCCCACAGCAGTTTGCCGGTTTTGTCATATAGGTACGCGGTGTCTCCTTTGGTGCCACTTACGTATTGTTGGCCTATGCTCACATCATTGTATATGGCCGGGATAACTATGCGCTCCAGCGTATCTTTAATGCCTATCAGTTTTCGGGGTGTTCTGTTTGTTGCCTCATAATATGCCACCATTCCCTGATTATAATGAGCTATCGTGAATGGTTCGTAAAGCCCACTACTGCCCGATGGGCTTATATCTTCGCCTTTATAGTTGAGTATGCTGTAGTAATCACTGGCAATCGTTCTTTTATAAGTGTTGGTAGCATACCTCACATGCTCAATTCCGTAAAGTGTATAAAATATGACATTTCCTGATGTATCTATCACACTCGTTCTGCTAAGGATAAAGTAATTGGGGAGTCCTGGTATAATTTCTTGCTTGGTAAATGGTATAATGGGTATGCCTTTACTATTGCATACACTGTACATATTCCCCTGATATACTATGTAATGGTTCCATATGGGGGTAACCCGTATATATAGCTGTCGCAGATTTGCAAGAATAGGGTCAGTATTGTCTTTCGCCTTTGCTGTAATACTCAGCTCAGTGAGTAATAGTAGTATTATTATAAGGGTTTTGCGCATATGGTAATTGTTGTGGGGTAATGCTCCTCTATTATAAAGACGTAATTCAAAGGCAATTCTTTGGTATTGCATCCAAATTAATACACCCAAAAGGGTTTACTTCATTGAGTAAAGCTACACATGTTCATTTGTTTTGTAACTTTATATAACTACATTTTACAACACAAACCATATATGACCCGTCTCTTTTTGTTCATTTGCTGTTTGGGGGTAGCCTCTTTGCTGAGGGCTCAGTCGCTTCCCGATCTTATACCTTACCAGGACAGCACCCTGTGGGGCTATGCCGATACAAATGGAAATGTTGTAATAAGACCTCAATGGCTGGCTGTATCTTTTTTCATTGGCAATAGGGCAAAGGTTAGATCAGATACATTCAGTAAAGGTTCGCCACAGCACTACAGTATTATAGATAAACAAGGTAATTATACATTGCCACCCAGTAGGCGATGGAATGGTGGCTATACTGGCTGGTCGTCTATGCTCAACTGTAGTAACGAATATGGACAATGGGGACTGGTAGATACCAATAACAACCTACTCATAAACTGTGAATGGGATGCACCCACCTATGCCAGTATGTCGCTGCCTAAAGGCTTGGCAGATTCATGTCATATTGTGAACAAAAATGGTATATGTGGTTTGTTAAATAGAGAAGGTAAATTATTGATAACCAATAAGTACAGTAGTATATCTGCTACCGATTATATGTGGGATAAAACTGGTATGCTACTCGCTACCGACCCCGACAATGCAGGTAGAAACAACAAAGGAATTGTAGACATATATGGAAAAGAGTACACACCACTCCGCTACAATGATGTACTATATACCGAAAACAAGAAACACAAAGGTTTTATATGTAAGACGGCTATTGACAACGACCCCATTAGTGGAAATAGTGAATTCAGAACTACTTGGATTGATTATCCATCTATGAAAGCAGTATCAATGCCTAAGGATATACTTACATATCATGAGCCAGAGGTACGCATGAATGGTTACATACTGAAAGGTCAACCACCTAGGTATCTACTCGACACAAATGGAAAGGTACTGTTTGCAGATACTTACATAGAGCGCATCAATGGCGATACTATAGTAAATATGAAACGTAGGCATGTAAATGACACACTTACTATTGTTAGGTCTTACCTCAGCGCAGGTACATTACAGCCATTAGCACCACCACAGCAGCAGCTATTGTACCTACAACAGCCAGTAGATCCTTTCAACAGAGGGTATGTCTGTGGATATGGGGCCAGTCAGGCAGCCCGAATGAGAGCGAGCATACCAGATGTGCCAAAGTTATATGTGGAAGGAATTGAAACTAAGTCCTTCTACAAAGATTCATTTCTATTTCATATTAGGAGATATGTAGGTAATATCGCACTGCCCTACCAAGAACATTATAAGTATTATCCGGTAGTGGCTCCTCGAAATAGGCGATCATATTTCGACGAAAATCTCATACCCGGTCAGTTGTATCTAGTAGCAGGCGAAGTCAGAAATTCCTTTTACGGCAACAATAGCTGTAATGCAATAGTAGATGAATCGTTGACATATGTAGTGCCGCCAGTTAAAAATGGGGAGATTATTGCATACAATGGCGCAGATGATTTGCTCACTGTGTCAAAACTGGGACATGACAAAGATGGTTGGGGGCAACACGTAGGTGTTACCAACCTGAAGGGCGACACACTGGTGCGCTTTCGTAAATGGGATCTTGGTGGTGCATACAAGATGAATAATAAGATATATGTGCTTAAAACAACCAAGCAGGAAATACCCCGCTCCTTTCCGGCTGACCGATATAACTCGCATGGTTTTGAAGAGCGATACTACCGCAATTATACACAAGCGGCAGATACCAGTGGTGAGGTGTTAAGTAGTTGGAGAAGATATACTGTGACTGGTGTGCTACCCGAAGGAGTAATGCCGGATGGGCAAACTGGTTTTTATGTACAAGATACCAATCATACTATAGCACAGCAAAGCAGCGGCATGCTGGTACCAGATGGTAGTGTACTTTTCCCCAAAATTAGTTTTAAGTATCGCACCATTAGTTACGAAGGTTGTAACATGTTTGTTGTGCAAGATTCTGCATCAAAGCGGCTGCTAGACCCTGATGGTAAAGACTTATTAGCAGGGATGAATGTCTATCAAGTAACATCCGCTCAAGATTTGATACAACCTTTGCAAAGACAGTCAGCAAAAGAGGAACATTGCAGACTAAGACTCATAACTGCCACACTGGGCAAGGATAAGTATTATTCGTTTTATGTAGATGATAAAGCGAGGGCATATACATCACTTGTGAAGAAAGAAGCGAAGAAGAAGGGGAGGTAAGTGGTCAGGTTATTTAAAATTGAGTGTTATGTTGTATTTTCAGTATGCGTCTAAAATTAAGGACATTGCTAGTATTCTAGTGTTGTTTATTATATGGGTATGTTTTGGATGCAACAATAATGCTCCAGCAGAAAATGTAAAAAGTGATAGTACATTAAGGTCTGCCATTTACATTCTGGAAAAACATACTATTGACAAGAGAAATAAATCCAAAGAGATCAGCGAGGAATATTACGGCAAATTCGAATATCGCGACATTAGGTATGAGCACTATAGGCAAATGGCAAAGTCAATAACTTTTTCTACAGATTCATTTTTTCGTTTTTTAGATTCCTTTAGTAGAATTCTGATAGATGATAAATCGCAACACTTGCAGGTTTCTAGTGTATTGCCTTATTTCAAAGATAATGGAAAGGCACTCAGCTATGAGATGGATAAGACTTACTGGCGCATGCTACGTAATGCCCATTGGGAAGATAGCGTAAGGATAAATGAAGAAATTGTAAATGAGCATTTAAAAAGTAAGTATCAGCATACCCGAGGTTGGAATCATCACAATATTAAAAGCGGTGCTCCTGCAATAGAGGCAGCACTTGAAATTGCCAATATCAAGGCACAATTGTCAGATATTGAACAGTATCTTGTTGATAAGACATTATTTCAAGGTCGTAGTAGCTGTGGTTTGAAGTTTTCTAGAAATACAGCAATAGCTATCCCTTCTCCGACGTTCGTTTTTCCGGGTGATAGGGTACGTGTAAACGTTATGTTACAATCAGATTGTGATTTCGAACAAGGAAGAAGAGTGAAAAATATGAAAGTTGGTAACAAAACGATACCATTTACAAATGAAATTGGTGTCTATGAGAGTATTGCCGACAAAGAGGGCATAAATACAGTATTGGGAACTGTCTATGATGTTGATTATCTGGGTCATGAACATATTTTACCATTCAAATGTGAATATCTTGTAGTTAAACCCAAAGCAGTACTCACTTTCGATCATCAACCCGCTATTCCAGTAGGTATCCCTACACCAGTCACTATCAATTTTACACCATTCTGTCCTTCCCCCCTTCAGGTATCCATCAATAGAGGGATAATTATTGGGGAATATGATAAATTTGTCGTCACTGTTATGGAGCCAGGGCCAGTATCTATAACTGTTGGGTACAAAAACAGTCAAGGTTCATTAGTTGGGTTGGATACATTGAATTTTGAAGTGAAATAAATGGCTCGGTAGTTAGTTTTCTATTCCAACAGCAATGTTACTACTCCGCATAATTATTTGCTTCATTCCTATCAAAATTGAAATTACTCAAGTCAACTAAAGATTTTTTTGTTATCTCCTGAATTCTGGCTAGTATAGTTGATTTTTCAGTATTGCTATTAAGTAATTCTTTGTCAGCTTCTTTTAATTCAAATGCAATTATTTCTACAGTTTTCCCAATCATATCAGGTGGTAACTGTAAAGTAAGTGTTGATTCCAAAGGTCTTATAATTTGTCTTAGCATAACGCAAATTGATAATGTAAATATACAAAAAAGCTGCTAGTTTTCTGGCAGCTTTTTCAATATTTGCAGAAATTACAACTTCCTACAAATCCCCAATCACCGGCAGCGTAATACTGGATGGCATACTGGGTGAGGTATAAATACGTATGCGAGATTTTATAAAATCTGAAGCATTGCACTTATATATGTTTACAAACTGCTGTGGGTTGCGGTCGGCTAGCGGAAACCAGCTACTTTGTATCTGCACCATCAGTCGGTGTCCTTTCCTGAACACATGCGCCACATCGGGCAGTTTGTAGCTTACTTCGGTTATCTGCCCAGGCACAAACGCCTCGGGGTATTCAAAACTATTGCGGTATCTGCCCCGCATTATTTCGCCCCTTACCAGCATATGGTAGCCACCCATAGGGTAGGGTTTGCCATTGCCTGTGCCATATACTGTTGTATCATATTCAAAATTATCTGGAAATACATCTATCAGTTTCACTACAAAGTCGGCATCTGTGGTAGATATGCTAGCCATTAGGTTGGCCATTACAGGTCCTGCTAGTGTCAGGTCGCTGGTCAGTACTTCAGTTTGGTAGGTGAGCACATCTGGTCTGCGTGCCGCAAACCGCTGGTCGTCTGTCATGTATTCAGTTGTGCGGCGGTGATGCACATCTTCGGTGTAGGGCACTGGGTGAGCTGGGTCGCTTATGTATTCATTATAATTATCACTAGTGTAGGCAGGTGGCTCCCATGATAGTGTGCCATCTGCATGCAGGTACATTTCTTTTTTGGTGCGCTGTGCAGGTGGCCATTTGTCAAACTGTTTCCATTTATTCGCACCAGTGAAAAATATACTGGCTTCTCGTATTTTATTGATGTCGCCCTTTCCCGTGAGGTAATAGTCGAAGTAAGGTTGCTCAATGTTTTGCTGATACCACTGTGCAGTATTACTACCAAAACGAACATTGCCTAAGTAGTCGCCCTTTCCTCTCGACCACCCACCATGATTCCATGGGCCCATCACTAGTTTATTATTATTGGGGGCTTTTTTCTCTATCGCCCTGTATAGCTCCCACGCACCATAGCAGTCTTCGGCATCAAACAGACCACCTACTACCAGTGTAGCTGTGCCGGTGGGTATATGCTGCACATGGCTACGGGTATTGCGCACTTGCCACCACTGGTCATAGTTTGGGTGCTGGTACAGTTCTTTCCAGAAGGCTACACTATCGCCCATCAGGGCAGCAAGGCTTTTTAGGGTGCCGTTTTCCATAAAGAATTGATAGTTATCCTTGATGGTAAACTGGTATCCCGGGCTGCCAGTGGTAGTGGGTTTAGGTCTAGGTTTACCAAAAGAAGAGTAAAACCCAAAAGCATCGAGCTGCATAAATGCGCCATTGTGATGAAAATCATCGCCCACAAACCAATCTGTAACCGGAGCCTGAGGGCTAGAAGCCTTCATAGCCGGGTGCTGACTAAGTGCCCCCATCGTGGCATAGAAGCCCGGGTAGGAGATGCCATATATACCCACATTGCCATTGTTATAAGGTATGTTTTTTACCAGCCAGTCTATAGCATCGTAGGTATCGCTTGCCTCATCGGTTTGTGTTCCCGTTTTGTTGGGGTTGTAGGGGCGCACATCCATATACTCGCCCTCGCTCATTAGTTTGCCTCGCACATCTTGCAACACTATAATGTAGTTTTTGCGCAGGTATGCCATGGTGGGTGTTTTCCAGAATGCCCTGTACTTATCTGCTCCATAGGGTGCTATAGAGTAGGGGGTACGGTTCATAAGTATGGGGTGTTTGGTTTTGGTGTCTTTAGGTTTATATATGGCGGTATATAGTCTTACGCCATCGCGCATCGGTATGTATATTTCTTGTTTGGTATAGTTGCGGTGCAGCCATACCGAGTCTTTATTGGGTGTAGCTGCCGCTTGGTAGCTAGCCAGCAGTGCCAACGCTATAATACTATTTTTCATTTTCATCGTTTACGAACCTTAAAAATATGTTGTTTTCACTTCGGGTTCTATTTATTTTTAAGTTCTTTCGTTAGGTTTGCACCTTCATAACAAAATACATGCAACCATCAGTTCTAGAATTAATGCAGCAGATGAACCACGAGCAAGTGGTTTTTTGTCAAGACCCACATACAGGTCTTAACGCTATTATAGCCATACATAATACAACGCTTGGCCCTTCGCTGGGTGGTACTCGCCTTTGGAACTACAGCAGCAACGACGAAGCACTGGTAGATGCCCTGCGCCTGAGCCGTGGTATGACCTATAAGTCTGCCATTAGTGGTCTCAACCTTGGTGGTGGAAAAGCTGTACTGATAGGTGATGCATCTAAACTGAAGTCTGAAGCATTCTGGCGCCGTTATGGCAAATTTGTAAATAGCCTGAATGGTAAATACATAACTGCCGAAGATGTAAACACATCTAAGGGAGATATGGAGTACATAGGTATGGAAACAAAATTTGTTACAGGCAAACCAGAATATATGGGTGGCAGCGGCGACCCTTCGCCCGTTACAGCATATGGTGTGTACATGGGTATGAAGGCTGCTGCTAAAAAAGCATTCGGATCTGATGTGCTAACTGGCAAAAAAATAATGGTGCAGGGTGCTGGCAACGTAGGTCAGTACCTGATGGGCTATCTGGTAGCTGAAGATGCTAAAGTATACACATGCGACATCAATGAAGATAAATTAAAGGATGTAAAAGCAAAATATCCATCGGTAGAGGTGGTAGATGGCAGTCAGGTGTTTGAGCTGGAGTATGATATCTATGCACCATGTGCGCTAGGTGCAACAGTAAACACCGAAAGCATCAACAAAATGAAGTGCCCAGTTATTGCTGGTGGTGCCAACAATCAGCTGGCAGACGAAAATGTACACGGCCCAATGTTGGTAGAAAAAGGCATCATTTATGTGCCCGACTTCTTGATCAATGCTGGTGGTATCATCAATATCAGTATTGAGATAGACGGTTACAACAAAGAACGTGCAATGAGCACAGTAGCCAAAATTTATGACCGCACATTAACCATATTCGATATCGCCGAAAAAGAAGGGATTCATACACAGCTAGCTGCTATGCACATGGCAGAAAAGCGCATTGCTCAAATAGCTAATCTTCGTGTAGGTATTTAATACTTCATTATTCTGTTAGCTTGCACAAGTAAGCTACCAGAATACATGTATATAACTAAAAAAGACGCTGTTTTGCAGCGTCTTTTTTGTTATTGCAGAAGTGTAGAGATTTATTTTTTGCTAGCAATTTTAGTAGAGAATTCTTTACCAGCCTTAAACTTAGGTACTTTACGTGCTTTGATTTTGATAACAGCTCCAGTTTGTGGGTTGCGACCATTACGAGCAGAACGCTCAGATACAGAAAAAGTACCAAAACCTACCAGTGTAACACGATTGCCTTTTTTAAGGGTAGTAACTACAGTGCTTGTAAATGAGTCAAGCGCAGCATTAGCTTGCACCTTAGTGATACCAGCGTCTTTTGAAATCTTGTCAATTAATTCAGCTTTGTTCATAACTGTACGTTTTTTTGTTTTGAATAATAAATACTGAGGATACAACAAATATACTCACCTTTATTACACTTCCAAATAGTGTATAAAATAAATTCTCTGCTCAAACCCTTGCCTGTTGCAGCTTTCCTTCATATTGTTAACTATCTGTTTCGAAATTATGAATCGCCAATAATAGGCTGAAACCCTTTACTGCATTAGGTTTCAGCAGTTTTTGTTACTTATTCATCTTCGTAATAATATTAGACATAGTGATTGCCCTATAGGCATTTACAATACCTCCATCACTGATCTAAATGCTATAAATTTTCCTCCAAAACGTTTAAATCCTTTTTCACGCATAATTGGCGCATAATCAGAGATGTATGTATTGTATTTTTCTAGGTTGTCGCACTCATACTGCGCTGAGAAGGTCACACCATCTTTTTCATCTTGCTCTAGTAGCCTACACAATCTACACCCTGTAAACAAACCCGTGGCCTTTAGTTCACCTATATGTTCGTTTTGCATCCAGCTTTTCCACTCTTCTACAATGTCGTTTTCTACCTTTATTGTTACATTATATATGATCATGTCAGAGGTCAATTTAGTGCCGTAAAAGTAATTCTAAGCTTTGAGAAAATGAATACAGAAAATAATTAAGAAATTACCTGCTTATTGGGTTGAGTATTAGATGCTATCGCATTAGCTGCGGCTACAGCACTGCTCCATGCATGCTGAAAATTATATCCGCCAGTTATACCATCAGCATCCATTACTTCTCCTGCCCAGTAGATGCCTTTGCATATGCGGCTCTCCATAGTTTGTGGGTCTATTTCTTTTAGTTGTATACCCCCGCAAGTCACAAATTCTTCTTTGAAGGTAGTTTTACCTGCCACTTTATGGCTGTCGCGTAGCAGGTGTTCGGTAAGTTTATTCTGTGCAGCAGCAGGAAGGTCGCCCCACCGCATTTGTTCGGTTATGCCACATTGCTCAGTTAGGTATTCCCACAGCCGGCGTGGCAGTCCAAAAGGGTTTTTCTGACTCACAAACTGTTTCCCTTGAGTGCTTCTCAACCCATGCAGTATTTCTTTCAAGTCTGCGTCACTTGTCTGAGGCAACCAGTTAATAAGGACCGTGAAATGGTAATTGCAGTCAGCCAACTCTCTGGCAGCATAAGCAGATGTTTTTAATACAGCAGGGCCGCTCATGCCCCAGTGCGTAATCAGCAATGGTCCACTTTGAGATATTTTCGTTCCTGCTATTTTTACTGTAGCCTCAGGCACACTCACGCCCATCAATGAGGTTATAGTGTCACCAGGCATATTAAATGTAAACAACGAGGGCACAGGTTTTTCTATACTATGCCCTAATGCTTCTAGCCATTGATATTGTTCTGCCTTGGGGAAACCACCTGTTGCTATTATAATGGCATCTGCCGCATATACCGATGTGTCAGCAAAATGAATGATATACCTATTGTTAGTGCCTCCTTCTTCCTTTGTTATGTTTTTTACAGATTTATGAAAATACACTTGCACCTTCCGCAGCATCATTTCCTGCCATATACAGTCTATTATGGTCTGAGAGTTATCAGTAACCGGAAACATCCTGCCATCTTCTTCAGTTTTTAGGGTCACACCTCGTTCTGCAAACCACTCAATCGTTTGCTCTGGTCCAAAACCATAAAGTGATTTACGAAGCAGTTGTTTACCTCTAGGGTATCTGGTTATTAGTTCAGGTATGTCAAAGCATTCATGGGTTACATTACAACGTCCACCTCCCGATGCTTTCACTTTTTGCATAGCCTTTCCCGTTTTTTCAAAAACAGCAACTTCTACACCAGGTCGGTAGTTTATATTAGCCGCCGCAAAGCAGCCAGCAGCTCCGGCACCTATAATAGCTATTTTCACACTAGTGTTTGTTTTAATTGTTTACTTATCAAAAAAGTAAGGTCAAATCTCTCTATCATGATCTGTCGCAGGTAACATTGTCCAGTTGCAATATCAAAGCTTAAGTGCGTAAAGATATTGTTTTTGCTATTGGTGTCTATAGTCCTTCAGAAATCTCCTGAATCGCCTGCTTTATACATTTGCACACTACTATTACTACCAAAAGTGAAATGTATCAGAAAACTTACGATCACCTTTCCATCACCAACCTTTTTATCTAGATTTGACTATTAAAAAAGTTTTATGCTGCAGAAGTCAACCATCCATTTCTTAGAACAAATTGCCAGCAATAACAATAAACCTTGGTTTGATGAACATCGTGACGAATACCTCTCTGTCAAATCTGATTTCGAACTATTGGCAGCAGATGTACTCAAAGGCATGGGCGAGTTAGACTCGGTCTTCAAAGAAATCAATGCAAAAGATTGCATAATGCGTATTTTTAGAGATGTACGTTTCTCTAAAGATAAAACCCCATACAAAACTAATCTTGGCGCAGGCTTCAGCTCAGGTGGCAAAAGTTTTCCTGGTGCAGGCTATTACCTGCACATTCAGCCAGGAGGTCAAAGCTTTGCAGGAGGTGGAATGTGGCAACCAGAGAGCCCCAAACTTAAAGCCATTCGCCAGGAAATAGATTATAATTTCGACGAATTCAACAAGATCATTAACGACAAACAGTTTAAAAAAATGTTTGGTCAAATAGAAGGTGAAAAGCTGGTTAAAGTACCTAAAGGTTATACGGAAGACAACCCCGCGATTGAATACCTGAAACTGAAAAGCTTTACAGTAGGGTGCAAAATCTCCGATGCCGACCTCACCAAAAAAGGACTAGACAAAAAAGTAATGGATGCCTTCACTATCATGAAACCTTTTGTAGATTTTCTCAATAGGTCAGTAGGGTAGTAGTGCTATTCCTTTATCACCTCTTAGTGCATAAGTTGTGAATAACATGGAAACGCTATTTTATTTTTTGCCTATTATTTTTTACTTTTCCATGCATACCACTTACCTTTGCGCAAAATTTCACAGACCTAATTAGTAATTTAATTCATACTTATGCCAAACGTTGGTAAAATCAAACAGATTATCGGACCGGTTGTTGACGTATATTTTGGTGGCGATAACAAGCTGCCCGAAATATTCAGCGCATTAGAGCTGAAACGCGAAAACGGTGACAAACTAGTACTTGAAGTGCAGCAGCACCTAGGCGAAGACAGTGTTCGTGCTGTAGCCATGGATGGTACTGAAGGTCTTGTTCGTGGTACAGATGTAATAGACACTGGTAAGCCTATAGCTATGCCAATAGGTGACCAAATCAATGGCCGTCTGTTCAATGTAACTGGTGATGCTATCGATGGTCTTGCAGCTCCCGATAAAACTAATGGTCGTCCAATTCACGCTAAACCACCATTATTCGAAAACTTGAGTACAGCATCTGAAATACTATTTACTGGTATCAAAGTTATCGACCTCATCGAGCCTTATGCAAAAGGTGGTAAAATTGGTTTGTTTGGTGGTGCTGGTGTGGGCAAAACAGTATTGATCCAAGAGCTTATCAATAACATCGCCAAAGCTTATGCTGGTTTGTCAGTGTTTGCGGGTGTGGGCGAGCGTACACGTGAGGGTAATGACCTGATGCGTGAAATGATCGAAGCAGGTATCGTTAAATATGGCGATAAATTCTTGCACAGCATGGAAGAAGGTGGCTGGGATCTGAGCGCAGTAGATATGAATGAACTTAAAGACAGTAAGGCTACATTCGTTTTCGGACAGATGAACGAACCGCCAGGAGCTCGTGCTCGTGTTGCTCTTTCTGGTCTTACTATCGCTGAGTATTTCCGCGATGGAGACGGTACTGGAAAAGGAAAAGACATCCTGTTCTTCGTTGATAATATCTTCCGTTTCACACAGGCAGGTTCTGAGGTATCCGCTCTTCTAGGTCGTATGCCATCTGCGGTGGGTTATCAGCCTACACTGGCTACCGAAATGGGTCTGATGCAAGAGCGTATCACCTCTACTAAAAACGGTTCTATCACTTCAGTACAAGCGGTATACGTACCTGCAGATGACCTTACCGATCCGGCTCCGGCTACAACCTTTGCCCACCTGGACGCTACTACCGTATTGGATCGTAAAATAGCTGACCTTGGTATCTATCCAGCGGTTAACCCATTGGAGTCTACTTCACGTATCCTTACTCCTATTATTGTTGGTGATGCACACTACAACTGTGCCAACCGTGTGAAACTGATACTACAGCGCTACAAAGAGCTGCAGGATATCATCGCTATCCTAGGTATGGATGAGTTGAGCGAAGAAGATAAAATGACTGTTGCTCGTGCTCGTAAAGTTCAGCGTTTCTTGTCACAGCCTTTCCATGTGGCTGAGGCGTTCACTGGTCTTAAAGGTGTACTGGTACCTATCGAAGAAACTATTCGTGGTTTCAACATGATTATGGATGGTGAGGTAGATGGTTACCCTGAGGCAGCGTTCAACCTGGTAGGTAGCATCGACGACGCTATCGCAAAAGGTAAGAAACTGATGGAGCAAGCTAAAAACTAATGTATAATTGTGATTGTGATTTAAAGTAGTACACTTTAAATCATTTACAATCACCGTAAATGCATTCTATTTTATTAAAATATCACAATCGCAAAATGGACTTAGAAATATTAACACCAGAACATAAAGTATACAGTGGCAAAGTGTATGGTATACAATTGCCTGGTACCACTGGTTCGTTCGAGGTTTTTGAAAAACACGCCCCGCTGATAGCTTCTCTCGGTAAAGGTAAAATGAAGGTTATTAAAGATAAGTCTATGACCAATACCGAAACCTATGAAATATCTTCAGGTTTTGTAGAGGTGCTCAATGGTGCTGTTAGCGTACTTATAGAAGACGCTACTGCGGTTGACTAGTCTTGAAATATTGACAAAATTGAATGGCGAATGCTGGTTTATCTAGCATTCGCCTTTTGTTTTATGATGTTGCCGTTACTACCGCCACATTATCCCAAAAAGTGTTGGTGAAAACACTTGAATACTCGTCATCGTTCCTAACTTTGCTACATGGCAAAATTGCAAAGCATACCTAAAGAAGACAATTATTTACACAAGGGGTTGAGAAAACAATTGGTACAAACCCTAAGGAACAAAGGCATAAAAGATGAAAAAGTACTCACTGCCATAGACAACATACCCCGCCATTTTTTTTTAGACCCCGCTTTCGAGCGACTAGCATACGAAGACAGAGCCTTCCCTATAGTTGCCAGCCAAACCATATCGCACCCCTACACCGTAGCCTATCAAACCCAGCTACTGGAGATACAGAAGTACGATAAAGTGCTGGAAATAGGCACAGGTAGTGCCTATCAGGCATGTGTACTGGCTGAAATGGGTATTACTCTATTCACTATCGAACGGCAGAGAGAATTGTATGATTACATCACAGACTTCTTTTTCATAAAAAAGTACCTGAACATCAAGCGGTTTTATGGCGATGGTTTCGAAGGGCTACCATCCTTTGGCCCTTTCGATAAGATCCTCATTACCTGTGGTGCTCCATTCATACCACCCAAGCTACTACAACAGCTAAAACCGGGCGGCATTATGGTAATACCGATAGGGGATGATGGCAAGCAGAAAATGACAAAAATCACTAAAGACAAAGAAGGTAAACTATACAAACAAGAAATGGGCGATTTTTCGTTTGTGCCTATGCTACAAGGGAAAAATAGTGTGTAAACGGTAACTCATTAATGCATAAAAAGTAAATCCCCAGAAATTGACTTTTCTGGGGATTTTTTATCTTGTAATTTCAGTTAAGTAGTTTAGTTGTAGATCGTCCTATTGCTTTTTTACCAAAACAAAACGACCAACAACGTTAGGTTGTTTATTTAATCTCCATTTACTCATTTCATTTTGTACAAGATAACAAATCGTATCACCTGGTATCGTGTCAAGGTCACCCACTAATGAATTGGCAGATGAAGGATGCACGTATTTGTCAGAATAAATGCCAATAACCCAATCAAGAGTAACTCCTTCTAAATCTTTTTCCGTCGTATTAATAGCTAATTGATATCCTTTTTCTCGAATTTTCGCTCCTTTTGGTTTTGAAGTATGTATCCATTGCCGCTCCACCCATGCTTCGTTTACTGTGATTTGCAAGGAATCATTGATTATATAAGGATTAGGGTAAACTGTATATTCCTGAATAAAAACGCCCCTTTCTTTAGAGTCCTTGATATAGTCAGATACTCCAGGAAATCCTCTTGGTGTTTGACAACTAGTTACAATAAAAATTAAATGCAATATTACGAATTGTCTAAGTCGATTCATCTCGTAAGATATTAAGCTCATTTAGTCACAGTCAAGCTATTACTTTTTAATTCAAAATAGCAAATTTGTATTCTCAATAACAGCATAATTTTCTGCAATGTAAACTCAGAATTTACTAATTGTAGGATAATATATAAAAGTTATTCATTTATCTTGCATAAAAATGGTCAAAACTCCTTGTAGTTGGAATATTTTTTATTGCAAAACGTTTTAAGTATATAATTGAATAAAGAATCGTTGATTTGTAAACTTTCTTTATTAGACTGTGATGCCATTGCAAACTGGTTAAAACACATTGTATTGAATAATGTATCATTTATGTAATTTTCAATTCGCATCCTTGTATCAATTTGTAATCCTTTCGTTGGGTAATCTGTACTGTAGGCATACAGTTTATTTATCATTTTGTATTCACTATCGTTTTCATGTACTTTTATCTCTTTAAATCTAGCGAATTGAGAAAATTGCTCTCGAAATGACTCGCAATTTACTCGACTTTCCGACAGTATATTACCACAATAAAGCTGTATGATAATGTAATTATTCTTTTTTTTCTGTTTTTCACTACTATCTGACTTCACTTCAGTACACTGGCATATCAGTAATAGCAAAATGGAGAGATAACATTTGTTTTGGGAGTTGGGTTTCATTTTTTCTGTTTTATTAGTTTTTTCCTACTTCAAATGCACTTTTAAAAATTGTAATTTTTCTCTAAAACGTTGTCACCAATAGCTGTGTCTTTTCATGTTCCTTTGAGAGCATTCCTAACAACAATTATCTGTTTGGTTATTTACTAGATCCACAATCAAATAAATTCCACAAGTCTTAGACAAATCTAATTACCCTGTAAAACTAAAAATGGGGGCATCTCAAAATGTTAGTTTTAAGATGTCCCCATTATTATAGGTTACTTATTCCTGTTGTGCAGTTGAGCTTTTTGCAATTATCTTACTTAGCCACCGCTGGTCCTGCTATTTCTTTAATTTTTGCAAACACTTCATTCTCACCACCTTCTTCATAGCCTATGTGTTTCCAAGCCATTTTGCCCTCTTTATCTATTATCATCGTGAAGGGTACAGACTGGAAGTTGAGTGAGCGTTTAAGGTCAGAGTTTGGATCTATGTAGTAGGGGAAAGACCAACCTTGCGATATAGCATAAGTACGCACCAATCCTTCGGCACGAGCTTCATCTATCGACATGGTCATAAAATCAAAGTCTACTTCTTTTTTCCAGTCGGCTAGTTTCAGCGATATATTTTTTATTTCTTTTTTGCAGGGCACACACCATGTAGCCCAAAAACTAATAACAGTCACACGACCTTTTTGCACAGTTTCGTTGAAAGCTACTTTTTTACCTGTGTTCACGTTTTTTACCTGTGTGTTTGGCAAATCTTGTGCATGTATAATGGTTGTTGCTAATAAGCATGCCGCAATGGCGAGCATTTTTTTCATATTTTGTTTGTTTTTTAAAATATTAAGCGAAAACTTTGCCACATTTGATTTTCGGGGCTAATTTCGGAAAAACTTTAACAATTACAGCGTTTAAATGAAAAAACCAGTTCTATTCTTTCTTGCATCAATTTTAACAGCTAGTTCTTTCGGTCAGGGTACACTTTCAGGCGATCTGATGATGAACCTCAACTTTTTTCATAAAGATACGAATATTCAGGCATCTGGAAATCCTCTTTATGACAATGCACTAAGCGGCAGCGATGGTTGGCTTACTTTAAGATATGCCACCAACAATGGTTTCACGTTTTTCGTTCGTGCAGATGCATTTAACAATTCTAATCTTAAAAATCCGGTTACTGCTAATACTGACTTTGGTATTGGTGCCTGGAATGTGACCAAGGAACTTGACGATCTTACTATATCTGTAGGTACTATCTACGACCAAATCGGTTGCGGTATACTATTCAGAGCTTACGAAGATCGTGGTTTGTTGATAGACAATGCCTTGGTGGGTATTTCGCTCAAGTACAAGTTTGCCGATAACTTTATGGTAAAAGGTTTCACCGGACAGCAGAAAAACAATAATAGCGACAATAATCTGGTGAACAATGTAAGGTATGCACCAGTTATAAAAGGTATCAATGCTGAGGGCGATTTCTCTGCCGGCACCGTGCATATCACACCAGGTATAGGGGTGCTCAACAGAACACTCGATGCTGCCAGCATGAATGCAGTAGCTGCTACCATTAATGGTCAGGATACACAGGCGAGGTTTAATCCTATGTACAATATGTATGCATTTTCGGCATACAACAGCCTTACCTACAAAAACCTATCTTGGTATGTAGAGGCGGATTATAAAACCAATGAAGCCATTCTGAAAGACAACATACTGCAAGACAAACCAGGAAATGTATTATACACATCTTTAAGTTATGGCATGAAGGGGATAGCGTTGAGTTTGTTTGGTAAGCGCACCGAAGATTTTATGATGCGTACCTCACCCAATGAAACACTGTTGAAGGGTATGCTCAACTGGCAACCCATTATAGCAGTCTTGCGCCCATTGCGCCTCATGTCGCGCTATACACCAGCATCTCAGGATATATCTGAAATGGCAGGTACTGCAAATCTTACAGTTACCCCTAACGATGTTACTAACTTCACATTTACCTACACACACATTAATACACTTGAAGGAAGCAAACTGTACCGCGAGGCTTTTGCCGAGGCTATCTATCAGGGCTTGGATAAGTGGGTAATAGAGGGTGGTGTGCAGTACATGGAGTATAATATCCTTGCTTATCAGAGCAGGTCATCCTCTATCACAGTTCCTGTTCAATATGCCATCACTCCTTTTGCCGAAATTACTTACAAAATTAACGACCAGAAGTCTTTAAGATTCGAGGCGCAATATATGGACGCTAAACGCGATTACGGTTCTTGGGCTTTTGCTTTGCTAGAGTTTAACATTGCTCCTAAATGGTCGTTTTCTGTATCAGACATGTTTAACAGTGTGCCTAACAAAGGTGTAGATAACGTAAACTACAAAGATCCAGGCAATCACTACTATAGTGTGTTCAGTGCTTACACCAAGGGCCCACACAGGTTCACTTTAGCTTATGTAAAGCAGGTTGATGGTATCAACTGTACAGGTGGTGTGTGTCGTTATGAGCCAGCATTTAGTGGGGTAAAGGCAATGATCAACACAAGTTTCTAATTCTGTAACACTACTATCTGTATAAAAGGCAAAACGGGTGAGTTTTTTTGAAGTGCGCAATTTTTCGTTGTTATTTGTTTTGCTTTTTTATTCTGGTAGTGTTTTCGCACATCCTGAGCTAAAGGCTGCTAGGGCTCGTGTAGTTGCTGGCAAGATCGTAATTGACGGCAAGTTGACGGAAAACGACTGGATTAGCCAATCATCTGTCTATAGGTTTACACAGTTTACACCTCACCCAGGTATTGCCTCAGCGCAGCGCACTTCAGTACAAATATTGTACGACGATGAAGCGGTCTATGTAGGGGCAATGATATATGAAGAGCACCCAGATAGCATCGTTCGCCAATTGTCGCCTAGAGACGACTTTGAGGATAGCAATACAGATGCTTTCGGTGTTACTTTCGACACCTATCTTGACCGACAAAATGCTACAGAATTTGTAGTTACAGCCGCTGGGGTGCAGGCAGATGCTATTGTAAAGTTCGACAACGTAGACCGCTCTTGGAATGCCGCCTGGTACTCTAAGGTAACCACTAATGATAGTGGCTGGACAGTTGAGATGAAGATTCCCTATTCTGCTCTTAGGTTTCCCAATAAAGATATCCAAAAATGGGGGGTAAATTTTGTTCGTGTTATACGCCGAAACAGAGAAAGAAGCTATTGGAATGACGTTTCTCCTGCTATACAGAATAGAATTAGCCAGTCTGGTATTTTGGACGGAATACAAAATATCAAGGCACCTATCAGGCTGGCTCTACTGCCTTATATGTCTTCATACATAGAAGATTATGATGGTGCTGTAGCACGAAGCCTTAACGGAGGCATGGATATTAAGTATGGTCTCAACGAGAGTTTTACGCTTGATATGACGTTAGTACCCGATTTCGGTCAAACTTTATTCGATAATCGCGTACTTAATTTATCACCAATTGAGGTACGCTACGATGAGCGTAGATATTTCTTTACAGAAGGGGTTGATCTGTTTAATAAAAATGACCTTTTCTACTCTCGGAGGGTCGGGGGTACACCTATCAACCTTAATAAGCTAAGCGGACAAATAAACAAGGGGGAAATACTCTCTAAAAATCCTGCCAATTCCAGATTATACAATGCTGCCAAGCTATCTGGCAGAACTAGAAATAACACAGGCATTGGTTTCTTTAATGCTGTATCTGCGGAGACGAGAGCCACGGTTGTAGATACATCAACAAATACTGAGCGCACCATACAAACATCTCCTTTAACCAACTACAACGTTATTGTGGTAGATCAGGCTTTGAAAAACAACTCTTTCGTAAGTCTGGTAAACACTAATGTATCCAGAAAAGAAACCAGTTATGATGCCAATGTAAGTGCAGTTTTATTCAGATTTGCCGATAAGGCCAATAAATATGCCATTAGCGGCTCTGCAGATGTTAGTCAGCTTTTTTACAATACCAGTACCGATGTTGGGTATAGGTCAG
The DNA here is from genome assembly GCA_027484425.1 of Sphingobacteriales bacterium. GTDB lineage: Bacteria > Bacteroidota > Bacteroidia > Chitinophagales > Chitinophagaceae > Nemorincola. The sequence goes on from JAIXSZ010000054.1 coordinate 42,737, forward strand.
CACTTACATTGGGCAAGCAGAGCGGCAACTATACTTGGTCGCTCAACACTAGAGCTGTAAGTGATAGGTTTAATGCAAACGACCTCGGTTATCTAGACCGTAACAATATTATTTCATGCTTATACTACAACATTTATAATACTTACAAGCCGTTTTGGATCATAAATACTACCTACAACAAAATAGGTATGGAGTATTACAGAGCTTTCAATCCAGATGTTTTTGCTCGTGCAGCGGTTCATGGCAATCATGTAGTAACATTCAAAAATTTTCTCACCTCTGGTTTGTATTGGGATGCTCAACCTGATGTGTCTTACGACTTTTTCGAACCTCGCACACCCGGTAGATACTATGTTTTTCCTGCCAACAACATGAATGGTGGTTTCATCTCGTCCGATTACAGAAAGCGATTTGCACTCGATATTGAAGCGAGTAAACGCTGGTTTGGCAGTAGTAACCGCCAAACTGAGTATTGGTCTATATCACCCAGATATAGGTTTAGTAACAAACTATCAGCGGTTTATAGCCTCTCTCGCGAAAACAGGGCCAATGATGTCGGTTTTGTAAGCAAGGTGGGTGATTCTATTTATTTAGGCGCTCGCTCACTTAGCACTACCATCAATACGCTCTCTACAGCTTACATCTTTACTCGAAATATGTCTTTGAAGTTGGATGCAAGGCATTATTGGTCTCAGGCTGTATATACCAAATACGAATTGCTAGATGAAAGTGGAAAACTGAATAGTACTAATTACAATACTAATCACAATGTCAACTACAATTCTTTTAATGTCTTCATGAACTTCGTTTGGCAATTTAAGCCTGGTAGCGAAATGAGTATAGTATACCAAAACAGTATTTATTCTGCCGGTCCTAACATTATACCTGATTATGGTACAGATGTTAGAACCACACTTCAGGCCCCACAAAGCAATAGTTTGTCAATTAAGATCATCTATTTCCTAGACTATCTGACCATAGACAAGACCTTAAACAAAAGGAAAGTCAACGAAAGCTAGAAGCGTAATAAATGCAAATAATTAGTATTCTATTTGCAATCCTGCACCTTCTTTTAGTTTTGCCAAATTGGGGTTTTTTGCTACCATCACTTCATACATTTCACTTTTACTCAGGGCTCTTGGGGTGTTGTCTATCATGCTTTCATCTATTTGTATTTCGGTAGTGATGCGCACAGACCTTCCCGCTCTTTCACTGAAAAATTCTATCATATGCGTGCGCTGCTCACGGGCATAGGTGTCAGTCATTTCGCCTGGCGTTATTAATCTTACCTCATCTGGTGGATATGATTCCAGCCTCATCATACTGAACTGCGAAAACAGTACACTCTTGCCAGCTACTTGTAGACTTTGTTTATATTCTTCAAAAATTGATTGTGCTTTTTCAGCAGTTAGTGGAGCAGATTGCGGAAGTAGTCCCGCTGCTGCTTGGTTCATTACTTCATCTAGGTCACCCAGTATATCCATGCTTACTTTGCGGGTGGTAGGCGCTTGGCGTATACCTGCTACAGGTACTGCATTGGGGGTATAACTTGGTGTCGGTTGGCCAGCTGGCACAACTGGTGCCGGAGGGGCACTTACGGGTTGTTCCACCTTGGCCTGCTCCTGCACAAGTTTGGTGTACCCATCATGAGTCTCTGTTGCTGTGGTATACGATGGCGCAGCAACAGGGGTAGGCGCTTGTTGTGATGTCTGTATGTTCTGTGCTATAGTGGTAGGGGCTACACTAGTTGTGTTTTTTTTTTCACCAGGCATTTCACCCGCACTTAGTTTGCCCTGTTCTCCTCCATATATGGGTGGTGCAGATACAGCTTGTAGCAAAAAGCAAAGTTTTATAATGCACAGTTCCACATGTAGTCGCCTATTATTAGCGTTTTTATATTGCAGTTCACAGTCATTTATTACATTCAGTCCCGATATTAGGAACGAGGGAGGTGTTTGGTTTGCTTTTTCATGATACATCAACCTGTGTGCATTTGGCACATCCAGCAACCTTGCCATTCTGCCATCTTTACACAGTATCAGATTCCTGAAGTGTTCACCTAATCCACCTACTACCACATCTCCTTCAAATCCTTTTTCTAGGGCGTCGTCTAGCAGTAGCATCGCGCTAGCTACATCTTGGCTCAGCATGGCATCCGTTATGCTAAAGTAGAAGTCTGCATCTAGTATATTCAGATGCTCCATAGTATTGGCATAGGTAAGCATACCATTGGTGAAGCTCGCTATGCGGTCAAGCATAGATAGAGCATCACGCATGCAGCCTTCGCTTTTTTGGGCTATTACATGCAGTGCAGCCTCGTTGGCTATCATGCTTTCTTTTACTGCTATACCTTGTAGGTGAGCTACAATATCGTTGGTGGTGATTCGTTTGAAATCAAAAATCTGACAACGACTGAGGATAGTAGGTAAAATTTTATGTTTTTCGGTAGTGGCTAGTATAAATATCGCATAGGGTGGGGGTTCTTCCAGTGTTTTTAGAAATGCGTTAAATGCGGCAGCACTCAGCATGTGAACCTCATCTATTATATACACCTTGTATCTGCCATGTTGCGGCGCAAAGCGCACCTGATTGGTCAGTTCTCTTATATCATCGACAGAGTTATTACTTGCAGCATCCAGCTCAAAAACATTAAATGAAGCACTGTCCTTGAGGCTGGCACATGTACTGCACACACCACAAGCCTCCATATCGGCAGTAGGGTTTTCGCAGTTGATAGTTTTAGCTAAGATACGGGCACAAGTAGTTTTACCCACTCCACGTGGTCCGCAAAACAAAAAAGCATGTGCCAGATGTTGGTTGCGAATAGCGTTTTTGAGCGTAGTAGTTATGTGTTCCTGACCCACCACCGTGTCAAAGGTTTGTGGGCGGTACTTTCTGGCTGATACTATATAGTTATCTGACATTTATTGTTCTTAGTTTTCACCTGTTCTTTCAGTCTTTCACTTACAAAGTTCCTGAAGATTCACGTTATAATCTCACAAAGTTTCCCACAGCACTACATGCCATAGAAGCCTACTATTTCTTTTCCCTCGCTGTTGCGCATACCTCTATACATACCTGCCGAATTGAAACAGAAATTATAGTTTCCCATTGCATCTACAGCTATCAATCCACCCTCGCCCCCCATTTTTACAAGTTTATCTTTTATTACTATGTCGCAGGCTTCTTGCAGCGATAAGCCTTTATACTCCATTAGGCACGAAACATCATAAGCTACTACCGCTCTCAAAAAGTACTCGCCGTGCCCGGTACAAGATATGGCACAGGTTTTATTGTTGGCGTAAGTGCCGGCACCAGGTATTGGGCTGTCGCCTATGCGGCTAAAGCGTTTATTGGTCATTCCACCAGTAGATGTTCCTGCAGCTATGTTTCCCATAGCATCGCAAGCCACGGCACCTACTGTGCCAAATTTATGACCTGTATTCGGTGTTACTGGGCCGCCTTTTAGGTTATCACCCTTATGATCAAGTTGTGTATAATCAGTATCACGTATTTCCACCCATTGGTCATATCTCGATTTGTTGAAGAAATACTCATCCGGTGCCATTTCTACACCTTGTTTCAGTGCAAATTCACCAGCACCTTCATTACATAGCAGTACGTGCCCACTGTGCAGCATTACTTCTCGTGCCAGCTTTATAGGGTTTTTTATATTGCGTACACCAGCTACAGCACCTGCGGCTATATTGCTGCCATCCATTATGGCAGCATCCATTTCATTCAGGCCTTTTTTTGTAAATACTGATCCTCTACCTGCATTGAACAGCGGATTATCTTCCATTTCGCATATCGCTGCTACTACCGCATCGGTGGCTGAGCCTCCAGCACGCAGCACATCTGTGCCTTTCACCAGTGCTTCTTTTAGTGCTATTGTATATTCTGCTTCTTGCTGGGTATTCATTATTGCAGGGGTTATGTTACCTGCACCGCCATGTATTACTAAAGTATAAGACATTGATTGAAAAATAATTGTTTATGTATTATTAATAGCGGGCGCACAGCACCACTTTTGGGGCATTTATTTCCATTTCTTCTTTGCCCATCTAAAGTAGAAATTATAATTATCGCCACCAAAAATATTGATAAAGTTAGTGGCTAATAAAGCGTGAAAACAGGTAACGCTCAAATAGACAAAGTGGTGTATAGTCCGTATTTTTGGGTGTGAATATTTCTATTGACTTTCAGGGTATATTATTAAAGCTGCGTAAAGCCGAAGATAAAACGCAGGTATACGACCCTATAAGAAAAAAATGGCTGCTACTCACCCCTGAAGAACATGTGCGTCAGTATATATTGGGGTATTTTACAGCTTCTTTAGGGTATCCTCAGGCATTAATAGCTGCCGAAAAATCTATATCAGTGGGTACCAGAATCAAACGTTTCGATATTGTAGTATATGACCACAACCATAAACCTTGGATGCTAGTAGAGTGCAAAAGTCCCGATATACCTATTAGCAGAGATACGTTTATGCAACTTCTAAGTTACCATACTACCTTACAAGCTAGGTATTGGGTGCTAACTAATGGTCACGAAACATTTTGTGCTGATGCTAGTGATGTCGATAATATAACATGGCTGTCTGATTTGCCCGCTTTTGGACGATGAATCAACTACATGCACACATTATATTATTTGCTTAGTATCTGATTATATCGATTGGTGTTAAGTACTTCTAGTGCTTTGTTCACCACATTATCATCCTTTAGTTTTACTGAGTAATACCCATTGTCGCGGAACAAATACCTGGCTAATTGTGCCTTGATTTGCATCTCAAAGTAATGCTGACTCATGGGAGTAGTAAACTGTTTTAGTAATGTTTTGCGCTCAGCGGGTGGCAGTAACGATACAAACTTATCAATCACCTGTCCCTCTCCCTTGAAAGAATGTGTAAAATCAGCAATATTTTTGAAGTTAAAAGTGTTTCTGTTTTGCAGATAATAATCCCATATCACATTTCTCATCTCTTGACTAAAGGCAATGTTGAGTAGTGGTGTAGACCATTTTGAGGTGTCGTAAGGTACATATACGTCAGGTTTTATACCGCCGCCTCCATATACTATGCGTTTGTGTGCAGTATAGTAAGGGGTACTATCTGCTGGGGGGATTACATCATTGCCAGTAAGCTCGCCATTATCATATCTTTTTGCAAAATCTTCTTCATAGGCATCTCTTCCTTCAGCGTAAGAGCGTTGTATGCTTCTACCTGATGGAGTGTAGTATTTAGCAGTGGTAAGGCGCAATGCTGCACCATCGGGCATTTCATATTGTTCTTGTACTAGTCCCTTACCATAAGTGCGTCTGCCCACTATTACACCTCTGTCCCAGTCTTGAATGGCACCCGCTATTATTTCGCTGGCAGATGCGGAGTTTTCGTCTACTAGAATAGCTATTTTACCCTCTTCAAATGACCCTAGTTCTCCTGCTTTATAGTCTATACGGGCACTATTGCGACCTTTGGTGTATACGAGTAGTTTTTCATTGTCTAGAAGGTCGTCGAGTATAGATGTTGCAGCATTCAGATATCCACCGGGGTTATCTCTGAGGTCTAAGATTAGTTGAGAGGCACCTTCTTTTTTTAGTTGGGTGAGTGCTTTGGAAAACTCATCGTAAGTAGTGGCGCTGAATCTGTTTATTTTTATGTAGCCAGTTTTATTGTCAGCCATTATGCTAGCATCAACACTATAGATGGGTATGATGTCTCGTATGATAGGTATTTTCTTTTGTGTGCCAGTTTCTATTAGTTTCATGGTCACATCTACTGTGCTGTTTTGCTGGCCGCGTAGTAGCGACATTATTCTGTCGGAGGTAATGCCAGTGCCAGCAACTAAGCTATCGCCAACTTTTATTATTTTATCGCCAGCGGTAACACCTGCCTTTGATGCTGGACCATCTTCTACTACTGAGGTTACTTCTACGGTGTCTTTAAGAATAGAAAACTCAACACCTATGCCTGAAAAACCACCATCCAAATCGTTGTTAACTTCTTGCAGTTCATCGGCGGGAATGTAAACGGTGTGAGGGTCTAGTGGCGAAAGTAAGCCGGTTACAGCATCTTCATAGAGTAGATTGGTATTGATGGTATCTACGTATTTTTGTTTTATCAGTTCAATTATTTCTTCTAGTCGGTCGTTTTGTTGAATACCTCTTGATATGTCGTGATTGTTACGGAGTGTATCTTTAAGTTTAAAGCCCAAAATCATCCCTACCACCAATACCAATGAGTATAATAATGGTGTCCATATTTTACTCCGGTTCTGTTCGTTCGCGCTCATCTTGTATTTGCTGGTACAAAGGTACGTAATATGCACTGCCACAAAAAAGTAAAACCTGTACGTATTAGTAGGTTATCCACATTCTTGGGTTTTAATGCAGGGAGCATTATTGGTTATTGACGTATTGTCATAGTTCCTCATTACTTTTGACAGGGCAATAATTAACATGCAGGGAAAAGTATATAAATCTACAGGTAGTTGGTACTCGGTTTGTGGGGAAGATGGGCAGTTTTGGAATGCCAGAATAAAGGGTAAGCTGAAGATAGATGAAGATATTTCTTCTACCAATCCGGTGGCAGTGGGTGATGTAGTGGTTTTTGAGCCGGAAGACGAGAATATATTTACTGCCATTATAAGTGGTGTGGTGCCTCGGCACAACTATATGGTGCGGGTATCGCCCCATAATCCTTCTCAGAAACATATTATAGCATCTAATGTAGACCTAGCATTGTTGGTGGCTTCCATAGCTGACCCTAGGACGTCTACAGGCTTTATTGACCGGTTTTTGGTGACGGCTGAGGCCTATCATATACCCGCTATAGTGGTGGTGAATAAGATGGATATCTTGAAGCCTAAACATAGAGAGGTTTTTGATGATTGGGAGCGTGTATATACTGCTGCAGGCTATGAATTGTACCCTGTAGTAGCTACTGATAAGAGCACTTTAGGGAGGCTAGGAGAGCGGTTGAAGGACAAGATAACACTTTTTAGCGGGCACTCTGGGGTGGGTAAAAGTACCTTGATCAACCAGTTTATACCAGGTTTGGGGGCGCGTACGAATGTGGTATCGGGGTGGAGTGGTAAGGGGCAACATACTACCACATTTGCAGAGATGTTTGACCTACCTGAAGGTGGGCGTATCATAGATACTCCGGGTGTGAAGGAGTTTGGGTTGATAGATTTTGAGAAAGAGGAGTTGTCGCAGTATTTTCCGGAAATGCGGAGGGTGCTGAATGATTGTAAGTTTAATAATTGTCAGCATATAAATGAACCGGGCTGTGCGGTGAAACAAGCTGTGGCTGAGGGTGTGATAGCTGCTGACAGATATGTGAGTTATGTGTCTATGCAGGATTCGATAGAGAAGAAGTGGTGATGACCTGTGTGAATAAACGTTTTGTAATCGAATGTGCTTTTTGTATTAATTAATTATTCAATATAAATTATGTAAAGAAACCCCGGAATTTTGGTTCCGGGGTTTTGTTTAGTTTGCACAGTGTTTGGTAATTATTGTGCTATTACTGCAGCTGGTGCAGGCGTAGCTACCGCAGCAGTAATTGTAGTTTCTTTTTTTACGTTTACGTTTGCTTGTTTGTTTTTGCTAATGCTAGCAATGGTAGGTGCAATAACTAATGCTACTATGGACATCAATTTGATAAGGATGTTCATAGATGGGCCAGAAGTATCTTTGAAAGGATCACCTACGGTATCACCTGTTACTGAAGCCTTGTGTGGTTCTGATTTTTTGTAGTAGATCTCTCCGTTTATTTCTACACCTTTTTCGAATGATTTTTTAGCGTTGTCCCAAGCACCACCAGCGTTGTTTTGGAACATACCCATGAGTACACCACTAACAGTAGCACCCGCCAAGAAACCGCCTAGCGCCTCTGCACCAAGACCTGGCATGAAACCGATGATAAGTGGAGAGATAATGGCAATAGCACCAGGTGCCACCATCATTCTGATAGACGCCTCGGTAGAGATAGCTACGCATTTGTCGTATTCTGGTTTGCCTGTACCCTCCATGATGCCGGGTATGGTGCGGAACTGACGACGTACTTCTTCTACCATGCTCATAGCAGCCTTGCCCACAGCACGTATGGCCAATGAGGAGAAAATGAAGGGTATCATACCCCCTACAAATAAACAAGCCAGTACATTGGCCTTGTAGATATCGATACCTGTGATACCAGCAACACCTACGAAGGCTGCAAACAATGCCAGTGCAGTAAGTGCGGCAGAGGCTATAGCAAAACCTTTACCGGTAGCAGCGGTAGTATTACCTACTGCATCGAGTATATCTGTTCTTTCGCGTACTTCTTTAGGTAGTTCACACATTTCGGCAATACCACCAGCGTTATCGGCGATAGGGCCGAAGGCATCGATAGCCAACTGCATAGCCGTAGTAGCCATCATACCTGCTGCAGCAATAGCCACACCATACAGACCTGCACACTCGTAAGAGCCCCAAATACCACCTGCCAACACAATGATGGGAAGGGTAGTAGACTCCATACCAACTGCCAAACCTCCAATGATATTGGTAGCGTGACCAGTAGATGATTGACGAATGATGCTCATTACTGGGCGTTTGCCCATTGCAGTATAGTATTCGGTAATCATACTCATCAAAGTACCTACTGCAAGACCTACTAAAATGGCATAAAAAACACCATCTCTTGTGAATTCGTATCCACGAAGTGTAAGGGTTTCGGGTAAAATATTGTGAACTAGGAAGTAGCAAGCTACAGCGGTAAGCACAATAGAACCCCAGTTGCCCATATTGAGCGCTCTCTGAACGGCAGCAGTACTGTTGCCAACGCTATCAGAAATACGAACAAACAGAGTGCCTATGATGGATAAAACGATACCTACACCTGCTATCATCATAGGTAACAGGATAGCTGACATGTCGCCAGTTTCTCTGCCTAGTACCATTGTAGCAAGAACTGTAGCTACATAAGAACCAAAAAGATCGGCACCCATACCAGCCACATCACCAACGTTATCGCCCACGTTATCGGCAATGGTTGCGGGGTTGCGGGGGTCGTCCTCTGGGATACCTGCTTCTACTTTGCCTACCAGGTCAGCACCTACATCGGCAGCCTTGGTGTATATACCACCACCCACACGGGCGAAAAGCGCAATACTTTCGGCACCTAGAGAGAAACCTGTAAGAACCTCGATGGTGCGTTCCATTTCTTCGCTATTGGCTAGTGAATCTGGTGCAAAAATCATTTTGAGGATGATGAACAAACCACCTAGTCCTAAAACTGCCAAACCAGATACACCTAGACCCATAACTGAACCACCACCAAACGATACATTGAGTGCTTTGGAAAGGCTAGTTTTAGCGGCTTCAGTAGTACGAACGTTCGCCTTGGTAGCTATACGCATGCCTATAAAACCTGCTAATGCGCTGAAAAATGCACCAATAACAAAAGCCAATGCTATCATGGGGCTAGACTTAGGATTGCTGTAGCCCATAAATGCCAGTAGTAAACCAGCGATAATGACGAAATAAGTAAGGATTTTGTATTCGGCTTTGAGGAATGCCATAGCACCTTCGGCTATGTAGCGTGCAATTTCCTTCATTCGGTCGCTACCTGCGTCTTGTTTGGTAACCCAGGCACTTTTAATAAATGTGTACAGCAAAGCCAGAACGCCAAATGCTGGAACGAGATAAAAAAGAGTCATCATTTTGTTGGTTGTGTTAAATAATGTTAAAGTCCACAAATATAATCGTTTGATTCATAAAACCACAATGAATGCCATCTATTTTCGGTGTAATAATATGTAGTCTTTTATTGAATATACATGGTTATAGCATACGTGCCAGTTTATTATTTGTATGTACTTGTTTTGGCTATTACAAGACGTGATAGCGAGCAAGGGTCTGTGCTGTCAATTGCCGGTTTCTTGCCGGTGATTTCATAGGGGTTTGGGTGTAAGTGGTTGATTATCAACACTATTCACTTTTTTGGTATTGGTGTATTAATGTGCAGCTCGGAGGGATTGTAGGAGAGAGGAAAACAGCGAGAGCGCAGGCATAGCCCAATGGGCTGTATGCCGGCTTGACTGCCTGGTATTTTCATGGTTTTGTACGATTAGGAGAAGTATTGTTAATAGGTAACAATCATACCTTGATACAAGCCTGAAGTAGTGTCTGACTGAACTATTGTGCCACTCATATTAAATTGATGGAGTGTGCGATAAGCCCATCCTGAGTCAGTGAGCGTGGATAAAATATATCTGTTTTCGCAAGGATTAAAGGCGGTAGAATAGAACTCATTGTTGACTTGGAATGGTAAGGTAGAGAGCACACTAAAGCTGCCTGAAGTTGTGATTTTTACAAAATCAAACGTTAAAGGGGTTGATGTTATGTTATCTACGATTGCATATAACATATTGTCGTTTTTGTTGAAACGAAGTCCCATGATTCGCTTATCTGATCCTGAAGCTATTAGTGTAGCTACTCCTGTAGCGAGGTTAAATTTCTCGATACCGTACCCATCGGGACTGTAATTCATAGTAGCGAAATATAATTCACCCGTTGTGATGTTAATGGTTGAAGTAGCAGGTGATGCGCTCCTAACTATCCTAGTAGTAGTGCCCACAGTAGTGTACGAGAAGGTAGTGCCAGTTATGGATATTTTCACTACCTCGGCTGGTGTGCCGTTGTTGCATTTTAGGCAGTACAAACTATTAGTGATGCTATCGTAAACTAAGCCTTCCATACGCTCGATGGCAGGTGCTGTAATGGTGGTGACAGCTCCACTGGGAGTGATTTTATACAATGTTCTGGTGGCTCCGTAATTGAAATACTTGAACACATAGTAGCAGTTTTCCGAAGTATTGAATGCCCCTTGGTTAGAATAAGTAGTATTGTTGAAACTGCCTAACGATGAACTGGTAGCGGAGGAAAGGTTAATGGTGCCGAAAGTAGCTGCGCTGTCGGGAAATATAGAAGCACCAGAGATAGAATATCCGTATAGTACTGCTGAACAGGGCGCTGGATCGCCGGATGTTACTTTTTCGCTGTTTTTAGTACAGGAGGTGATAGCCGCAGATAATACAAGTGCTAAGGTAAAAAAGTAGGAGGTGTGTTTGTTCATTGTATTGTGGTTTGGTATAATAGACTGGTTTTGATTGCAATAGGTTTGCTATGCTATGGTTTATTATTTAGTTATTTTTTTATGCCTGTATTTTAAATAAAACTAACGCAAATGAGTAATGATCAATTTTTAGATTGATTGCTTGGTGATGCAAATACGACAAAACACCATCAACTATCTAGTGAATTTAGCGGATCAAAGCTAATCACTATTGATGGAGTCGTGTCTGAAAAATGTTGGGCTGCAAAAAGTTTTAGATATAAAACACCCTGCGCTCGAGGATGGCTGGGCCTCCTTTTTTGATGGTAACGGCAGGGCGGCCGCCACCATAGTCGTAACGGATGCTGCCATCGGGGTACTTGGTGAGGAGCATTTTGCCATTGAAGTAGGTGTAGGGTACGGAAGGGTCGGGGGGAGTGCTGGATCTGGGGTAACCTACAAACAATGGGTCGATGGGAGTTTCCGGTTTGTTTCCGGTCGTTTCATGTGTTTTGACACCTAAGTCGTTGATTATCAATGAGGTTTCATTTTCCGGTATTGAGTCAGTATTTGGGAGGTGAGAGGGATTTTCAGAGCGAGGAAGAGTGCGAGAGCGGAGGGACAGCCGAAGGGGCTGTATTCCGGCTTCGTTGCCGGTCGTTTCATGGGTATTGACACCTAAGTCGTTGATTATCAATGCTGTTTCATTTTCTGGTAATGGTGCATAATTTCCGGTTGTTTCTGGTTGGTTTTTTAGGAAGGGAGTTGTGATATTTGATTTTGTGTTTATGTGTTGTGGAGAGTGCATCAGGTTTTCCTGAATTGCCGCTTTGTTGCCGGTGTTTTCATGTGTTTTGGCACTTAAGTCGTTGATTATCAATGAGGTTTCATTTTCCGGCATTGATGCTGTTTTGATGTTGTTTTTGGGTTTATCATAGTCGGGATGGACGGGGTGGTTTTGGAGGAATGCCTTTCTGATACGTGTGAGCATGGTTTCCAGATTGTCTGTAGCCTTCGTTACAGAGCTATGGCTACTAAAAGGTTCGTTACTGGATGTTTCTTGTGTTTTGGGCTTTTGGGTGTTGGTTTTTGGCAATCTGCTTTCCATTACTGGCTTAAGTATCTCAGACAATTCGGCATAGGTTTTTTGTTGTTCGGGTGGCATGTTTTTGATGGCTTCGTGGTTGCTGAGTTCTTCGTTGATGGCAATGAGCATATCGTCGGTCCAAGTACTGGTATCGATGACGTGCGTTCTTTTGCTGGTTGGCGGTGGAGTGGTGTTTGGTGGTTCGTAAAATCTTGGGATTATTGGTTCGGTGGTTTCTTTGGCGATAGTGTCGACATATGGACTGTAGAGTGGGTCGATGTGCTGGATTTTCTCTACTCCGAATTCGAGTTCGAAAGGGGAATACCCGAAACGCGAGCGTGCCTCGATGAATCCGTCGATTAGGTCGGCTACACCTTGGGCATAAGGTTTTGAGCGGTTGTCGAAAACGAATGAGCGGAACATGCGCATCATTTGGGTGACTTGTGGTAATGATACCGTCTTTTTGGTGTTGGCTATGCAGACAGTGAGCTTGTGCATGATTTCCATTTCCTGAATGGTAGGTATACGTTTGCCGGGTTCTCGGGCGGCAATATTGTTTTGTAGTTCTACTAGCTGGCTGCTGAAGTTATCGGCAATGAGAGCTGGGGCTTGGTGGGTGGCGAGGCGGAGGCGATCCCAGGCGTGTTGCTTGACCCAGTTGCGGACGGTGCGGATACAAACACCAATGGCATCGGCTACTTGCTGCTGGGTGAAGGATTGGTTGACATAAAGCTCAAGGGCTTGTTTCTTTTGGTCTGTTAGGGTCATGGTAGTAGGATTTTTAGTGTTTAAGGCACAAAGGTGAATTGGCCCCTCGACAACAGCAAATTGGGAATCTATGATACTACGCTTTTCGCACTATGATATACAGCTACGTGTATATCATAAAAAATAGTTTCCGCTATGGGCGTGGGTTATAGCCGATTTTTAACCAGTTTTGGTAGAGGTGTCTGGAGGAGGTGTTTTTAGCATGTTATTTAGGGGATTTTCTTGGTGTTAAAGTAATTCGCTTGCGCACAGGTACAGGGCTTCAAAATTAATACTGTATAAATATTTTAATTTATTTTCTCTATTACTATGCAAATGCTACTATAATTAGTAGATTTGCAAAGAAGAACATAAATATGTTCGATCAAAAATTGTTTTAACAACTTTTTGGTAATCAATTATCTATAGTCTAAAAAACCATTTATGAAGGCAACAGTTCCATTTGTAGCAATTATAGCTTTATCGCTATCAAGCAGTGGATTGTCCGCTCAGAGCATTACCAAAAAGGTTATGTATGGTGCCCAATCACCGGCACCAACGCCCAAGGTAACTGAGGGAAAACAATCTGCACCTCCTAATCCAAATAATGGAGTAGGTAAACAGTCAGGGGCAGAAAATTCAGCCGCTGAATTGAAAATTAATCCTGCGAATGCAAATTATAATGCAGGAAGTAATGTTACTTATGGGCATTTCGATGCTGACTTTAGTAACAAAGCGAAAGGTGGTTCTGCTGTTGAAGAACATATTAATGTTAACTACGCTTATTCTCAGTCCCCTGACAATAATTCCCTTGATGTTATGCTGAACACTGCAGAGCCAACATTGTTTACTGTACAAGTTGTAGATGCAAATGGAAAAGTAAAAGCTAATTGGGCTGCAAATACTCGCAACCATATTCATCAACCAAAAATAAACATTTCCAATTTGTCTGCTGGTAATTACAACCTTAATATTTTTTGGGATAAAAGTACTACCGCTATCAAAAGTATACCTTTTAAAAGGGTTATAAATACTAAAGTATCTGCAGGGAACGTCGCTACGCAGGGAAACAGAAAATAGTTGGAAATACACTCATCTAATCTCATCAATAATAAAAAAAATTTATGAATATTCGAGGTTTACTAAAAATAGTACCTGTACTTGTAGTGCAGCTACTAGCATCAGTTAAGTCTGATGCGCAGCTTACAGGCTGTAACGCCTTTCTGAAAGGCAACTATATAGAGGTGGGTATAAACTCTTTGGGTTCTTATGGCTCTAGTGTTGCTGCCCCATCTGGTTATCACCCAAGAGGTGGTTCTGGTGTTTTCAATACCTGTACTAGTTCTTCTGGTCCGGGCAGCACTAACTTAGGTTTTGTTGCCGATCCTGCTAGAGATGGTTGGTCTGTGGGCTCTCCTAATTACATTGGTGATTACTTTTTGCCGGGTTCTCCTTACGAAGGCTGGATTATCGAAGTAGATGGTAACAAGGTTACTCAGAATAACGGCAACAGTCCTTCATTAGGTGGAATTACCTATGTAGAAAATGATGCATCTACAAGATATGCAGTTTGGGAAGGAACTCACTCTTCTGGTTTATCTATCAAACAAATTACTTCTTTCGATACAGCAAATTTATTCTTCGTTTGTAAAGTAATATTAAAAAATACGACTTCTTCAGCCTTAAATAATGTTTATTACCTGAGAGGTGTGGATCCTGATCAGGAGGTGCCAGTTGCTGGTGGTATTGGCTTTACTACTATCAACTCGATTGCTTACCAAAGACCAAATGAGTATGACGCAACATTGGTTACTGCAACGGGTACTACTTACGGTTCTTATCTTGGACTGGGTTCATTAGATACTAATGCAAGGGGGTATATATTGCCATCATGGCCTCCATCTCCTTCTTTAAGTTCTATTTATGCGGGTGCATCTGGTTTCACTTATTCAGGTAGTTCTACTGGTGACTATGCTATAGGTATTGTTTTTAAAAGAACAAGCATTGCTGCCGGAGACAGTACAATTATCAATTTTACTTACGTACTGAACGGTGCTGATTTTTTACCTGCACTCTTATCTACATCATCTGGTTGGTCTGTAACTGGCGATACTGCTTTTGTGCATGAGTTAGAATCTGGCGATACTGCTTCAATTTGTCAGTTTGCCACAACAACTGTAAGCGTTAGTAATCCAGACGTATCGTCTTGGTCTTGGACTGCTCTTACTGGCGAAACATTGTCATCTTCTACTGGTACTTCTGTAACGCTTACCACTGATACCTCTCTTGTTAGGTTGAGAGCAATTGGCACTGGTGTAGGTATTATACCTGATACAGTTTACATTTACCTTGATCCAGCTAGTGTGATTCCTTCAACTCCTACTGCTACCGCTGGTGCTGCTTGTGTTGGTGACCCATTGAATTTCACAGCTTCCTCTACACCATCTTCGGTGACTTATGAGTGGAGAGGCCCTGCTTCATTTATGTCAACACTTCAAAATCCAACCATTGCTAGTGCAGCATTAGTTAATGCTGGAGTATATTCAGTTACGGCTTTTAATGTTGGTTGTGAGTCGCCAACTGCTGTTGTAACAGCCACAGTTTCTGCTTCTGTAACTCCAGATGCTGGTGAAATTACCGGTGATTTTAATATTTGTATCGGATCTACTAATGTTTTCTCTAGTACTGCATCTGGTGGCGTTTGGACTATTAGTAATTCAAATGGTAGCATTTCTCCTTTAGCAGGTGCTGTATTAGGTGTTTCGGCAGGTACTGCCACTATTTCTTATACAGTAACTACTGGTTGTGGTAGTGATGTTTCTACTGCCACCGTGACAATCAATCCATTGCCTGTTGCTGGTACCATATCAGGTGCAGCTACTGTATGTACAGGTTCTACCTTAGCGCTTACTGCTAGTATTACTGGCGGTTCTTGGAGCAGCAGCAGCGATGCCGCTACTGTTAGTAGCACAGGTGTTGTAACTGGCGTTTCTGCAGGTTCTGTTACTATTAGTTATTCAGTTACTTCAGTTTGTGGTACTGTGGTTACTACAAAAGATGTTACTGTATTGTCAATATTAGATCCAGGTACAATAACAGGTACAGCGTCCTTGTGCGCAGGAAGTACTACTACTTTGTCTAATAGTACTACTGGTGGTACATGGAGCAGCGGTTATCCTGCTGTAGCTACTATAGATGCTTCTGGTGTTGTTACAGCTGTAAGCGCAGG